>JAYTTI010000185.1:0-42418 GCA_043745405.1 Ferruginibacter sp. | reverse complement strand
CAGTATCGCCATTAATGCCCAGCTTTAGAAATGTATATAAACAGCAAACGGATTTTCTTCGTGGCTATCTTGTTTTCTGGGGCGCTTACCGCAATACCGGTACCGTCACCAATGAAACCATTGGTGCAGCATACAAAGAGGCATTGAGTGAAGCAGGTGGCTGGAACGTGTACATGAGTATGCAGGGGGAAGTAATTCCCAAACATGATAACCAGGTGAGGTTAAGCAAAGAACTGAAAGATGAATGGGGTATTCCGCAATTAATAACCAATGTTTCATATGATGAGAACGATGAAAAAATGGTAAAAGATTTTTTAGAGCAGGGCGCAGAAATATTGCAAAAAGCAGGCTGCGAAAACATTGTACCCAACGACAGCAAACAGGCACCGGGGCTTGATATTCATGAAATGGGCGGCGCAAGAATGGGGAAGGACCCGGCAACCTCGATACTAAATAAATGGAACCAGGTGCATAGCTGCAAAAATGTTTTTGTAACAGATGGAGCCTGTATGACCTCAGTCGGCAATCAAAACCCATCGCTCACTTTTATGGCCCTTACAGCAAGGGCGGCAAATCATGCTGTTGAGGAATTGAAAAGGGGGAACCTTTAAAAAATAAATTAGTATTTAGTAAAAATAATCGCCATTAAAATTTATAAACATTACACCAACGCCTCATACAAAATCTCCACCGGGTGCATTGCTACAGTATGGGTGCCATCTTTAATCTGGTGACGGCAGCTTGTACCAGGGGCAGCCACCATAACTGCATCAGTTTTTTTATTACGTACTGCCGGAAACAATACCATTTCACCAATTTGCATAGATAGTTGGTAGTGTTCTTTTTCGTACCCAAATGAACCTGCCATTCCACAACAACCACTGGCTATTGTTTGCACCGTATAATTTTTAGGTAGTGATAAAATATCTACAGTGTGACTAACATTGGATAATGCCTTTTGCTGGCAATGGCCATGTAATAAAATTTGTTTTTCTGCTGTTGTAAACTGGTCGGCTTTTATGTTGCCATTCCTTATTTCTGTTGCGATAAATTCATCAATTAAAAAAACATTTTTACTTAATTCCTTCGCAGCTTCAAACTGGTCGTCATTTGCAAGGTCAATATATTCATCCCTGAATGTGAGGATGGCACTAGGTTCTATACCAATCAACGGAGTTTCGTTACTGATAATTTCTTTTAACAAAGCAATATTTTTATTAGCAATTTCCTTACCCTTGCGTATTAATCCTTTGCTAAGCCAGGCCCTGCCGCTTTCTATATGTTTTGGTATAATAACATTGTACCCTAATTTTTCCAGTAATAAAATTGCTTTTATACCAATTGGGGTATCATTATAATTGGTAAACTCATCGCAAAATAAATAAACAGTCTTTGCATTTGAAGAAGCTGCATCCCGGCTCCCGCTGCCCCCCTTCAGGGGGTGGAGCCGATGTTTTTTATACCAGCTTTGCAAAGTATTTTTATGCATCAATGGCATGGAGCGGTCAATAGCAAAACCGGATATTTTTTTAATAATACTGCCTGTAACTTTATTAGCTATAAAATAATTATACATCCCCGGAAGTATGGCGCCCAATTTAGCAGAATTGGTAAAATTAGCAATCAGTTTACTTCTAAATGGAACACCATTGGCATCATAATACTGTTGCAGAAATTCAGCTTTCAATTTTGCCACATCAACATTACTGGGACATTCAGATTTACAGCCTTTGCAACTCAGGCAAAGGTCCATCACTTCATAAATTTCTTTATGGTTAAAGCGGTTTGGTTTTGTTGAATTGGTTAAAAACTCCCGTAAAATATTGGCCCTTGCACGGGTAGTATCTTTTTCATTACGGGTAGCCATATACGATGGACACATGGTGCCACCGCTCAAAGGCGTTTTGCGGCAATCGCCGCTGCCATTGCATTGCTCGGCATGTTGCAGTATATCCTGGTTGTAGTATCTAAAAACAGTTTTAAAAGTGGGTGTTTGCTGCCCCGGAGTATACCGAAGCATGCTATTCATTGGTGGTGTATTTACAATTTTATTGGGATTAAAAATATGTTGCGGATCCCATGTTTGTTTTATTTGTTTTAGCAGTTCATAGTTTTTGTGGCCAATCATTTGTTCAATAAATTCACCCCTCAACCTTCCATCACCATGCTCGCCGCTTAGTGAACCATTGTATTTTTTTACAAGTGTGGCAATTTCCTGTGCAATGGTTTTAAATAATTTATTCCCTTCGGCTGTTTTTAAATTAATGATGGGCCGTAAATGAATTTCGCCTGAACCTGCATGAGCATAATGCACCGCATGTAAATTGTACCTGGTCAATATTTCATTAAACTCCCTGATGTAGGCGGGTAAATCGTTTACATCTACAGCTGTGTCTTCAATAACAGGTACAGCTTTCGCTTCACCCGGCAAATTGCCTAACAATCCCAACCCTGCTTTACGAAGGGTCCATATCTTTTTGGTATCATCTCCAAACAATAATGGAAAATGATATCCAAGGTTGGCAGCACGCATATCTGCTTCTACAGACTTACAAATTTCTATAATTTCTTCCCGGGTATTTTTTACAAACTCAATTACTAATATTGCCCCTGGGTCTCCCTGTACAAAAAAACGATTCTTTCGTTGTTCTATATTGTCTTTGGTACATTCTAAAATATAATGGTCAATCAGTTCACTGGCGCTGGGCTTATATTTTAACGCAATTAAATTAGCACGCAAACTTTCATCAATGCTGTTAAAATGTATACATAATAAACCGGTTTCCTTTGGTGGTAATGGAACAACATTCAGTTTTATTTCGGTAATAAAAGCAAGTGTCCCTTCAGACCCTGCAATCAACTCGCAAAAATTAAAATCGGGCATACCTGCCACAAATGGTGCTTTTTCCAACAGCATATCAATGGCATAACCGGTGTTACGTCGTTCTACTGATTTTTTTGGAAACTGTTTTCTTATTTCCTGCTGGTTATCATAATTGCTTAAAATACTTCTTATGTTATTATAAATTTTTCCTTCTAAAGTAGTTGCTTCGCATTTTTGGTGAAACTCATCATTGTTAAGTTTTTTGAATACCGCTTCCGTTCCATCACTTAAAATTGTTTTTACTTCCAGTAAATGTTCCCTGGTACTTCTGTAAATAATGGAGTTGGAACCACAAGAATTATTACCCACCATACCGCCAATCATGGCTCTGTTTGCGGTAGATGTTTCGGGGCCAAAAAATAAACCATGTAGTTTTAAAAACATATTCAATTCGTCTCTTATAACACCGGGTTGTACACGTACCCATTTTTCCGCCAGATTAAGTTCCAGAATTTTAGTGAAATTTTTAGATACATCTACAACAATTCCATTACCCACTACCTGGCCTGCCAAAGAGGTGCCCGCTGTACGGGGTATTAATGATGATTTATTTGTTTGAGCAAACGCTATAAGCGTTTTAATATCCTGTGTTGTTTTTGGAATGGCGACTGCTAAAGGCATTTCTCGGTACGCTGAAGCATCGGTGGCGTACAAAATGCGCATGGCTTCATCGGTAAAAAAATCCCCTTCAATTGAACTGGCTAACAGTTGTAGTTTCTCCTTCATTTACCAATAATTGTTTTGCTGTAAAATTAGTTGGTTTTGATGATTAAGAAAAGATTGAAACACGGATGACACAAATTGGGGCGGATTTTTTAAACGGATTTTTAATATCCATTTGTAAAGCCTAAACAATGAATATTATTTTTTAGCCATAAAATCAGTAATAATCTGCTTCATCTGCGTTTCTATACAACTCTTAGTTAATTTTGAAACTATATCAAACTTATCTTAAAATTGCGCACACAACTGCCACCAATATTTCTTGAATCGCTGGAAGGGCTTAAAGGCTTTGATAAAGATGCATTTGAAAATGTACATCAATCTGGCCAGCAGGTTACTTCTATAAGATTAAATCCTTTTAAAATAAACAACGTTTCAGCATTAACGTCTATTGCAGAAAATATAGAAGGTAAAATTCCCTGGGCCTCCAATGGTTATTATCTTAGGCATCGGCCTTCCTTTACACTGGATCCTGTTTTTCATTCCGGTGCATATTATGTGCAGGAAGCAAGCAGCATGTTTTTAGAGCAGGCATTACAACAATGCACTGATTTGTCCCAACCAATAAAAGTATTGGACTTATGTGCTGCACCCGGTGGCAAATCAACTTTAATACAATCACTAATTACCGATAAAAGTTTATTGATATGTAATGAAGTTATAAAAACAAGGGTAAATATTTTAGCAGAAAATATTACCAAATGGGGAGCAGCCAATACAATGGTGACCAATAACGACCCAAAAGATTTTGAACGTTTGCCAAATTATTTTGATGTGATAGTGGTGGATGCGCCTTGCAGTGGCAGCGGGTTGTTTAGAAAAGATGCAGCAGCTATTGAAGAGTGGAGCCTGCAAAATGTAAATAGCTGCAGCCAGCGCCAGCAAAGGATTTTAGCAGATGTTTTACCCGCATTAAAAGAAGGCGGCAGCTTGATTTATTCTACCTGCTCTTATTCAGAAAGCGAAGATGAGGCAATTGCAGACTGGCTTATCAGTGAGGAAGGTATGTTGCCAGCCGGGATAGACATACAACCTGAATGGAATATTATTGAAACACAATCACAAAAAAATGGCGCTTATGGGTATCGCTTTTATCCTGATAAAGTAAAAGGTGAGGGATTTTTTATTGCTGTATTTACAAAGGGGAAAAAAACAATTGCAGATTGGCAGGTTTCTAATTACAAGACAAAATCGGAAAGACTGGTTGCAAATGAAATAGCTATTGTACAGCCTTATTTGAAAGATAACCAGGATTTTTTCTTTATTAAACAAAAAGAAGAAGTAGTTGCTATACCCCGCCATATGGAAAGTGAGCTTGCCTCTATTCAATTTTCTTTGTATATAAAAAAGGCAGGTATAAAGATGGGTAGCATTATCCGAAATGAATTAATTCCACATCATGAGCTCGCCTTATGTACCAGTATTAATGCATCTGTACCATCAATAGTTGTTAATAAGGATACTGCCTTGCAATACCTGCGAAGACAGGAAATAAAAATACCCACTGACTTTAAAGGATGGGTGTTGTTAACTTACCAGCAGTTACAACTAGGCTGGATAAAAATTTTGCCCAACCGGGTTAATAATTACTATCCCAAAGACTGGCGGATTTTTAATAAGTAAACAAATGAAGGTCTAAAAGTAATGTTACTAACTGCAAAACACATACTTTGTTAATCTAAAATTCCCATAGTTATAATAGTGCCACTAACCAACTTATTTTCCCATCTTTGCAACGAAAATTTATAAAGAATGAAGCGATTATTAATACTGTTGTTTTGTATGCCTTTGTTATTGCTGGCGCAAAATAAGCCGTTGGTTATTGAAGGTGTTTCTCCCGATTTTTATATCATACATACAGTACAGGCAAAAGAAAATTATTATAGTATTGGAAGGATGTATAATATTAGTCCAAAAGAAATTGCACCATTTAATAAGTTACAGCTCGAAAAGGGCCTGAGTCTTAACCAGGTTATAAAAGTTCCCTTAATTGCCGTAAATTTTTTACAAAGCGGCAATGCTGCAACCGATGAAGTATTAATACCACTTTACCATGCAACAAAAGAAAAAGAGGGATTGTACCGTATTGGGGTTAACTATAATACACTGCCATTGGCCACTTTAAAACAATGGAATAATATTAAAGGTGATGCTGTACCTAAGGGAACAAAATTAATTGTTGGGTATTTAAAAGTAAAGCCGGACCTATCACCACTTGCACCAATGGCTGTAACAAAGCCAGTTGACAATAGTACAAAAGAACAGGCGTTTGTTAAAAAAGATACCCCTGTTGCAGTAAAGAAAAATGAACCAGAAGTAGGCGTAAAAGAACCTGAAAAAGCAAAAGAAACTGTTATAGTAAAAGAGCCTGTAATTGTAACAGAAAAAAAAGATATTCCTGTAGTTAAAGAACCAGAGCTAGAAAACCAATCTGTTGCAACAATGGCTTCAGTAAAAACTTTTAATGGCGGTTTTTTTAGACCATCATTTGAAAAGCAGGAAAAAAGAGATGTTGTAAAATTTGAAACAGGTGCAGCCGCCATATTTAAAAGCAATAGCGGCTGGGAAGATGGTAAGTATTACTGTTTACATAATACTGCAGCGCCGGGAACAATTATAAAAGTTACCAATATCACAAACAGTAAAAGTATTTATGCAAAAGTGTTGGATGTAATACCCGATATTAAACAGAATAATGGTTTATTGATACGTATCAGCAATGCCGCTGCCCAGGAACTTGGTGCAGGTGAAGCAAGATTTGCCTCTACGTTGACGTATTCAAAATAAAAGTATTTGTTTTCAATTAAGGTATCTATTAGCCATAATTTTAAAACAAAAAAAGGAGTATAAAAAAATACCCTCATCATATTTAAAATAGCAACGGTAATAGTATTGTAGAGTAATGCTACAGAACTATGGGAATATTCCTAACTCCGCATAAATAATTCCTACCTTATTAATGGCACTAACATATGCGGCTGTACGCATATCAGGTATTTCAGGATTACTTAACCAAATGTGCATGATCTCTCTTGTAGCAGTAATCATTGTTTCTTCAAGGCCGCTATGTACAAGATCTATTTCTTCTGCGCCACGTAATATAAATTCCTTTTCTCCTGTACTGACTTTTTTACCACTTAGTTCTTCTATCTGACCTAAAATGTGCGTATTCATATTTTCTGAAAAACGTTTTTCCAAACGGCCATAACGTACATGGCTAAGATTTTTGAGCCATTCAAAATAACTTACGGTAACACCACCTGCATTGAGGTACATATCAGGTACAACCAGAATCCCTTTTTTTATAAATATTTCATCTGCTTCGGGCGTACAAGGCCCGTTGGCTGCTTCACCAATTATTTTTGCTTTTATCCTGTCTGCATTTTCTGCATTGATTACATTTTCCAATGCTGCCGGGATCAATATATCACAGTCAAGTTCCAACGCTTCGTTGGTATCGGCAATGGTTATTGCACCTGGAAAGTGTGTTATAGTACCAGTTCTGTTTTTAAACTGCATTAAATCTTCTTCATTCAATCCATCTTCATTATAAACAGCGCCGTCATGCTCTGAAATTGCAATCACTTTTGCTCCGTGTTCCCTAAAGAATTTGGCACTGTGATAGCCTACATTTCCTATACCTTGCACTATTACTCTTTTTCCTTCAACACCAACAGTAAGGCCAAGCTTTTGCATTACATCTTTCATGTTGCACACTTCACGTATACCAAAAAAAACGCCTAAGCCCGTAGCTTCTTTGCGTCCACGTACGCCACCTTGAGTAATAGGTTTACCGGTAACACAACCAGCTGCGTCAATTTCTCCCGGCTTTAGTGATGTATAGGTATCTACTATCCACGACATTTCTCTTTCGCCTGTACCGTAGTCGGGTGCAGGTACATCTATACCAGGGCCGATAAAATTTTTCTTTACCAACTCAGAAGTATAGCGTCGTGTAATTTTTTCCAACTCATATACGCTGTAATTACGCGGATTAATTTTTATACCACCTTTAGCACCACCAAAGGGTACATTTACTATCGCACATTTATAGGTCATTAATGAAGCAAGCGCCATTACCTCATCCTGGTTTACGCCGTCGCTAAAACGTATACCTCCTTTGCAAGGCGATTTGTGTTGGCTATGCTGTACACGGTAGGCTTCTATTACTTCGATAGTGCCATTGTCTCTTTTTATTGGGAAATTGAGCCTGTATACGCTGTTACAGACTTTTATTTGTTCTAAAACACCCTTGTCCCATTTAGTGAATTTGGCGGCTTTATCAAAACTTTTTTCTACACTTTCAAAAAAGCTGTACTGTTGTTGTGCTGACATAGTTTTTGTTTAAATGAAGCAATCGATTTATTATAACAACTGGAAGTAGTTATATATTTATTCTTTATGTAAATTTGAATTTATTTTAATGGTTCTTAAAAACCATTCTTTTCTTCATCTTTCAAGCCTTGTATTACTTCAAGGTAAAACTTTTTTTAATACAAATTTATTGTGGAGTACTCAGGCTTTTCTTTACTCTTATCAATTTTAAACCGAAGCTGTTCAGTTTGCAAACTAATTACGCATCAAAGATTTTCTTTTTCAATCTTTCCTATTTTTTTATCAATGCTTGCAATATATAAAAACAGGCCTATTAAAATAGTAACACAAATAGCCACAACCACATATATTTTTCCATTGCTGCGCATAAAGGATTCTGGGGCAACATTATCCTGGGCAAAAACATTCACACTCAACAATAAGCCTGTAAGTATCAATAATAAAAAGTAGATTTTATTCCGCATTGATTAATTTTTTATCTCTTAATAAATTTATTCTGATATGTAAAGTACTTATCCAGGTGCCTAATAAAGTCCAGCCAATTACAGCAGGCCAAAAAACCAGCCTCATGGTAGCATCAAGGTCTGCACCATTCAAGCCCGGGTTTCCTTGCACACCTTTACCTCCCGGATGTAAGGATTCTACCAGTCTTGGCAATATCATTATCAACGGTATGTAAATGAAATAAGCAAAAATGTTATATACAGCGCTAATCTTAGCTCTCTTATCAATATCGGTTATTGAATTTCTTAAAACCAAGTAGGCAAAATAAATGAGCATGGCAATGGCTACTCCAATTTGTTTGGGGTCGTTGCTCCATGGTTCGCCCCATGTATATGTAGCCCAAATAGAACCTGTAATCAAACCAAGAACACCCATTACTATACCTGTTTTGGCAAAAGCTATCGCATAGATGTCGTGCTTTAAATTGGGGTTGCGTAAGTAAGCTATTGAGTAAATTAAAGAAATACTGAACAATACAAGCTGCCCAAACCACATAGGCACATGAAAAAACAGGTTACGTATTGTCTCCTTAAGGTTACCAATATTTGGAACTTTAATTAAAAAACCGGCGATAAATGTATATAATAATAATACCGCCGCTAATATTTTCCACCAGCTTTTACGCATTTAAATAATAATGAGATTGCAAAATTAGGGGAAACACCCTGTTATGCAAATTGTAAATTTTTCAGTCTGTAAAACATATTACAGTAAAACTTTTCTGTTGCAATTTTTTACAAAACAACTAAATTTCCATCAATAAAGTTTCTGAATATAAGAAAACTGTTGGAAAACAAAAAGAAGTAAGCTGGTTAGCTTATTGCTGAAAAAACTACTTTTTTTTAATGGTTAGATTTAATTATTTTTATAACACATTAATCAATAATATTACAAGATGATTGAATTAATTAAAGAACCATGGCATTGGTTGGCAGGGGGAATTATGATTGGGTTAACGGTACCTGTTTTATTATTATTAGGCAATAAAAAATTTGGCATTTCCTCTTCTTTGCGGCATATATGCGCCATGTGTATACCGGCTAATATCCCATTTTTTAAATACGACTGGAAGAAAGAAATATGGAACCTGTTTTTTGTTGCCGGCATATTGATTGGAGGATTTATAGCTTCCCGTTTTTTGCAAAATCCTAATGCCATTGCAGTGGCTGAAAAAACACAAACGGTATTAAAGGGATATGGAGTAACAGATTTTACCGGACTGATGCCTTTGGATATTTTTACCTGGAAAAATGTATTTACTTTAAAAGGATTTTTCTTTTTTGTTGTAGGAGGATTTTTAGTTGGATTTGGTACCCGGTATGCAGGGGGCTGCACTTCGGGCCATTCTATAATGGGATTGTCTAATTTACAATGGCCGTCACTTGTGGCAACTATATCTTTTATGGTGGGCGGCTTTATTAGTGCAAATTTTATTTTACCGGTCATATTTAAACTGTTACAATGAAGAATATTAAATATTTAGTGGTAGGTATTTTTTTCGGAATTACGTTTGTAAAAGCAGAAGTAATCAGTTGGTTTCGCATACAGGAAATGTTTCAGTTAACTTCTTTTCACATGTATGGTGTTATAGGAACGGCTATTGTAACAGGAATGATTTCTATTTTCCTTATCAAACGTTTTAATATCAAAACATTTAGCGGCGAAGCAATTGTTATCGAGGATAAAAAATTTGATAAAGGACAAATAATCGGAGGCTTAATTTTTGGGATAGGGTGGGCAATAACAGGAGCATGTCCCGGACCGCTTTTTGCACAAATAGGGGCTGGTTTTGGTGTAGTAACTATCACGCTTCTATCTGCCATAGCTGGTACCTGGGTTTATGGAAAAATTGCAGCAAAAGTGCCTATCCAGGATGAATAAAATAAATACTAATCTTTCCATAGGAAAGGGAATAGTATTATTGATAATACAAGCACCATTACATCAAAACCAATAATTAACAGTGTTAAGTTTAGCAGGGCGCCATCCCTGAAAATTTCGCCAAAAGCTGCTTTAGATAACCTAATTACCAATAATAATTGAGGAACAATTAAAGGAAAACCCAGGATAGCCATTAAAGCAGCATTTTGTTGTGCCTTTGCCGCTATCGCCGCTAATAAAGTAAATACAAGGCTAAGACTAATACTACCCAGGCACACTATGCCAACAAATTGTATCGGGTTAGTTAAAGGGTTTTTTAATAATAGAAAAAACAATGCAAGGCTCATCAAACTCATCAATAACATTAAAATTATATTGTAAATAAGTTTGGCAACAATAAATTCTTTGCCACTTGCAATAGAATAAAAATACAGCATCCGTCCACGGCTTTCCTGCAAAAAACTTTTGGCTACTGCATTTACACATACAAATAATTGTATTACCCAAAATAGGGCATTCCAAACATCGGCTTCGGGATTATTAAGGGATAAATAAAGTACAAATATGGTAGAAGCTACATATAATAATATGCCATAAAAACTATGCTGCTGCCTTAATTCGAGTAGTAGATCTTTTTTTAATAATGCAAAAACAGTTTTTGTCATGTTAAGATGATACATTTTAAATAATCAAAAAATCTTTGACAGATACTTACAAATAATGATTACACTTCCAATTGGGCGCACATCCTGCACCTTGGTTCATATATATCTTTTTCACCCAATATCAACTGTTTGTCATCAGTAATTTTTCGATAACTAATATTGGCAATATTACCGCACTTTGCACAAATGGCGTGTAATTTGGTAATATAATCGGCAATTGCCAGCAGGTTTGGTACAGGGCCAAATGGCTTTCCGGTATAGTCCATATCCAGCCCTGCAATAATTACTCTTACACCCCGTAAAGCCAATTGCTCGCAAACATTCCCTATTTCTGCATCAAAAAACTGGGCCTCATCAATACCCACTACATCAACATCCTTTGCCAGTAGTAAAATTTTTTTTGAACTGTCTACCGGTGTGCTTTGGATATAATTTGTATCGTGGCTTACAATATTTACTTCATCATAGCGAATATCAATGGTTGGTTTAAATATCTCTGCTTTTAATTTAGCAATCTTAACTCTCTTTAAGCGCCGTATCAATTCTTCAGTTTTTCCACTGAACATACTGCCACAAATTACTTCAATAGAACCGCGGCCGCCTTTTAAATAGGGTTCAATAAACATTTATAAATTATTTTAAAATTGAGTTTGTAACTTTAATGGAATGTTTGCAAAGTTTACAGTTTTAGGCCATTAGTCAAAACTAATTTTTCTTTGCAATTGCCTGTTAAAAATAATAGTGTTTATGGAAAGAGTGGAAACACTTTTGCAAAAGCTGCAAAAACAAATTAGCGAAAATTTGCCGGTAGACAGCTTATTAATAACTGTTGAAATGATGCAGCATGAATTAATGCATTTAAAAACAGCTCAACCCAAGGGTGCAGATAGGGCCGTCTCTATATCAATGCCTTTAAAAATAGTAGAACAATGGCAGGATGCTGAAAAAGACAAATTAGGTATTATTGAAGAGAGGACTGTTGAAATTTTACAGGTTGACGAAGCTGCGATAGAAGCAGAGTTAGAAGAAATAAAGCGCAATGCTACGGTAATTTCACATATAAGTTCGCACAGCAAACCGCAACTGTTATTTGATATGGGCGAAGATGATATACCTACATTAATACACCAAAACCAGACGGTTCCTGCAAAAGAAATAAATGAATCGGTAGGTAAAAAAAACAGGTCGCTTAATGATAGTTTAAAAGAGGATACAACAGAATTAAGTGCTAAATTAAGTGATGCCCCTGTGAAAGACCTTAAAAAAGCCATCGGGGTAAATGAAAGGTTTTTATTTATCAATGAATTATTTAGGGGAGATGAAGTAATGTACGAACGGAGCATTAAAACCATCAATAGTTTTACCATTTGGCCTGAAGCAGAATATTGGGTAAAGAGGGAATTAAAAACAAAACTTGGCTGGAAAGATAGCAACGAAACAGTTCAGCACTTTGATCAATTGGTTAAAAGGCGGTTCTCCTGAATATAGTCCATAATTTTTTTTGTAGCACCGGAATTAGAATACACATAATTTTTTGCGGCTTCACCAGTAGTCTTTAAAAGTTGTTCATCCCCCCATAATTTTGTAAACACCTTTTCAAGTTCTAAAGCAGTAGAAATGCTAAAGCCACCACGGCAGTCTATTAATTCAGTTGCCTCTTTAAATTGTTCAAATTCCGGCCCATAAATAACAGGTTTGCCATACACGGCTGCTTCCAAAACGTTATGTACGCCATCATCGCCAAACCCTCCACCAACATAGGTTATATCAGCATAGTGATATAAACGTGACAGCGTCCCCACATTGTCAATGATTAACACATTTAAACTCAAAGATTGGGTGGTAAGCAGCTCAGAATAAAATATTGATCCAGCAAATTCTTTTTGTACATCCTTTAAATTGTCTGCGTCAATTTCATGCGGCGCTATAATGAATTTAATTTGTGGGTTGCCTTTAACATAGTGTATCAATTCTGCTTCATCTTCTTCCCATGTGCTACCTGCTACTATTACTTTGCTTTCGCCACAATACTCTTTCATCAGCGGAATAAGTTCAAATTGCTCGGCAATTTCAATTACCCTGTCAAATCTTGTATCACCGGTTACTGTTACATTTTTATTACTGTTAATACCGGCTAATAAATTTTCAGAAGCTTCGTCCTGTAAAAATAAATGTGTAAAACATGCTAATGCCTTTTGCCAGAAAGTGCCATACCATTTAAAAAAAGGTTGATTATTTCTAAAAATGCCGGATACTAATAATAAAGGAATATTTTGTTGTTTCAGTTCTTCAAGATAATAAAACCAATACTCATATTTTACCCATAATACTAGTGAAGGGTTAATAGCCGAAACTATTTTCTTTGCATTTGTTTTACTGTCTATTGGCAGGTAAATAACATCATCGGCACCAGCATAATTTTTTTGAACTTCATATCCACTAGGCGAAAAAAAACTAAGCACAATTTTAACCTGGGGGTATTGATTTTTTATACTTTCTATTACAGGTCTTCCCTGCTCAAATTCGCCCAGGCTGGCACAGTGCATCCATACTGTTTTTGTATTGCTATTATTTTTAATGTTGATAGTAGGGAATTTCTTTCTTCCATTTATCCATAACCTTGCCTTCGGATTCCAGATTGATAAAATCTTAATACCAACAACATACAGGTTAAGAAAACTGGTATAAAAAAATGTATCCAATTGTATTTTTATAGCAAATCTAACAGCAAATATTCAATTATATATCAATGCATTTTGCTAAAGCCAAATTTGAAACTGAGTATTGAATCCCTATCTTTGCCATCGAAAAAAATAATATATGAGGCCCTTGCAAATGGTAGATACAGGAACTCAGTACCTTAAAATTAAGCCACAGGTAGATGAAACAGTTTTGAAAGTAATGGAAAGTTCCGTATTTATTGGTGGTAAAGTGGTAAATGATTTTGCAGCAAATCTTGCCACATATAATGGGGTTAAGCATGTAGTTACCTGCGCCAATGGTACTGATGCCTTACAGATTTCAATGATGGCGCTTGGCCTAAAGTCTGGTGATGAGGTTATTACTCCCTCTTTTACGTACATAGCAACAGTAGAAGCAGCTGCATTACTTCATTTGCAGCCAGTTTTTGTAGATGTAGATAAACAAACTTTTTGCATGGATGCTTCGGCTGTTGAAAAGGCTATTACACCAAAAACGAAAGCTATTATTCCGGTTCATTTATATGGCCATGCAGTTGACATGGAAAAGATTATGACGATTGCAAAAAAGTACAATCTTTTTGTAATTGAAGATAACGCACAGGCTATTGGTTGCGATTATTCATTTAGTAATGGGGCAGTTGTTAAAACCGGGTGTATAGGCCATATTGGCTGCACATCTTTTTATCCTTCAAAAAACCTCGGTGCATTTGGAGATGGTGGGGCAATATTTACCAATGATGATGCGTTAGCAGAAAGATTAAAAATGATTGCCTCTCATGGGCAAAGTAAACGTTACTACCATGATATGGTTGGCTGTAATTCCAGATTGGATGCAATACAGGCTGCGATACTGGATATTAAATTAAAGTACCTGGATGAATATATTAGTGCCCGTAGAAAAGCAGCTGATTTTTATGACAATGCTTTTGCAGGGCATGAAAAAATAGTAACACCATTCAGGGAAAAGTATTGCAACCATGTTTTTCATCAGTATACTTTAATATTGAATAATGTTGATAGAGATGGGCTGAATAAATACCTTGCGGATAAAGGTATTCCATCTATGATCTATTATCCTGTTCCTTGCCATAAACAAAAAATGTTTGATGCTTTTGGTGGAACAGAGTATCAATTACCCATAACAGATTGGTTAACTCAAAGAGTTATTTCTTTGCCTATACACACAGAACTTGATGAAGAGCAACAATCTTTTATTGCTTCATCTGTTTTAGAATATATAAACGTATAATTTTTATGAAAATTGCAGTTGTTGGAACAGGATATGTAGGATTAGTATCCGGAACATGCTTTGCAGATACAGGTAATGAAGTTATTTGTGTAGACATTGACAAAGCTAAAGTAGAAAAACTGGCTTCAGGTAAAATAACTATTTACGAGCCTGGCTTAGAAAAAGTATTCTTAAAGAATTTAAAAGAAAACCGCCTTCGTTTTACAACTTCATTATCTGAAGGAATTAAGGATGCCCAGGTAATTTGTCTAGCGTTGCCAACTCCTCCCGGGGAAGATGGAAGTGCAGATTTAAAATATATTTTGGGAGTTGCAAAAGAATTAGGTGCGCTAATTAAAAAAGATGACTACAAGGTAATTATTGACAAAAGCACTGTGCCTGTGGGAACAGCTGAAAAAGTAAAACAAGCACTATTGAGCAACGGGGGCACTGAAGAGTCTTTTGATATTGTGAGTAATCCGGAATTTTTAAGAGAAGGGGTGGCAGTAGACGATTTTATGAAACCGGATAGGGTAGTTATTGGGACATCATCGGAAAGAGCAAAAAAAATAATGAGTGATTTATATTCTCCTTTTGTGCGTCAGGGAAATCCATTAATATTTATGGATGAGAAAAGCGCTGAGTTAACAAAGTATGCAGCCAACTCTTTTTTGGCTACAAAAATTACATTTATGAATGAGATTGCACAGCTCTGTGAATTGCTTGGAGCTGATGTGGATATGGTTCGTAAAGGAATGGGTAGTGATGAACGTATTGGCAGGCGCTTTTTATTTCCGGGTATTGGTTATGGTGGAAGCTGCTTTCCAAAAGATGTACAGGCATTGGCAAAATCGTCTGCAGAGGTTAATTATGATTTTAGGATTCTTGAAGCTGTGATGGAAGTAAATGAAAAACAAAAGCTTCATTTAATCCCCAAAATAAAAGCATATTTTAATAATAATCTTCAAGGCAAAAAAATTGCTTTGTGGGGGCTGGCTTTTAAACCAAATACAGATGATATCAGGGAAGCTCCGGCCTTATACATCATTAAAGAATTATTGGCTGCCGGTGCTGTAATATCAACTTTTGATCCCGAAGCAATGAACAATGTAAAGCAAGTAGTTGGTGAAAAAATTTCTTATGTAGAAGGGCAGTATGATGCTTTAAAAGATGCAGATGCCCTGGTAATTGCCACAGAATGGAGTGAATTTAGAACGCCAGATTTTAGTAAGATAACCTCTTTATTAAAAAATAAAGCAATTTTTGATGGACGCAATCTATTTGATTTAAAACTGATGGAAGACCTCGGATATCATTATGTGAGTATTGGAAGAAGAACTATTAAATAATCTTAAAAAGTGTCTATCTAAAAAAAGAAATTCAAAATAATATATTTTATATGGCTTCTGAAAGGGTATTAATAACTGGCGCAGCCGGATTCTTAGGATCTCATCTTAGCGATCTTTTTATAAAGAAAGGTTACAATGTAATCGGTATGGATAATCTTATTACCGGAGATCTAAATAATATTGAACATTTATTTAAATTAAAGGAGTTCGAATTTTATCACCATGATGTTTCTAAATTTATTCATATTCCCGGAGACTTAGATTATATTTTACATTTTGCCTCACCTGCAAGCCCAATTGATTATTTAAAAATACCTATTCAAACATTAAAAGTAAGTTCTTTAGGTACACACAATTGTTTAGGCCTCGCACTTTCAAAAAAAGCAAGAATATTGGTCGCAAGCACTAGTGAGGTATATGGAGATCCATTAGTTCATCCGCAAAATGAAGAGTATTGGGGTAATGTAAACCCGGTTGGCCCAAGAGGTGTTTATGATGAGGCTAAACGTTTTCAGGAAGCCATTACCATGGCGTACCATACATTTCATCATGTTGAAACCAGAATAGTTAGAATTTTTAATACGTATGGCCCTCGTATGCGCTTAAATGATGGCCGTGCATTACCTGCTTTTATTGGTCAGGCATTGCGTGGTGAAGATTTAACTGTTTTTGGTGATGGAAGCCAAACAAGAAGTTTTTGCTATGTAGGTGATCTCGTAGAAGGTATCTATCGCCTTCTAATGAGTAATTATACTCAACCTTTAAATATTGGTAATCCCGACGAAATTTCATTGAAAGACTTTGCTGAGGAAATAATAAAACTAACAGGTACAAAGCAAAAATTGATATACAAGTCATTACCAACAGATGATCCAAAACAACGCCAGCCAGATATTACAAAGGCTAAAGAAATTTTAGATTGGCAACCAACAGTAAATAGGGCAGACGGTTTAAAAATAACGTATGAATATTTTAAATCCCTGCCACAGACAGAATTGTATAAGTTGCCTAAAGAATTTACCAAAGCTATTTAAAGAGTATAGATGGAAATGTGAAGATATTCTTTCAATAAAAAGCATGAATTCTTGCTCATGAATTAATAACAAATAGCTGAGTAATTAAAAAAATCCATTGCACATTTGATATAATCGCAAAATTGCTATTATATCAAATGATTAAGGGTATTTACAAAATGTATCAAGATTTATTAAATAAAAACAAAAAACTGGCGGTTATCGGTTTGGGATATGTTGGACTACCAATTGCGTTGGCGTTTGCAAAAAAAATTAAAGTTATTGGCTTTGATATCAATTCTGCCAGAGTAGAAATGATGCGTAATAAAATTGATCCAAGCCAGGAATTGGAAACTAATGCTTTTGAAGGTTGCGATATAGAATTTACAAGCGACCTGGAAATTTTAAAGCAGGCAAATTTTTTTATTGTTGCAGTACCTACGCCAGTTGATGATCATAAAGTACCTGACCTGTTACCTGTAAAAAGAGCTAGTGAAACTATTGGTAAAGTAATTAAGAAAGGTGATTATGTAGTTTTTGAAAGCACGGTATATCCAGGTTGTACAGAAGAAGATTGTTTACCCATTATTGAAAAATTAAGTAGCTTAAAAAATATCATTGATTTTAAAACAGGATATTCCCCTGAAAGAATTAACCCCGGCGACAAAGAACATACCCTGGCAAAGATTATTAAAGTTGTAAGTGGTTGTGATAAGGAAAGTCTGGACCTTATAGCAAAAGTATACGAACTTGTTGTAACAGCAGGAGTGTATAAAGCATCTAGTATTAAAGTGGCTGAAGCCGCAAAAATTATCGAAAATACACAGAGAGACCTTAACATTGCCTTGATGAATGAGCTATCAATTATTTTTGATAAAATGGGGATTAATACTTTTGAAGTACTTGAAGCTGCCGGGACAAAATGGAATTTTTTAAAATTTCATCCAGGCCTTGTAGGTGGTCATTGCATAGGTGTTGATCCATATTACCTTACCCATAAATCAAAAAAAATGGGTTATGATAGCCAGGTAATTTTGGCGGGCCGTGTTATAAATGATGGGATGTCTGGATATGTTGCTAAAAAAATATTACAGCATATTATTCAATATAGTAGTAATGTAAAAGATGCTAAAGTATTGGTGATGGGTGCCACCTTTAAGGAAAATGTAAGTGATATACGTAATAGTAAGGTTGCAGATGTGGTGAAAGAATTGCAATCATTTTCATTAAATGTACATGTTTCAGATCCATATGCTGATAGTAAAGAATTAATGCATGAATATGGGTTTGAGCTGACAACTGATATTGCCAGCGATTATGATGCGGTTATTGTTACAGTGCCACACAGTGAATATAAAAAATTTGATGATATTTATTTTTCCAGTATTACAAAAGATAGCGCTATGATTGCAGATCTAAAAGGAATGTACCGCGGTATGATAAAAAACAGGCATTATTGGAGTTTGTAAAATTGTTTAATGAATGAGTAATAACTAATGAATGTCAGGTTTCATACAAAAAATTTAACTAATTCCAGCTTTTTAGTAACTGGGGGAGCTGGTTTTATTGGTAGCCATATTGCAGAATATTTATTAAAAAATGGTGCTCAAAAAGTACGGGTGCTAGACAATCTTGTTAATGGATTTGAAAAAAATATGGCTTCTCTTCGTCAGTATAGTAGTTTTGAGTTTATTGAAGGTGATATCAGAAATGCAGAAACCTGTCAATTAGCATGCAGCAAAATTACTTATGTAAGTCACCAGGCTGCATTGGGCTCAGTTCCCCGCTCTATTAAAGAGCCATTATATTTTAATGAAGTAAATGTAGGCGGCTTCCTAAATATGGTTAAGGCGGCCATTGATAATAATGTACAACAATTTGTCTATGCCTCATCATCATCGGTATATGGCGATGAACCATCTTTACCAAAAATAGAAAACCGCATAGGGAATTGTTTATCTCCATATGCCGCAACAAAAAAAACAAATGAATTATATGCGCAGGTTTTTGCTGATGTATATGGATTAAAGATAATGGGCTTCAGATATTTTAATATTTTTGGTCCACGACAGGACCCCGATGGGGCCTATGCTGCAGTAATTCCTTTATTTGTAAAAGGGATTATGAAAAATACTCCGGTTTATATTAACGGAGATGGTGAACAAACCAGGGATTTTACTTTTGTAGACAATGCTGTTCAGGTTAATATAAAAGGGATGTTAACGGATAATGCTCAAGCCATAAACAAAGTATTTAATGTAGCAACCGGGGAAAATTTTTCGGTTAATTATTTATATAATGCCTGCAAAAAATATTTGCATAGTAATTTTGAACCAATTTACCGGGAGCCAAGAAACGGCGACATTAGGAATTCATTGGCCGATATTTCACTGGCAAATGATTTATTGGGATATACCCCCACTAAAAATTTTGCAGATGGGTTAATTGAAACAATCGATTTTTTTAAAGAAAAATATTCATAAACTTTATGCCTTTTACAGAAACAGAATTTCCCGGAGTATTAATTTTTGAACCACGGGTGTTTAATGACGAACGTGGTTATTTTTTTGAAAGTTATAATGAAAACACTTTTTCAGCCGGAGGTGTTACCATGAAATTTATTCAGGATAATCAGGCAAGGTCATCGTACGGTGTAATACGCGGTTTACATTTTCAACAACCTCCTCATGCACAAACAAAACTTGTACGTGCATTAAGCGGTGTTATTTTAGATGTAGTGGTAGACGTTAGAAAAGGCTCTCCCATGTATGGCAAGGTTTTTAGCATAGAGCTATCTGCCGAAAATAAAATACAGCTATTGGTGCCAAAGGGTTTTGCCCATGGATATTCGGTATTAAGTGAAACCGCAGAGATTTTATATAAATGCGATGCATTTTATAACAAAGAAAGTGAAGGTGGGCTTTTGTACAGTGATTCAAAATTGAATATTAATTGGCAAATACCACTTGATAAAGCTATTGTTGCGGATAAAGATTTTATTCATCCCAGCATAGATAATTGTATAAGTAATTTTATTTTTTAATGGTGAAAGAAAAAAAAACAATTTTAGTTACAGGTGCCAGTGGACAACTAGGTAACGAAATGAGAGTAATCTCATCATCTTACCCTGCATACAATTTTTTGTTTGTTACAAAGGAAGATTTACCCATTGATGATGAGGGGGCAATAAAAAAATATTTTGCCAATCATGCTATTGATTTTTGTGTTAATTGTGCGGCCTATACAGCTGTTGATAAAGCAGAAACAGAACCCGAAAAGGCATTATTGATAAATGCAAAGGCTGTGGGTAATTTGGGCGAAGTTTGTAAACAATATAATACACAGTTCATTCATATTTCAACGGATTATGTATTTGATGGCACTTCAACAATTCCTTATAAAGAAGATCATCCTGTAGCGCCAGTTAACATCTATGGTGATACAAAATTAAAAGGAGAAGAATTAGCCCTGCAAAATAATACAGGAACCATTATCATCCGTACATCCTGGGTTTACTCAAGCTTCGGAAATAATTTTGTAAAAACCATGGTTCGGCTAATGAAAGAGAAAGAGCAGTTGAATGTGGTAAGCGACCAACAAGGATGTCCTACTTATGCAGCGGATCTTGCAGCGGCAATTATGCAAATTATTTCTTCAGGTAAAGCAGCAGAAAACGCTGGAATATATAATTATTCCAATAGCGGAATTATTGATTGGTGGCTGTTTGCAGTAGCTATTAAAGAATTATCCGGCAGTAAATGTATTGTTCATCCAATACCTTCATCAAATTATCCTACACCTGCTAAACGCCCGGCGTACTCAGTAATGGATACTAGCAAAATTCAAAAAACATTTGCTGTAAACATTCCTTTTTGGAAGGATAGTCTTCAAAAGTGTTTCTTGCGCTTATAATTTTTACAATTTTTTTAAAACACATAATTGCAGATAACTATTCTTTATTGCGGATAAAAATTAATTTAGTCCCTCCCTTTTCCGTCTCTCTTTTATCAATTTCAAATTGTTGTAAAGAGTTTATTAATGGAGTTAATTTTAAAAAGCCATAATTTCTTGGATCAAAATTGGGTTGTTTTTTTAAAACTAAATTTCCCACGTCTCCCAAAAATGCCCAGCCATTTTCATCTGCCAGATCATTGATGGTAGCAGCAATTAATTTAAGTGTTTCTTTGTTTACTTTATCAACAGCGGTTTTAGCCTGGGGTTTACTGGTTTTTGTTTTAGGTGTTTCTGTTTCACCTGATTCAAATACAGGAATAATTTCCATGTAAATAAATTTATCGCAGGCAACAATAAATGGGTTAGGAGTTTTCTTTTGACCTATTCCAAAAACTTTCATACCAGCTTCCCTTAGTCTTGTAGCTAATCTTGTAAAATCGCTATCACTAGAAACAATACAAAAACCATCAACTTTGCCCGAGTATAAAATATCCATGGCGTCAATAATAAGTGCACTATCACTGCTATTTTTTCCGCTGGTATAACTGTATTGCTGGATAGGAGTAATCGCATTTTCCAGCAACACATTTTTCCAGCCAGAAACGGTGGGTTTTGTCCAGTCGCCATAAATTCTTTTAAAAGTTGGTGTGCCATATTTGGCAATCTCTTCCATTACGCCTTTTATGTTGCTGTAAGGCACATTGTCAGCATCAATTAATACCGCCAGCCGTATATCTTTTTGAAAGTCCATTACACAATGTACTTCTTTTTTATAATTTTATTTTGCGGCATGAGCAAAATGCCAATACAAGCATTTGTTTTTATTGCAGCATCGTTGTGCCTGCCTGCCGGCAAAGGCAGGTCACAATCCTTTCATCGGCAATACTGCTATGTAGCTTTATTGAATCGTAGTAGAACCCAAATACTTCAAGCCATTCCTATTGTTTACTTTTGTAATAATTATGCAAAATTTTAACACTACCAGTAAAATAATTGTTACCTGCAGCAATCGTTTATCTCCTTTTCTGCAACAGGAAATTACAGAACTTGGTTTTACACCCATACGTATTTTTAAAACCGGAGTGGAATTAAATGGAACCCTGGCAGATTGTATCAAACTAAATTTAAACCTGCGTTGTGCCAGCCAGATATTATTTTCTATCAATGAATTTAGTGCCCGTGATGCACAGGAATTGTATACAGCCTTGCTTGATTTTGCCTGGGAAGATATTATTGCTGCAGATGGCTATTTCTCAATCACCAGCAATGTAAATAATGAAACTATCAACAATTCGTTATTTGCTAATGTAACTGTAAAAGATGCCATTGCAGACCGGTTTAGAGATAAGACGGGTAAAAGGCCAAATGCAGGGCCTGAACTTGATAAAACAGTTATTCATTTGTATTGGCAAGTATCAGCTGTAGAGATTTTTATTGATACTTCAGGTGAAACCTTATCCAAACATGGGTATAGAAAAATTCCAGGTAAAGCTCCTATGCTGGAAGCATTGGCCGCCGCTACATTATTAGCAACAAAATGGGATAGGCAATCACCCTTTGTCAACCCTATGTGCGGCTCATCTACCTTAGCCATTGAAGCAGCTTTATTAGCCACCAATCGTAGGCCGGGCCTATATCGTACCAACTATGCCTTTATGCACATTTTGGGATATAAGGATGAAATGTATCAACAGCAACGTCAACGGCTAGACGAGATTATTGTAACAGTACCTGAATTAATAATTATTGCAACAGACATCAGCGCTGATGCAATTAATATTTCAAAAATAAATGCCGGGGCTGCCGGTGTTGCTGACATTATAGAATTTGCTATAGGTGATTTTGAAGCAACCAATATTCCTGAAGATAAAAACGGTATTATTTATTTTAACCCCGAATATGGCGACCGCCTGGGAGAAGCGGCAGAACTACAAATTACTTACGGCCGTATTGGCGATTTTATGAAGAAAAAATGTAAAGGCTATGCCGGCTATATTTTCACAGGCAATTTAGAACTGGCCAAAAAAATTGGCCTTAAACCAAGCCGCCGGATTGAATTTTACACCAGCAAAATTGATTGCCGTTTGTTTGAATATGAATTGTATGCCGGCACAAAAAGAATATTGCCGGATATAAAAGTTGTTTAGTTTAAAACAAACCTGCGAATTCAATTAAAAATAGGATTTATATTTCCGACGTGGAAGAAGCTGTATCATAGGCCCATTTTACCAAAGTTGCACCCCAGGTATAACCACCTCCAAAAGCTGCCAGTACAATCGAGTCTCCCTTGTTTAATTGCTTTTCAAAATCCCATAAACACAAGGGTATGGTCGCAGCAGTTGTATTGCCATACCGCTGTATATTCAACATTACTTTATCATGAGATAAGCCCATACGATTGGCAGTTGCATCTATAATTCTTTTATTGGCCTGGTGTGGTACCAGCCATGCAATATCATCACCTGTTAAATTATTGCGTTGTAACAGGTCGTAAGCAGCATCTGCCATTCCTTTTACAGCAGCTTTAAAAACAGGCTGCCCATCCTGAAAAATAAAATGTTCTTTTGCCTTTACGGTTTCTACCGAAGCCGGATTTAAAGAACCTCCCGCCTTCTGATACAAATATTTGCGTCCGCCTCCATCACTTTTTAAAAGACTGTCTTTTATACCATTATCATCTGCTGAAGGCTCCAGCAAAACAGCGCCTGCACCATCTCCAAAAAGTATACAGGTAGTTCTGTCTGTATAATCTACAATAGCACTCATTTTATCGGCACCCACTATTACAACTTTTTTATAACGGCCACTTTCAATGAAAGAGCTTCCTGTTGTTAATGCAAATAAAAAACCAGAACAGGCAGCGCTTAAATCAAATCCCCAGGCATTTACAGCACCTATTTTATCACAAACAATATTTGCAGTTGCCGGAAAAGCCATATCGGCGGTTACCGTTGCTACAATCATGCAATCAATTTCATCAGGTTGTATTCCTCTTTTTTTGCAAAGCTCTAAAACAGCAGGTACACACATATCAGATGTTGCAAGTCCTTCACCCTTTAAAATTCGCCTTTCTTCTACACCCGTTCTTGTTTTTATCCATTCATCGTTGGTATCAATCATTGTTTCCAATATAGCGTTGGTAAGCCTATAATCTGGTACATATCCTCCAACGGCGGTAATGGCTGCGGTAATTTTTTGCATATAGTTTAAAAGCTTTATTTTTTCGGATACATTAATTATTTTCTGGAAGGGTGCAAAAATACGCTAAAAATTGGTAGATTAAATTTAAGGGGTAAGGTATTGTAAGTGTATCGCTTATGAATTATACTTATTTTTGCAACAGATTTAAAGAACTTTATGTACGCATATTTGGAAGGAAAATTTACTCTGAAGAACCCGGCACAGGTTTATGTGGATATAAACGGGGTAGGATATGAGCTAAATATTAGCCTAAACACATATACACATATTCAAAACTTGCATGAGGGAAAATTATTTACCTATCTGCAGATTAAAGAAGATGGACATGTTTTATATGGTTTTTTTGATAAGGGGGAAAAGGAAATGTTTATCCAGCTTATCAGTGTTTCAGGGATAGGTGCAGCAATTGCAAGGATGATGCTGTCTCATTTAAAGCCAGATGAAGTTAGCAGAGCGATTATACAGAATAATGTAAAACTGCTGGAGAGTGTAAAAGGAATTGGTAGGAAAACAGCTGAAAGATTGGTACTAGAATTAAGAGATAAAGTAAATAAAGCATCATCAGACCTTACAATACCATCTACAGCAAGCAATAGATTAGAGCAAGATGCGTTAAATGCATTAGTTTCACTAGGTATAAGCCGCCCTCAGGCGGAAACAGCTGTTCAAAAAATTACTCAGAACGATCCTAACTTAACCAATTTAGAAGAATTAATAAAAAAATCCTTAAAAGCAATTTGATACAAATTTTACTTTAACTGATTTACTGGATGTTTTTTAAAAGAAAAATTGTATTAAAAGCAATTGGCTTTGGGTTGGGGCAGGTAATTATTTTTCTGATTATTTCACTAACTGTTACGGCTCAAAATAACGGCAACGCAAAATCTTCTCGTGCTGCCGGTGATACTAGTTTACCCAACGGCGTGCCTTATCCGATTAATGATAAAAGGGGTGATTTTTTGAGCAATGGCGCAAGAAATACCTACGATTTTAATAAACCATCCAACTTCACAGATTCTGTTTCATTCGATTTTAGTACACAGCTTTATACTCTTTACGAAAAAATTGGAGATAAATATTACCAAACCCCTGCTACTTATACTTTTGAGGAATACTGGAAACTAAGAGGTAGACAATCAGAGATAGATTATTTTAAAAAAAGATCTAATACGATGAGTTTGCTAAATCGTAAATTGGTAAAGCCTAAGTTATCATTATACGATAACCTCTTTAACCGTTTATTTGGCAATGGTAAAATAGAGATTATACCTCAGGGAAATCTTGATATTACTTTAGGTTATCAGGGACAAAATATAAATAACCCCACTTTGCCAGAAAAAGCAAGAAAGAATGGCGGATTAGATTTTGGTATGAATGCGCAGGTGAATGTAATTGCTAATATCGGCGATAAATTAAAATTTCCTATCAATTACAATACAATTGCCAACTTTGGTCAGGATAACCAGTTAAAACTTGATTATGTTGGCTTTGATGATGAGATTATTAAACGTTTTGAAGCCGGCGCTGTACAGTTTCAATCCCGTAGCAATTTTATACCAGGAGCACAACAATTATTTGGTTTAAAAACTCAACTGCAGTTTGGTAAGCTAAACATTACTGCTGTATTGGCCAATCAAAAATCAACAAGACAAACGGCCAATTTACAAGGTGGTGCTTCTGCCCAATTAATTGATCTGAAAGGAGATGAATATGAAGAAAACCGACACTTTTTATTATCACAATATTTTGAAAACAATTATAATTCGGTAATGTCTACTTTACCGGCTGTTACCACTCCGGTTCAAATACTTCGGTTAGAAGTGTGGGTTACCAATAAAAATGGCAGTACTGTTAATACAAGAGATATAGTTGGATTAATGGATTTAGGAGAGATAAAACCATATCTGCAACCTCCTGTAATATCTGTAACCAGCAATTTTGCCCCTCCAGATAATGGAACAAATAATGAGTATAGTAATATAATTTCTAATGCCGGAAATAGAAATCCTGCGCTAGTAGTTAGTAATTTGCAGACAATGGGACTTACCCCTGTGCAGGATTTTGAAAAAACATTTGCACGTAAATTAGATTCATCACAATATATTTTTAACAGGCAGGTTGGTTATATTTCTCTATCGCAACCTTTACAGGCCGATGAAGTACTGGCGGTTGCTTTTCAATACTCCTACAATGGAAGAATTTACCGGGTGGGTGAATTTTCATCTGATCTGCCTCCAGACAGTACTACGGCTACACAACAGGTATTATTTCTTAAATTATTAAAGGCTACTTCTCAGCGCCCTCAATTGCCAATATGGCAATTGATGATGAAAAATGTATATGCTGTTGGCTATGGTTCATTAACACCCACTGACTTTAAATTGAATGTTTTATACCAGCAACCCAGTTTGGGTGCTAAGCGTTATTTCCCTTTTGGCGATAAAAATCTGGGTACACCATTAATAGCTTTATTAAATTTAGACAGGCTTAATAATAACCAGGATCCTCAACCAGATGGCGAGTTTGATTACGTAGAAGGGTATACCGTATTATCTCCCTATAGCAGAATAATTTTTCCAGTGCTACAGCCATTTGGCCGCGACCTTGCACCAAAGGTGTATAATGTGGTTCCTGCAAATGTCAGGGATACATTGTATTATGCTCTTTATGATTCTATAAAAGCTGTGGCGCAGCAATTTCCTGGCCTTAACCGTTTTTTGTTAAAAGGATCTGCCCGTACCTCCGGATCTTCAGATATTAGTATTGGGTATAATATTCCGCGTGGTAGCGTAACCGTTACTGCTGGTGGCCAAACCCTTATTGAAGGTACCGATTACGATATTAACTATGATCTTGGTACAATTAAAGTAACCAACCAGGCAATACTAAATGCGGGTTTACCGGTGCAGGTAAATTTTGAAAACAATGCAGGTTTTGGTATTCAGCAAAAAAAATATTTTGGACTTAGGCTTGACTATCTCGCTAAAAATACATTGAAAGAACGCCTCGCAATTGGTGGAACTATCGTACAGTTAAGTGAACGTCCGTATTTTACAAAAAATAATATTGGTGACGATCCTATCAAAAACACCATGTACGGACTGGATGTAAATTACAATAAAGAAGTACCAAGAATTACTAAATTGTTAGATAAACTTCCCTACTATTCAACTACGGTACCATCGAACATTAATTTGTATGCTGAAGGTGCATATTTGCAGCCTGGCCATGCACCACAAATTGGAAAGGGCACAAAAGGAACTATCTTCATTGATGACTTTGAAGGCAGCGAATCTGCTATTGATCTTCGCTTTCCTGCTAATAGCTGGGTATTGGCTTCTACGCCACAGGGTGCCACAGATATTGCGGGGTTACCCATTTTCCCAGAATCAAACTTGAATAATAATCTTCTTTATGGAAGAAACAGGGCTAAAATGGCCTGGTATCAAATTGAACCTGCTTTGCAAATTTATAAAGGTTCAAATAATCCTTTAGGTAATGATAAAGATCAATTGAGCGACCCACAGGTTCGTCTTGTAAATCAAAATGAAATATTCCCTCTAAAAACAGTTTCTTATGGACAAAACCAGTTAATCACTTTTGATTTATCGTATTATCCCAATCAAAAAGGGCCATATAATTATGATATTTCCCCCGGCAGTATTGATGCTAATAATAATTTAAAAAACCCGGAAAAAAGATGGGGCGGCTTAATGCGTAATATTGACCAAACAGATTTTGAAACAGCAAATGTTCAGTTTATTGAATTTTGGTTACAGGATCCTTTTATTAAATCACAATCTCCCTCGGCCGGCGGAAAATTATATTTTAACCTCGGTACAATTTCGGAAGACGTTTTAAAAGATGGCAGAAGATTTTATGAGAATGGACTGCCTACACCAAATGCTCCGGCACCGGTGGATTCAACCACAGTATGGGGCGTTGCTCCGTTGAATCCAATTCAGGTAACAAATTCTTTTAGTAACAATGCCAATGATCGTCCATACCAGGATGTTGGTTTTGACGGTTTAAATGATGACAATGAAAGAAAAAAAAGAGCCGGTTACCTGTCTGCTTTAGCGCCAATATTGAATGGCGCTGCACTTCAACAGGTTCAAAACGATCCTTCCCTTGATAATTACATATATTACAGAAACTCAAGTTTTACAAGTTCTGATGGTATTTTAAAAAGATATAAGAACATTAATAATCCACAAGGTAATTCCCAGGTAAATGACGGATCAAGTTTTACATCTGCCGCTACTTTGTATCCTGATGCTGAAGATGTGAATAAGGATAACACTATGAACGAGTCAGAATCTTATTTTCAATACATTGTTGATGTTAAACCACAGCTTGATCCTTCCATGCAAATTGGGGTAAATTATATCGTTGATAAAAAAGTAGTGCCTATAAAACTGGTTAATGGTACTACGCGTAACGAAACCTGGTACCAGTTTAGAATACCTATTTCGGCTTATAACAAAAATGTAGGTAATATTCCTGACTTTAAATCTATTCGTTTTATACGAATGTTTCTTACAGACTTTACTGATTCGGTAGTGCTGCGTTTTGGAGAATTGCAGTTTACCAGAAATACCTGGCGTAATTTTCAAAGTAAAATTGATTCAACTGGTACATACACTCCTATAACATCCAATGTTGATTTTGTAGTAGGAGCTGTAAATATTGAAGAAAATGAGCTCCGGGCTCCCTTACCTTACCGGTCACCGTTGGCTGTACAACGGGAGCAGTATCAAAGTAGCAATGGGTTCAACCTATTTCAAAATGAACAGAGTATGACACTTAAATTTTGCGGAATGGGTAAAAATGATGCAAGAGGAGTTTTTCAAACATTCACCAAATTAGACATTCGCCAATATGGCAATTTAAATATGTATATGCATTTGGAAAATAATGTTAAAACACCCAATAATATCAAAAACAAGGATTTAAATGCTGTAATTAGAATTGGTACAGATTTTATAAGTAATTACTATGAAATAACAGCTCCGTTATATATAACACCACTTTCAGCAAATACTTTAGACCCCAATAGCACAGGATATAATGATACGTTGTGGCCCGCCATCAATAATTTAAATGTAGACCTTTCTATTTTACCTAATTTAAAACTGCAAAGAAATATACATGGTTCTCCAACGAGTTTATACAGTAGTGTGCAACCTAATGGCCAAACTTATTCAATAATGGGTGAACCCAACCTGGGCGAAATTAGGGGCGTATTAATTGGGGTGCAAAATGTAAATAACCCAAATGCATGCGGGCAAGTATGGGTAAATGAATTAAGGCTTACTTCAATCAATGAAAAAGGAGGGTGGGCCGCAATGGCAAGAATAGACATGAATCTTGCAGATTTAGGTACCATTACAGGGTCCGTATTCGGCCACAGTAGCGGTTTTGGTACGCTTGAGCAAAAAATTGAGCAACGGTATGTTGATGATTTAACACAATTTGATATAGCCACTAATCTTGAATTGGGAAAATTATTGCCAAAAAAAGCTGCTATATCAATACCTGTTTTTGCCAGTTATTCTCAAACAGTAAGTAAACCACATTATGACCCCTATGCGCTCGATATTACCTTAAAACAAAATATTAATGCATCTCGAGCGAGCCAACGGGATTCCATAAGTAATAATGCTGTTACTTTTAGCAGTACAAAAACTGTAAATTTTACAAACGTTCGTAAAAACAGAGCGGGTAACAAAAAGCCCAAAATATATGATATTGAAAACTTTGACGTAAGTTTTTCTTACATTGATATACTGAATCATACTCCATTAATTGAGTCTAATGAAGTAAAAAGATACCGTGCCGGATTGGGGTATAATTTTGCTCCGCATGCAAAATATATAGAGCCATTCAAAAAGATGAAATTTTTTAAAAAACAAAAAACGCATTGGTTCGACCTGATAAAGGATTTTAATTTTAACCCCATTCCAACTCAATTAAGTTTCAGGGGCGATGCTCAACGGCAGTTTGGTGCTATAACCCCACGTAGTGTTGGATCTGATAAATATATAATTCCAACAACGTATGATAAATATTTTACGATGCAACGGGATTATATTTTGAGATGGCCGTTTACAAGGTCAATCAATTTTGATTTTACCGCAACTAATAATTCCAGGGTTGATGAACCTTATGGGGCAATCAATACACAGGCAAAAAAAGATACTGTCTGGAAGAATTTTATATCAGGTGGAAGAAACACTTTGTATAATCAAACGGTAAACCTATCCTATAACTTCCCCACCGCAAAATTACCTTTAATTGACTGGACAACTTTAAACTTCAGGTACCAGGCTACCTATCGATGGATAGGAGCTTCCAGGCTGGCAATTCCCTTAGGTAATATTATAGAAAACGGGCAGTCGCAAGAAGCCACTGCACAATTTGATCTAACAAGATTATATAATAAATCAAAATTCTTCAGAGCAATTGATCTGCCCACGGTAGAAGGAGGAAATAAAACCACGACAACCAGAACGGATACTGTATTTAAATATGTTACAAAAGATGGGGTAAAAGTAAAAGAAGTTAAACGGTTGAAAACAGTTAAAGTAAAAGATCCTAATGCAATGCCTTATGTGGGTACAATGGGAAGGGTATTTGGTAAATTGGTTAGTAGTTTAAAACAGGTAAATGTATCTGTATCAGAAAATGGAAATACACGTTTACCAGGCTATATGGATAGTGCAAAAGTTTTAGGGCGTGATTGGCAAAGTAGTCAGCCAGATCTTGGTTTTGTATTGGGTAGTCAGCCCGATACTGCCTGGTTAAACAATGCAGCCAAGAAGGGGCTAATGAGTATTGACAGTAATTTTAATACTATACTTCAGCAAAATTATGATCAACAATTGCTTTTAACTGCTCAAATTGAACCAGTAAGAGATTTTACTATTTCGTTGAATATGAATAAGACATTTAGTAAAAACTATTCTGAATTATTTAAAGATACTACGGGTACCGGAAATAATTTTGGCCACTTAAGCCCTTATTCGGGTGGTAATTTCAACATTAGTTATATTTTTTACAAGACTTTATTTGGCAAATTCGATGCTAATAAAATTACCGATGCATTTCAAAAATTTGAAAATAACCGGCAAATTATTTCTGAGCGTGTAGGCATGGCAAATAAATATAATACCGGTAAACCAGCAGATGCAGCTGGTTATCAATATGGATATAACAGGTATGCTACAGATGTATTGATACCAGCCTTTATTGCTGCTTATTCTGGCAAAGATCCAAATACAATTGCACTTATTCAACAAAGTAATCCCAATATTAAATTCAATCCATACAAAGGGTATACTCCTAAGCCTAACTGGAAACTGGATTACACAGGCCTTAGTCAAATAAAAGGGCTGCAAAAAACATTTACAAATATTACTATTTCGCATGCTTACAATGCAAGCCTAAGCATGAATGGATTTACTTCCGCTTTGCTGTATGAAGATAGTTTACATTATAGATACCCATCTTTTTATGATACTATTTCAAAAAATTATATTCCCTACTTTTTAGTGCCGAATATAACTATTACAGAACAATTTGCTCCGCTTGTAGGCATTGATGTGATGTTTACAAACCAGCTGCAGCTAAAAATAGATTATCTTAAACAGCGTACTATAAGTTTAAGCCTTATAGATTTTCAATTAAGTGAAGCACTCTCTACAGAATTTGCCATTGGCGTAGGTTATCGTAAACGAGGATTAAAGTTGTTAGGTGGGCTAAAATTGCCTAAATTTTTAAGTAAAACCGGATCAGGTAAATTGGATAATGAAATTGCATTTAGGTTTGATATGGTTGTACGGGATAATATAACAATTAATAGCCGGTTAGATCAGGAAGCTACATTACCCACAGGAGGAAGCAAGGAAATATCTATAATACCTACGATTGATTATTACCTTAACAGCAGGGTAAACCTTAAGCTTTATTTTGAAGAAAGAAAAGTGATCCCTTATGTATCGTCAAGCGCCCCAATTACCAATATAAGGGCAGGTGTACAAATTAGAATTTCATTGGCTAAATAAAATTTTTATATCGAAGCTGCTCCAATTATTTTTTGTATTTAGAAGATGGATTTTTTAAAGGGAAATAAGCAATAAATGAAAATGGAGTAAAATTAGTTAACAAAAACGTTGCAGAACTATGCCAATAGAAATTTAAATGATAGTTTATATTTTTCTTTCCTAAAACATTTTCTTAGCTATTTTGTAACACGCAAGCGCTTTTTCTTTCGGTAAATTTCTCTGGTGTTGTAATCATTTTAATTACCTTTTGCCTGGGTAATTACATTTTTTTGTTTCGAAGTATTGCATTAAAAAACGCCCTGGAAATCAGGGCATTTTTTAATAATAAACCAAGCACAAAATATTTTATTGCTTTACTTTTTTAAGTAACATTACATACCCACATAAATTTTTCTTTTTATTATTTACCTGTACAGGCTTCATCATATGGTATTCTGAAAGTTTAGGAATGTATGAATAGCTAATTACGTTGCCTTCTGTATCACCCCATGATTTCTTTTGATAAACAACCTGCTTTTCATCCCAATCAAACATTCTTACTTCATATAATTTAGATGAAACATCGCCTATAAAAACAAACTGATACCAGCTACCTTCGGTTAATGGTACAATCACCGGCATTTCGTATTCGCTTTCCATTGCCATAGAAGCTTCTTTTACAATCAAAAAGCCTTGTTTGTTGAGCTCCTGCTTTATACTATCGGCCTGGTGTAAAATGAAAGGATCAGCACAAGCTGATTGGTGGATCACATTTTGTGAAATAGCCTCTTTTCCTCTAAATATAATAAAGACTATGAAGAATAATAGCTTAAAGTTTTTCATCGGTTTCAGGTTAGGTAAGGCGGATATTATAAATACCTAATACTATTTCTTCATTACTCTGTCTTTAATAAACAGTTAAAAAGAGGTAGCTTTCTGAGTTTTTTACAATATATACCTTTAAGCAAACGAATTTTTTTAGAAAATGTTATTAACGACTAAATAATATTTTAAAAATAGACATTTAATTATTTTTATGAAAATAATGGGCTCCCGCTTGTTGGGTGCTGGTAATTACCAAATCGTTAATACACACATGCTCAGGCAATTGGGTACAATAAAAAATGGTGTCAGCAATATCATTTGCTATTAGTGCCGTATAACCTTCATAAGTTGCAGCAGCTTTATCTTTATCGCCCTTAAAACGTACCAGTGCAAATTCAGTTTCTACGGCGCCAGGGTGTATGCCTGTAACCCTAATATTATGTTTCAACAAATCAATCCGCATAGCTTTGCTTATTGCATCTACTGCAAATTTGCTTGCACAGTAAACGTTTCCCTTTTCATACACTTCTTTTCCGGCAATAGAACCCATATTGATAATATGCCCTTTTTTTTGTGCTATCATTAGGGGAACTACTGCTTTACTGACATACAACAAACCGTGTACATTGGTATTTAACATTGTTTCCCAATCATTCATATCAGCATCTTCAAAAAAATCCCTGCCAGCAGCCAGCCCGGCATTATTCATTAAAATATCAATTGATTGCCATTCAGGTGCCAGGTCGGCAAATATATTTTCTACCGCTTTTCTGTCTTGTACGTCAAATTGCAATGGTAATATATTTACAGAACATGTAGTTTCAATATTTGCTTTTAACTCAAGTAGTCTTTCAACACGTCTGCCTGTAATTATAAGATTATATCCGGCTGCAGCAAATTTTTTAGCACATGCTTCGCCAATACCCGAAGTAGCGCCTGTTATTAATACAATTTTATTCATATTATTAAAATTAATTGAATGGATTTTAAAATGCAAAGAGGATAGTTATGATAAAATCTTTGCAGTTACTTTTTATTAAATTGGTTACCTAACAAGAACAGAATACCCTTTGAGTGTAATAACTTCACCGATATAGGTTATTCCTTGTGCCATCCATACAAAGGTACCCAGATCTTGTGGGCTTCCTTTATAAGTTCCATCCCATCCCTTTCCTTTTGTACTTGTACTAAACACTAAATTTCCCCAACGGTCAAATACCCTAAAATAATTAAGCGTTTTCATGCCTAATAAAATGGGTTTTAGAATATCATTATTATTATCGTTGTTTGGTGAAAAAGCAGTTGGTACATAAATGCTGGGTGAAACCTTATACACTTTTACATTAATAGTGTCGGTATTCTGACACCCAGCGGCACTTGTTACCAGCAAATGATAAGTAATATTATCCTGGGGGTTAGCAATTGGATTAGATATATTTTGATTACTCAGCCATGTAGAAGGTTGCCAAAAATAGGTAGCTCCTCCGGTGCCATTTAAGTATAATGGCTCACCTAAAACAAGCGTGGTATCGCTTGGCCCTGCATTGGCTAATACATAAGGATCTACAATTAATGTAACCGTATCAAAGGCAGGTTTGGGACATCCGGTAACATCCCTTACCGCAACAATATATTGAGTAGTAGTAGTAGGATTAATGGCTACAGGATTGGGAATATTTGTTGCGCTTAAAAACGTTGCAGGCGACCATTGATAAAAAAGCCCTCCACTGGCCATTAAGGGTGCAGAAACACCAAAACAAACTGTAGTGTCTTTACCTGCATAGGCTGGTGGATAAGGTAATGTGATTATAGTAACATCAGATGAACTTTGGCATTTTCCGATATTACCAACTACGTGATAGGTTATGACCGGAACCAGTGGATTAGCAAAAGGTCTTTTGGCTGTATCACTATTAAGGTAAGTGGAGGGAGTCCAGATATAATGCAAAGCATCACTAGTGGTGTTCAATAATAATCCATCGGTTCGGCAAATGGTTGTATCATTTCCAGCATCAATTGTTACAAAAGTTTTTACATTTACAAAAACTGAATCTTTATTGGAACATCCTAAAACATCTGTAAAAGTTACAAAGTAAGTTGTAGGTATATCAGGACTTACTAATGGATTTGGATCTGTTAGACTGTTTATATTATAGTTAGGGCTCCACAAAAAGCTTCCAATATTATTTGTTTTTAGTTGTAAGGTATCTATAAAGCATATTAATGTATCTCGGGATATTAAATTGATAGTTGGGTTTTTATTAATAAAGATATTAGTATTTACTGTATCAATACAGCCATATGTGCTTCCTACAATAAATTGAACTTTATAAGTTCCTGAATCTTTAAAAGTATAAACAGGATTTTGTATGTTACTGGTGTCAGTTGAAACAGCAAGGTCTCCAAAGTTCCATTGCCAGCCAGTTGGTAGCCCAAAATTAGCTTTTGTTGTATCCGTAAATTGTACAGGCGATCCTTTGCATAATGGTGCATTGGCTATAAAACCTGGGAAAAATCCCGGGTAAACTTTTACAACAGAGTTTGTAGAATCAGCACAAAGCCCCCCGATAGTCACTTTTAATTTTAATAAATATTTACCTGTATCTGCATATACATGAGTAGGTGTTGCCAGGGTAGAGGTATTTAAGGCTCCTGACGAAGGTTCTCCAAAAGTCCACAAATAGTCGGTACCAGATGGGTTTACAGCATCATTTTTGAAATTAACGGTGTAGCCATCACAGCTAGTGGGAATTGGATTAAGAAAAGCCTTGGTAACAGAACAATCCCTCACCCGTATATGCAATTCTTTCCTCGTTGATCCAACGTAAACACCATTCCTGGTTTCAGCAACGCATACTGTTACTGCATATTCGCCGGTATTAAAAATTGGTGGTGCGATGCCGCTTATTAAACCAGTAGTAGGGTTGATGGAAACCTGAGGGCCCATGGGTGTTGAACCACTATAAGATGAAAAGTAAGGAACAGAAGAATAGGGTGGTGTGCTAGCAACTGGCGGGCCCGGATTGATTTGATCTGCCCCAATAAAAGAGGTGCAGAAAGAATAAGTTAATACATCTCCATCAATATCAGTTGCGGTAAAAGGGAATTGAAAAAAACTATTCTCACAAATTACAATATCATCGTTAATTGGGAAAGTGGGGCTACTGTTTTTATTGGCATTAGATACAGCAGATGATGTTCCTGGAATTTGTATAGTATAAGTATTACCTATAGTTCCGGAACTAACTATATTATCCATATTTTCAATACGGCAACACCTTTGATAACTAATCGTATATCCGTCTACTGAAACAGGTAATTCTAAACTGCTTAATTCATACACCACAATTTTATAATAACAAATCGCCTGATCACCTGAAATACAGGGATCATCAACTGTTTTTGATAAATTGTATTCATCTGTTTTTGGTACTAAAATATTTGCATATTGAGACAGGGAACTGCTATTAAAAACAGTAAAATTAATGTTAGGGTCTATCTGGCCGCCCGTAGCACCACAATCCATATATACTGTAAGTGTTACTTTATAATTAAGTTTTGATGCATCTATTACTCCCGGGCCTAAATATTGGTAATTAAAAAATCCTCCTTTTATATGACGGGAAAAAACAGATAGACAGCAGATGAATAATAGTATGGTAAGCAGCGCTTTTTTCATTAACAATCCGGATGTTTGTTGCCAAAATAATGCATAAATATACTTAAAAACGTTTTGTATACTGATTTGGTTGCTGTTAAACCTTATTAAATATAAAATTTAAAACTGCATTAAGAGATTGTTGGTTTTCATCAAAATTAGAACGCCTGGTATCTGCGAATACTTCTATAAAGCAATATTAAAACAATTGGTAATAGCGCAGTATTCATTTGTTGTGGTAAAAAAAACCAGCTTAGTAAAACGATTATTAATCCAATGGCCGTAACAGCAAAATAATTTTTTACCCAATTGCTTTTATTGTTTACAAAAAAAGAAATGATGATATGTGTTGGCCATGCCCATAATAAGTTGAAATTGCTTTTTAACATTAAATGACCAGTAGCCAACCAAATAAAAACGAATAAAATGCCCAAGACCCCCGTTAAAAAAAATAACAATCCATCAAACCCATGAAGAAAAATAATTGCAGGTTTATTGTTTACTAAACTTAATATAATTATAAACAAAAGTAAAAGAGCAAAAACAATTAAAGGAGTAAAAAAAGACTGCTTATTATTGTCTGATTTAAGAGAATATAGATTTGTAGTACTTAAAAGCAATTGCTTTTGTTGATTGCTGCTGTCTAATGCCAGCATCAAATTGTCAGGCAAAAATTCTGTTTGTTCAGTAGTCATAATTGCGTCGGAAGGAACACCAAATAAAATATCAATACCAAGATTTATCCAGTATTTTCCATGCTTCCCGAGGTTATTATGTATGGCCTGGCGAAATGTTGTATTTGCAGGCATTATGGCTTTCAACGGTGGATAGTTGGTTTTGTATTTTATGATGATGTCCCTAACCCTTGTTGTGCAATTGTCTAAAAAAAAATCATACCTGTAGTACTTGTTTTCTTCTTTAACATTATTGTACAAAAAATTTTCAAGGGCTATTTTTTCTGATGCACTTAAATTTAAGACCTGCTCTGTGATGAATCTATTGGTTGACTGGTACTCTTCTTTAAAATCAGCAAAATACATCGTGGACACATAGTATGATAGTTTACCTTTTAAGAAATTGGTATAAAACCCAGGCTCATCAAAATCAAAAGTACCATAGTTGAAAACAATATCAGATACACTGCTGCTATCGGTTATCCTTAATGCACTGTGACCAAAAGCTGAGTATATTTCATCACCAGGTGAGCACGTGAGTAATGAAACCCTTATGTGAGAAGAATCCTGGGCGAATACGGTAATTTGGACATTAAAAAATACCAACAGAAAGAAAGAATAAAATATTATTTTTTGTACAATTTTTTTTTTGAATTTTAAAATTATAAATGCACCTGGTATTATTTTATTATGCATCTTTTTATTCATCTTTTTTCTCGTATAAAACGAATATACCGGAATATTATTTTTGATTCTATTTCAATTAGTGCAAATATTTTACCTGCTGTAGTTAGGGGCTTCTTTTGTAATGGCAATATCATGTGCATGGCTTTCCCTCATTCCGGCATTGGTTATTTTTACAAAACTGGCATTTTGCAAAGCTTTAATATTATTTGCACCGCAGTAACCCATCCCTGCTCTTAACCCACCAGTATATTGATATACAATTTCTTTTAATGGACCTTTAAATGCAACTCTTCCTTCAATACCTTCCGGCACAAATTTCTTAATATCCGCTTCTACATCCTGAAAATAACGGTCGCTGCTGCCTTGTGCCATTGCACCTAAGGAACCCATGCCACGGTATTGCTTAAACCTTCTGCCTTCGTAAATTATTGTTTCGCCAGGGCTTTCTTCCGTACCTGCAAAAACATTACCCATCATAACACAACTTGCGCCTGCTGCCAACGCCTTTACCATATCGCCGGTATACCGTATGCCACCATCGCTGATGATGCCTACATTTTTTCCTTTAAGTGCCGCCGCAGCTTCCATCACAGCAGTTATTTGTGGCACGCCAGTGCCTGCAACTATTCGGGTGGTACAAATAGAGCCCGGGCCTATACCCACTTTAACTGCATCAGCACCTGCATCGGCCATAGCTTTGGCTCCGGCAGCAGTTGCTACATTGCCTGCAATAACCTGTATGCCTTTAAATGTTTTTTTGATCGCTTTTAATGCATCCATTATTGGTTTTGAATGGCCATGGGCACTGTCTAAACAAATAACATCTACACCAGCTTTGTGTAAAGCTGCAACCCTTTCTAAAGTATCTTTTGTTATTCCAACGCCGGCACCCACAAGCAGCCTGCCGTAAGAATCTTTTACTGCATTGGGATGGCTTTTGAGTTTTAAAATATCACCAAATGTTACAAGGCCAATCAGCTTTCCTGCTTTGTTAACCACCGGTAATTTTTCTATTTTATTTTTTTTAAAAATGAGTTCTGCTTTTTTAAGATCTGTTCCTTCGGGGGCAGTTATCAAATTTTCTTTGGTCATTACAGTACTGACTTTTTCTTTAAAGTTAGTTTCAAAGCGAAGGTCGCGGTTGGTAAGTATACCCAATAATTTTTGTGCTGCATCCACAATAGGTATGCCACCAATCTTATTTTCTCTCATCAGCCGGATAGCTTCACCAATGGTAGCATCCGGGCTCAATGTTAATGGGTCAAGAATTAAACCGTTTTCACTCCGCTTAACTTTTTTTACCTGGTCGGCCTGTTGGTCGATGGTCATATTTTTATGCAGGATACCGAGCCCCCCTTCTCTCGCCAATGCAATAGCTAACTGGGCTTCTGTTACAGTGTCCATTGCTGCGCTAAGCATGGGTACATTTAGTGTAATTGATTTGGTGAGTTTTGCAGAGATATCTACTTCACGTGGTAATACTTCTGAGTAGGCGGGCATTAGTAAAACGTCATCGAACGTTAAGCCTTCACCGAAAAATTTTTTTGATTTTGTTTGTGCGGGGGTGTTATTTATTGTTGCCATAGGTAAAGATAAAAGAAAAAACAATAACCACCTCACTCCGGAGGGCTGGGGGTGCATTTTGGAAAGGTATTGCACAGGCAGCCCGCAATGCAGATTACCCCGTACTTTCAGGTACCTATACCATCATGAGCGAAACCTATTATGATGATTATACATGGATAAGCGGAGGAGCACCCAACAGTACACTTGTTACGACGAATATTACCAGTACAAATTTTAATACCAGTTATAATATTTACCCTGAATACGCCCAGCAAATAATTGTAAGTAATCGAATAAGAGGCGCAGTAACTGGAATAAAAAAAATAGTATTGAATACGGCCACCTATTTGTATTCTGTTCCCTTGTACGATGATCATGGAAGAGTGATACAATTAAAAGAAACAAATTATACAGGCGGTACCGATGTATTGACCAAGCAATATAGTTTTATCGGGGCTGTGTTAAATACCCATTTGCAACATCAAAAATCGGGTGCCAATGCACAAAACCATACGCTACGTACCAGGTATACGTACGATCATGCAGGCCGATTAAAAAGTATTATAAAAAATATAGATGGCCTGGGCGATAAGACTGTTAGCCAGAACGTGTATAACGAATTGGGGCAGTTAAAAACAAAAACTTTTGGTGCAGCCATTGAAACACAAAATTTTCAATACAATATACGTGGTTGGCTAACAAGTACCAATAAAGGATATATAGATACAGCGGGAAGTACTTCCGGATATTTTGGGGAAGCCTTATTTTATGATTATGGGTTTACCAGCAACCAGGTTAATGGTGTAATAGCTGGTGCAAAATGGAAGGCAAGGGGCGATAATATTGCAAGGGCATACGGTTTTGCATACGATAATGTTAACAGGCTTACCAATGCAGATTTTAGTCAGCAAAATGAAGGTGCAACTGCGTGGACAAATGATAAAGCAGATTTCACTGCCAGCGGTTTAACTTATGATGGTGGAAGCAATATACTTACCATGAAACAGCGGGGCTTGCAGATAGGCAGTTCTGCAACCATCGATTCGCTGAGCTATACTTATTTTACCAATAGTAATCAATTGCAAAAAGTAAGTGACGGAATAACCGACCCCAGCCCCATGGGGGATTTTAAAGACAGTAGCTTAACAGGGGATGATTATACTTATGATGTAAACGGCAATATCAATAAAGATAACAACCGCCACATGCATACCAATACCAATGGGCCGGGTGCAGTATTTAATTTGCTTGATAAACCCGACTCGATGTGCATTAAAGGCAAAGCCACATTGTATTATTATTACGACGCGGCAGGAAGCAAATTAAGCAAAAAGATAAATGACTATACCGGCGGAACATTGGTTGTAAAAAACTACCTGTATGTAAATGGTTTTGTTTATCTGAATGATACCTTGCAATATGTGCAGCAGGAAGAAGGCAGGATACGCTATGCAAGAAAGCGTAATTACTCAACCGGAGTGTTATACAACGCTTTTGAATATGATTATTTTTTAAGGGATCATTTAGGGAATGTAAGAACCGTACTGACAGAAGGAAAGGATACTGCTACCTATATTGCAACAATGGAAAGTGCAGATAGTGCTACTGTTAGAGCGCTTTTCACTAATGTGTATGATCCGGTAAATACAGTTCAGCCAAAGCCTGGATATTTTGACGCAAACAGTGGTAACCAAAAAGTATCAAGATTAAATGCATCTGCTGGCGTTAACTTAAAAACAGGGCCGTCGCTGGTATTGAAGGTAATGGCAGGAGACCAGGTACAAATAAGTACTTATGCCTATTACAATACGGCCGTGCAGCCAACTGTTACAGATAATGTGCTGCTCACAGATCTTCTGTCTACTTTAGTCGGCGGTGTAACTGCACAAAGCGGTGGTAAAATATTAAGCAGTAATTCAGCAGCCGTAAGCAGTGCATTAGACCCTAATGTGCTTAGCTTTTTGAATACGCGAAATTATAACAGCAGCCTGCCCAAAGCTTACCTTAACTGGGTATTGCTCGATGACCAATTTAAATATGTCTCAAGTAATATGGGTGCAATGCAGGTTATTGCCGGTAGCAGCAAACAGGTGTTGGCGCCACCCTTGCAAACGATGGCTAAAAACGGCTATCTTTATATTTTTGTAAGCAATCAAAGCCAGCAGGATGTTTACTTTGATGACCTAACGGTAACGCATACCACCGGGCCATTGTTACAGGAGCAGTCCTATTACCCGTTCGGACTTCAGATGTCGGGTATTAGCGATAAGGCCATCAATAAACTTAACAACCAAAATAAGTTTAATGGTGGTGTAGAATTGGAAGAAGATTATGGAGTAAACCTATATTCCACTTTTTATAGACAGTATGATCCACAGTTAGGTAGGTTTAGTGGGGTTGATATTGTGAGTGAGCAATCTGCTGATATAAGTGGTTATCAGTTTTCCGGAAATAACCCCATTAGTTTTAATGATCCTATGGGGGACAAGTTTATGGATCCTAGTGGGAACGTTTGGCATCACGC
>JAYTTI010000184.1:0-42682 GCA_043745405.1 Ferruginibacter sp. | reverse complement strand
TTTCCGGACTGGTATCCATTTTAATAGTATGGCCCATGGCATCGGTGGCTTCAAAGCCACAATCGCCTTCTACACGATGTACATTTATTTCTATCATTATAAAATTTTTTACAAATATAATTCCTGCAAGCCTTTACTTTGCATTTCAACTGATGAATACCCGATAAATTAATGGACTTTTTTCACTACCCACATTCTGTAGCACTGGAAAGCGGCACCACGTTGCCTGAACTTACAATTGCCTATACTACTTACGGTATGTTAAACGCTGAAAAAAGCAATGTAGTATGGGTATGCCATGCATTAACTGCCAACTCAGATGCGGCAGACTGGTGGAATGGCGTAGTGGGCCCCCGGCACGTAATTGACCCCGAAAAGCATTTTATAGTGTGCGCCAATATATTAGGCAGCTGTTATGGTACTACAGGGCCCTTAAGCAATAACCCTGCTACCGGCCAACCCTATTACCATAATTTTCCGCTGGTTACCATACGTGATATGGTGCAGGCACATATATTATTGCGAAAGCACCTGGGCATTGAAAGGATATTTTTATTAATGGGTGGCAGCATGGGTGGTTACCAGGCTATGGAATGGTGTGTAATGGAAAAAAATGTTATTCATAATTTATTTCTATTGGCCACTTCGCCGACAGAAAGCGCCTGGGGCATTGCTACCCATACCGCACAGCGCCTGGCTATTGAGGCCGATGGAAGCTGGCAAACACCCTCGCCGGATGCTGGCGCCAAGGGCTTAAGAGCTGCCCGTGCAATCGGCATGCTCACCTACCGCAATTACTGTATTATGGTGCAGCAACAAACGGATAACGATCCCGAAAAATTAGACAACTACAAGGCTTCGGCCTACATACAATACCAGGGTGATAAACTGGTACAGCGTTTTAATGCCTTTAGTTATTGGCAGCTTACCAAAAGCATGGATAGTCACCACCTGGCACGTGGCCGTGGGGGACAATTGATTCCGGTTTTACAAAACATTCAGCAGCGTACATTGATAGTTGGTATCAGCAGCGATATTCTTTGTCCGCTTACCGAGCAGCAATTTTTAGCAAGCCATCTCCCCAACGCAACACTTATTGAAATTGATAGCAATTATGGCCATGATGGTTTTATGGTAGAGAGTATTATTATTTCGAAACATCTTGCTGACTGGCTGGGGTAGTTACTAAGTATTACCGTTAAGACGTTGAGGCGTTTTTATTTGTTACTACCTCAACGACTTAACGGCAATATTCCAATTCTTTAGTTCAAAAACAATCGTTATTTTGAAAAAAATATTCAATGGATCTGCAGTTTAAAACAATTTTATGGCAACAGTTTGGAGCAACAATTGATATGCTCGAGAATGCATTGATTGCCTGCCCTGATGAATTGTGGAACATCCAATCACAATTCTGGTATATGGGTTACCATACTTTATTTTATTTAGATTATTATTTATCAGATGACCCCGATAATTTTTTACCCCCTGCCCCATTTACCTTATCAGAGCTTGACACTGCCGGCCCAATGTCCGATAGTGTATATAGCAAAGAGCAATTATTGAGCTACCTGAAATTTGGCCGCCAAAAATGTCATGATCTAATTGCCGGTTTAACAGACGAAAAAGCAGCAAAACGTTTTATCAACGAGCACAGGAATTACAGCATCCTGGAAATATTATTGTACAATATGCGCCATGTACAACATCATGTGGCGCAACTGAATTTATTATTAAGGCACGGTACCAATGACGCACCAAAATGGGTATCCAGGGCAAGGTTAGAATTGTAGAGATAAGATTTAACCACAGCAGGATACAGTTATTGGTTTGTTAGAATTTAAAAAATTAAAAGATGGGTAAAGAAGAAACAAAAGACCTTGCACAATTTTTACAGCCTTTTGATAAAGAAATAACTGACCTTGTATTTTGGTTAAGGGAATTTGTTTGGGACCTATTTCCAACTGCAAACGAATTGATTTACGACAATTATAATGCCGTAGCTTTTGGCTGGTCGGTTACAGAAAGGCTTGGCCATACTTTTTGCAGTATTGCCGTAGGAAGAACAAGTAAAAATATTCACTTTGGATTTTATTGGGGAAACGAAATCAATGACCCCGAAAAATTATTAATCGGAAACGGGAACCAGTACCGCTATTTACTGGTAATATCAAAAAAAGAATTTCCTAAAACATATCTTAAAAAATTGTTGCAACAGGCGCATACAAATTCATTGGCAAAAGTAAAAGACCCAAAACAAATTGTAAAAGGCCTTACTATTACAAAATCAATTTCAGCAGTAAAGCGCACACTTAAAAATAAACCTATCAAAAAAAATAAATAAAATGATATTGGAACATGTTGCCATCTGGACGGATAATTTAGAATTGTTGAAAGAATATTACATAAAATATTTTGACGGAAAATCAAATAACAAATACACCAATCCAAAAAAAGGATTCAACAGCTATTTTATTTCTTTCGCATCAGGAGCAAGAATCGAAATAATGAGTAAGCCAAATGTTCCAGATAATGCAAACGATACGGTAATGGCGCAACATAAGGGTATTATTCATCTTGCATTCGATGCTGGCTCCAAACAGGCTGTTGATGAAAAAGCAAAACAGCTGCAGGCAGATGGTTTTACAATATTAAGTGGCCCAAGAATAACCGGCGATGGGTATTACGAATTTGAAACACTTGACCCTGATAATAACCGCCTTGAAGTAACTGCAAAAAATATCGACCAGTAAAAAATATTTCCCATTTAGGTACGTCTTACTAAAAAACACATCTTAAGCAGCAGAGTAAAGTTTACAACTGGCCCTTAAAAGAGATATAATAATATGTACATAGCATTGATCCTTCTCATTGTAATAGTAGCAATAGTGATTATTTTTATGCAACAAGCTAAATTTGGAAAATTACCTTCAGGTGAGCGTTTGGAAACAATAAAAAAATCGCCGCAATACAAAAACGGTTCATTTCAAAATGAAAGTGATACACCTTCTCTTACAGAAGGAACCAGCTTTTTTTCTGTTGGCAAAGAATTTTTTTTCGGAGAAAAAAAAAGGCGTAAGCCGGTAGATGAAATACCTTCCATAAAAACCAATTTGTTAACATTGGATATACAGGCAGATGTATTGGTGTGGTTCGGGCACTCGTCTTACTTTATGCAGATAGATGGAAAGCGGATATTGGATGACCCGGTCTTAAGTGGCGCTGCATCTCCCCTCTCTTTTACTACAAAGGCATTTAAAGGAACTGATATTTATTCCACTGAAGACATACCCGAAATTGATTATCTTTTTATTTCTCATGATCATTGGGACCATCTTGATTACGGAACAATAAAAAAACTGCAACCAAAAATTAAAAAAATTATTTGCAGTCTTGGTACTGGCCAGCATTTAGAACATTGGGGTTTTAACAATAATATCATCATTGAAAAAGACTGGCACCAGCAAATAATTTTAGACAATGGTTTTGTAGTAAACACAGTTCCCTCAAGGCATTTTTCTGGGCGTGGTTTTAAACGCAACCAGGCGCTTTGGGTATCGTATGTTTTACAAACACCCTCCATGAAAATATTTATTGGCGGCGACAGTGGTTACGATAAACACTTTGCCGAAATTGGCAAAAAATTGGGGCCCTTCGATTTAGCCATCCTGGAAAACGGGCAGTACAACAAAAGCTGGAAATACATTCACATGATGCCCGAAGAAGTATTACAGGTGGCGAAGGAATTGAATGCCCAACTTCTTTTCCCGGTTCATTCCTCAAAATTTTCACTGGCCAGCCACGATTGGGACGAACCCCTTTCAACAATAACTTTGTTAAACAAAACCGCAAATATTTCATTAATTACACCTATGATTGGTGAACAGGTTAACTTAAAAGACAGTACCCAGCAATTTTCTGATTGGTGGAAAAATGTCAATTAACGGGTTATGAGGTCGCCAAATGTTACTGGCACAAAAGGGTTCTGCATCGCAGTTTCATTGCAATATTTTTTTCTTTAAAGTTAATACTAAGAATACTGCCGCCTCAACAAAAAGAAGCCCTGTTACAACAAAGGTCTTTGAAATAAATAATACCTAAATCATTTTTGTGTAAAATAAAGTACTAATTTAACAGCTGCCATAATATCTAAAAGCAATTTGATTTAGGTAGGCCATGCCAGTTTTTTATAGATGCTTCAAAACATACAAATAATCATAAATTTTATTAACGCAATAAATAATATAAAATGTATAATACTAGTTTGCTGATTATCAATACCCATTTCAATAATTGAACTGCGTCTTATAGCATCAATGCTGGTTTATGTGCCATTTTAAAACGACATCCCCAATGATAAGATTTGTATTGACAATCATCATACCGTTGACAACTTTTTTAATTAGTTGTGGGCAGACACAATCAACAAAACAAACTCAAAAAACGCACAATACTGAAAATCCGATTGCTGACTACAGTTACAATAAACTTACTCTTAAAACAGGAAAGGGTACAGGAAGTGTTGAAATAGCAGATTTCAATAGTGACGGCAAACCAGATATTGTTGTTGCAAATTCAGAAGACAAAAGTGCATCTATTTTTTTGAATGGAGGGGCAAATAAATTTTCACTTGCGACGGGTTCGCCTTTTCCCGTTGACACTTTCCCTAATGATATTGCAATAGCCGACTTTAATAAAGATAACATCGTGGATTTGGCAATTGCCAACAATGAAACAAAACACCTAAGTGTTCTTTTGGGAAAAGGAAAAGGTGAGTTTAGTTTTTCTCCCTATTCTCCTTTCAGGTTAAGAGTTAAACCGCATACACATAGTGTTGCGACAGGAGATTTTAATAACGATGGAAATTTTGATTTGCTGACAGAAAGTTGGGGAGTGGATAGTGTGATAGTTATTTTTGGAAATGGACAAGGCGATTTTAATTTACCAAAATATTTTAAAGTTGGCAAACGACCTTACCAAAGAGTAAGGACAGCCGATTTAAACAACGATAAGTTTTCTGATATTATCACTACAAATCTTGAAGGAAATAATTGTTTTGTTTTATTGTCGGATGGCAAAGGAAATTTTATAGAGACAAATGGTTCTCCTTTTTCTTGTGGCAATGCACCTTTTGGTGTAGCAATTGGTGATGTAAATGGTGACGGCAACGCTGACATAGCAATTGTAGATGCACCAACAATTACAGCTGAAAGCAAAGGCAAAGACGGGTTGTTTATTTTATTAGGTGACGGTAAAGGAAATTTTTCCGTCTTAAAAGGTTCTCCTTTTACAACAGGGAAAAGTCCGAGCCGTTTGGCAATAGGAAATATTGATGTTAATGGTATTGCTGATATTGCCGTTACAAATTATAACGATAAAAGTATTTCAGTTTTTTTATGAATAAAAACGGAGTAATGTCAAGCAAAGTCATTCAAGTTGGTAACCGTCCTGATGGTATTGCAATAGGCGATTTGAATGCAGACGGAAAAGGAGACATTGTCGTGGGTAATTTTGACGATAATACAATTAATATTTTGTTGAGCAAGTAACTCTAACTCGAAATGAAATTATTGAACGACAAACCCATTTGGAAAAACGCAATTGTTCTTTTACGCATTTGGTGCGGAATAATATTTATCTATTACGGCAAATCATTTATTCACCCCGACAAGGCGCAAAGTTTTGCAGATTGGCTTAAAGAAATGAATATTCCATTTCCCCTGCTTTCAGCATATTTGGCGAAAGGTGTAGAGTTTATTGGTGGCTGTTTTCTCGCAATTGGCTTTTTGACAAGACCCATTTGTCTGTTGCTTACAATTAATATGACAATAGCAACTTTTGTGGCAAACAAAGGTGACTTGCTTGTGAATGCTCAAGGTTCTTTCTTACTTCTGTTAATCGTTTTGACAATATTCTTATTAGGACAAGACACTTTATCGGTTGACAACTTGCTACTAAAACGACAGAAGAAAAACGGCACATAGTTTGGCAAGCCCCTGCGCTATCTTTTCTTTCTTTATTACAAGGCTATCGTTATTTTCAGCACTACTTTCCTGTTTATCCAGTTCATCGAGTTCCTGTAAATATTTTATGGTTTTGTCCGCAATAAACTGCTGGTGCTTGTCTATCTTTTTTTGATTGCAATTATTCTTTTTACTATTGACGGCTTTAAACTTACTGCCATCTACGGCAATCGTTGTTTTACCCAGCAGCCCGGCTTCGCCAAGAAATTGTACATACAATTTAAACATGCTTTGCAGCGGCACGGCATGGGGCTTGCGAAAATCGGCAATGGTATGGTAGTTAGGCTGCAGCAGCTGCAGCAGCCATTGCAGTTCGGTATTACGGCAGCACTCCTTTTCCAGCTTGCGGCTGCTGCGTATTTTATTTAAATATCCATACAGGTAGAGTTTTAAAAATACTGCCGGCGCATACGGTGGGCGGCCTTCGCTCTTATGCACTGTTTTAGCAAACCCTAATTTTTCCAGATCCAGTTTGTCTATAAAGGCGTCCATGAGCCTTACCAGATTGTCTGCTGCTACCTGGTCTTCAAGCGTGGCAAAATATGTTTGATGGCGGCTGTTGCCTTGGATAAATTGCATACTTTTTTATAACAAAAAATATGCGGCGTTTTAACTATTCACATTCTGTGTATATTTGTTTTAATGGCAAGGTTTATTCACAAACTGTCGTTGGCAGAAATGCTAAAATAACTAACCGTTTTTTAATAATAAAAACATTTTCCCAATACGGGAACTTTTCTTATCTTTGGCAAAACTTAGAAGTTGAGAATTATTGCAAAGAAAATATTACGAGATTTTTGGGAGACTCATCCAGACAGCGAACAGCAATTAAAGGCATGGTATCAGGAAACTTCAAAAGCAGAATGGACAACTCCCAGTCAAATCAAAAAAGAATATCCAAGTGCAAGCTTCTTAGCTGACAACAGAGTGGTTTTCAATATCAAAGGCAATCATTTCAGGCTAATTGTAAAAATTAGTTATGACTACCAAATGGTTTGGATTAGATTTATTGGAACACATGCAGAGTATGATAAAATAAACGCTAAAACAATTTAAAATGAACATCAAGCCAATTAAAACAAAAAAAGATTATGAACAAGCCTTAGCAAGACTTGAAGTAATATTTGATGCAAAAAAAGGAACACCAAAAGGTGATGAGTTGGAATTGTTAGGAATGCTGGTTGACAATTATGAAAACGAAAAATTTCCAATTGGCTTTCCCGACCCGGTTGAAGCAATTAAATTTCGAATGGAACAGTTAGGTTATACTCAAACGGACCTGGCAAACGTAGTTGGTTTAAAAAGCAGAGCAAGTGAAATATTAAATCGCAAAAGAAAACTTTCACTTGAAATGATAAGACAAATTCACGACAGCCTAAATATTCCAACGGAGGTTTTAATTCAGGCTTACTAAAAGCACTTCTGCCAATATGGGGCTTGCTCCTATGCTGACAGACGGAAGTACAATCAACTTCAATTCTCTATCAACTATTATCGGGACGGAATACTATTTGGCTTTTTGTTGTTAACTTCAATATTAGTTCAATTCGGCTTCATATACAGCTTGACGTTATTAATTTAGCTATGTGCAAATCATCAACATTTATTTATGAATTTAGCTTCAGTTAGCCGTGCGGAATGAATTCTATTGCCCCACATCGCCGTGAATGTTAGTGGTAATTTTAAATAACAACAGTATGCGTACAACAACAACGATAATAATTTGCCTATTTTTTTTAACAAACATCTTTGGGCAAACTACCGGCAGTAGTTTGAAAATCTCTCATTTAACAGGAGACTTTTATATTTTTACGACTTATAATTTATATAAAGGCAGTCCTGTTCCCTCAAACGGAATGTACCTGGTAACAAATAGTGGCGTTGTAATGTTTGACACACCCTGGGACACAACGCAATTTCAGCCTTTACTTGACAGTATAAAAACCAGGAATAATAAAAGGGTGGTTCTTTGCATTGCAACGCATTTTCATGACGACAAAACTGCCGGACTTGAATATTATAGACAGCAAGGAATAAAAACTTATACTACGCAACAAACAGATGAACTCAGTAAAACGAGAGGCAAGAAAAGAGCAGCGTTCTTAATTAAAAATGATACTGTTTTCACAGTTGGGCAATATTCATTTCAAACTTATTTCCCTGGAGCGGGGCATACGACGGACAATATTGTGGTATGGTTTGAAAAAGAGAAAATTCTTTATGGCGGTTGCTTAATAAAAAGTACCGAAGACGATGGACTTGGTTATTTAGGTGACGCAAGTGTAAAAGATTATGCAACCACAATAACAAACGTTCAGAAAAAATGTAAAAACCCAAAATTTATTATTGTAGGACACGGCGACTGGACAAGCACTAAATCATTGACCCATACTTTGATGATGGCAAAAGAACTCGAAAAGAAAAACCATCACTAAAAAAGTATTACAGCAATTTTAACCCGACCCTCCAGGCCGGCAATACCAAATAACTTTTCACAATCTGAAAAAAAATTTTAAAAAAAATTTGCGAAACCGAAAAGTTGCACATATATTTGCAACCAATTAGTTTCTCAAATATAAATTTAAACAAAATGAGACGGGACATTTTTCAGGCAATAGCCGACCCTACAAGACGGGCTATAATCATCTTAATTGCATTGCAGGCAATGACACCTAATGCCATTGCCGAAAATTTCAACACCACACGGCAGGCCGTTTCTAAACATCTTCGCATTTTGACAGAATGTGAATTAGTAAAACAGGAACAACAAGGCAGGGAAATTTATTACTCACTTGAAATTAAAAAAATGAAAGAGATCGATAAATGGTTAGCCCAATTTAGAAAAATTTGGGAAACCCGGTTTAATCAACTGGACACAGTATTATCAACACTTAAAAAACAGAAAAAATGACAAACGATTTGCTATTTGATTTTACCGTTGACAAAGCGGCCCAAACGGTATATATAACCAGGGAATTTGCTGCCGGCCTTTCTCTGGTATGGGATGCTTTTACCAAACAAGAAATTTTGGACCAATGGTGGGCACCAAAACCCTGGGCCTCAAAAACAAAATTTATGAATTTTGAAGTTGGCGGACGAAGATTTTATGCTATGGTAAGCCCGGAAGGACAAGAGCATTGGTCACTTCAGAAATTTACTTCCATTAGCCCAAAAACCAATTTCAAATATTTAAATGCCTTTGCAGATAAAGATGAAAATCCTGAATTGCCAGGTTCTGATTGGAATTACAATTTCACCGAACAAAACGGAATCACAAAAGTCAGTATTACTATTTACAATGAATCCCTTGAACGCATGGAGAAGATGATTGAAATGGGCTTCAAGGGAGGATTTACTATGACATTAAACTACCTGGATGAATTATTGGCAACGCTATCGCAAAAATGATTGTTGTTTTTAAACATCTGTTAAACCTAAAATGCAGATAAAGAAATAAAAAAACACTTAAAACTATTTATAAATCAAAAAAATAAAATTATGGCACTTATCAATCCTCACATTAACTTCAACGGAAACGCCGAAGAAGCATTTACCTTTTACAAATCTGTATTTGGCGGAGAGTTTGCAAAGATTATTCGTTTCAAAGACCTCGCAAGTCCTGAATTCAGGGCTACAGAAAAGGAAGAAAATAAAATTATGCATATTGCTTTGCCTATTGGTAAACGTAATATGTTGATGGCAAATGATGTTCCGGAAATTATGGGAAAAACAAACGAAAATGAGAACAGAAGTAAAATTGCAATCAGTGCGGAAAGTAAGGAAGAAGCAGACAGATTATTTAATGGGCTTTCAGCAGGAGGACAAATAGAAGGGCCTATTGGTGATAGTCCCTGGGGATCATATTTTGGCTGTTTTAGAGACAAATACGGTATTGAATGGATGGTAGATTTTGATCAAAACAATAAAGGGTAAGCAGAAAAAGAAAAACAACAAACGGCTAACGAGACAACTTTTTTCAGGACGTGTAATTTGGCTACCAATCATTATTCATCAGCTTTACCGATTTATAATTGATTTGTAGTGATAAAAAAAATTCGTTCCTTTAATAAGCTTCATCACTTGGTGGACACAGCAGCAAATCCCCAACTGCGGCAATGCTGAACGTAAGATCTAATTGCCCTAACTACGTCATATCATTTTTAATTTTGAAACTTTTGGCTCTGCCTTTATAAAATATTCTGATACAATTTTATCCAATCTATATCGTCTATTTGCCTCTTTACTATTACCGTTTGATATAATTATAACTTGTACCTTTAGCGATAATCACCATCAGACACCAAATAAAATCTTGCTTATGATATTGAACAGTTTTAAACATTGTTCTTTAAAAATAATTGGCCTTATAGCCGGTTGTGTTGTTGGGCAAATACTGCCGGCACAAACAAAAATTGATTTCAGTAACCTCAATGCTTTTCAAAAACCTGGTGGCAACTGGCATATTGCCGGCAATGCAGGGGTAAGCCTTACCGAAAACAATATTATACAATTTAAAGACGGTACGGGTATTTTGGTAAATCAACCAAACAGTACCGCCCATGACGATTTGTTTTTCAATTTTCAACATGGAGATCTTGATATTGAATTTGATTACATGATGGCGAAAGGCTCCAACTCGGGTATTTATTTACAGGGAAGATACGAGGTGCAATTGCTGGATAGCTGGACGGTATTAACCCCACGGTCATCTGATAACGGCGGTATTTACGAATGCTGGGACAGTACAAAACCTGATGGCCAAAAGGGCTACCAGGGTTATGCGCCAAGGCAAAATACCAGTCTTGCGCCAGGGCTGTGGCAACACATGAAAATATCTTTCCAGGCACCTGTATTTAACAATGGGCAAAAAATATCGAATGCCAAAATATTAAAGGTAGACCTGAATGGTGTACTGATACAGGAGAATGTAGAGATGGCTTGTGTAACCCGCGGTGCCATTGATATTACCGAAGTTGCAGCAGGGCCGTTGCGCATACAGGGCGATCATGGCGCACTGGCCTTCCGCAATATTGTGGTAAGTGTTTTTGATAAACCAAAGCCAGTTGTAACCGATATTAATTACAGTATTTACAAAGGCAAATTTATCAGCGTGCCAGATTATAAAAGCCTTAAAGCATTGTCGCAAAAAACTTCGCCCATTATAACAGCTGTTATCAATGGTTTACCTGCCAATGAGTTTTTGGTGAAGTACACTGGTGTACTGCACATAACAAATCCCGGCACTTATCACTTTAATATAACAACAGCGGGTGGTGGTGGATTATTGAAAATAAATAACAGCGCAGTAATTCCTTATAAAGAATGGGCCAGTGGCGGCGATGTAAATTTACCCGCCGGCAGCCTGCCATTTGAATTGGTGTATAGCAAGTATGTAGACTGGGCAAAACCATCTTTAATGATAAGTGCAACAGGCCCGGGCATAAGAGAATTTTTAATCAGTGATGGAAGCATCCCTTCTACTGAAGAAGTTGATCAGATATTGGTAGATGCTGCAGAAAAAAATATGTTGCGGAGCTTTATGGATCTTCCGGTTGGGGTGAGGGTAACGCATGCGGTATCTGTTGGCAGCACCGAAAAAATGCATTACACCTACGATATGGATAATGGAATGATTGTACAGGTTTGGCGGGGTAATTTTTTAGATGCAACACCCATGTGGCACGAAAGAGGTGATGGCTCTTCAAGGCCGGCAGGTACAGTAAAATATTTTGGCAAGCCGATGCTGGCTATTCAAAAACTAATCACTCCAAATGCAGCATGGGCAAAAGATACCGTTGGTACAGGTTTCAGGCCAAAAGGTTATACACTGGATGAAAAAAACAGGCCATCTTTTAAGTATTTGATTTATGGTGCCGCTGTTACAGACGCCATCCGTGTATTGGAAAACAGGGAAGGCATCCACCGGGAAATCACTGTTGAAAACGGAACCGATAATATGTTTGTACGCCTGGCAGAGGGGCGCATGATTGAAACTGTTGCTGACGGCCTTTACCTGGTAGATGATAAATCGTATTATCTTAAAATAGATGATGGTGCGGGCGAAAAACCGGTTATACGTGACCAGGATGGACGCAAAGAACTCATCATTCCCATTAAGTTAAAATTGAGCTATACAATTCTTTTTTAAAATGTAGAATCATCGTTATGAAACCTGATATAAATAATTTTTCAGCTATTTTTTCAAAATATTTTTTACTCAGTATCCTTTTTGTTTTTTGCATGTGTACTTTTTTGCATGCTCAGGAATCAGCAAAAGAAGAAGACTTTTTTAAGATATTAAAAGTAAGCTCACCTGAAGGCACTTTACTGGAAGTGGGCGGCCTTTGTACATTACCCAATGGCGACCTTGCAGTTACCACACGAAGGGGTGATATTTTTATTGTTGAAAACCCAACCAGTGCAAAACCATATTTTAGAAAGTTTGCGTCGGGCCTTCACGAAGTGCTGGGTGCAGCTTATAAAAATGGGTCGCTGTATGTGGTGCAACGTGGTGAATTAACACGCCTGTTTGATTCAAATATGGATGGCAAGGCAGATGTGTTTGAAACCGTTTATGCGTGGCCGTTATCAGGCAATTACCACGAATATAGTTTTGGCCCTAAACTGGCACCTGACGGCTCTTTCTTTGTTACGCTAAATCTCGGTTTTCCCAATGCTTGGTGGCACCCGCAAAGTATAGTGCCATGGCGTGGATGGACCCTGCATATTTATGATGACGGCCGCATGGAACCATGGGCAACCGGTATGCGTTCGCCCTGTGGCATCAGCATGATTGATGGTGAATTATTTTACACCGATAACCAGGGCGATTTTGTTGGTTCGGGCAGTATTGTACAAATAAATAAAGGAAGTTTTACCGGCCATCCTGCCGGCCTTCGCTGGGCAGGTTTACCCAATTCACCCGTACATGTAACCGATAAAGATATTTACAGTAAAATCAATCCACGTATTGAATACGGGCCCGATAGCCAGCAGGTAAAACCGGCCAATATTGTAAATGAAAAATTTATGGCGGAGTATGAAATGAAAAAGTTTATTCCGCAATTACAATTACCCGCTGTTTGGTTGCCCCATGGTATATTGGGCATTTCAACTTCTGAAATTGTAAAAATTCCCGAAGGTGTTTTTGGCCCGTTTGAAAACCAGTTACTTGTTGGCGACCAGGGGCAAAGCAAAATTGCCCGTGTATTTATGGAAAAAGTAAATGGCGAATACCAGGGTTGTGCATGGGATTTTAGAAGTGGTTTCCGTTCGGGCATTGTAAGGCTTGCATGGGCAAACGATGGTTCTTTATTTGTAGGTGAAACCAACCGTGGCTGGGGTAGTGCAGGTGATGCAAATGAGGGGTTGCAACGCCTGGCATGGAACCACCGCATACCTTTTGAAATGCGTACCGTAAAAGCTATGCCCGATGGCTTTGAAATAGAATTTACCAAACCGGTGGATAAAAAATATGCACAGGATATTTCTTCCTATAATGTAGAAAGCTATATTTATAAGTACCATGCTGTTTATGGAAGCCCGCCGGTAAATACACAAAAATGCCCTATCAAAGGCGTTAAGCTATCAGCAGATGGTATGACGGCAAGGATTATTGTGAGCAACCTTCGCCCCTATTATATACACATCATAACACTGGAGGGTATACGCGATAAAGCAGATGCTTATTCGCTTGTGCACCCAACGGCGTATTATACATTAAACAATATTCCCAATGGCCCAAAACTTTCTTTAAAAGAAGTAAGTACTAAAAACACGGTTAAAGCAGTAGCTGCAACAACTACTAAAAATACCGGCACCTACACCTACACACAGGTAAAACCTTTGCTTTCAAAATATACCTGTCTTGCCTGTCATAATGCAGATAAAAAACAAGTGGGGCCAGCTTATATTGATGTTGCCAAAAGAAATTATAGCATTGATAAAATTTTGCAGCTTATAAAAAACCCACAGCCACAAAACTGGCCGGGTTATTCAACACCCATGGCGCCAATGCCGCAGGTACCGGCAGCTGATGCCCGCAAAATTGCGGCATGGATAAATTCGCTGGATGATAAAAAAATAAAGGGCTGATTTTGCTCCTGATGAGTTGCAATACATAAAACTGATATAACTCGCTGATAAGCCTTATAGGATTGATTAATCCAGATTTATAACAGGAGCTGTATGAATTCTTTGTTCTATAAAGTCCAGCGCTATTGTTAAGCCGTTTTCAGCTTTAAGTTGTTTGCCAAGCACTGCGACTTTTTTTCGGGTCTCCTCATTTTGTAATTCCTTTAATGCCTTAATAATTTTTTCTTTGCTTAGTTCTTTAAACCTTATATGTTTTCCCACACCCAGTTTTATTAATCTTTCTCCCCAAAAAGGTTGGTCAGCAAATATTGAGCAGATAAGTGTAGGTACACCAGCTTCGAGGCTTAAATGCGTAGTGCCAATCCCTCCATGATGAACAATGCAGCTACATTGCGGAAACAGCCATTCAAGATCGGCCCACTGTATCACATGTACAGCATCATTTGATTTAATGCCTTTTATATTGGACCAGCCTGCATTTATAATTGCCCTCACATTTAATTCTTCACAGATTTCTGCTACCATTTTCCACATTGCTTCGGGATCAAGCACTGGCATACTTCCAAATCCAAAATAAACAGGCGGGGTGCCATTCCTGATCCATGCATGTAATTCGGGGGAAGGTTCGTTTGGTATTTTATTGCTATTATCTTTTTTCCAAACTCCAGAAGTAATTACATGACCAGGCCAATCTGCCGGATTGGGAAGTATAGAAGTACTGTAGCCATTCAGCACAGGCACATTCTGCTCAATGATTTTTTTTAGGATTGATTTAGCGGATGTATTTAAACCTAGAGCCGTACACCATTCAGTTATCTCTTTAGCCACACTTGCCGCAGCAAACTTAAAAACAATTGTATAAGACAAGCTATTTAAAAAACCAAAGTAAAGGCTTTTTGGTGCCACCATAAAATGGGGGAATTCTTTTGTTGAATAAAATGCAGGGTTTACATAAGCAATAATTAATGGTATTTTTAGTTTAGCAGAAATTATGGCTGCATTATAACCCATTAACGTACCTGCAATAACTAAATTGGCACCTTCGCAGGCAGCTAATGTATCCCGCTGCATTGCATACCTGTTTTTGTAAGTTATTTTGCCCATCTCTTTTAAAAAAGACTTTGCATTGCCTGCTGCCATCCACTTTTTACCTTGCTCAGACTCTAAAATCTCCTGTAAATTTCCATATATCGGATGATAGGTAAGGCCGGAATTTTTTATATACTCTTCAAAATTTGAAGGCGCTGCCAATACAACATTAAAACCTCTTTTCTCTAATCCCAATGCCAGGGTTACATAGGGTACAACATCGCCTGCAGTGCCAAAAGTTAAAATTGTTATTTTCATAAAAGTTATTTGGTATGGTGTGTTATTTATTCGGTAACACTATTTATATCCTGCCTTAAGGGTGCAAGAAGCAACATACAAAGAACTAATATAAAAATAAAAAATAAAAAAATCATATATTTTTACAATAGCCTTGGTTTATTTTTGGACACACAATAATTAAAACTACAATGAATGTAACCGTTTTATTATTTAAAGATTTTGAAACATTGGATGTATTTGGCCCTGTAGAAATATTGGGCAGACTTAAAAATCATTACCAGGTTTTGTTTTGTTCAATATCGGGCGGGCTGGTAAAAAATGAACATGGCGTTTCCATTGCAACTGCAAAAATGGAATCTATAAAAAAGCAGATTGAAATATTTCTTATTCCGGGTGGGCATGGAACGAGAAAAGAAGTTGATAATACTCAACTTCTTGATCAGGTCAGGGAAGTTTGCCTGGCAAGCAAATTTGTTTTTACAGTCTGCACAGGTAGCGCAATATTGGCAAAAACAGGGCTTTTGGATGGCAAAAAAGCTACCTCTAACAAAAAAGCATTTGATTGGGTTACCACACAGGGAAAAGATGTTAACTGGATCAGAAAAGCCCGGTGGACAAAAGATGAAAAATATTATACTTCTGCCGGTGTAAGTGCAGGTATGGATATGACCCTGGGGTTTTTACAGGATATACATGGAATTGAATTTGCCCGAAAAGTTGCTTTTGAAATAGAATACAATTGGATAGAAAATATGGACGAGGATAATTTTTATATACAATAGAACATACACAATTTTTCAGCAATTGTGGCATGATAAACAAACTGGTTCTTTACTCCAACAAATTTTCAATAAAAATAAATGTAACTGTAAAGTATTGAAGTGACCATTAAAATGGATAAGTTAGCATTTGAAACAATTTTTTTAATTTATTATATTATATGAAATCAACAACACGATTACAGCTTAGCGCAATGATGTTTCTTGAATTTTTTATCTGGGGCGCATGGTATGTAACCATGGGTACTTACCTCGATAAAGTTTTACACGCCACCGGTGTACAGGTAGGTGCCGCCTACAGTGCCATGGCCATTGCTACCATCCTCTCGCCCTTTTTTGTGGGTATGATTGCTGACAGGTTTTTTTCCGCACAAAAAGTGCTGGGTGTTTTACATCTTGCTGGCGCTGCTTTGCTTTTTTATATCACCTCCGTTACCAATCCGGATGGATTTTACTGGATATTGCTGTTGTATTCTTTAATGTATGCACCAACTTTAGCGCTGGCCAATTCTGTTGCCTTCAGGCAAATGCAGGACCCCGGTAAAGAGTTTCCTTCCATTCGTGTACTGGGTACTGTTGGCTGGATTGTTATTGGGCTGATGATTGATAAAGTATTTATGATTAAAACAGAAGACCTTGCCCTTACTTTTAAGATAGCTGCTTTTGCATCTTTGGCTTTGGGCGCACTTAGTTTTTTTTTACCCCAAACACCGCCAAAAGCAAAGGGAACAAAAAGTACCATTGGACAAATATTCGGCAGCGACTCTTTTATTTTATTTAAGGATAAATCTTTTGTGGTGTTCTTTATTGCGTCTATACTTATTTGTATACCACTTTCTTTTTATTACAGTTTCACCAATTTATTTCTTACTGATGCCGGTATGCATAATGTAACCAGCAGCATGACGATGGGCCAGTTTTCTGAGGCTTTGTGCATCCTGCTTATCCCGTTTTTCTTTAGAAGGCTTGGTGTAAAATGGATGATTATAATTGGCATGGCTGCATGGGCATTACGTTTTTTATGTTTTGGTTATGGCGATGCAGGTGGAAATTTGTGGATGTTTTATGCAGGTATTATTTTACATGGCGTATGTTTCGATTTCTTTTTTGTTACCGGACAAATATATACAGACAGTAAGGCAGGATTAAAAATACAAAGTCAGGCACAGGGCATCATTACTATGGCCACTTATGGTATTGGCATGTTTATAGGCACCCTGCTGAGCGGCATAGTAAAAGATCATTATACAATTGACGCCATTGTAAACTGGCGCAGCGTATGGATGGTACCAGCCGGTATTGCAGTTGCAGTTCTTGTACTGTTTACGCTTTTTTTTACCGATAATAAAAAGACCGCAGCGCAAACAGGCATAATATAAAATACCAAATGGAAAAAAATTATATTGAAGTAGAAAAATTTACAAATATCAACTTTGCAGAAAACAAACTTACCGGGAAGGATTACGAAAATTGCAGGTTTTTTACCTGCAATTTTTCTGCTGCCAATTTATCCGCCATCAATTTTATAGACTGCGAATTTAATGGCTGCAATTTTAGCTTGACAAATTTGACCAGCACAGGCATGAGGGATGTAAAATTTAATGACTGTAAATTATTAGGGTTGCATTTTAATACCTGTAAAGATTTTCTTTTTGCTGTTAGTTTCAACAACTGTATAATGCAGCTTTGCTCTTTTTATAAACTGAAACTAAAAAAAACAATATTTACATCCACCAAACTAGACGAAGTTGATTTTACAGAAGCTGATTTAAGCGGTTCAGGATTTAAAAATTGTGATTTGCACAAAACGATATTTCAAAAAACAATATTGCAAAAAACAGATTTTAGAACTGCTGTTAACTATTCCATTAATCCCGAACAAAACAATATAAAAAAAGCAAAATTTTCATTGCCCGATGTGGTGGGGCTTTTAAGTAATTATGATATAGAGATACATCATTAGCGTGGCTTAAAATTCAATAATTTACTTTTTGTTTTAAATAAAAAATCGTTTCTTTAAACGCTCAAATGGGGTCCGCTTATTTGAAACGACACCAATAGATGAAAACAAGCCTAAAAAATAAACACTTTCAATTTATAACCAAATAAAAAATATTTATGATACGGATTGCCATGCTAGGTTCAGGTTTTATAGGCCGCTTTTATGCTGAGTCCATACAGGGCCAGCGCAGTAAAGACAAAATTGTAAGCGTCTATGCACGTAAAGAAGAAAATGCCAAAAAGTTTGCCGCAGATTATGGATGCACCCATTTTACTACTGATATGGAAGCAGCTATTGCTAACCCAGAAGTAGATATGGTATGCATTGCCTTACCTAACTATGTACACGAAGAAGCGGTAATGCTTTGCTGCAAACATAAAAAAGCAGTAATCACTACAAAACCCCTGGGACGCAATGGTACGGAGGCTTTGCGCATGTTACAGGCCGTAGAAGCTGCCGGTATTTTTAATGGTTACCTGGAGGACCTTGTATATACTCCCAAATTTATAAAAGCTTTTCAAAGTGTGCAGAGTGGTGCACTGGGCAGAATATTATGGGCCAAAAGCAGGGAAACACATCCCGGACCACACAGCGACTGGTTCTGGAATATTGAGCAGGCAGGTGGTGGCTGCATACTGGATCTTGGTTGCCACTGTATAGAAATTGGCCGAAGTTTTATTGGTAAGGATATACTGCCAGTTGAAGTAATGTGCTGGGCCGATACACAGGTAAAACCTATTGATGCAGAAGACCATGCCATCGCCCTGGTAAAATATCAAAATGGCGCTATCGGGCAGCTTGAAGTAAGCTGGACATTTCGTGGCGGGCTTGATTTAAGGGATGAAGTAATGGGTACAGAAGGTACCATCTGGATCAACAATTTTTTACGCACCGGGCTTGAAATGTTTACTACAGGTAAAGGCGCTGATTATGTGTCTGAAAAATCAGAAAGTAATACTGGTTGGTTGTTTCCTGTGGGCGATGAAGTAAATGACCTCGGTTATAACCATATGTTTACAGATATGTTTAAAAGTTTTGAAGATAAGAAAGCGCCCCGTGAAACTTTTTATGATGGCTATGTGGTAAATGCCGTAATTGATGCTGCCTATAAATCGGCCAAAACAAAATTATGGGAGCCCGTGCAGTTGGATGTATGGCGTGGCAGAACAGGTTTAACAAAAGAAAGCAACCTGGTAGAATATGATGCAGAGAATTATCTTGTAAAAGAAGAGATGACCCATTATGGTGCAAAAAAACTGATACTAAAAAACAAAGCAACCGGAAAAATTGAAGAAAGGATTTTAGAATAACCTACTAAAGATAGTTTCAACCAAAGAGGCAAAGGGTACAAAGTACACAAAGAAAAAGAGGTATATATTACTTTGTTAACTTTGTTTTTGTAGTGCACTTTGTATCAAACTGTTTTTTAAAAGTCTCCGCTATAAAAAAGTATTCATTCATTTATTGCCTCACTATATTTAAGGCCTAAAATTACAGCTGGGGCCACTTTTGAGCATCCCGTATACGCCAAAAACAATTCCTGTTTGAAACAATTGGCAGATATTATAACTTTAAATAAAAATTAGTAGAAAAGAATTGTAGAAAACAACATAAACATACTGTATGAGCAATAATAACGATAAAAGAAAAATGTTCACTGCAGCACATGAATTTCCACCACCCGGCTCCGAGGCAGAAAGAATAGCCTTCCAGGAAATTCAAGTAAGTTTCGGGCACCAGTTTGAAAAAATTTTTCCTGATAAGCTGGCGCCACGTACCGTTGTTATTCTTCCTTCACTTTCGCTTGACCAGGATATATTACTTAAAGTAAAAGGCGCAGTACACTATGAAGAAAGAATGCTTTGCCTGCTAATGCTGTTGCGCATGCCACTTACAAAAATTATTTATGTAACCAGCATGCCGGTGGCCGACAGCATCATTGATTATTACCTGCATCTGTTACCTGGCATTACCGGGCACCATGCAAGAAAACGGCTTACAATGATCAATTGTTATGATGCCTCTGTAAAATCATTGACACAAAAAATACTGGAAAGACCAAGGCTTATTGAACATATAAGGCAATTAATCAGTAACCCGGATGTTGCCCACCTTACCTGTTACAATATTACACCTCTTGAAAAAACTCTGGCGGTGCATTTAGGCATTCCGCTGTTTGGCACCGACCCTGATAAATTTTATGAAGGCTCAAAATCGGGCAGCAGAAAAACTTTTAGAGACTGCGGCGTAAATTTACCGGCAGGCTTTGAGGATCTTACTACAAAAGAAGATGTTGTAATAGCACTTGCTGCACTTAAAAAAAGTAACCCTGCATTACGAAAGGCAGTAATAAAAATGAATGATGGATTTAGTGGCGATGGAAATGCCATTTATACTTACCCGGTATTTGCAACAGACAGCATGCTGGAAAAAAATATCGATGAAAGTCTTTTGCAGCAATTAAAAACCGTAGCAAAAGACGTAAGCAAAAAATTATTCTTTGAAAAATTTAAGGAAATGGGCGGTATTGTAGAAGAATTTTTAGAAGGCGAAATAAAGATGTCTCCCTCGGTGCAATGTGTGATAAGCCCTACAAAACAAATTGAAATTGCCAGCACACACGATCAGCTGCTGGGTGGCGATGAAGGGCAGATATTTTTGGGTGCCATTTTTCCGGCAGATAAGGCCTACAGTATCTCTTTGGCCAAAGAAGGCAAAAAAATTGCGCAGGCGCTTGTAGACAAAGGCGCACTGGGCCGTTTTGCTATTGATTTTATTTCTGTAAAGCAGGCCGGCGGCTCGTGGAAACATTATGCCATTGAAATAAATTTGCGCAAAGGCGGTACCACTCACCCTTTTTTGATGCTGCAGTTTTTAACCGATGGAAAATACAATGCCGACACCGGCGAATACCTTACCGCCAGCGGTAATAAAAGATTTTATTTTGCATCAGATAATGTAAGCAGCGATAAATACAAGGGCCTTACGCCCGACGACCTGATAGACATATCGATGTACCACGAATTGATGTACGACAGTGCAACTCAGCAGGGCGTAATGTTTCACCTGATGGGCGCTGTTAGTGAACATGGTAAATTTGGTTTATTATGTGTAGGAAGCACCGCCGAAAAAGCAAGGGAATATTACGATAAAACAATACTGATAATGGATAATGAATGTAGTTAAGTAAAGGCTATTACACAAATTATTCGGGTTACACGGATTAGGGTATTTTTTTTACTCTTATAATTTGTGTAATTGATTTTTAATTAGCTTATTTTTTTAATTCGTGTAATTCCTGCTTAAGTAATTCATGTAATTGGTTTTTAAATTAGTGTAATAAAAATAACCCCTCAATAACTTAAAAGTAAAAAAATAAATTATGGCATTACCCAATATTTTTACGATAGAAGCAACAGCTAAAATAATTGAGCGGATCAACAAGCTGTCTGCTGTCTCGCAACCAAATTGGGGCAAAATGAGTGTGGCACAAATGCTGGCGCATTGCAATGTAACCTATGAAATGATATACGACAACATTCATAAAAAGCCAAATGCATTTTTTAAATTTATTTTAAAAATGATGATTAAAAATAAAGTTGTGAGCGAAACAATGTATGAGCGAAACAGCAGGACTGCTCCACAGTTTATCATCAAAGAAACCAAAGATTTTAACGTTGAAAAACAAAGGCTGGTTGATTTCATTAATAAAACACAGCAATTAGGCGAAGCTTATTTTGATAACAAAGAATCGCATTCATTTGGCTCCTTAAATAAAACCGAATGGAACAATATGTTGTACAAACATTTAAACCATCACTTAACACAGTTTGGGGTTTAGTTTAAATGATGTACCCTTTTATAGATGGATTTTTTATTTTCAATATTACCATCATCTCAACAAAATTTCTTGGCGTTATGGTGGTAGTTGCCCAATGTTTTATAAAACAACTGCATACTTTACTATTCTGTAAAATCCAAATCTTTCCCAAAACTTTCCTTTGTAAAGTAAGCCGCAGTAATGGCAATAGTTATTATAATGAGCCCGGTTATCCATGCGCCGGTTATATAATTACGGGTTAAATTTCTTAAAACACTAAACAATAAAAGAATCAACGGCGTAAATCCACGTACCATATTGGTAATGGATATAGATGCGGATGCACGCAGGTTGGTGCCGAACTGTTCTGCGGAAGTAGTAATGTATAACACAGAAAGACCGGCACCAAAACCAAGACCGGCACATATAAAATAGAATTGCTGTGGGCTACTGCCATGTTGTGTAAAAAATAAAACGGAAAAAAGAATTAAGATGCCATAAAAAATATACAAAGCTTTTTTGCGGCTCTTTAAATAATTACTCAGTAGCCCAGCACACAAATCGCCAAAAGCCAAACCTAAATACTGGTACAAAACCGCATCACCAGGTTCAATATTTACAACGCCAAACTCTTTTGCAAAACGGTCTGAAAAAGTTATCAGTACACCAATAGTAAACCACACAGGCAAACCAATAAATATCCCTTTCATGTACCGGAAAAACCGTTCCTTATTATTAAAGAACATTAAAAACTTTCCTTTTTGCACTCCGGATGATTGTACCGATTTATACATGCCGCTTTCTGCAACTGTTACACGCAATAATAACAATACCAGGCCCATGATGCCGCCAATAAAATATAATACCCGCCAGTTGTTAAAAATTTTATATAATAACACAGCCGCCACTGCACCAAATACGCCGGTAGTGGCAATAACAGTTGCTGCAAGTCCTCGTTTTTCTTTGGGTAAAATTTCTGCTGTTAATGTTACACCTGCGCCTAATTCGCCGGCTAAACCAACGCCTGCAATAAAACGTATAATACAATATTGGGGCAAACTATGCACAAAACCATTAGCAATATTTGCTACGGCATATAATATGATGGACCCAAACAATACTTTCAGCCTTCCTTTTTTATCGCCCAGTATGCCCCATATAATTCCACCAACAACAAGGCCAATCATTTGAATACTTAACAACAATTCACCTTTCAATAAAATGGCATCTTCCGATAAACCCAGTTCCCGCAAACTGGGTTTGCGAACAATATTAAATAATAGTAAATCGAAAACATCTACAAAAAAACCAAGGGCCGCAACAATTACAGGAAGCGATGTTAAACCGTATTGCTTTTTTGTCATTCATGAAAGGTATTGCAGCATTTAAAAAGAAACAAATTTTCTTCAACGAATGAGGGACAGGTAGGCCTTTGCCGTTTACAGGAATAGATTATTTTTCTTCTACAAAATTTCATTACACCGGTATAGATGATTTTGAAATGTTTACCAATTGTTAAGTGTGCATTGGTTTGGCTTTTTATAGAAGCGGGGAAATCGTTCGCTGCATTAAAATGTTATCTTTGCGCCCGAAATGGTTTTATTATTTATTATCCGCACAATAAAAGGCAATGATGCATTTTCCATTTAAAGAAACAAGAAAAAAACTTTTAGCAGGAGACTTCTCCGGTTTATTCAGATTATCAAAAGATAAGGGTACCAGTTATATACATCCTTCTGAGGTTGCAAAACTGTTTATTTCAATACCAGCAGAAAAAGCTATTCAGGCTTTTAAGTCTTTTCAAACGGAGCAGGAAATTGCCGTATTTCCTTACCTGGACAACCAATTGCAAAAAAAAATTATCCGAAGCTTAACAAAATCAAGAGCTGCATATATTTTAAATACACTAAGTTCTGATGACCGCACCATTTTTTATTCATCGCTAAAAGGTATTGAGCTTTCTAATTTTCTTGATTTTTTAAACACGCCCAATAAAGATGCCCTTCATAAAGTATTGGGCTATTCTGATAAAAGTGTTGCCAGGATTATTAATACAGAATTTGCAACCATAGAAACAGGTATGACCATTGCCAGTGCAATGGAACATTTACGAAAAAATCACAAAGACACTGAAGCAGCCAATGTTATTTATGTGGTAGATAAAGAAGGTAAATTGATTGATGATATTCCAGTAAGAAGATTTGTTTTAAATGACCCGCAGAAAAAAGTTGAAGATATTTTAGACGGGTATTGTACCAGTTTAAAAATCACCGACAGTAAAGAAGATGCTGTACAGAAATTTAAGGAATACGACAGAGTTGTATTGCCTGTTACAAACGATGACAATATTTTATTAGGTGTTGTTACAATAGATGATGTAATGGATATTGCCGAACAAAGAGATACAGCAGAAATTCAAAAATTTGGTGGTATTGAAGAATTGGATTATCCATATGTAAAAACTCCTTTTTTATCTTTATTAAAAAAAAGAGCAGGTTGGCTGATTATTCTTTTTTTGGGCGAAATGCTTACAGCTACTGCAATGGGTTATTTTGACGGGGAAATACAAAAAGCAGTTGTATTGGCATTGTTTATACCATTAATTATATCAAGTGGCGGCAACAGTGGTTCGCAGGCAGCCACTCTAATTATTCGTGCGATGGCATTAAAAGAACTAACGGTAAAAGACTGGTGGTATGTAATGCGCAGAGAAATATTATCCGGCTTATCATTGGGGATCGTTTTAGGCTCAATAGGATTTATAAGAATTTCAGTTTGGCAAAACCTGCATTGGTATAATTATGGTGCACACTGGTTACTACTTGCAATTACCATTTTCTTTTCATTGATAGGTATTGTAATGTGGGGAACACTAAGTGGCTCAATGATACCAATGCTTTTGAAACGCTTAAAAATTGACCCTGCTACTTCATCTGCACCTTTTGTTGCCACTTTGGTAGACGTTACAGGATTGGTTATTTATTTTAGTATTGCGGCCCTCTTTTTAAAAGGTACGTTACTATAAAATTAAACAACCAATTTACAGTCCAGGTAATAAAAAGGAATAAGACATGACTGCTGCAGCCATTGCATTAATTTATTTTCTGTTTAAATAATAAAAAAATTACCAGTAGTACAATGAATAGAATTATTACGCTATCACTTCTTTACATACTTCGATCACAAATTACATCGGCACAAATCAATGAAGACAGCATCAAAAAATCCAACTGGACAAACCACTTTCAATTTACTACTATCGTACAAAGCCATGCTGGCTTTAAGTCATTATACAGTGGCAACAATAGTTTGGCAGACAGTGTAGAAGTTGGCGCTACCACAGCAACTGCCACTTTGTTTTTAGGGCATAAACTATGGAAAGGGGCAGCATTCTATTTTAATCCTGAGCTTTCCGGCGGTAGAGGATTAAGTTCTGCCATTGGTGTTGCCGGTGCATTAAATGGCGAAAGCTACAGGGTGGGCAATTCAGCACCAGCCATCTTTGTTGCAAGGGGATATTTACAGCAACATATTGCTTTGGGCAATACTACTTATGAAAATGCAGAAGAAGATGTAAACCAGGTAGCAGATAAAATACCAGCCAATAGAATTACTATCAGTTCAGGGAAATTCGCCATCGGTGATTTCTTTGATGATAACAAATACAGCCACGACCCACGTACCCAATTCCTCAATTGGTCACTGATGGGAAACGGTGCATGGGATTATCCTGCCAACACAAGAGGTTATACAATGGGTTTGGTGATAGAATTGATTAAACTAAAATGGGCTGTAAGAATTTCAAGTGTGGCGGTACCACGTATTGCCAACGCCCCAAAAATGGAATACAAAATTTCCAAAGCTCATTCTGAAACATTGGAGATTGAAAGAAAATTAAACATCAATAAACGTAAAGGCGTTATCCGTTTACTTATATCAAATACTTTATCAAAAGCCCCTTCTTATGCTGATGGATTAAAAGCTATTACTAATAACAATACTTTTCTTTTAAATGTTATTTCTGGTAAAGAAGAAGGTAATACGTACAACGGTAAAAAGTTTGGAATCGGCTATAGTTTTGAACAGGAGTTAACAAATGAAATTGGCATATTTAGCCGTGCGAGCTGGAACGATGGAAAACATGCTACATGGGCATTTACAGAAATTGACCGGTCATTCAGCCTTGCCATATCTGTAAAAGGAAGCAAATGGAAACGCTTTGGTGATGTATGCGGATTTGCAACTGTTATTAACGGTATTTCCAATGACCATAAAGATTTTTTAAAAGCGGGGGGTTATGGTTTTATCATTGGGGATGGCACATTAAATTATGGACATGAAACAGTAATTGAAACCTATTACAATGCACATTTATCAAAATATTTTTGGTTAACAGTAGATTATCAGTTTGTAAATAACCCTGCTTACAATAAAGACCGTGGCCCTGTTCATGTGTTTGGCATAAGAGGGCATATTGAGTTTTGATTAAGATAATAAAAGAAAATAAATTTTATGAGCCACGACCATAGTCATAGCGAACATCATCATCATCACGGCCCTGTAGAATTAACCAATGTCAACAGGGCTTTTATTGTTGGTATATCACTCAATTTTATATTTGTACTAATTGAAGTGTTTGTTGGCTTATACATACATTCACTTTCATTATTAAGCGATGCAGGGCATAACCTTGCTGATGTTGGTGCATTGGCACTCTCTCTGCTTGCATTTCGTTTATTGAAAGTAAAATCCAATGACAAATACACTTACGGCTATCGCAAAACTTCCATATTAACTGCATTGTTTAACTCGGTTATTTTATTGGTTTCTGTTGGTGCTATTGCGTATGAGGCTATTCACCGCTTATTAAACCCTGAACCATTACCTGGTTATACCATTGCAATTGTTGCTGGTATTGGAATTGCCATTAATTCTTTTACTGCAATTTTATTTTTGAAAGACAAGGAAAAAGACATCAATATCAAAAGTGCTTACTTACATTTAATGAGTGATGCCCTGGTTTCTTTGGGGCTTGTAATTGCTGGTATCATCATTCATTATACAAACTGGTATTGGCTTGATCCTGTTTTTAGCATCATCATTGTCATCATAATTTTGATGGGTACCTGGAGATTATTAAAACACAGCCTGCGATTATCGCTGGATGGTGTACCACCAAATGTAGATTTACAGAAAGTAAAAAACAAAGCACTAAAAGTTAAAGGAGTTGTAGAAATTCATCATATACATATTTGGGCAATCAGTACTACAGAAAATGCCCTCACTGCACATGTAGTTGTTGCCGACAACCAAAGCATGCGGGAAATAGAGTCAATAAAAAAGCAGTTAAAACATGAATTTCAACACCAAAATATTCACCACGTTACTTTAGAAACGGAAACAAACATTACCCCTTGCGAAAAGATAGAATGCTGATTGCTGAAAGCTTTTTGCCGGATAGAGATTTATAGTTCCAACAGACAAACATTGCCAGACTATAATTATATCATCAGCTTTTTATTATTAATTTACCCAATTGTTTATTTATTTTTTTAGACCGACCAGCCATTCGTAACGATACTTTCTTGTATAGGTAACCGCTTCTTACATTATTGTATCTTTCTTAAGCATGGCACCATCCTTCAACATACTGAAATTAACTACCGAATTAAGCAAAGCTGGGCAATATGGTATGCAACTGAATTATGTCTACGAGCACATTAACAGTTATTAATTAAAAAATTGAATAAATAGTTTTACTTTTACGTTATCAATATATGAAAAAGTTTTTGGTGACCATATTGGCTTTTGTTTATCTCACTGTTTCAAGTGGGGCTACGGTTCACCTGCATTATTGCATGGGCAAGCTGTTTAGCTGGGGGTTAATGGAAAAAAAAGATGGTACCTGCGGAACCTGCGGTATGCATAAAATAGCACAAAAAGGCTGCTGCCACGATGAACATAAGCAGGTAAAAATTGAAAAAGACCAAAAGGTTTCCGAATATGCCTTTCAATACCTTATTAAATATTCAGATGCACCTCAGGTTTCCCTTATCGACTTACCTGCTGTATATTACGCTTCAACAATTTTAAGTAATCCTTCTGTTCATGCACCTCCCCGACAAGGAACAGTGCCCATTTTTGTACTCAATTGCAATTTTAGAATTTGATTTCCTTCTCTTGAATTAATGCCTGGCATTCTGCCGGCAAAGGGTTAATCGACTGATTAATCCCTCAACTATCCAAATAATTATTACTGGTTTTAAAAATTTGATACTGTTTTATGCGGCTATCTTATCTATCAATGACTAAAAAAATCATACTGCAAAATGCATAGTTGTGTAATAAACATGGATTGCTTATTTTAAATAACACCTATTTATTCATTAATAAAAACTTACAAAATGAAAACAATTAAAATGCTGATGATGGCAGCCTTCATTACACTTTCTTTTTCTATTGTGGCACAGGATAGTACCATGAAAAAAGCAAGCACAGAAAAAGTAAAATACAGATGCCCGATGCACCCCGAAATGGTAATGGATAAACCTGGCAAGTGCCCAAAATGCGGAAAGGCATTAACGGCTTCAAAAAAAGAACAAATGAAAATGGATGTAATGAACATTTATACTTGCCCGGTTCATCCAGAAGAAACAAGTGACAAACCTGGTATATGTCCAAAATGTAAATCGAAAATGGTTATGTCATCAAAAGAACAAATGAAAATGGAAGTAATGAAGATTTTTACTTGCCCGATGCACGCTGATGTAACCAGTGACAAACCTGGTAAATGTCCTAAATGTGGGATGGATTTGAAAGAAGAAATCAGGGTACAAACTTATAGCTGCCCAATGCATCCTGATGTTGTGAGTAACAAGCCTGGCAAGTGTTCCAAATGCGGGATGGACTTAACAAAATCTAAAAAGGAACAAATGAAAATGGAAGTAATGAAGATTTACACTTGCCCGATGCATGCCGATGTTACAAGTGACAAGCCTGGTAAATGTCCTAAATGCGGGATGCCCCTGGCAGAAAAGAATGAAGACCACTCAAATCATCAACATTAATAACCTTGAAAATTAAAAAAATGAAGAAAATATTTTTTAGCGTATTAACCGTAAGTGCTTTTGTATTTGCGGCCTGTAACAACAGCGGCAATAAAAATGAACCGAAAGCCCATGATATGAATAGTATGAATAAAGACACTGCCCAACCTGTTGCAACGGCTGATGACAAAAATATGAAAGCTGTAGCAGTAACTTATACTACAGTAGATGCGAAAGCAGCTGCTTCCATCAAAGAAATTGTTGGCCATTACCTGCATGTAAAAAATGCATTGTCTAAGGATAAAGGAAACGAAGCAGCGAGCGGTGCAAAGGCAATGAGAGAAGTGATTGGCAAATTCGACAAATCTTTACTGACTGCAGAACAGAAAAAAGTGTATGACGGCATTGAAGAAGACCTTACAGAACATGCTGAACACATTGGCAAGAACGGGGATAAAATTGAACACCAGCGTTATCATTTTTCTATGATGAGTGAGGATGTTTATGAACTGGTGAAAGCCTTTGGTGCCGGTGAGCCAATATATCATGATCATTGCCCAATGTACGATGAAGGCAAAGGTGCCATGTGGCTAAGTGAAATGAAAGAAGTGAAGAACCCATATTTCGGCGCTAAGATGCCTGGCTGCGGTACAGTGGAGGAAATTATAAAATAAAATAGCCAATAAAAAATCGGCAATAGGAATAATGGATTTGCCAATTACCAATTAAATAAAACAATATGGTTCAAAAATTAATTGAACTGGCCTTACGCAACAGATTGATCGTTCTGCTTTTTGCAGGCGCCCTTTTTGCATGGGGCATTTACTCCATCAAACAGAACCCGATAGACGCAATACCTGATTTGAGTGAGAACCAGGTAATTGTTTTTACCGAATGGATGGGACGAAGTCCGCAGGTAATAGAAGACCAGATAACCTATCCATTGGTAAGCAACCTGCAAGGCATTCCTAAGGTTAAAAACATCCGTGGTACTTCCATGTTCGGGATGAGTTTTGTGTATGTGATTTTTGAAGACAATGTGGATGTGTATTGGGCAAGAACAAGGGTACTGGAAAGATTAAATTATGCACAACGTTTATTACCCCCCACCGTAACACCATCATTAGGGCCTGATGGAACCGGTGTTGGGCATGTGTTCTGGTACACTATTGATGCTAAGGGAATGGACCTGGGTGAGCAAAGGGCTTTGCAGGATTGGTATGTAAAGCTGGCGCTGCAGACTGTACCAGGTGTAGCAGAAGTTGCCTCCTTTGGCGGCTTTGAAAAACAATACCAATTGGTAGTTGATCCGGTGAAATTGCAGTTCTATAAAGTTTCGCTGATGGATGTAATGAATAAAGTAAAGGCGAACAACAATGATGTGGGTGGAAGAAAATTTGAAATGAGTGATATGGCTTACATCATTCGCGGATTAGGTTATGTAAAAAACAAAGATGATTTGGAAAGCATTGCGGTGGGTAATTACAATGGTATTCCTGTAAGAGTAAAAGATATTGCCGCCGTGCAGATGGGTGGCGATTTACGCCTTGGTATTTTTGATGAGAATGGGATGGGTGAAAAAGTTGGCGGCATTGTGGTGATGCGATATGCAGAGAATGCAGACAAAGTAATTACTGCCATTAAAAATAAAATGGGTGACATTCAAAAAGGTTTGCCCAAAGGGGTGAGTTTTAATGTGGCTTATGACAGGAGCAGTTTAATTAAAGCATCAATAGAGAACATAAAAGAAAAATTGATTGAAGAAATTGCAGTAGTATGTTTTATTGTAATCCTGTTTCTGTTTCACTGGCGCAGTGCATTAAGCATTATAATTCAAATACCGATAACTATTGCTGTCAGTTTTATTCTGCTGAATGCTTTTGGGGTATCATCCAATATCATGTCGCTTACAGGGATTGCTTTGGCTATTGGTGTAATTGTGGATAATGGAATTATAATGTCTGAAAACTCGTATCGCAATTTATCTGAATGGCAAAATAACCCAGCTAATAAACCAACATAGTTATGAAAAATATTTTCAGAAAAATATTACCCAAAAGAGATTATGTAAAAATACCCGAGGAGGTACGGATGAAAATAATTGAAGATTCTTCCAAGCAGGTATCAAGAGGCGTATTCTTTTCTACTGTTATCATCATTGCTTCATTTCTGCCTGTATTCCTGCTTACAGGACAGGAAGGAAAATTATTTGGGCCATTGGCTTACACAAAAACATTCATCTTGATAGTGGATGCTATCCTTGTAATTACTCTTGCACCTGTATTGATTTCATTTTTCATGAAAGGAAGATTCAGGCCGGAAAGTTCAAACCCAATTAATCGTGTATTGGAAAAAATATATGAACCGCTCATCAGGCTATGTTTAAAATGGAGAAAGACAACCATCGGTATCAACATCATTGCTTTATTAATTAGTATCCCATTGCTGATGAGCCTCGGCAAAGAATTTATGCCACCATTAGATGAAGGTTCTATTTTATTTATGCCGGTTACATTACCTGATGTATCAAATTCAGAAGTAAAAAGATTATTGCAGGTACAGGATAAAATTATAAAGAGTTTACCCGAAGTAGATAATGTGTTGGGCAAGGCAGGAAGGGCAAATACGGCAACAGATAATTCACCCATCAGCATGATTGAAACAATCATTTTATTAAAACCGAAATCAGAATGGAGAAAAGGGTTAACTAAAAAAGATATTATCAACGAACTCAATGCTAAGCTTCAAATACCCGGTGTAACGAATGGATGGACACAACCCATTATTAATCGCATCAATATGCTGTCAACTGGTATCCGTACCGATGTAGGCGTAAAAGTATATGGACAAAACCTGGATACAATTAATTTATTTGCTCAAATGATTAAACAGGAATTAGTTGGGATGCCTGGTGTAAAAGATTTGTATGCCGAACCTATCACCGGCGGTAAATACATTGACATTGTTATAAAACGGGATGAAATAAGCCGCTATGGATTAACAGTTGACGATGTAAATATATTAGTGGAAAGTGCGTTGGGTGGGATGAAATTAACTACAACTGTAGAAGGCCGTCAGCGGTTTTCTGTGAACGCTAGGTTCGGGCAGGATTTTCGTAATAATCTTGGAGACTTGAAACGTTTGCAGGTGCAGACAATGAATTTCGGTCCTGTTCCGTTAGAAGCTGTGGCTGATATAAAAATAACAGAAGGTCCGCCAATGATTAATTCTGAAAATGCTCTACTAAGAGGTACTGTATTATTTAATGTGAGAGATAGGGATTTAGGAGGTACTGTCGAAGAAGCACAGCAGAAGTTGAGCAGCATGTTACAGAAATTACCGAAAGGATATTTTATTGAGTGGAGTGGACAATATGAAAATTTAATTCGTGGTGAAAAAACATTGAAATTGATTTTACCTGTTGTGCTGCTTATCATTTTTGTGTGCATGTACTTTGCATTTCACTCTGCAAGGGAAGCATTCTTCAGTTTAATATCTGTGCCGTTTGCATTAATAGGCGGGGCTTACATGATTTACTTCTGGGGCGTTAATTTATCGGTTGCTGTGTCAGTTGGTTTTATTGCTTTGTTTGGGCTGGCAGTTGAAACCGGTATTGTGATGGTTATTTATTTAAATGATGCGATGCAAAAATTAATAGCCTTAAAAGGAAATTCAAAAGAAACAATTACAAAAGAAGATTTGAGAGAGTATGTAATTGCAGGTGCAGCAAAACGTTTACGCCCAAAGCTAATGACAGTAAGTGTTTCACTGTTTGCATTGATTCCAATTTTGTGGAGCAATGGTGTAGGCAGCGATGTGATGAAACCAATTGTGTTACCGATGATTGGCGGTGTGCTTACTTCTGCAACACATATTTTATTGGTAACCCCGCTTATATTTTTAATGGCCAAAGAATACGAATTGAGAAAACATGGAAAGCTCGAAGTATTAGAAGCAAAACATTAACGACATGAAAAAAATAATAGGAGCAGGATTGTTTACCGCCTTTGCAGCTTCAATATGTTGCATTACACCATTACTGGCATTGGTAGCGGGTAGCAGCGGAATAGCTTCTGCATTTTCATGGCTGGAACCCTTCAGGCCATATTTAATCTGCCTCACTATTCTGATAATTGGATTTGCCTGGTATCAAAAACTAAAACCTCAAAAAACAAATGAATGTGATTGTGACATAAGCACAAAGCCAAAATTTATTCAAACAAAATTGTTTCTTGGATTGGTAACAATTTTTACTACCCTGATGATAACATTCCCATATTATTCTAAAGTTTTTTATCCTGAGAGAAAGAAAGAAATAATTATTACTAACAATACAACTATCCGGGAGGCGAAATTGAAAATTAAAGGAATGACCTGTATAGCCTGTGAAGAACATATAAAATTTGGAGTGAACATATTGCCTGGAATTTTTTCTTCAGAAATATCTTATACAAACGGAAAGGGCAATGTAAAATTTGATACATTAAAAACAAATACAAAATCTATTGAGAAAGCTATAAATGCAACAGGCTATACGGTAACCGAATCAAAACTAAAATAATATGCAAATAATACTAAAGTCAATCATAACCTGCCCTCAATGTGGTCATAAGAAAGAAGAGGAAATGCCAACAGATGCCTGCAAGTATTTTTATAGTTGTGAGCAATGTAAAACAATATTAAAACCACAACCGGGGGATTGCTGTGTGTTTTGTTCTTATGCAACTATTCCTTGCCCACCTATTCAAAAAGGGAAAAACTGTTGTTAATAAAACTTATACTTAAACAATGAAAAAACAAATTTTAGTGATAATTACTTTCGCATGTGGCTCGCTGGCATCAAAAGCACAAATGGTAAAGTTGGAAACTATTCTGAATGAAATTCAGCAATCCAATCCAACACTAAAAATGTTCGATGCAGATATTCGTTCTTCAGATGAAAAAGCAAAAGGTGCAAGAAATTGGGAAGCCCCCGTAGTAGGAACTGGCTTGTGGATGACTCCGTACAATACCAAATACTGGAAGCAGGGAGACAATGGCGCTTTTGGTATGGGCCAATACCAAATTTCCGGCGAGCAAATGTTTCCCAATAAAAAAAGACTGGATGCTGAGGAAAATTATTTAAAAGCAATTTCCAGTTCTGATAAAGAAAGAAAAAATGTTTCGCTGAATATACTGGTTGCATCAGCAAAGAAAAATTATTACGAATGGATGATCATTAAAAAGAAACTAAGCATACTTGACCAGGATGAGAAGCTTTTAAATTTTATGATTCAAAGCGCAGAGATAAGATATAAAAACGGGCTGGGTAAAATCAGTGCTTATTACAAAGCCAAAGCAGCATTGGGCAGTATTCAGAATATGCGTTTGGTGTTTGATAATGAAATAAAGCAACGAAGGATTATACTGAATACATTAATGAGCAGGGATAAATTACACGACTTTGATATTGATACTGCTTATACAATAAAAAATTACTCAACGGTAACATTCGACAGCACCACTTTTATTAATGCCCGTAGTGATATTAAAGCCATTGAAAAAGATATTCAGATAAATTATCTGCAGCAAAATGCAGAGAAATTAAAGCTTAACCCGGAGTTTGGCCTTAGATATGAACACATGTTTGGGTTTGGAGGATTACCCATGCAATATAGTTTGTTGGGTACCGTAAAAATCCCAATGGCAAAATGGTCATCAAAAACTACAAAAGCAAATGTTGAAAGCTTGAAATGGAAAGAAGAGTCATTGAATCAGCAAAAAAAAATAATTGTAAATGAATCCACAGGGATGGCTTATGGAATGCAGAATGATATTGAATTAAAAAAGAAACAAATAAAGTTGTTTGATGAAAATATCATACCAGCTTTGAGGAAGAATTTTCAAACCATGCAATTAGGATATGAGCAGAATACAGAAGAATTATTTACACTTTTTGATGCCTGGGAAACTTTAAATATAACACAGTTGGAATATTTGCAACAACTACAGGACTTACTGATGATGCAGGTTGAGTTAGAAAGGATATTGGAAATAAAATAATTATTTATAATGATTAAAATAATGAATAATATAAAATGGTTACGGTATCTTTTTTTGATACAGGTAATTGTTGTAGCTGGATGTAAGTCATCTGGAAAAGAAAAAAATGCTGATGTAAAACAACAGTACAGATGCCCTATGCACCATGAAATTGTAAGGGACAAGCCAGGCAATTGCCCGATATGCGGAATGGATTTGGTGCCATTTGGCGGTGATGAAAAAGCAGTGACAGATGTTAACTTAAATACGCTGTTACGGCCTACCAATAGTTATGTAATTACAACCGTTCCAACTACTGCAATTCAACAAAGTGAAGAACAAATAGAAGTAGAAGCATTGGGAACAGTTGCATATGATACCCGTTCAGTGGGTTCTATTTCATCAAGAGTAAGCGGAAGGATTGAAAAGTTGTATTTAAAGTATACATTTCAGGATATTAGCATCGGGCAAAAAGTAATGGATATTTACAGCCCAGAATTAATGACTGCACAACAAAACTTATTGTTTTTAATAAAAAATGATGCTGACAATACATCCTTCATCAATGCAGCCAAAGAAAAATTATTGTTACTGGGCGTTTCAGCTCAACAGTTGCAACAAATCATTCAGCAGCAAAAGCCATCTCTTACCATTTCTGTTTACAGTAATTACGGCGGTCATATTCACGATGCATTAAGCATGAATTCCCCAATGTCAGCAGCATCTAATATAAGTAATACTGAACCTGTTGTTACAAGAGAACTGATGTTGAAAGAAGGGATGTATGTTCAAAAGGGGCAAACATTATTATCTGTTTATAATCCGCACAAGCTTTGGGCAGTGTTGAATATTTTTGCAGATAATCAAAGCATGATTAAAGTGGGCAACCCAGTTCGTATTGTTCCTGAAACTGCACCGTATAAGGATTTCAGGGCAAGGATTGATTTTATTGAACCATTCTTTAGGGAAGGCAGTAAGACCTTAACAGCAAGAGTTTACTTTGAAAATCACGAAATGAATATACCTGTTGGTAGCCAGGTAAAGGCAACTATTTTTGGAAATACACTAAAAGCAAACTGGATACCAAAAGATGCAGTCATCTCTTTAGGGTTAGATAAAATTGTTTTTAAAAAATTTAGCGGCGTATTTAAAGCACTTAAACTGGAAACCGGCATTGCTTACAATAATAAAATTCAGGTTATTGATGGACTTACACTAAACGATGAGGTGGCTGCCAATGCACAATTTTTAATGGACAGTGAAAGTTTTATAAAAGTAAATGAATAGTTATGAAATACTTCTTTGCAATACTAGTATCATCTGTGTTAATAGTTGCCTGTAAAAATAAAAATATTGAGACACCTGCTGACCCTGGTGTTTATTATACCTGTTCCATGGACCCACAGGTAAAAGAGAGCCAGCCGGGTAAATGCCCAGTTTGTAAAATGGACTTGACCTCTGTAAAGAAAAAGAACAATCAAACAACTGATGAAATAGAACTTAGTCCGCAACAGGTTCAGTTGGGAAATATTTACATGGATACTATTCGTAATGGTACTATTGGAGACCAGATGATTTTAACCGCTACATTAAATGTTGACCAGTCAAAAACAAATTCAGTTAGTGCAAGGGTAATGGGGAGGGTTGACAAATTGTATTTCAAAAATATCGGAGATTATGTAAGCAATGGAATAAAGATGTACGATTTATACAGCGAAGAATTGAATAGCGCTAAACAGGAGTATTTATTGGCATTAGAAAAGGAAAAAACACTGGGCAATTCACAGATTGATTTTAGCCAGTTGGTTCTATCAGCAAAAAATAAATTATTATTGTGGGGCATGAGCGAAGGGCAAATACAGGAATTAATGAAAAGCAAAAACGCTCCTCCCCTTACTACATTCTACAGCAATGCAAATGGATTTATTACTTCATTGGATGTTAAAGAAGGAGATTATGTTTCAGAAGGAGGAACAGTAGTAAAGCTGGCAGACCTTTCTACATTATGGGCAGAAGCACAAGTATATTCTTCGCAACTTTCCTCTATTGACAAAGGCGGACAAGCTATTGTTCAATTCCCTGATTTGCCGGGCAAAGATGTAAAAGGAAAAATTGAATTTATAAATCCCGAAATAAATCCTGATACAAGAATAAATTTAGTAAGAGTAACAATTCCTAATCCGGGTAATCAGCTAAAACCCGGAATGCAGGCTTATGTGGTAATAAAGAGCCGTGAAAAAAATTCATTATACTTACCTATTGATGCTGTTATCCGGGATGCAAGGGGTGCATCTGTATGGGTACAGACAAGCGGTAATAAATTTAAATACAAAATGGTAGAAGTGGGTATTGAAAGTAATGACCGCATTGAAATTAAATCTGGTTTAGTCACCGGGGATATAGTTGTAATAAGCGGCGCTTATTTATTAAACAGCGAATATATATTTACAATTGGCAGCAACCCCATGGCAGGAATGAAGATGTAAAACTACATTGAAGCTGTATGACATAACAGAAGCTTAATAGCATCAATCCAGTCTGGAACATAATTAAGATCTTAATACTTCATAGAGCAAATAAATCATTTAAAACACAACAGCGCCATGGAACATCATGATCATAATCACGATAAAACAAAGCCAGAAGTAGCAGTTAATCACGTTTCAGTACAGCAATATACCTGCTCAATGCATCCACACGTCATTCGTGATGAGCCGGGCAACTGTCCACTTTGCGGCATGATCCTTATTCCTTTAAAAAAGGAAGAAGGAAATCATGCAGGACATGGTATGCATATTTCCATGATTGACGATTTCAAGAAACGGTTTTATGTAGTATTGATTTTAACCTTACCCATTATGCTGTTATCAGAAATGATACAGCATTGGTTAAATATTCATTTCATTTTTCCCGGTTCGCAATATGTATTATTGGCATTATCGTCCATCGTATTCTTTTATGGTGGATGGCCATTTTTAAAAGGATTGGCAGATGAAGCAGGGGCAAAAAATCCAGGCATGATGTTCCTGATTGGATTTGCCATTACAGTTGCTTACATCTACAGCGTAGCAATTGTATTCGGTTTGCAAGGCATGGATTTTTTTTGGGAACTGGCAACACTCATACTTATTATGTTGCTGGGGCATTGGATTGAGATGAAATCAGTAGCAGGCGCTTCAAAAGAACTGGAATTATTAGTTCAACTGATGCCATCAGATGCACATATGGTAATGCCCGATATGGTGCATGATGTAAAAACCGATACACTCAAACAAGGAGATATCATTTTAGTAAAACCAGGAGAAAAAGTAGCTGCAGACGGAATCATTAATAATGGTGAAAGTTACCTGAATGAAAGCATGCTAACAGGCGAAAGCAAGCCGGTAAAGAAAATAAAAGGAGATAAAGTAATTGCAGGTGCCCTCAATGGCAATGGCTCCATTAAAGTTATAGTATCACATGCCGCAAAAGACTCGTATTTATCTCAGGTAGTCAAATTGGTGGACGATGCACAAAAGTCGAAATCAAAAACACAGTTGCTGGCAGATACAGCCGCTAAGTGGCTTACGTTGATTGCGATTGTTGCTGGTATCGCTACTTTTTTATACTGGTATTTAACCGGTCAAACATTGGCATTTGCAATGGAGCGAATGGTTACTGTCATTGTTATCTGTTGTCCTCATGCACTGGGACTTGCGGTACCGTTAGTGGTTGCAAAATCAACTGCACTTTCTGCAAAACATGGTTTACTAATTAAGAACAGGACTGCTTTTGAAAATGCAAGAAAAATAACCACCATTGTTTTTGATAAAACAGGAACGCTGACAGTAGGAAAGTTTGAAGTGTCAAAAATTGTCTCTTTGCAAACAGAGATCAATGAAAATGAATTGATACGGCTTGCTGCTGCGTTAGAACAACAATCAGAACACCCTATTGCAACGGGTATTCTACAAAAAACAAAAGACCTTTCAATCACCATTCCTGATACAGAAAATTTTAATGCCATTACAGGTAAAGGAGTGGAAGCAAATGTGGAGAGTAAAAAAGTAGCAGTAGTGAGCCCTGGATATTTAAAGGAAAAGAATATAGCCCTCCCTGCTGGCTTTACAGCGAATGATACAGAAACAGTGGTGTTTGTAATGGTTAATGATGCACTGGCAGGTTACATCGCTTTATCAGATGAGATACGTCCCGAATCTGCAGAAGCCATCGCCACACTTAAAAAAGAAAATATCAAATCTATCTTGTTAACCGGCGACAACAGTAAAGTGGCAGCAAGCGTAAGCAACACCTTAGGCATGGCAAGTTTTATTGCAGAAGTATTGCCACATCAGAAATTAGAAAAGATAAAAGAGCTGCAAAGCAAAGGAGAATTTGTTGCCATGACTGGTGATGGTGTGAATGATGCGCCTGCATTAGCCCAGGCAGATGTAGGTATTGCAGTAGGCAGTGGAAGTGATATTGCAGCAGAAACAGCAGGCATTGTTTTGGTAAACAGTAATCCAAAAGACATTGCAAGTTTGATTTTATTTGGTAAAGCCACTTATCGAAAGATGATTCAAAATTTAATATGGGCAACAGGTTACAATCTCGTTGCCTTGCCATTAGCTGCTGGTGTATTATACAAACAGGGAATTTTATTAAGCCCGGCTGCAGGAGCTGTATTAATGACGGTAAGTACAGTAGTAGTTGCCATCAATGCAGGTATGCTAAAAGTGAAAAACTGAAATATATAGCTGCTGGCTTAGAGCTTCAAAACGAAATAACTTATTGCAGCAGCTGCTGAATATCTGTTCCCCTGGTACATTGATTTTTTATAAAGAGGTGGATTATTAAATTTAAAATATGCAAAACCAATATCCCATTTTACAAGGTAATGTTGTGTATGTATATTTATTGCAAAATATTTATTTACAAATTTTGTTCAGCGGCAAGCACAGTGCCTGTCTTTAAAATACAATGCTATGGCCAATTGGATTAGTTACCCGACAACACTAACAGGGCAAACTGTAGAATTACGTTCTTTAAGTAAGGATCATTTTACAGAGCTGGAGGCTGTAGCAAAAAATAAAAAAATCTGGGAATTCTATCCATTTGATGGCAGTGATTCAAACACATTTGCGCATATTTTTAACGGTGCAATAATTGAACGGGAAAAAGGAAATCAATTTCCTTTTGTTATTTTTCATCAACAGCAAAATAAAATAATCGGCAGCACCAGATTTTTAGATATACAGGAAAAACATAAAAAATTAGAAATAGGCTCTACCTGGCTGCACCCGGATTATTGGGCCACAGCAATTAACGCCGAATGTAAATTATTGTTATTGCAATATTGCTTTGAAAATCTGCATGCTGTACGTGTTCAATTAAAAACAGATGAGAACAATATACGTTCAAGAAAAGCAATTGAAAAAATCGGTGGCCAGTTTGAAGGAATTTTACGAAATGATATGATAAGGGATAATGGTACAAACAGGAACTCTGCCTATTTCAGTATCATCAGTGAAGAATGGAAAGACAAAAAAATACAACTGGCTAACTTATACCAGGTGAAAAAGAGTGCCGACCGCTAATATTTTTTGCCTGTGATGGTAATATCTGAAAATTAAACTACTTTTAAAAAACATAGCCACTAATTAATTAAAAAATAAAATGAAAAATATCTCACTCTCCATTATTACAATATTTATTTTTGCATCTGCATCTGCACAACTTAAAAATACCAGATGGAACACAACTCTTCAAATAAACGGGCCCGTAAATACCATGATTGATTTTGGAAAAGATACTGTCCTTGTATATACTATTGCAGACAGTACAATGATTGAAAAAATGACTTATACAAGCTTTGATACTTCTTTTACATTGATAAAAATTGAAGGTCAAAGCCAATGTGATACTATTCCCGGAAAATATGGTTTTATAATAAAGGATAATAATTTATCGATGAAACTTTTAAAAGATGAATGTTACGACAGATCTAACGTTCTTGACAATACTATCTGGACAAGGTGGAAAGACGCTAAACTTAACTAACCGGCGCTTTAGTTGGGCAAGTGATAGTGAACCCGCAAACCAGAATTCCTGACCGCTTCCCCCAAGGCTACTTTCAAACATTTTGGTGCCTTTTCAAAAAATTGCTTCATTGTATTAATGTATACCAATCAAAAATGTATACCAATCAAAGCTGACAAATACAACCTTAGCACTTAATCAGTAATTTTGTCTCCATATATTAAATATGCAAATTGCCGATTATATAGATCATACTATTTTAAAACCTACCACAACAGTACAGGATATAGAAACCCTTTGTGCCGAAGCTATACAATACCATTTTGCAGCGGTATGTATACCTCCGCCGTTTGTAAAAAAAGCTGTTGCTTTGGTAAGTGGCAGCAGTGTTAAAGTAGCTACTGTTATTGGCTTTCCCTTTGGTTACTCGGCCATTGAAGCAAAAGTTGCCGAAACCGTTTTGGCTATTATAGATGGTGCCGATGAACTGGATATGGTAATCAATATCAGCGCCCTTAAAAACAACGACTGGCAGTTTTTAGCAGGTGAGATAAACGCTGTTTTACCCATTGTACAAAAGAGAAATAAAATAATAAAAATAATTATTGAAAGCGGTTTATTAACCGGTGAAGAAATTATTAAATGCTGCGACCTGTATGGTGCAGCCGGGGTTGATTTTTTAAAGACTTCTACCGGGTATGCAGAAAAAGGCGCTACCGTAGAGGCGGTGCAACTGATGCGCAAACACCTGGCCACTAAAATAAAGATCAAAGCAAGTGGTGGCATAAAAACCTATATTTTTGCCAAACAACTGATAGATGCCGGAGCTACAAGAATTGGCTGCAGCAGCAGTATAAAAATTGTAAACGAAGCCGGACAGTTAAATTAAATGGAACAGTTTTTGTCAATAGCTTATTATGAAAAAAATATTTTTTGTATTGCCCCCTTTTTTTACAGCGTTTCAGGCTATGGCACAAACTGCAACTGTAAGTGTAAAAGATACGGCGAACCTTGGCAAAATAACCGTGTACAAAGACAACCGGCTAGATGCACTTGTAAAAAAGGAAATTGAATCGAATGAAATTTATTCGCTCGGGCCAAAGTCGGCAAGGGGTTACAGGCTGATGCTTTTAAATACCAGCGACAGGCCATTAGCCATGAATGTAAGGGCACGGTTACTGCAGCGGTATCCCGAGCAAAAAGTGTATATGAGTTTTCAACCACCCTATATCAAATTAAAATTTGGTAATTTTTTAGAAAAAGACGAGGCTGAAAAATACAGAAAGGAAATTATCAACACCAAACTGGTTGCAAACAATATTTATTTACTACCAGAGATTATTGAGATAAAACCTGAAAAAGACAAGGATAAAGAAACCAATAATTAGTACCAGGTAGTACTTGATTTGATAATAGTAGTCAACTATTAATTATTACGACATAATATAAATACAAACCGTGAGTGAACCTTTACAACAGCAAATAAAAGACCTGGCAAAAAAATATGCTGATGAGTTTATTGAAGTACGCCATCACCTGCATACACATCC
>JAYTTI010000183.1:0-43354 GCA_043745405.1 Ferruginibacter sp. | reverse complement strand
ACATTCAATTATAGTGTTATATTAATTGTAAAGCGCCGGTTCGGTACGTTAATGGTGAATCGTGAATTATTGACCATTCACCATTGACAATTCACTTAACATTAGTATTACTTTCATAGATATTTACAGGCTTAATGAAGCTATTTTTATTTTCCCCAACCATCACACACCGCTTACAGTATACCTGTAATTTTATATGTAAAGAATTGCTGGGTATTGATGTTGAAATAATTTCCAGTGAAGATGATTTTAAAAATTATGGCGGAATAAAAATCAATTACAGCATCCATAAAATTTGCGACAAGGAACTGCATATTTCGCCGGTTAATTTATTATTTCAACAAAACATAAAACCTCAAATAATTGACTGTTTTGAAGTAAATAATAATAAGGCTTTTTTTAAGACAGAATCATCGGATTTTCCCTTTGATATTTTTGCGGCATCTTTTTATTTGATTAGCCGGTACGAAGAATACCTGTCACACCAAAAAGATATGTATGGCCGCTATGCTCATGAAAATTCGCTGGCTTTTAAAGAAGGCTTTTTAAATATCCCATTAGTTAATATTTGGGTGAAAGATTTAGTCAGATCAATTGAAGATAAATTCCCTGAATTCACCATTCACTATTCACCATTCACCTTTATACCAACCTATGATATTGATATTGCCTATGCTTATAAATACAAAGGTATTGCAAGAAACCTGGGCGGCTTTTTAAAATCGCCCAATGTAGAAAGGATAAAAGTTTTGTGCGGATTTAAAAAAGATCCCTTTGATACCTACGAATGGCTGGATGCCCTGCATAAAAAATATACATTAAATCCGGTATATTTTTTTTTGGTGGCAGCGCAAAATGGCCTCTACGATAAAAATATTTTGCCTTCGACTAAATCCATGCAGGAATTGGCAAACAGCCATGCAAAAAAATATGCTGTTGGCTTGCATCCTTCCTGGCAAACTGGTGACAAAAATACATTGCTTGAAAAAGAGAAGGAACAATTGGAGGGAATTTGCGAAAAGAAAGTTACCATTACCAGGCAACACTATATCTGTTTTAATTTACCTGACGGTTACAGAAAACTTTTAGCAACCGGTTTTGCAGACGACTATAGCATGGGGTATGGCAGCATCAACGGTTTCAGGGCTTCAGTAGCTTCTTCTTTTAATTGGTTTGATCTGGCAAAAAATGAAGTAACCAATTTGCGTGTTCATCCTTTTTGTTTTATGGAAGCCAATAGTTACTACGAACAAAAAATTACAGCCGACGCTGCTTATGAAGAACTGATGCATTATTTTACTGTTTGTAAAGAACTGAATGGCACTTTAATCACCATCTGGCACAATCATATGCTGGGCCGGGATAAATTGTATAAAGGTTGGGGCGAAATGTATGAAAAGTTTTTACAGACAATTGTGCAGTAAAAGTCTGTTACAACAGTTTCTTTTTAAAACTGTCATTCACCAGGTAAATTCCAAAAATTGTTACCGCACCACCAATGGCTATGTAAATATTTAGCGTTTCCTTAAAAATAATTGCTCCTAATAAAACTGCCACTACGGGGTTGGTATAAGCGTATATAGATGCCTGTGAGGTTGGTAACCGCTGCAACATGTATATGTAAGCAATAAAAGTTAACACAGATCCGATAATTACAAGGTAGCTTATAGCCACCCACCCATTTACAGGGATATCGCTGATGCTAATCATATTGCCCGTTGTATAACTGGCACCAAATAATACCGTGGCAGAAATTATCATTTGCAGCCCGATACTAAAATAAGGATTAAAATTAGCAGCGTGCTTTTTTGTATACAGGCTGCCGAGTGCCCAGGATAGCGTAGCTATTACAGACAGTGATATACCAAGGCGGAAATCAGGTTTTAAAAAATCTTTCAGGTGATCGTAAAAAATAATGCATACCCCCACAAAGCCCAGTAACATACCTGTTATGGCTTTTGCAGGTAAACGGTGTCCTTCCAGTAAAGTAATGATAACAATCCATAATGGAACAATAGAAGCGATGATTGCGCCAAGGCCGCTGGAAATATATTTTATACCCCAGTTGCTAAGTGTATTGTTGATCATAAAATTGAGGGCGCTTAAAATCAGTATGGTAAACCATTGCCTGCCTTTTGGCCACGGGTGTTTTTTATTTAAAAAATATAGAAGATAAACTGATCCGCCCAGCATTTGCCGTATGGCACACATTTGTAACACCGGTATATGTTTAACAGCTTCTTTTGATGCGATCCATGTTGTTCCCCAAAAAAAACACACCCAGATTAAAGCCAGCAAAGGCTTGCCCCCGGGCCGGTTAAAAGGTGTTTTAGCGATGATATTATTGGCAATTGCTTTCATTGATTGCCTTAAAGATATGCAAAGGCTTTAAGGGCTAATGTTTAAAATGACGCAGGCCGGTAATAACCATTGCCAGCTGATGTTGTTTGCAATAATCGATAGAATCATTATCACGTATGGAGCCACCTGGTTGTATAAACGAAGCAATGCCTGCTGCATGGGCAATTTTTACGCAATCATCAAACGGGAAAAATGCATCACTTGCAAGGGCCGCACCGTTTAAATCAAAATTAAATTGTTTTGCTTTTTCTATTGACTGGCGCAGGGAATCAATCCTGGATGTTTGTCCGCAACCTTTGCCGATAAGCTGTTTATTTTTTACCAGTGCAATAGAATTGCTTTTTAAATGTTTGGCTACTAAATTGGCAAAAGCCAGGTCTTCTTTTTCTGCAGCAGTTGTTTCTCTTCCACCCGCTTCTTTCCATTCAGTAAAATTGCCTATATCATTTTGTTGGGTTAAAGTTCCGTTTAATACGGATCTAAACTGGCGCTTTGATGTAAGCCCGGTTTTTTGTACCAGCAAAATCCTATTCTTTTTTGTGGTTAAAATTTGCAAGGCTTCATCATCGAAAGAAGGAGCAATCAATACTTCAAAAAAAATTTCGCTGATAGCTGCTGCTGTAGCTTTATCAATTGTGGCGTTGCAAATCAATACCCCGCCAAAAGCACTTTCCGGATCGCCTGCCAACGCTGCATCCCAGGCTTCTTTAACACTGGGTCTTGCTGAAATTCCACAAGGGTTGGTATGTTTAATGATGGCGAAAATAGCCTCTTCTTTTGCATCACCGGTTGCTGCATCTGCTATTAATTGCACTGCTGCATCTACATCAACTAAATTATTATAGGATAATTCTTTGCCATGAAGCTTATCAAAAATTTCCTCCTGGTTGCCATAAAAAATACCTTGCTGGTGTGGGTTTTCGCCATAACGTAATACTGTTTTTGTTTTATCGAAAGGGTTGGCAAAATCAGTTTTATTAAAATAATTAGAAATAGCCAAATCGTAACCTGTGCAAACATCAAATGCTTTTATGGCGAATGTGCGGCGTTGCTCCAGGGTGGTTTCTCCCTGCTGATCTTTTAATATTTGTTCCAGTGAAGCATAATCTTTTTTAGCAGCTATCACCACTACATCTTTATGATTTTTAGCCGCTCCCCTTATCATTGACGGCCCACCAATATCAATTTTTTCAATGATCAGTTTCTCATCTGAAGTTGATTTTACCGTTTCTTCAAATGGGTACAAATCAACAATCACCAGGTCAAGCTCGGGGATATTGTATTGTTTCATTTCCTGCAGGTCTGTTTCATTATCCCTTCTTCCCAGGATGCCACCAAATACGGATGGATGTAAGGTTTTTACCCGGCCGCCTAAAATAGAAGGATAAGTAGTTAATGACTCAACAGGTACACAGGGTATGTTCAGGTCTTCAATAAATTTTTGTGTACCACCGGTAGAATAGATAGTTATACCTAGATAGTGCAACTGTTGTATAATGTTTTCCAAACCATCTTTATAAAAAACGGAAATAAGTGCTGACTGAATTTTTTTTTGCATGTATTTTGGTTGATGGGGATCAGTTTTGCAGTTTTGGAACCTCCCCTGGTTTTAATTTTGGTGCAAATGTAGTAATTTTTACAGCCCGTAAATATTCGTTAATAAGTCGTGGTAAAAGCCAAAATCTGCACATCACCATAACCGACACCTGTTTCAATAGTATGTAAACGGCCCAAATTACAGTTACGCATTGTATATTATTACTTAGTGTAAGGGATTACAAAAAGGCTTATAAAAGAAGTAACCGAATGTTCTTGTATTTCCTAAGAATCGCCAGAATGCAATTGTTTACAATAGTTTAGTGACGAAAATTATATACCAAAGAAAGTCCTCCGCCACCCTTTTGGTAGAAAGGCATTACCATTGAATTCATCGGCTTATCTTTAAACAACTTTTTTTTAATAGAAGGATAAACCCAATAAGCTAAATGGGTTGATATTATCCCGATGCCGGCACCAGGTAACAAATCTCTAAACCAATGCTTGTTGTTATACATTCGTAAATAGGCTGTAGTTGTTGCGGCAGCATAACCTGCAATTCCATACCAGGGAGAAATATCTTTATACTCCCTGTATAAAAATTCAGCAGAAACAAATGCTGTGGCTGTGTGGCCAGAAGGAAATGCGTTGGTACCATAGCCATCTGGCCTTTGTATTTTGGTAATGGCTTTAATTGATTGAACGGTTACCCCCATTATTGCATTAGACATTAAATAGATCATCGTTTGGTCTCTTAAATTATTTTTGCCTTTAATCCCCATCGCATTTAATGCGTACACTGCCGCAGCAGGTGCATATTGCAAATAGTTATCAACAGTAATCCGGGAGTGAGGCCTATCCGTCCATATTTCTTCCTTAATACTTTCATCTAATTTTAAAAGCTCATTATTGTTAAGCGCAACAAAGCCGTATGCAATAAATGTTGCAGGTAAGATTAAACTTTTTAGTGTCAGTCTATTTTGGTTAATCTTATATAAGCTATCTGAAAGGTTTATTTTTTCTTCCTGAAAGGAAATGCCTGTTTTCTGCGAAACGCTGTCTGGCTGTTGTGCATTAGTAACATAAAAACCAAAGACAAACAGTATTATTAAAGTCTTTTTCATAAAATTATCAGGGGTAAGTAAATTAAATTTGAAAGTACCTTCTTAAATTCTTTCCTGCTCTGCAATTTCACAGTATTTCACACCTTCAAAGATGCGACGATTAAAAATTATTCTATATCCCTATTGTAAAGGACGTATTATTTTTAATCATTTTTTTTACTTAACAGCTAGATAACATTCTCATTAACTACTACTTTATATCCACTGATTCTATTACACGATGCATTTTGTTTGATACTAAAAAATTTACCATTCAATACACCATTATGTTTCTTATACTTGATTTAATGTAACAGGTTAGATTTTTTATAATAAAAAGCGGTTTAAATACATAAAGATAGAGCCTGCATAAATGGCTGGGTGTGCAAGATTTTTTAACTTTCTTATCACATGCAAAGACTAATCAATGCCTGTTCAGGTAAATTTCTGCACGTGAGTTACGGCTAATTTCTTTAGGGTTTTTACCGGCATTTAATGGACGTAAATTGTTCTTGCTTTTTACTATATTAACTCTTGAAGCAACTATCAAACGGCTTAGGATATATTCCCTTACTATATTTGCACGGTCTTTGGCCAAACGGTTGCAATAGTTTTCAACGCCTTCTTTTTTGTATGCATACCCTTCAATAGTAATTGCTAGGGAAGGGTCTTTTTTTAAAATGTTTATAACAGTATCCAGTACATTATAAGCTATGGAATAGAGAGAGGATTGTTGTGGTTCAAAAGGTACAATAATGGCATCCCTGGGGCATCCTTTTAAATCCAGCTCGCCGTATTCATCCGGGCATGAGTCTTCATTATCTGCAATACCGTCTTCATCTTTATCTAATATTACAGGCTTTGGCGGAGGTACCGGGTAAACCATGATTATTTCGGCACGGCAATTATATTCAATCATCTGTGCATCAGGTTTGCGATGTAATGACCTGATGTTGCCGAAGGCTGTTAAAGACTTTATCCTTGAACTATCAACCCCTCTTCCTAAAACATAATCCCTAATAACAAGAGCCCTGTTGAGTGATAAATAATAGCATATAGAATCAATACCCTCTTCAATATGTGCATACCCTTCAATGGATATTTTTACCGAATCATTTTTTAATAATATATCAACTACACTATCAATTGCCTTAAAAGTAAAAAGCTGAAACAGCGCCGATTGTTTAAATTCAAAAGGGATAACAACCGTGTTCTTTATTGTTAATGGAAGGCTGTCACCGGGCAAATATGCAGCGCTGGTATTTTGATGATACTTAATTTTTTTGTTGGCTGGCGCATCTGCCGGAAGCAGTGAGGATTTTAATGGTGCCGCAAAGGCAACAGAAAAACTGCTGATAAAATATACCAATGCCAAACAGCAGAGCAGCCTCATTTGCTGAAGCCTTGTAAAATAACAATCGATATGCTTTTTGATACTAGTGATAAAAATAAACATTGCAAAATTTCAGGACATTCAATTTAAATGCCAACCGTAAACACAAAGGCTCCGTCAGCAGATATGGAATAGAAGTTTAAATGTAGGTCTTTGCATTCTTTTTGCCATTGGTTAATTTTCCACAGGCTGTTAGAAGCATCAAAAATATATTGCCCGCAATTGAAAATACCAGCCAGTTGCGCCATATGCAATGGAGGGTTTTTAGAGAGAATGATTATATCTACATTTATTTTTTGTGTAAGCGATTCAAATTCAACGGCCTTCTCAATTAGGGCTATTTTTTTGCCGCCTAATTGATAAAATAGATTTTGCTGAAAAATATCCGGCATTGTATCTAGCCTATTATTTAATTGCAGCGCAATTCTTGAAGGTTTTAAATGAAAGTTTTGTAATACACCATCTAACAATAAAATACTGTCTCCCACAAAACGGTAATTATTACCCTGTATAAAATCAATGGCCTGGTGCTGGGGTACATTATAAATAATTATCTTTTGTTGATTTTTTATCTGCCAATCACTATAAACCTTTAGCAGGGTAAAACCAAACAAACAACATATTGCCAGGCGAAATGCATTTTTATTTTTATTGAGTAACCAGCTACTTACACCAATTACAAATGCATATAACAACCATGTTGTGGCAACTGTAGAAGCGATATTATCCCAAACGGCAAAGGAGAGTTCACTTATCCGAAGAATAATCCAGTTCATGAACCATACCATCCAGCCAATAATTTTTCCAAGATAGGTTGCTGAAAAGGGGATCCATGCAAATGCTACCAACCCTATTTCTGCAAAAAGAATAACGCTGGATAAAGGCACAGCAATAATATTGGTGATAAGAAAGAGATTGGGAAACTGGTGGAAATAATAAATACAAACAGGAAAAGTGAGTACCTGTGCCGCAATAGAAATGGCCATCAGTTTCCATAGGGCATTTACCCATTTATTTTTAATGTATAGCCAATTGTAAATTGGTTTTTGAAAAACGATAATACCAATTACGGCAAGGTAAGATAACTGAAAACCTACATCCCATAAAAAATAAGGATTGTAACAGAGCATCACAAATGCAGAAGCAGCGAGGGAATTGTAGATGGAGTTTTGCTTAGATATATTTTTTCCTACCGAAATAAAAGTAAACATAACGGCCGAACGCAGCACCGATGCCGACCCGCCGGTTAATAATGAAAACAACCAGAGGCTGGTTAATATCAATACAACCTGTGTTGTTTTTAATTTATTAATGAGGGGCATTTTTGCAAACAGCCAAACCAACAGTACATAAATTAACCCCAGATGCATACCCGAAATGGCAATTATATGTACCACACCTGTATTGCTGTAAGCCTGCACCAGGTCTTTGTCAAGGTCGTTGGTGTAACCAATCAGCAGGGCTTCTGCAATACCCAGCTCATCTTTTCCTGCCGGTATATATTTTTGTAAGATGGCTAAAATACCTGCCCTTGATGTAAAGATGAATTGTTTAAATGCATTTTTATTTTTTTCCGTTAGCCTTACCCAGTCCTTATCTTTTAAAAATACATTGTGAAAAATTGATTGAAAGGCAGCATAGCGCTGGTAATTAAAAGCGCCGGGATTACCGGAATTTTTAATGAGCTGTAATTTTTTATGGATCAGTATTCTATCGCCATACTGCAATATTGGTTGAAGTGAATCCTTTGCAAAATATAACAGTATTTTACCTTTGGTATTTATAACTGAATCCCTGCCGACAACTGCTTCTACATATCCTTCAGCCTTATACGATTTTGTTTTTTCAATCAATGGTTCATCTATGCGAACTACCAGATAATTACTATCGTGGTAGTAATGTCCAAACCAGTTATTGCTGTGTTGTACATCTTTTTGCCAGGTTATTAATGCTGCTGCAGCTACCAATAATAAATGAAGTATAACAGCTTGAAGCCAATGGAGTTTATAGCGTACCGAAATTGGAAATAAAAAAAATAACCCGTAAGCAATAAAGAAACAACCGAAAGCAACTAAACAAACGGAAAGCAGAAATTGAAAATACCATTGCAGTAATATGCCTGCTGCAAAAGGCAACAGCAACCTTATAAACGGGGCTTTTTTCCAAATAGGTATGCTAAAAGGTTTGGGCATAACCCAAGATAAAAAATAGAAGCTGTAAAGGCAAGTGTTTTATGCTTTCAGTAGCAATAATAATCAAAGGGATTATTTGAAGGCCGTGTTTTTTATTTTTTAAATCCGATTCTTTCCCTGTCTTCCCATTTTCTTTGTGCAGCCTTTTCATCTAATAGATTTTCCATCGCATCATAAATTTGGTTTAACTACACGTCATGCTCACCAAGCCGTTCTTTAATTTCTTTTAGTTGCTCTTTTATATCATTCTGCTTCAAAACAGCCTTTTTTATGGCTACAAAGGCCCGCATAATAGCAATATTCATATTGATTGCCTTGTCGGAGTTTATAACTCCACTTAACATCGCAACGCCCTGTTCGGTAAAAGCATAGGGCAAAGCAGAGGAAGGTCTTTTACCTGGGTATGTCATCACAATTTGTGATGACATAGTACTATCCTTGTTTATAGCATCAACCTGAGATTTGATGTTATCAAACTCATTTTTTGTAAGCCGGAACATAAAATCATGAGTTGTACATCACCCTAAACAACATCCTGCACGTATTTAAACATCCATAACTTTGCCGACGCTAACCCATGCTATTTTTAGCACATTGTAAGGCAAACGCAACCCCGACACAAAGCCAGTATATTATCATTTGTTCGACACTTCAGCAATATACCTTTGCTCAACCACCAAGCCACACCCAATAAATGACACAAGACAAAACACAATTCTACATAAAATTGAATACTAATAGTAGTACACTAATAAAAAGCTGATATATTTGCACCAAATGCCGATTAATATGAGTAAGAAAGCAATTAACAGGTTAAAAGCAGTTTTAGCTGAACAAGGCAAGACCAATAAATGGCTTGCAGAGGAATTGAACAAAAACGAAACAACTATTTCTCGTTGGTGTACAAATGAAGTTCAGCCTTCTATGGACAATCTTGTTGCAATTGCTTCACTCTTAAAAGTTGATGTAAGAGAATTAATTAACTCAACTAAAACGACAAAGTAATTATGCAAGTAGAAATCAAGAACAATAAAATAAGAGTGCCATTAAAAGGCAAAGACGAATGGTTAGTTCTTAAACCCGAAGAACAAGTTCGACAAGAATACATTTGTAGACTTGTAAATAATTACGGTTTTGACCTAGAACAAATGGCTCAAGAAATCCAAGTGAGCAATTCGCAACGTGGACAAGGTCGAGCAATGGCAGACATTGTGATTTGGAAAAACGTAAAAGACAAAAGAGAAAACAACAGTCCGATAATAGTTGTAGAATGTAAAGCCGAACACATTACAGTTCGTGAAGAAGATTATTTTCAAGGCTACAATTATGCATCTTGGGCTGGTGCAGATTTTTTTGTAACTACTAATTTAAAAGAAACAAGAATATTTAAAGTTGTAAAAGGTAAAATCCCAAAAAAGTTAGAAGAGGTTGTAAATATCCCTGATGCAAAAATTGCAAATGATGAGAAGAAAATAAATGAATTATTAAAGCAGACAAAAGCATTTACAAGAGATGAGTTTTCAAAACTGCTTTTCAAATGCCACAATATCATTCGTAACAATGATAAACTTTCGCCAGAAGCTGCTTTCGATGAAATCAGTAAAATTCTTTTTATAAAAATTCGATACGAGAGAACTAATTCTGAAAATCAAATTTTTTCTAGAGCAGCATTTAAGCATGATAAAGCCAGTTACGAAAAATACAAACCAAAAGACGGAAAAGATTTTTATCAATTTTTGTTTGAACAAACAAAAGAAGATTTTAAAGACGATGACCTTTTTGAACAAACTGAAATCATCAGAGTAAGAGAAAACAGCTTTGAAGCAATCGTTGAAGAATTACAGATTTACAACCTCTCAACAACTTCGGACGATGTAAAAGGAATTGCCTTTGAACAATTTCTTGGCAAAACGTTTAGAGGTGAGTTAGGGCAATTTTTTACTCCTCGTACAATCGTAGATTTTATTGTTGATGTTTTAGACCCACAAGAAAGCGAAATTATTTGTGACCCTTGTTGCGGTAGCGGAGGGTTTTTAATAAAAGCCTTTGAATATGTAAGAGCTAAAATTGAGAATGAAATCCATTTAGCTAAAGAAAAAATTAAGATAGAATACTACAATGCAGCATACGAAAAACTAAGCGATAAAAAGAAAGCAGAAATTGACGAAATTGTAAACGATTTGTTTTCTAAACTTAATGCTGAATTAGACATCAATAATTCAAAGAGCAGAATTAGAGAATTAAGTTACGACTGCATTTTTGGTACTGATGCTAACCCTCGAATGAGCCGAACTGCAAAAATGAATATGATTATGCATGGTGACGGTCATGGTGGCGTACATCATAATGACGGTCTTTTAAATGTGAACGGAATATTTGAAAATCGTTTTGACATTATCCTTACAAATCCGCCATTTGGAAGCAGAGTTGAAAAATCTTTAAAAATTACAGAAGCAGACAAATACACCGATATTGAAAGAATAAAAAAATATCGTAGAAGATATGGAAGTGCATACGATGAAGCTTTAAAACAAGTCAACGACAATATTGATAAACCTTTACTGGACTTGTATCAGACAGGCAGCATGAGTACATTGACCGAAGTTTTATTTATTGAACGTTGTTTAAATTTATTAAAGCCAGGTGGACGAATGGGAATTGTATTACCCGAAGGAGTTTTAAATAATACGAACTTGCAAAAGATTAGAGATTTTGTTGAAAGCCAAGCAAAGATTTTGCTTATTACATCAATACCTCAAGATGTATTTATTGCAAGTGGTGCAACAGTAAAACCAAGTTTATTATTCTTCAAGAAATTCACAGAAGAAGAAGTGAAACAATGGAAATCGGTTTCTGTAAAAGCGGATAAAGACATCACTAAGAAATATGAACCTAAAACAAAAACAATTCTTGCAAAACTTGAATTAAAAGGGAAAGATGCCCCAAGCAATGAAGAAAAAAAGAAACTTAGAGCGGAGTTAAAACAAATAGAAGAAACAATTCTTATCGAAATTAAAGCTAAAATAAAAAAAGAATTCAACTACCAAATTCCAATTGCAGAAGTTGAAAAAGCTGGCATTAGTAGCACAGGTTCACAAATAGAAAACGAGTTGGAGCCGTTGGCTAAAGAATTTAAAAAGTATAGGGAAGAAAATAAACTTTGGGCTACTTATGCCAAGGAAATAAACTATCAAATAACGGACGATGTAATTGGCAGGGTGAGAATTTTAGATAATGTCCTTTCTGAACCCGAAGTTTTTTACGGCAAATCAAAAAATTAATGCAAGCAATAACTAATACATACTTAAAATATATTGACTTAATTCTATTGGAAAACTGGAGTGTACAGGGCTTGCTTGATGCTAAATTTAATTATTCTAACAAATATGAGTTAGCAAGAATTGGAGACTTTCTTATTAAAAGTAGGAATGTGGTTAATATTGAAGATGATAAAGTTTATAGCCGTGTTACCGTTAAAATCAATAATAATGGCGTTATACTTAGAGATACAGAAACTGGCGTAAATATTGGAACAAAAAAACAGTATTTAGCTAAAGCTGGACAGTTTATAATTTCAAAAATTGACGCAAGGAATGGTGCTTTTGGAATTATACCCAATGAATTAGATAATGCCATTGTAACAAACGACTTCCCTCTTTTTGATGTAAACAAGAAAAAGATAAATCCACAATTCTTACTCTTGATAACCACAACAAAGGTTTTTATCAAGTTTGCTCAAAGTTGCAGTAGTGGAACTACCAATAGGCAAAGAATGGATATTGATATGTTCTTAAATCAAAAAATTCCTTTGCCTAAACTTGAGGAACAAGATAAAATTGTCAACAACTACTTAAACAAGGTAAACAAAGCAGAACGATTAAAAATTGAAACAGAAAAATTAGAATTTGAGATAGAAAATTATTTTTCAAATCAATTGGGCGTAAAAAAAGATAACGCACTGAAATCTGTAAAAGGTTTGCAAATATTTAATTATTCGGATTTTGAAAGATGGGACGTTTGGACCAATAAAGGAAACTCAATTACAGAAAAATACAAATCCTTAAAATTCAAAGACATTGTTATTGGGAAGCCAATTTACGGTGCAAATGTAAAAGGAGTTAAACGTAAATCTGATACAAGGTATATTAGAATCACAGATATAAATGAAAATGGCACATTAAACGAAGAATTTGTTTCGCCAGAATTTGTAGAAGAAAAGTATTTATTAAAGGAGAACGACTTTCTTATTGCAAGGTCAGGAAATACGGTGGGTAAAACATTCCTTTACAAAGAAAAATATGGTCGTGCAATTTATGCAGGTTATTTAGTGAATTATCACTTAGATATGCAGAAGGTGCTGCCAGAATATGTTTTAGAATATACAAAGTCATATTCATTTAAGCAGTGGATTTTATCAAATCAAAGAATTGCAGGACAGCCCAATATTAATGGTCAAGAATATTTAGAGTCACCAATAATAGTGCCTCCACTTAACATACAGAAATCCATTGTTGAAAAGGTGTCTGAGATTAAATCTAAAATACAAAACATTAATCTTCAAATAGCGTCAATAAAAATTGAGACGGAAGAAAAATTTGAACAAACGATATTTAATTCATAAAAATGCAAATCAATTCACTCTACATAAGCGACTATAAGCTACTGAAAGACTTTACTATTCATTTCAGTAAAGACATTTCTATTCTTATAGGTATTAATGGTTCAGGCAAATCAAGTATTTTAGAATGTGTTGCACAAATATTTAGCGATGCCTATCTTCAAGAGAAATCAAAATTTGGGTTTAAACTTGAATATGAATTACGCTTAGAAGAGATTATTGAGCAGACAGCCACAACAAGTGAATTTAAAACAGATTATATAAAGGTTGAAATTTACTGTGAAAAGAAAGATGAAAAACTTCTTTACAGAGTTTATACTGGGAATGATATTTTAGAAAAAGAAACAGACATTGAGAAAAAGTTTGGAAGTCTTGAAAAAATATTCCCAAGCAATATTGTAATCTATTACAGTGGTTTGGCAGACATAATGAAGAAAATATGCCAGCCACATGATGAAAAGTTATCTGTTAATTTTAGAAAAGGCAATACTAGTTTACATCGACCTTTCTTTTACTTTGAACCGCCTTTGTTTAATCTAATCTTAATAACGCTTCTTTCTTATGAGTATGGCGATATTCCACAATTCCTTTCAGACAGCGCAAAAATAAAGGGTGTTCAAAGCATTCAAATTAATCTCAAAAAACCTACTTGGGGTAAAGGAAAAATAAATGAGTGGTGGGGAGCAAAAGGAGAAGTAAAAACATTTCTTGATTATCTTGATAGCATTGGTTCTCCTTTAATAATTCAAGAAGGAAAGACAAGTAAATCGAATGGAAATGTAGTAATTGAAGCTTGGCAAAACGAAGCGTTAATCATTACCATTATTGGACAAGAAAAGCTATTTGAAATAAGAGAACATTTTATAGAGGAAAGAACTTTGTTTAAAATTTTAAACACATTGTTAATCGATGGTTTTCAGCCAGAAGTAAAATTTTCATTTATTCAAGAGGATAATTCGGGACAACATTCGTTCAATGTTTTAAGCGAAGGTGAACAGCAAGCAATAATAATCAGAGGACTAATAGAATTAGTGAATAATGAAAACACACTATTTCTTTTTGATGAACCTGATACTTATTTGCACCCATCCTGGCAAAGGAATTTTATTGAAAGTATAAATGACTTATCAAAAAATGCAGAGTACAACAATTGCCAATTTTTAATCACAACTCATTCGCCACAGCTACTAAGCAATGCAGACCCTGCAAACAGTGATGTTCAAATAATGGAAGATGGAGAAATTGTAAAAGTCACCCCCAAATATTATGGAAGAGATATAAGCACCATTCTTTACGAAATGATGGGAGTTGAAAGAAGAAATAAAAAAGTTGCAAAATTATTAAACGTTTTATTTAATCATATTGAAGAAGAAGAATTAGAAAAGTCAAAAGTTGAATACGAAAAACTTGTTGCAATTTTAGGTGAAGACGACCCCGCAATTGTACGAGCAAAAACACAATTAGATTATTTACAAGAAGAACAGAATGAAGCAAATAGTTAAACTACCAGAACCCAATTCTTTGCTTCAACACAGGGCAAGTCAATTCGCAAATTTTGACAACATTCCTTATGCTACAAAAGAAGAATTGCGACAAAATTTATTATCGGAGCAAGGACACATTTGTTGCTATTGTATGAAGCGAATTCCTGAGCATACTTTGCCTTACATGAAAGTAGAGCATTTCAAATGCCAAGATAATTTTGGTGTATTGCAATTGACATATACTAATTTATTTGGAGCTTGCACAGGCAATGAAGGGCAACCAAAAATTAAGCAAACTTGCGACACCAAAAAGTCAAATCTTGACTTAGCAATAAACCCTTTATCGACACTTCCCAATTGTGAAACACTTTTTAAATACAATGCAGAAGGAGAAATAAGTTCAATCACTGACAACGCTGATGTAAATAGGCAGCTAACCGAAGTTTTAAATCTGAATATGCAAACCCTTAAAGATGGACGGAGTGAAATATATTTAGAAGTACAAGACAGAGTAAGGCTTGAAAGCAAGAAAGCAAAAAAAGATAAAGCATCATTTATTAAATTTCTTGAACAAGAGAAATTAAAATGGTTAGAGCGTACAGACAATAAATATAGATCCTATTGTTCTGTTGCAGTTTACTACTTGACAAAGAAAATAAGGAGCAACCAAAATTAGCCAACACCACAAGGCAAGCACATTAGCAGGCCCACAAAACCCACAGCACAAAGCCAATCTGCCCAGGAGCCTGACTTCTCCTCGGCTTGGGTAACAGTCCTTAGGTTGATACAGTTGAAATGCAAGCCACTACTAACGGACAGAGAGAAGAGCAAACGTACAAAGGTTTGGCAAAATAACGACGGTAGTTATCTTCGGCATTTTTTAATCAGCATTTGTTCCAGTCACGCATCTATTCCCGTACTTCGCCAAGGCCTCGAACGGGAAGCGTTGTAGGTTTCTTTTTACTGCCTGATTTAAAACCCTCGTTTCAACCTCATACAATAAAGCCAAATCAAAATCGAGCATAACTCTTTCGCCTCTTATTTCATAAATCCTGTTTTGAATGCTTTGTATTATTTGTATAGTATATGCTTTACAGATACAAGAACAATATAGTAACAAAAAAATCAATTTAAAAGGGAGATACCCGGAATCGTCAAATGTTGCACGTAAAAAAATAAGATCACAATTTGTGATCTTAAAGAATATTATTTGCTCAAATGCATACTACGCTCTTTATACAATTGCCTGAAATAAGGATCACGCAGGTCTTTTATAAAACGGATAGCTTCTCCTGTACTTTTCATCTCGGGGCCAAGCTCTTTATTTACACCGGGGAATTTATTAAAAGAAAAAACCGGTTCTTTAATAGCAAAACCCGTCATCTTTTTCTCGAATGTAAAATCCTTCAATTTATTTACACCCATCATTATTTTGGTGGCAATATTTAAATAAGGTATCTGGTAAGCTTTGGCAATAAAAGGAGTGGTACGGCTGGCTCTTGGGTTGGCTTCAATTACATATACGTTGCCGTCTTTAATGGCAAACTGAATATTGATCAAGCCTTTTATTTTCAGCGTTCTTGCAATTTTTTCTGCATACTCTTCCATTGTATGAACAATCAATGGCGATAAATTAAACTGTGGCAATACTGCATTGCTGTCTCCACTATGAATACCTGCAGGCTCAATATGTTCCATCACACCCATGATATGAAATTCCTCTCCATCAAAAATGGCATCTATTTCTGCTTCCTGGCAACGGTCCAAAAAGTGGTCAATTAAAATTTTATTACCAGGCAAATGTTTTATTAAACTTAAAATACCTTTTTCAAGGTCTTCATCATTCAGCACGATCCGCATACGTTGCCCGCCAATTACATAACTGGGGCGAATCAATACCGGGTAACCTACCTGTTTTGCTACTTCAATAGCATCGTCTGTATTAAAGGCAGTGCCATAATTTGGATAAGGAATGCCCAGTTCTTTTAAGGTATCACTAAATCTGCCCCTGTCTTCGGCAATATCCATACTGTCGAAAGAAGTGCCGATAATTTTTATGCCTTTTTCATGTAATTTTTTAGCCAGCTTTAGTGCCGTTTGCCCACCCAATTGTACAATTACGCCTTCGGGTTTTTCATGCTCTATTATTTCCCAGAGGTGTTCCCAAAACACGGGTTCGAAATATAATTTATCAGCAATATCAAAATCAGTAGACACAGTTTCCGGGTTACAATTCACCATGATGGCTTCGTATCCTGCTTCTTTTACCGCCAGTAAACCATGTACGCAACAATAATCAAACTCAATACCCTGGCCAATTCTGTTAGGTCCGCTACCCAATACAATTATCTTCTTCTTTGTAGAAACAACAGATTCATTAGAGATTAGTAAAGCAGCAGACCCTGCCTTTTCAAATCCCCCCTTGGGGGGTGGGGGGGCTTGGGCTTTTTCAAACGTGCTATAGAAATATGGTGTCTTCGCTTCAAACTCTGCACTGCAGGTATCTACCATCTTAAACACCCTTGTCAGGCCCATTGCCTTTCTGCGGTTATAAATAATTTCCGCATCATCTTCCTTCATAATGCGAATAATCTGTTCATCGCTAAAACCTAAAAACTTTGCCTTTGTTAAAACATCATCGGGCAATGTTTTTAGATCATATTGAGCGATCTCTTTTTCACAATCGCATATCTTTTGTATTTGGTAAATAAACCACCTGTCGATACCCGTGCTTTCACAGATACGTTTTACACTTGCCCCGGCCATCAACGCATCCTTAATGCGAAAAACCCTGTCCCATTTTGGTATTTTGATGTATTCAATCAGTTCATCTGCATGCATTAAACTTTTTCCATAATAACCCAGTCCTACCGCTTCGTTTTCCAGGCTCTGACAGGCTTTTTGTATCGCTTCAGCAAAGCTTCTGCCAATAGCCATTACTTCACCCACACTTTTCATCTGAAAGCCTAAGGTATCATTGGCGCCTTTAAATTTATCAAAGTTCCAGCGGGGAATTTTTACAATTACATAATCCAATGCAGGTTCAAAATAAGCCGAGGTAGATTGGGTTATCTGGTTCTTTAATTCATCAAGGTTATACCCGATGGCCAGCTTGGCCGCAATTTTAGCAATTGGATAACCCGTAGCCTTACTCGCTAATGCAGAGGAGCGGCTTACCCTTGGATTTATTTCTACCACAATCAATTCTTCTGTTTTTGGGTTTATAGCAAACTGTACATTGCAACCGCCGGCAAAATTACCCAAAGCCCTCATCATCCTGATAGCAGTATTGCGCATCAACTGGTAAGCGCTATCACTCAAAGTCATTGCTGGCGCTACTGTTATGCTGTCACCTGTATGAACCCCCATGGGGTCAAAATTTTCAACCGCACAAATAATTACTACGTTATCATTGCTATCCCTAAGCAGTTCCAGTTCAAATTCTTTCCAGCCCAGCACCGCTTTTTCTACCAGCACTTCATGAATGGGCGATGCGGTTAAACCATTGTTCAATGCTTCATCCAGCTCTTCTTTTTTAAATACGATACCACCACCTGTACCACCCAAAGTAAACGAGGGGCGAATAACTAATGGAAATCCTATCTCCTGGGCAAATTCTTTTCCTTCTAAAAAAGAGTTGGCTGTTCTTGCCTGGCAAACCGGTATACCCATTTCAATCATCCACTGGCGAAATTTTTCCCTGTCCTCTGCCTTATCGATGGCCTTTATATCAACCCCAATAAGCCTTACATTAAATTTTTCCCAAATACCCAGTTCATCCGCTTCTTTACAAAGGTTTAAAGCTGTTTGCCCGCCCATGGTTGGTAATACAGCATCTATCTCATTTTCTTCCAGTATTTGTTCAATGCTTTCAACAGTCAATGGCAGCAGGTAAACCCTGTCGGCCATCATTGGGTCGGTCATTATAGTAGCCGGATTGCTATTAATTAATATTACTTTAATACCTTCTTCACGTAAACTTCTGGCGGCCTGTGTGCCGGAGTAATCAAATTCGCAGGCCTGGCCAATAACAATAGGGCCCGAGCCGATAATAAGTACTGATTGAATGGAATTGTCTATTGGCATAATATGTTGCCCTGTGTACAGGCGTGCAAAAGTAAGGCACTGAAACGAAAAAATGAAATGAGAATTAAACAATCATGGTAGTAAAATGATCGAAAATTATTTAAATTTTTGGTATAACGGTTACTAGTTTGTTGAGTCAAGGTCGCAACAGCGGATTTATTCACTATCAATATAGATATTAAAAACTGATTTAGATTAATAAAAAGATGGATATATAAAATGAGTAAAAACATATGCATGAAATGCAGGGACTAAAAAATATACATAATAGCAAAGTCTTTTTAATTAATTAACAAATAATGGCGAGGTTTTTGAAAACCTAATGATAAACATATACCTCTGCCTATCGTACAAAATTTTACATGTAATTATGGAAACTGTTTTTTGGAATTAATAATACTATCACTACAATAAATTTATCCGGCGAAACGTTCTGCCTTTTTTTTTGAGGCAACTGTTAGTTAGAAATCTTCGATTATTAATTCATTCACAGTAATAATTACCTCAAATTATTTTAAACCACTAAAATTTCAAAGTATGCAATTATCAAACAAATCAATTATTGTTACCAGTTTTCTGGCAATTAGTTTATTATTAATAATAAGCGCCTGCCAAAAACAAGACACGGGTTTAACCAATCCCACAAATGGCAAAAAATTATCCCTGTATTTAACAGATGCGCCATGCCAATACGATTCCGTTTTTATTGACATCCGCTATGTAGAAGTAAAAGTTGATACAAGTAACGAACACATGAGTGATGACCATTTTGGCGATACGGATAATGATGGAGATGATGATCATCAGCACCATGACGGGTTTGGTAAATGGGATACACTTACCATCCACCCCGGCATATACAATATTTTACAACTACGCAATGGCATTGATACCTTGCTGGGCACAGGAAATTTACCACTTGGTTCAATCAGGAAAATCAGGTTAACACTGGGTACCAATAATAGCCTCGTAAATGCCGGCATAAAGTATCCGCTTACCCTGCTTGCAGGTACCAATAATTATGTGTATATAAAAATCCATAAGGAAGATGAAGATGATGAAGATGAAATTACTTCCGCTCAGTCTTCTATCTGGATTGATTTTAATGTATGCGAATCTATTAAATTAATAGACGGCCAATATTTTCTTAAACCATTTTTTAAACCATTTGGCATGAAGAATTTTGGTAAACTTGAAGGTAAAGTATTACCAGATGCTGCTCATGCTTTTGTATCGGCAAGTAACGGCACAGATTCAGCCTCAACAACACCTGAAGAAAATGGAGAATACAAAATTCGTGGATTAAAAGAGGGAACTTATAGTGTTAGATTTAAAGGTTCCGGGGGGTATAATGATACCACTATTACAAATATAGAAGTGCAAAAAGGCAAGGAAGCACATGTTCCAACTGTAACATTGCATTTATAGGTACTACAATTTTTCTATATAATCAGGCCGGAATTTATTTCCGGCTTTTTTATCTACCTCACTATAAAAACTATAGATAATTAAAAATTAAGCAGCTACCGTTATAAAAAAGTTTATGATGGATTACCAGCAGGTGGATTGTCCTTTTTCCCAAACAAATCACTGACTGTTTTTTCAGCATCACCAAAATGTTCTTTAAAAGCTTCTGTACCTTTTGTTTTTAATTCTTCAAAATAATCCTTGGCTTTTTCAAAGGCACCCTCTGCTTCATCTTTCATTTTATGTGCCTTGTCTTTTAAATCGGCAGCAAGTTTTTCTTTTTCTTCCGGACTCATGCTCATGTATTTTGCGCCGGCTAAAGCAGCGGCAGCACCCAGTAAAAAAGTGGCTATGTGTTTTGAATTTACACTCATGATAAAATTTTTAATGTTGATTTTAAAATTAAGTTTGCATCTTTATTTACAAGATATGAAGTTACAAAAAGTCAGCACATTATTATTTATTTCGATGTTATTTAATTCGGTTACCGCCCAGGTATTTCCAGTAAAAAACTACCCTCAGCGTTATTTTCAATGGCCTGTTATTGCAAAACATGCACTTGCAGCCAATTTTGGCGAATTAAGGCCCAATCATTACCACATGGGGCTGGATTGTAAAACAGACCAAAAAGAAAATGTAACCGTGGTGGCTGCGGCAGATGGATATATTGCCAAAGTAAAAATAGAACCTTATGGATTCGGCAGATGCATCTATATCAATCACCCCAATGGATTCACCACTTTATACGCACATTTAAATGATTTTTATCCGGCACTGGAAAAATATATTACAGAGCAGCAATACCAACTACAAAGCTGGAAGGTATTTATAGATATTCCGGCTGATTTATTCCCTGTAAAAAAAGGGCAGTTTATTGCCTATAGTGGTAATACCGGAGGATCGCAGGGACCACACACGCATTTTGAAATAAGAAATACAGAAACAGATAAAGTATTAAACCCGCTGTTATTTGGGTTTGACCTGCCCGATAATGTTCCACCTGATATTTTGCGTTTAGCAGTATATGACAGACACATCAGTACTTATGAGCAAAGCCCGAAATTTTACCCTTTAAAAAAAGTGGATGGTCTGTATACTACAATCCCGGCTGTCATCACCAGTTACACAGATAAGGTAAGTTTTGCTATTACTGCATACGACAGGTACACAGGCTCTACCGACCAAAATGGTATTTACCAGGCTATTTTATCGGATAATTATAAGGAGGTTATTGGATTTGAGTTAGACAATATCAGTTATGATGAAACAAGGTATGTGAATGCGCATATTGATTACAAATTGCACAGTAGCGGCGGCCCTTATGTACAACACCTGAGCAGGTTGCCGGGTTATCCACAAGGGGTTTATAAAGATGTAAGCGGCAACGGGGTTATTAACCTGCACGACGATGCGGTGCATCAAATAAAGGTGGAAGTAAAAGATGCCAATGGCAATACTTCTTTTTTAAAATTTGCTGTACAAAGAGGTTCTATGCAACAGCAAAAAAATATGCCGTTACCTTTTGCTGTGTACCAGCCAAAAGAGTTTAATCCCGGTTTTATAAATGTATTTGAAAATGATAAGGTAAGTTTTTATTTGCCCGAAATAAGTTTGTATGATTCCATCAGGTTTAAATATAACGAAATAATTCCTGCATCAGGTTTTCCTGTTTACCAGCTACACAATACTACGGTTCCGTTACAAACCACGTTTGTTTTAAAAATAAAAAATACCGTTACTGCTTTTCCCGATAAAATAGTGATGCACCGTTTTGCCAACGGCAAAAATGATTATGCGAAAGCTGTTAATGAAAACAATTGGTACAAAGCAAGCTTCAGGGAGTTTGGCAATTTTCAACTTATGGAAGATACCCTGCCACCTACTATTAAACCCATTGGTTTTAAAGAAGGCATGCGGGTTGGTAAACTAAACCGCCTTGCATTTGTTATTATTGACAATACAGAAGAAATAACCAATTTTAATGCTGAACTTGATGGCAAGTGGTTGTGTTTTAGCAATGATAAGGGCAAAACATTTATTTATAAATTTGATGCTCATTGCCCCGCGGGCAACCATGAATTAAAAATAATAGCAACAGATTGTGTAGGCAATACCATAATGAAAACATATCATTTTACAAGATAAAAGAGCTTTACAAGCGTCAGAAAATGGCGCATAAAAAATAAAAAAATGGCAATACCAGCAGAAGGTAAAAAGGCACCGGCATTTGCGGCACTTGATCAAAACGGTAAAAAAATTACGCTAGATTTATTTAAAGGAAAAAGAGTAGTGCTGTATTTTTATCCGGAAGACGATACACCAACCTGTACAGACCAGGCCTGTAACCTCAGAGACAATTTTGGCGCATTAAAAAAAGAAGGGATCGTAGTGCTGGGCGTCAGCCCGGATGCAGTAGAAAAACATAAAAAATTTGAAACAAAATTTGGTCTTCCTTTCACCTTACTGGCTGATCCAAATCACATTATAATTGATAAGTATGGGGTGTGGGGTCCTAAACAAATGTTTGGAAACAAATATATGGGCTTACTGCGGACTACTTTTTTAATTGATGAAAAAGGAATTATCAAAAAAGTATTTCTAAAGCCAAAATCAAAAAAGCACACCGAAGAAATTTTAAACGCCTGGAAAGAAATTGGCTGATGGACAATTTTACCATAAAAGAAAATTCCAGGCTTGCAGCAATAGCGGCTAAAAAATTAGGCACAAAATCAGTTGCCATGGTATTTGGTAATACGATACACTTACACGGTGCCGGTAAAGAAGAATTTTTGAAAGATACAAGATGGGTAAAACATGAGCTTTGCCACCTACAACAATACAGGCAACATGGTTATATTGGCTTTATAATAAAATACCTTTGGCAGACCATTCGCAAGGGATATTATAATAATCAATTTGAAGTAGCAGCAAGGGCTGCAGAAAAATTATGATTCCCATATTATTTCTCCAAAATCAAACAACCGCTCCATATTATCTTCTGTAACCAATTGCCCATGAGCCGTAACACCTCTTATAACAGTATCAAAAATAATAGCATCTTTTTTTAGCCTTGTCTTTTTATTTAAACAATATAGCAAACCGTTATACTCTTTCAATAAACCGGTAAAATTTCCTTTTTCTAATTGACTAAATCTTTTAAGTATTAATTGATGAAGCTCCCTGGCTAATGCTATCGTGTCAAAAGATTTTCCGGTTATCTGTTTAAGAGAAACAGCATTTTTTAAACGCTCATCAAAATAAGCCTGATTAATATTTACACCAATACCTGCAACGGCATATTTCCATTCTTTTCCGTGAAAAATATTTTCTACTAATATCCCCCCTGCCTTTCTGTCACGCCAGTAAATATCATTGGGCCACTTTATGGTTGTTTCGTCGCCGGCATAAAAGTTAACAAAATCAAAACAACCCATGGCAACCGCTACAGAAAGTTGAAATTGTTGTAATGCGTTTAGTGTTGCTGGCTCTAAAACTATACTTAAGGCAATATTTTCATTAATGGAAGTTTCCCAAAGTTTTCCTCTTTGGCCTTTGCCTGCTGTTTGTATAGAAGAAAAATAAGCGTTGCCATGCCTGGACAATCCTTCATGTACCGTTGCCATGGCATAGTTGTTGGTGCTGTCCACCGTGTCTAAAACAATAAAAGAAGGTGTTGTTGATGCCATATTGCAACGATTGATAAAGAAATAGTACTTTTGCTGTCATTTGCAAGCTACATGCAGTAAATAATAAAACAAAACAATATTACGTTCGTCATACTGTTTATAACATGGCAACCCCATCAAAACAGGTAAATAAAACAGCATTAAATTTGAACAATCTTACATTATTAGCCAACCGGAAAAAGAGCAGTATTACCCGGCTAACAAAAAACAGTAAACTTTTTAAAGCAATCATTAACGCCATCCAGGAAAAAAAGGGCGAAAATATTATAAGCCTCGACCTTAGAAAAATACCCGAAGCAGTAGCTGATTTTTTTATAATCTGTGAGGCAAGCAATAATACGCAACTTAAGGCAATTGCTGATTTTATAGAAGAAGATGTAAAAGCAAAATGTGGCGAACCCCCTTACAAACACGAAGGGAAACAGGCACAACAATGGATACTGATTGATTACGTTAATATTGTGGTGCATGTAATGTTGCCCGAACCAAGAAAATTTTACCAGCTGGAAGAAATGTGGAGCGATGCATCGTTAACCGAACATAGGGACTAATTAATACGTTATTATATAAATAAATAAAAGTCATCAAATAAATATTGTAAGCAAGCATTTTATGGCAGAAAATAAAAACACTGTACCGAAGAAGAAATTCAATCCTGATAATATCCCCCCAATAGGAGAAGAAAATCAAAAAAATAAAAACCGGTTTAATATTTACTGGGTATATGGCCTTGTATTTGCGGCTATTTTAGCCTATAATGTTTACAGGGGGGTTGGTGTTGCCGGCGTAGAAACCAACCAGATTAAATTTACAGAACTGGTAAAAGAAGGTGATGTAGAAAGCATAAAAACAATCCGCAATAAAAAAATTGTAAGAGTTTTTATAAAAAAAGACAGCCTTGATAAAAAGGCGGATACCTATAAAACCTTATTTGCTAAGCAATACGATATAGTTACCAAGACGCCCGGTCCTCAATTATTTTTTCCGATAGTGGATGAAAAAACTTTTGCATTGCAGATGCAGGATTTTTATAAAAAATACCCCAATATACAGGAGATTCCTGATTCTCCGGATGATGAAGGTGAATTATTCGGACAGATGGTGTCAACATTGTTACCCATTTTGCTGATAGGTTTATTGTTTGTAATGATGATGCGTAAGGTGGGTGGTACAGGTGGCGGAAGCGGTGGCCCGGGCGGTATCTTTAATATCGGCAAATCAAAAGCTACTTTATTTGATAAAGCATCCCGTGTTAATATAAACTTTGGTGACGTAGCCGGATTAGATGAGGCAAAAGTGGAGGTAATGGAGATTGTAGACTTCTTAAAAAACCCTAAAAAATACACAGCGCTCGGTGGCAAAATTCCAAAAGGCGCTTTGCTGATTGGCCCTCCCGGTACTGGTAAAACATTATTGGCGAAGGCGGTAGCCGGTGAAGCACAAGTGCCCTTCTTTAGCCTTAGCGGTAGTGATTTTGTGGAAATGTTTGTAGGTGTAGGTGCAAGCCGTGTAAGGGATTTGTTTAAACAAGCCAGGGAAAAAGCGCCTTGTATTATTTTTATTGATGAAATTGATGCCATAGGAAGAGCAAGGGGAAAGAACATGATGATGAGTAACGATGAAAGGGAAAATACCCTTAACCAGTTGCTGGTAGAGATGGATGGTTTTGGCACCGATCTAGGCATTATTATTTTGGCAGCCACCAACAGGCCGGATGTACTGGACAGCGCTCTGCTTCGCCCCGGCCGTTTCGACAGGCAGATTACCATCGACAAACCTGATATGGTAGGCAGGGAAGCTATTTTTAAAGTGCATCTTGAACCTATTAAAATATCTACCACATTAGATATTTATAAACTGGCCGAACAAACACCTGGTTTTGCCGGTGCAGATATTGCCAATGTTTGTAACGAAGCAGCATTAATAGCCGCCCGTAAAAATAAAGAGGCAGTAGATATGAGCGATTTTCAGGATGCTATTGACAGGGTGATTGGTGGTTTGGAAAAGAAAAACAAAATTATTTCTCCGGAAGAGAAACAAATTATTGCTTACCACGAAGCTGGTCATGCTATTTGTGGCTGGTACCTGGAACATGCGTATCCTTTATTAAAAGTTACTGTGGTACCAAGGGGTTCTGCTGCATTGGGCTATGCCCAATATACGCCAAAAGAACAATACCTGTATAATACAGACCAGTTAATGGACCAGATTTGTATGACCCTTGGTGGCAGGGCGAGTGAAGAAATTTTCTTTGGAAAAATAAGCACCGGTGCAAGTAACGACCTGCAACAGATTACCAAAATTGCTTACAGCATGATTACTGTATATGGTATGAATGATAAAGTAGGTAATATCAGTTATTACGATCCGAACCAGGAAAATACTTTTACCAAACCATTCAGCGAAGAAACAGGTAAAATGATTGACCAGGAAGTACGCGACTTAATAAGTAAAGCCTACATCAGAACAATAGAATTATTAACGCAAAAGAAAGGCGATGTAGAGTTATTGGCAAAAGAATTATTAAAGAAAGAAGTATTGTTTAAAAGTGATGTTGAAGCTCTAATTGGCAAAAGGCCATACGAAGAAAAAAAGGCGTTGGATATAAAACCTGAGGAAAAAATATCAACAGAACCAGAAACTTCAATACCGAAAGAATTAGTACATCCGCCAATAATTTAAAGGGCAATGTCAATAGCAAACGCAAAGGAAAACATATTAAAAAAAATAATTCAGGCACTGAGTCACTCAGTGCCTTTGCCTTTTCCCTTAAGTGAGGGTACTAACAATATATACCAGCCTGCCACAGAAGATCTGGACATTCTTTTTGCAGGAGAGTTTACCAAATTGCAGGGGAAATTTGTTTACTGTACAGATGAAAAAGATTTAAACAATCAACTGGAAAAATTAATTGCCGCAAGAGAATGGAACAAGATTTATTGCAATGAAGATAAATGGAACGGGCTTTTCAGCAACACCATAAATCTGGAAAGCTGCCATGCGGCCATTACCGGCTGCGAATACCTTGTAGCAAGAACTGGCACCATTGTTATGAGCGCAGCCCAGCAAAGTGGCCGCACCGTTAGTGTGTATGCACCCATACATATCTGCATTGCCTACCCCAACCAATTGGTATACGATGTAAAAGATGCACTGCAGTTATTGAAAGAAAAATATGCAGGCAATATTCCCTCCTTAATTACTTTTGCCAGCGGGCCAAGCCGCACGGCAGATATTGAAAAAACATTGGTTACCGGTGTGCACGGCCCTAAAGAAGTATATTTGTTTTTGGTAGATAAGACAAGTTCAGCCAAGGATTTTTAGACAACGTAATCATGAACATAACTCCCAATAAAAATATATATTTTCTTTCCGACTTTCATTTGGGTGCACCCAATGCAGTTGAAAGCCTGCTACGGGAAAAAAGAATTGTGCAGTTTTTAGATTCCATAAAAAATGACGCAGAACAGGTTTTTATTGCAGGCGATATATTTGATTTTTGGTTTGAATACAAACTGGTTGTACCAAGAGGTTACACAAGGTTGCTGGGTAAACTGGCCGAACTTACAGACGCTGGGATATTGATTCATTTCTTTGTAGGCAACCACGATATGTGGATGAAAGATTACTTTCAAACCGAATTAAATATTGCTGTTTATTTTAAACCGAAGGCATTTGAATTTAATGGCAAAAAATTTTTAATCGGCCATGGCGATGGACAAGGGCCCGGTGATCATGGGTATAAATTTTTAAAGAAAATTTTTCGTAACCCTTTTTGTCAATGGCTTTTTAGCATTTTACCCCCATATATTGGTTTGGGTATAGCCAATTATTTTTCCAGAAAAAGCAGGGAAATGGCCGGGCAAAATGTAGAGGTGTTTTTGGGTGAAGAAAATGAGTGGCTGGTTATTTATTGTAAAGAAGTATTGCAAAAAGAACATATTGATTATTTTATTTTCGGGCACCGCCATTTGCCGATTGATTTTAGTTTAAATGCCAGCAGCCGTTATATCAATTTAGGTGAATGGATAAACTACGATAGTTTTGCGGTATTTAATGGTGAAACAACCACACTTAAATATTTCAACAAATGACAGAAATAAAAAAAATAGTATTGCTTTTTTGCTTTAGCATCGTGTCTGTGCTATATACCAGCGCCCAAAAAGATTCTACGTTTTATTTTAGCAAAACCTTCCCCGGCAATTTCACCTATTTTACTGTCGACAATCTTGACAATGTGTATTTGCTCAGCAGTACCGATCAATTAATAAAAATTGATCCCAATGGGAATAATATGGTTTTTAACGAAGTACGCAGGTATGGAAAACTATTTTCTATTGATGCAACCAACCCTTTAAAAGTTTTGCTGTATTATAAAAATTTTTCCACTATTGTTGTGCTTGACAGGAACCTTACTGTTCGCAATACCATTAACCTGCGCAAGCAAAGTATTATTAATGTAAAAACAATTGCTGCATCATACGACAATAATATCTGGTTGTTTGATGAAGGAGATGCCAAACTTAAAAAAATTAACGACAACGGCGACATACTGCTGGAAACAGTTGATTTCAGGAACCTGTTCGACACCATTCCTTCACCAACACAAATTACAGACAGGGATAAATTTGTATACCTCTACGATAGCGCAAGGGGCTTTTATGTGTTTGATTATTATGGTACCCTAAAAAATAAAGTGCCGTTATTAAACTGGACCAATACAGATGTTTTTGCAAATACTTTTTATGGGTTCAACAATGATTTCCTGCATCAATATAAACAAGGGTCTTTAAATTTAAAAGAATATAAGCTCCCGCTTTCTTTTAGTGATGCCCTGCAAATAAAAATTGGCAATAATAAATTGTATGTGTTATATAAAGAAGGCCTGCAGCAATTTTTAGTAAAATAGTTTATCAGCATTATAGTATTTTTATAGTATGAATTTTTTGGATAAGATTTATTTTGATAATACCCTCAGAAGTTATTGTATAGTGGTTGCTACAATAGGCATTGTATTATTACTGAAAAGATATTTATCACTGTACCTTGTTTCGCTGAGTTTTATTTTTGTAAAAAGAACATGGAAAACTGTCAGTAAAGAAAGTTTTGTAAATCTTGTAGCCGGCCCTTTTAAATGGTTTTTGGTAATATTGATTTCGGTATTTGCCATTGATAAACTTAATTTTCCGGGTGTATTGTTATTTACACTTTATGGACATACAACAGCTGATATCGTTGCAAGAACAGGAACCGGTTTAATCATCATATCTTTTTTCAGGATGTTATTAAAGCTAATGGATTTTGTTGCCCTTGTAATGGAAGAAAAAGCCAATCGTACACCCGATTTAAGGGATAACCAAATTGTTGTTTTTTTAAGGGATTTTTTAAAAGTGATTGTTGGCATTATTGGCGTTTTATTAATTATTAAAGCATGCTTTAACCAGCCCCTGGGTAATTTACTAACCGGGTTAAGTATTGTAGGTGCTGCACTGGCATTGGGTGCAAAAGAAAGCCTGGAGAATTTAATTGCGTCTTTTATTATTTTTATTGATAAGCCATTCTTTACAGGCGATACGCTTAAAGTAAATAACATAACAGGTAAAGTAGAAAAAATTGGGTTACGCAGTACAAAAATACTTACCCCCGATAAGACCCTTGTTACCATCCCTAATAAGCAAATGGTAGATTCTGTTGTAGATAACTGGAGTATGAGAACCCATCGGCGTGCGGAAATAAAATTAGAATTATCTGTAAAAACCCCGGTTGCTAAAGTTGAAAATATTATTGCAGCGCTAAAGAAAATACTGGAGTCAAATAGCTGGCAATTATCACCTTATTCTGTTTTCTTAAAAGAGCTTGGTAAAAACGGTATCACAATCATTATTGAATATTTTACCGAAACAATTCCATTGCCCGAATTTGATGCTATAAAAGAACATATCCATCTTCAGATAAAAAAAATACTGGAAAGCAATGAAGTGGTTTTTGCAGGCGAAGCCAATACAATTGTTATTAATAATGAAATAAAGGAAAATTAGTTTTAAAAAATATTCCTGTTAGGAGTTTATTACCTGTTCGTATCAATAATCTGCGCCAATTCAGTATCCCATTTGCCGGTTTTTCCATATTCAACAACACGGCCTAATTCTTTCCCATCCTTCATTACAATAATGGTAGGCACATTTATAATACCAAATGCTTCTGCAATATGGCCCAATGCTTTTTTATTTCGGTTAACACCAAAAAATGTGATGTTATCATCAGGTACGCCGGTCATTTCCTGTAGCCTGAAAAACCTGGGTAAAATAAATTGGGTATCCTCACACCAGGTACCGCCAAATACAACAAATTGTAATTGCAGGGTTTTACTTTTAGCAAATGCAGCAAGCAGAGCCGTATCAGGTGCATATATATTATGGTTAGGCGCATACCACTTGGTAAACAAACTATCGTTCTGCACCAGGTACTTATTAATGGTTCCCCTGTAAACATTTACCTCCTTATTTTCGGGATCTTTTGTTATTTCGTATTCAGCCTGGGCCTGTGCAAAATAGCTTGTCATCAACAGGCATACAATGATTGGTATTTTCATAAAATGGTATTGGTTATGATCTGCTAAGGATTGATGTGGGTTTAGATGAAGTTTATAGATTGGCTTTTAATTCGTTTAAAAAGCCCTTTAGTTTTTTTAATGATTCTATCATGGCAAATTTTTCATCCGCCTTTTTATTATTTTTTATAAATTCTTTGGCGCCTTCCATGGTATATTTTCTTTCTCTCATCAAATGATAGATCAGTTGAATATTTTTAATATCCTCGGGCCGGAATAAGCGGTCACCTTTTCCATTTTTCTTTGGCTTTAATACATCAAATTCATTTTCCCACAGGCGTATCAACGACTGGTTTACTTTAAACATGGCCGCTACTTTGCCAATAGAATAATACATTTTCTGAAACAGTATTTCATCATCAGGTATATCCAGTAAATCAACACCCTCACACATTTCCTTCAGGCTTTTTCTTCCCCGGGGTGACTTTATTTTTGGCATCGTTATTTTGGCAGGCAATACAATTATCTTTTCATTTTTTACAAAAGCAGTTGCAGGCGGCAATGTCTCTTGCTGCTGATGTTCAAAATCAAACGCTATTTGTTTTGGTGAGTTCATATAGTATTATGTTATATAAAAATAACACAATTGCGGGTTAATCAAAACTTTTTGCGCTGCCGGTAGCTGCTAATTTTAATACCCTGTCGTATTGCTCTGCATTCAGGTCATTATAAAAAAAGTAAACGGGGTCAACAGGCCTGCCATTAATATGTACTTCGTAGTGGCAATGCGGGCCTGTACTGGCGCCGGTACTGCCAACCCATCCTATCACTTCGCCACGTTTTACACGTTGCCCATCCCTTGCTTTTATCCGCACCATGTGCATATAAACAGTTTCGTAACCATAGCCATGGTTAATTATTACATGGTTACCGGTACCGGTACTTAATCCGGAAGTAGTAACAGTACCATCGCCTGTAGCATAAATTGGGGTGCCCTGTGGTGCGGTAAAATCAAGCCCGTTATGCATTTTTGGTATACCATAAATAGGATGAATGCGATAGCCATAACCACTCGCAATCCTGGTAAGATTTTTATTGCTCACTGGTTGAATGGCAGGGATGCAGGCCAGTTTATTTTCCTGGTTATTTATTAGTTTTTCAATGGCGGCATAACTGTTAACCTGGTATGCAATCCGGGCACTGATATTATTTAAATCCAGTGAAATTGTTCTGCCAAGAGTATCATCACTAATCACATTTACCTTCTCCAGCTCTTTTACCTTCTCCTGTAATTTTGCCCTTGCACTATCAGGTACGGGGTTCGCTTCAAAAATACTCCGGTATACTTCGTTATCACGTTTTTCCAGGTCGGCCATTTGTTTTTGCAGGCTTTGTACACGTTCATTTAATACCGAATAATTGTCTTTTACAACATCATACTTTAATTTCTCTTCCCTGTCTGTAGGCTTTGGAACAAACTTTGTGTACAACAGAATAATTACCACTGAGCTCACCAGCAATGCAGAAAGAAATCCGAATATCCGCAAAAGCTTAACTCTAAACGGTGTTACCAGCTTTTCATAGCGAAGCGAATTGGTGTTATAGTAATATTTTATTTTCTTCATACAGGCAAAAAACCTTAAGGATATTTTACAAAAAAATTATATACTTTTCTTTACATAAACGCAACAGATAGTTTATAGTATTTGAACAGTTTTATTTATTTATTATACACTTTAAATTGTAGCAGTACCAAGTGGTTGGTGGACACAACAACCAAGGCTCAGCCTCGGCTCATGTTCCCACCGGCCGAAACCGGAAGCGACAATTTTAAATGCACCCATTCCATTTGTACAGATGGGGATGGGCTAAGGTTTTCCTTACCTTTGTGCAACAGTTTTTTTTAAAAGTCTACAAATATAGACCGATATACTGCAAAAATCAACCCAAATAAGAAAGCTTTATGATGACGAGCGCACAGATACGCCAGCAATTCCTCGACTTTTTTAAATCAAAAGGGCATACCATCATGCCTTCCGCACCCATTGTTTTAAAAGATGACCCTACCTTATTATTCACCAATGCAGGAATGAACCAGTTTAAAGATTATTTCCTGGGCAATAAAAAAGCACCTTATAACAGGGTGGCAGATACGCAGAAATGTTTACGTGTAAGTGGTAAACACAACGACCTGGAAGAAGTAGGCGTGGATACTTATCATCATACCATGTTTGAAATGCTGGGCAACTGGAGTTTTGGGGACTACTTCAAGGCAGAAGCCATTGAATGGAGTTGGGAATTGTTAACCAACGTATATAAATTAGATAAGGATAAATTATATGTAACCATTTTTGAAGGCGATGAAAAAGAAGGCTTGCCAAAAGATGAGGATGCTTATAATGAATGGAAAAAATATATTGCGATAGACCGTATCTTATTGGGCAACAAAAAAGATAATTTTTGGGAAATGGGTGATACCGGCCCCTGTGGCCCCTGTACAGAAATACATGTTGATTGCAGGAACGACAAAGAAAGAAGGGAAGTGGCAGGAAGCAAATTGGTAAATAACGATCACCCGCAGGTAATTGAAATATGGAACAATGTATTTATTCAGTTCAATAGAAAAAAAGACGGCAGCCTTGAGCCACTACCGGCCAAACATGTAGATACCGGTATGGGGTTTGAAAGACTGGTAAGGGTTATACAGGACAAACAAAGTAATTATGATTCGGATGTTTTTACCGGCACTATTGCAGCAACAGAAAAAATTGTGGGCAAAAAATATGCAACCGGTGATGATAAGCAAAGCATTGCATTCAGGGTTGTTGCAGACCATATCCGTGCCATAGGTTTTTGTATTGCAGATGGGCAGTTGCCCTCTAATACAGGTGCAGGCTATGTTATACGCCGAATATTGCGCAGGGCTGTTCGTTACTATTATTCTTATCTGGATTATAAGCAGCCCTTATTATTTCAATTGTTGCCGGTAATTGCGCAACAATTTGAAACGGTGTTTCCTGAATTAAAAGCACAATCGGATTTTGTAAGCAAAGTGATAAAGGAAGAAGAAGAAGCATTTTTAAGAACATTGGATAAAGGGTTAAAAAAAATTGATGAAGCAATTCAACAATCGCAGCAAACAAAAATTATTAATGGAGCAACTGCGTTTGAATTGCTGGATACCTTTGGTTTTCCCATTGACCTTACAAGATTAATTGCTGCCGAAAATAATTTGATTGTTGATGAACGTGGATTTGAAAATGAAATGCTGCAACAGAAAAATAGAAGTCGTGCTGCTACAACTATCGAAACTGAAGATTGGGTTCAAGTAGGCCCCCATTCAGGGAGCCATTTTGTTGGTTATGAAAATAATGTAGCAGAATGCGAACTTACTAAATACAGAAAAATTTTTTCAAAAGGAAAAACGCAATATCAATTTGTATTTGCAATTACTCCTTTTTATGCTGAAAGTGGAGGTCAGGTTGGAGATAAAGGGGTAATGGTTTTTGGTAATGAAATAATTCCTGTAGTTGATACAAAAAAAGAAAATGATTTAATTATTCATTTTTCTGAAAAATTGCCATCAGTATTTGATGGAAAAATTATTTTACGAATTGATAAAAAATTAAGGCACGAAATAGCTATTCACCATACGGCTACGCATTTAATGCATGCAGCTTTACGTAAAGTACTCGGCAACCATGTTGCACAAAAAGGGAGCCTTGTAAAAGAAGATCATCTGCGTTTTGATTTTAGCCATTTTGCCAAAGTAACCAATGAAGAAATTTCAGCAGTGGAAAAACTGGTGAATGAAAAAATAAGAGAGAACATTCCGGTAGTAATTAAAGAAATGAAAAAAGATGAAGCGGTTGCATTGGGTGCCATGGCTTTGTTTGGAGAAAAATATGGAGATGTTGTAAGAGTGGTTATAATGGACCCTGGTTATTCAATTGAACTATGTGGTGGTACACATAGTGGCAGCACCGGCGAACTGGGCATTTTTAAAATACGACACGAAAGTGCTATTGCTGCCGGTGTTAGAAGGATTGAAGCGGTGTGCGGACAGGCAGCAGAAAATTATATCAATGAACAGTTTATTGCGTTGGATGAAATTCGTAGCCTATTAAAAAATACAAAAGACATCAGCAAATCCATCCAGCATTTACAATCAGAAAATACTACTTTATCCAAACGAATTGAAAGCCTGGAAGCAAGGCAATTGGTGGGCATTCGTAATAACCTGTTGCAAAAAGATGAGATCATCAATAATGTAACATTTGTTGGCGACATCATAGAAGTAAGCAATGCAGATGCTTTAAAAAAACTTTGTACCGATCTTAAAAATCATTTGAATGATCATGTAGTTGTACTCTGCAGCAATATAGATGGTAAGGCATTTGTTGCAGTGGGTATTTCAGACACAGTTGTAGCTGCAAAAAACCTTGATGCAGCAAAGATTATTAAAGAACAGGTAGCAGCTTTAATAAAAGGCGGCGGCGGAGGCCAAAAAAACCTGGGTACCGCAGGCGGACAGGATACAAGTAATTTTAAAATAATAATAAAAAATATAAAAGGCCTCCTTTAAGCGCTAAGCCTTTTATATTGTAACAAATAGCTTTCACTATTTGAACGAAATAATAGAAGCACTGCAAAGGCTCTAAAGCCATCTCCTTTGGAGAGGGTTCGGGTGAGGTCAAACACAATGATAAAATTTTAAAACGTACTCCTTTCTATTACATAAGTAACAAGCTGTTTTAATCCCCCCTTAAAAATTTTGTTAAAGAAAAAAAATAGTATCCGAAACATTTCGTAATTAAATTATTTTAATTAGCTTTGAACTACTAAACATTTCGTATATTAAAATAACCATCATGAAAAAAATAATTATTAGCGCATTGGTTTTAAGTTGTATCAGCTGTTCCTTTAATGCTTCCGCACAACAGGTAGAAGTGCAGGAGTTAAAAGAAAGGCCCGAAAGAGCAGAGAGGCCGGAAAAGAATGAGCAGCGGGAAGTCATTATTCGCAGCAATGGCGATAAAGAGATCAGTCTTAAGATAGACATCAATGGCGACACAGTAACCATTAATGGAAAGCCCCTGGTGGAATTTAAAGCTGATAACGTTACCATCAACAAAAGAAAAATGATGATCCGTGATGGAAATGATATGATGACTTTTAATTTTGATGGCCCTGAAGGAATGGATGAAATGATGTTACATGACAGGTTAAATGACATGAAGAGAAATGAAAAAACCACCCGGCCTTTCTTGGGTGTAACTACCGAAAAAGCTACCGGTGGCGCAAAAATTGTAGAAATTGCAAAGGGCAGCGCAGCAGAAAAAGCAGGTTTATTAAAAGACGATATTATTACAAAAGTTGGCGACCAGCCGGTAACGGATGCAGAAAGTTTAGCCGATATTATTTCATCAAAAAAACCAAAGGAGGAAATAAAATTATCCTACCTGCGGTTAAACAAAAAGAAGGATGCAAAAATAATTTTAGGCGAAAGAACTGAAAAAAGATCAATGACCTATTCATTTAAACAGCCCAATGTAATGATACATCCTAATCCTCATATGCAAATAACGCCAATGCCGGATGGCAATATGATGTATCATAATTTTAATAGTGACAAATTTGATTTTGGCCCAATGGAAGATATGGACATGTTTAAGGGTGATTTTCCACGCCAGAAAAGATTAGGCTTAAAAATTCAGGACACAGAAGAAGGCGGCAATGTAAAAATAATTTCAGTAGAAGATTCTTCAGCCGCTCAAAAAGCAGGGTTAAAAAAGGACGATATCATTACTGAAATAAACGGGCAAAAAATAAGTAATACCGACGAGGCCCGTGAAGAACTTCAGGAAGTTGCAGAAAAATCACCTTATGGTATCAAAGCCAAAAGAAATGGAGTTGATATGAACTTTGATATAAAAATCCCTAAAAAATTAAAGACTGCTAATTTATAAAGAAGATCCCACTGTAAAAGCCATCCGTTAATTTTCAAGCGGATGGCTTTTTTTTGTAATTAAGCCCGCATATAAAGCTGAAGTTTGTTAATTTATTGCCTGCTGGATGATCGGTGAAAGTGTACGATTATCCCATAGCTATCGAATTTTAAGTGCTAACACCTATTTAGATTTGTTCCATAGGAACAATTGATGGGTAGAATTATTATTATAATATTCCGGCAACGTTCCATAGGAACGTATGGTGCTATTCAGGTTCTTTAAAGATGTATTTTTCCTCCCATTCAATTTCAAACAGGGTTAAATATTTTCTGTATTCATCTAGAAATGTTTCTTTAAGGTGGTGTATTTCCTGGTTTTGAATATAGCGAATTACTTCATCCACCTGGCTTTTTGCATAGGAGAAAGCTCCATAGCCGTCTTGCCACTCAAAAGGATGGGAACAAAATTTTTGTTTATTAATCCACTTGCTGCTTTCCGTTTTTACATTTTGCATTAAAGCTGAGATGGACTGATGCGGCCTCATTCCAATAAAAATATGTATGTGATCCGGCATGCTGTTTATTTGCAGCATTTTGTGTTTATTGGCTTGAAACATACCGGTTAAATACTCATGTAATCGTTCTTTCCATAGATAGTGTATAAATGCCCGCCTGTATTTTACTGCAAATACAAACTGTATATGAATCTGCGTATAGCTATTGGCCATTGTATATAGAATTATGGTATAAATGTATGGTATAAGCACCAATCGTTCCTACGGAACGAAAACATTTATTTTGTCTTTTTCTGCTACCAACCAAATGTTCCTATGGAACAAATAATATGGAAATAGCAGTTTTGAAATAGCGTAGCACTTTACAACGTGTTGGGTGCAATTCAAATTGATGCAGTAACAAGTGTTGGTTGCCACCGGCGGTTCAGAAAACAAAAGCCTCATACAGCTAAGGGTTTAGCGCCCTCTCCTTTGGAGAGATTTGGGTGAGGTTAAACGAAATGCACAATTTGAATTACACCCAAATGTGTTTTAGCCTGGTGATAGCGAAAAACTTCTTTGTACATTTGCATCCGTGATAAAAAATGACAAATACCAGGTAGTTATTGGCCTGGAAGTACATGCACAGCTGCTTACCCAAAGCAAATTATTTTGCGGGGATAGCGCTGCTTTTGGTGCAGCCCCCAATACGCATATCAGCCCCATAACATTGGCGCACCCCGGAACCCTGCCAAAAATGAACCGGAAAGCTATTGAGTATGCAGTAAAACTAGGCCTTGCCCTGCATTGTGATATTGAACAGAAAAATTATTTTGCACGTAAAAATTATTTTTATCCCGATCTGCCAAAAGGTTACCAGGTTAGTCAGCATACCACCCCTATTTGCAAAAATGGTACTGTTAGAATTAAAGTAGACAATACCGAACGGCATATAAAACTAAACCGTATCCATATGGAAGAGGATGCAGGTAAAAGCCTGCATGATGTAGATGACCAATATACGGCAATAGATTTAAACCGTGCCGGTGTTCCGTTGCTGGAAATTGTAAGCGAGCCAGACCTGCATAGCAGCGAAGAGGCTTTTGCTTATGTAACAGAACTGCGCCGCCTTGTTCGCTGGTTAAATATTTGCGATGGAAATATGGAAGAAGGCAGCATGCGTTGCGATGCCAATATATCTATCCGTTTAAAAGGCGAAACTGCATTAGGCACCAGGGTTGAAGTAAAAAATCTGAACAGTATCCGCAATGTAAAAAGGGCCATTGATGTGGAAGTAAACCGCCTGGTTGATATTGTAGAAAGTGGTGAAAAAGTATTGCAGCAAACAAGAAGTTATGATGCAGATACCAACACTACTTTTTCGTTACGAAGCAAGGAAGAGGCAGATGATTATCGCTATTTTGCTGACCCCGATCTTACTCCCTTTAACATTTCGGATGAGTTTTTACAAAACATCAAAGCAGCACTTCCAGCATTGCCGGAAGAACTGGAAACAAAATATAAAACCGTATTTAAACTGCCCGATTATGATGCACAGGTTATTTGCGGCGATAAATCACTGGTAGATTTTTTTGAAGGCATTGTACAATATACCACCAATTACAAAGCAGCGGTTAACTGGCTGATGGGGCCTGTAAAATCTTATTGTAACGACAGGGGTATCGACATTAGTTCCTTTACCTTATCGCCTGAAAAAATAAGTGCTTTAATTCAATTGGTAGATGACGGCAAAGTGAATTTCAGTGTCGCCTCCTCAAAAATATTTAGTGCATTATTGATATCGCCTAAAAAAACACCTTTGCAAATTGCCACAGAACTTAACCTGTTGCAGGAAAGTGACAGCGCCCCTGTAGCTGCATGGGTAGACGAGGTAATTGCAAATATGCCCGATAAGGTAAAAGAATATAAAGGCGGCAAAAAAGGCCTGATAGGTTTATTTGTTGGGGAAGTAAAAAAACTAAGCAAGGGAAAAGCCGATATGAACCTTGTAAATAAATTATTGGCAGAAAAATTAAATTAACGATCATTATGAAAAGAATACTTGTAATAATAGGGTGTACAGCCTTTTTGGTATCCTGCAATAATGGGGATAATACTCCCGGAAAATTTACGGTAAAAGGGCAAATAAAAAATGCCCCCGACCAAAAAATATATTTGGAAGAATTATTTTTTAGTGATAAAAATCCTGTGGTGTTAGATACTGCTGAAATAAAAAATGGCCAGTTTACCGCAACGGCAACAGCGCCGGATGAAGGCCTCTATCGTTTAAGGATGGAGAAGGACAGTGCCTTTTTTATACTGATTAATGACAAAGCCGACCTGAATTTTACGGCTGATTATAATAAATTGTCTATAGAAGAAGCTTCCTTTAATTCTGCCGCAAACAGCTCCTTAAAAAAGTTCATTACCGGTATCCGGTCACAACGGATTGCACTTGAAACAGCATCTGCAGCAGCAGAACAAATGACGGCTTCCGGCCAAACAGACAGTGCTGTCAGCGTAACAAAAGAATCGATTGCTGAAAAGGAAAATGCCTATAAGCATTATATCATTCAATACATGGATACTACCAAAGACGCCGTTGTAGCCTTATTTGCACTGGGGTATTGCCGTGATATAGAACCAGCAAAACTGGAAAAATCTATTAACAGCCTTTCTAAACGTTTTCCCAATCACCTTGCTTTAAATAACCTGGTAGCACAGTACAACCAGATGATTGCACAATTTAACGCCAAACCACACGAAGGTGGCATGGCGCCTGATATAAATATGCCCGACACAAGCGGCAAAGCTTTTGCTTTAAGTATGTTACGCGGTAAATATGTGCTGGTTGATTTTTGGGCAAGCTGGTGTGGCCCCTGCCGTGGCGAAAACCCCAATGTTGTAAAGGCATACAATTTATTTAAGGATAAAAATTTCACGGTGCTGGGGGTATCACTGGACCAGGACAAACAGCAATGGGTAAAAGCCATTCAATCAGATAGTTTAAACTGGCACCATATCAGCGACTTAAAATACTGGAGCAGCGCCGCAGTTGCCTTGTACGGTTTTGATGGTATTCCTTTTAATGTACTGGTTAATCCGGAAGGAAAGATTATTGCCATGAATTTAAGGGGCCCGGCATTGGAAAATAAACTGCAGGAAGTTTTAAAATAATCTGCGCTGCTGCTGTTGCATTTTTAACTATTTTCAAAGGCTGTCATCTAAATAAATTCCCATATTCAGTAGGGAGTTATGTATGGTATTATTGACCAGCCTGTATAAAATAAACCTTAATAGCGAATAGGGTTATGTCAGGCGCAAGCAGTTGGCCATTTCATCAAATCGGACTTTTTCTTTATCTTTTAAACACTTAAATAATATTAAATGAGTACAGCTAATTTAAAAATTGATCTAATCAATAAAATAACACAATTGAAAGAAAGTTATTTGATTGAAGAAATCAACCGGCTATTAGACTTTGAACTGGAAAAAGGTATTTTTAAGTTAACCTCAAAGCAACATGCCAGAATTTTGGAGGCTAAAGAGGAATATAAAACAGGTAAAGTTTTGTCAGAAAATGAAGCTAACAAACAAATTCAGGTATGGCTTACCAAATAGATTTATTATTATTAGAAATTTAAATACCGGGTTAAACGAATTACCGGTTTTTTAATTTGTGCAACCTGCCTGCCCGCAAAGGCAGGTTAGCAGTAATTTGTGTAATAAACCTTACAGCATTTTACCTTATTTATATGCTTATTTGGCTGACGGCACGTGCGTTATTTTATATCCGGGTAAAGGTAAAACATTAAAAATATTAGTAGAAACACCTAAAATAAAGTAAAAATACTTGCATTTATTAAAATAATTATATTAGTTTCGTTTAACGTTTCATTAACTGCTGATTCTTTACCTGCAAAAAACTACACTAAAACAATTTCCTTTATTTTCTTTTTTCTATCCTTTAAGTAAGGTTCTGCATCCTCAAAAAAACCATTCCTTTTTTACTGAAATCCCCAAATAGTACATTTTTAATTTAGTTTAATTCACTGGTATCAAAGCCCGCCTTAAACATTAGGTGAGGCTTTTTAGTCGCCTGTTGAAAAAAGCTGAATGTATATCTTTTAAACAGTCATCATTTTAATAAATCATTTAATTAGCGAACACCCTGCCACCAACAAATAAAAAAAGCCGTATGAGGAAGAAAATTTTTACCCGCATTACACTCGCCTTTATGTTTTTGTTGTCTTTAACCTCCTTTACTGTAAAGGGGCAAGCGACTATAAAAACCGATCGTTTGGATTATCCACCGGGCGATACAGCATACATTACAGGTACCGGCTGGCAGCCTGGTGAAACGGTAATATTACAGGTAGTGCACGCTGAGGGTGATTCCCTGGGTACAGACCCTCAATACCACCAACCATTTACAGCAATAGCGGATGCTAGTGGAAACGTTACCTCGGCTTGGTGGGTGCCAATAGTTGGGGATGCAATAGGCGCTTCCTTTAAATTAACGGCCAACGGCCAAACTTCATTTTTGCATGCAGAGACTTTATTTACCGATGCCGATCGTTTTTCAGTCGCAAGTGGTTTATGGCCGACAAACAGCATTTGGGCATCAAGCACCGGTGGTGCAGGAGGGGCTAGTTTTCCGGTTGCAGCTAATGCGCCAGCCATTGAAAGTCCTGTTAGTGCTGTTACAGTTACACTAGCATCAAGTGAAGCAGCAACTGCTGTCGTAATTGGTGGTGGCGCTAGCAGTTTTACAAGTACGTTAAAATTTAATTCTGGCTCTTTATTAACGGTTTCTGGGAATGTTACACTTGCATCCCTCACAAAAAAAGGTGCTCTTGATATGAGCAGCGGAGGAACATTAAAAATTGGGGGGACTTTTGCTGCATCTAGCACCCTCGCTAATGTATTGTTTACTCCCGGTATGGGAACAATAGAGTATAATAGAAGCGGTAATCAAAATATATTAAAAACAAGTTCTCTTGGAAATAATTATAATAATCTTATTGTAAGTGGGGGAAGTATAAAAACCCTCGGTGGTGCCCTCGGTGGTGATGTTACTGCTACGTCAAGTCTAACTGTTGCTTCAGGAACAACTCTTGAACTTAACGGTAATAATATTACCTCTGGCGATTTACAGGGAAGTGGTAGTATTAGTCAAACCAACAATAATAGTAGTGTTTTAGTTACAACGGGCAGTGATAACCTACCTTCTACTTTTTCAGGTACAATTTCAGATGATTTTAGTCAATCTAATATCCTCAGTTTAACAAAAACAGGAAACGGTGTTTTAACATTGTCAGGCAGCAATAGCTATAACGGTGAAACAAGAATAAATGCAGGAACAATAAGTGCAAATACTTTAGCAAATTCAGGAACAAACAGCTCAATAGGCCAGGGCCAAACTACATCTGTCATAGCATTAGGGGCAACTGGAATCCTTCAGTATACAGGAGGCGTAACATCTTCAAATCGAGTTATTAATTTAACCGGAAGTGGTGGTTCTATCGATGCGTCTGGCAGCGGAACATTGACCTTAAGCGGAGGTGTGACAGGTAATACTAATAATTCAGTCCTCTCTGGAACAGGTGCAGGAATTGAGAGTGGAGTGATTAATACAACATCGGGGACAGTTACCAAAACTGGTAGTGGCACATGGACTTTTTCCGGTGCAAATACTTACACTGGCACAACAACTATTTCCGCAGGCATTTTAAGGCTTGGGGCAGCAAACATAATTTCCAACTCATCAAATTTTGTTTTAAATGGAGGCACATTTAGTACAGGTGCTTCAGCCGGTTTTTCAGAAACAGTGGGTACACTTACTTTATCAAGCAACTCTACTATCGCATTGGGCACGGGCAGTCATACTTTGACTTTTGCAAATAGCAGTGCTGCATCATGGAGTGGTACTTTAACTATAACTGGTTGGTTAACCACCGGAGGTTCTACAGGCACTGCTGGTAAAATTGTAGTTGGAGCAAGTGGCTTAACAACAGCTCAATTATCTAATATTAATTTTACGGGTTATGCACCGGGAGCTATAATTATTGCCGGTGGTGAAGTTGTACCTACTGGAGCCCCCGCTATCACAAGTTTATTAACGGCAACCTCTGTTTATGGTAACGCTTCATCTTACCAGATCACAGCCTCAAACAGCCCTGCAAGTTTTAACGCTACAGGATTGCCGGCAGGAATGTCTGTAAATACTTCTACAGGGGTAATTTCAGTAGCTACAACAACAGCAGGAGTATATAATATTACTATTACTGCAACCAATGCAAGTGGCACGGGTAACGCTACATTATTATATACTGTTACTACCAGGCCGATCACCATCACGGTAACCACTGGTCAGAGTAAAGTATATGGTGCTACCGATCCAACTTTTGCTTATACATTTACACCAACTAATT
>JAYTTI010000182.1:0-43814 GCA_043745405.1 Ferruginibacter sp. | reverse complement strand
ATTGAATTCAAATCGAAAAATATTTTATTCCCTCACAATGTACTGTTTATAGTACTTTCAGCAAATCGGAAGGGGCAATAGTTGGACAGTAGTGATATGCAAAGCCTGATAAACACATTAAGCAGGCTGACCGTTTTACAGAAAACGACAATTCTTTATTTTTCATCTAAACAATCCGTTTGTTAAAAATTATAACAGGCATAACAATTCATTACATATTTACAGTTCAAAAAAATAAAACTACAATTAATTCTTTTAAAATTGTATAAGTGGTTGTAATTGTCCGTCGTCAGTTTATCAGCAATACCCTTACCAACTCCACAACAAATTGAGAATGTACCAACTTATTGCAAAAAAAATATTTACACTTTTAAATTACTTTTGTATATAAACACTTATTTTTACTCGTAACAAATATTTTTAAGTATCTAATAATTATTCCACTAGCAATACCATGAAACAATTTTTAATTATTGTAATGTTCACATTATTTATTTCACAGGCAGCATTAGCACAACCTGGCGATGAGGTTACTTATGGTACCAACAATGTATGGATAGGATACCTTTATGACAATATGGGTTTTACCACTTATATGGGTTATGTAAATGAAGGCATTGCGGCAAACCCTAATTTTGATGAAAATTTTGGTGGTAATACAGTAAACTATCCCACAAATGGCTCCCCTGTTTTTACTGAAACTTTTAGTGCCCGGTATAAACTTATCAAAAATTTTGCAGCGGGTAAATACCAGTTTACCGTTGGTGCTGATGATGGGTACAGGCTTAGCTTAGATGGTGGTGTAACATGGGCAATAAATAACTGGGCCGATCATTCTTATACATCTACGACTTATACAACAACGTTAAGCGGTGGTAATATTAATATGGTACTTGAGTATTACGAAAATGGCGGTGGCAACAGGGTTTCATTTAATCTGCAAACAATTTGTACAGGTAGTGAAAATGAAACTATATATGGCACTGGCAATATATGGAATGGATATATTTATGATGGGATTAATTTTGATACTTATGGAGGTCTTGTAACAGAAGGTGTAGCCGCCAACCCTAGTTTTGATGAAAGTTTTGGTGGTAATAATGTACCATATCTAACCAGTGCCTGCGGAATACAAACTGAAACCTTTAGCGCACGTTACCGCCTTAATAAAACATTTGCAAACGGAACTTTTACCTTTATAGTTGGTGGTGATGATGGATATAGATTTAGCCTTGACGGTGGCATCACATGGGCTATTAACAATTGGAACGATCATTCTTATACATTTACAACTTATGTAACAGCGTTGAATGGGAATTATAATATGGTATTGGAATATTATGAAAATGGAGGCTTCAACAGGGTCAGTATTAATATAAGTGGTTCTGTATTGCCCGTTAGATTAATCAGGTTCGGCGGAAAAACAGCAGGCAAAAATATTAAACTTAACTGGGATGTAACAGGCGAAATAAACAGCGAATATTACGAAGTAGAACGTAGCGCTAATGGCACAGATTTTTTTTCATTGGCAAAAGTAAATACAAGCCAGGGCACAACTATCGGTACGGATAAAAGTTATGGACACACTGATATTTCTCCACTGGCCGGCAATAATTATTACAGGCTGCGCATGGTTGATAAAGATCAGAAATTTACTTATTCACCAATCACCAGAGTAGTATACGAAGACAAAAGTTCTGTATCAATATTTCCAACAATTAATACCGGTGGAAATATTTACTTAAAAACTTCAGTAAATTTAAAAAATGCAAGTATTGAATTGTATGATATAAACGGTAAAAAAATGCAGGAAACAAAACTTACGCCCAATATTAACGCAGGTCAAACTATTTCCTTACCATTACATAGCGACTTAATTGCAAAAGGAACTTATGTAGTAATATGTAAGTCTGCCGGAAATGTAATAACAAAGCAGATGATTATTAACCAGTAAAATAAAAACCACCTACTTATATTTTGTAAACGAAGCAGCTCTAGCTGCTTCGTTATTTTTATTAAATAGTATATAATTTACGTCAAATTAAAACCGTGACCATAAGAACGGATAGCCATTTTTACAGCAAAATTCTTGTACCCAAATTATTTCATCACCTCATCAATTTCAGTATCTCCTTCCTCTTCTTTTGATTTATGATAATCGTTGTTCATTTGATCTTCAAATACTTTTTCATCTTTATTATTACGCTTTACCAAAAAAACAATCAACGCAATAGCTGCAATGCCGAAAAGAATTAAAAAGAGCCAGTTCATATTTTAAAGTTTGTATTAAAGTTAAACAAAAAAAATTGCTACGCATGTTATGTTATTATGAAGGCAGGATAATTTCCATTTTTCAGAAAAATACTATCGAAAAGTGCTTGTACAAATAAAGTTATTGAATAAATCAAAATATTTTAATTTCGCCACCGCTATGTTTTCATTTTTAAACCCACATATTTCTATTGCCGGACCTGCAGATGTTACCACTATTACTGCATTGCTTAATAGCGCTTACAGAGGGGAAGGCTCTAAACAAGGCTGGACAACCGAAGCCCATCTTATTGCAGGCGATATACGCACAGACGGAAGCCAACTGCAAAAGGTAATGCAATTACCCAATAGCATTTTTGCAACGTACATCAACGAACAACAGGAAATAACAGGCTGCGTAAACCTGCAGCAATCTGGTAATAAAATTTACCTCGGTATGTTTAGTGTGTCACCGCAATCACAGGGCTTTGGTATTGGTAAACAATTATTAAAAGCAGCTGAAGAATATGCAAGGCACGTGCAATGCACGGCAATTTATATGACTGTTATTACTGCAAGGGAAGAACTGATAAACTGGTACAAACGGTTTGGTTATAAAGATACAGGCGAAAGAAAACCCTTTATAGAAGATAATACAGGAAAACACCTGCAACCATTAGAGTTTATGTTTTTGGAAAAAGAAATTCTGCCGTACTAAAAATATTTATTCATTCTCATACATGCTCAGCCTATTTGTAAGCTTTACAATCTGCCGCTGCATCTCATTCATGCGTTGCAGTAAATAGGTAATGGTTTCTATGCCTTCCAGGTTAATATCCATTTCCCGATATAACCGCACAAGCTTTTCCAATTGAGGTAATTCGTTTTCATCAACAAAGGGTTTTTCTTCTACCACGGTAATTTCTATTAAGCCTGATTGCTGCAAAGAATAAATAAAAGATGGCTCTATATTGTGGTAAATACAAAACTCATTGGCTGCTATTAAATGTGTAGTCGGCATACGATAATTTTATTTAAACTTACTCAATTCAGTAAATAGGGCCTTTTGCTGTTCGGTTAAATTAGTGGGTAATTTTATGTCGTAGGTAACATATAAATCACCGGACTCTCCTTCTTTTTTATATACCGGAAAACCTTTTCCCTTTAATCTTATCTTGGTACCAAACTGGGTTTCGGGATTTACTTTTAGTTTTACTTTTCCTTTCAGTGTATCAATAGTCGTTTCTCCACCCAACACAGCCGTATACAAATCAATAGATGCATGTGTGTACAGATCATTACCTGCCCTTTTAAATATAGGATGATTGGCAATGGAAAAGGTGATAAAAAGGTCACCAGCCGGCCCTCCGTTTACACCAGGTGCTCCATGCCCTTTTAGTTTAATTACCTGCTCGTTTTCTATACCGGCCGGAATGGTAATACGGATATTTTTTCCGTTAACAGTTAGTGTTTGCTGCTGTGTTTCCAGCGCATCGGTCAGGTTAAGTTTAAGTTCGGCATTATAATCCTGCCCCCTGAATTTTGTTTGCCTGCTGCGGCCTGATCCTCCAAACATAGATTCAAAAAAACTTGAAAAATCTCCCTCATCACCACCTGAAAAAGGCTGGCCCCCGGAAGAATATTGTGATTGCCGCTGCGACCGGCGTTGTTGTTCAAACTGGTCCGCATGTTGCCAGTCTTTTCCATACTGATCGTATTTTTTTCTTTTTTCAGCATCGCTCAAAACCTCGTTGGCTTCGTTTACCTGCTGAAATTTTTTGTGGGCATCCTTATCGTTCGGGTTTAAATCAGGATGCAATTTCCTCGCTAATTTTCGATAGGCTTTTTTGATATCGTCTTCCGAAGACTTTTTATCAACACCCAATATTTTATAGTAATCAACAAATTCCATAATTATAATTTTGCGCTCAACCTTACAAAGGTACTACCAATTTTTTTTGAATTTTAAGCCCCGGTGTCCACGAACTATTTCGTCGTTTATCCAATGAACTATTTCTTGGGTTAATTAATATTTCTTAATGCCAGTTTTGGCTATAATTAATCCAACCTATAACAGAAAGTCTCACCTCGAAATTGGCGAGTTTTATTGTTGTACCGCAATTATTAGCAATTATAATCGTTCACTAAAAAATGTAAGAGAAGAGTTTTAAATACTGGTTTAAAAGAATAAAAAATGTTTTGGAGTGGCACAAAGGGATAATATTTTAAAGGCATAATTAACAAAAGTTGGTAACTAATTTTAAGACTATATGTTTACCTATAGAACTATAGTTGTGGCTTACAAGCAGTTAAAAAATAACCCGATGAAAAAACTTTTTATTTCCTCCTATTTAATGCTTTATTTTATTAATGTCCAATCTCAACAGATATTAGGAAGAATTGAAATTAGACCATATGTCAGATGTGATTGGTATCCCGAATTTTCTTATAACATTGGAGGAAGACCAAGTACAGATTATTTAAAAATTGAAGAGATAAGCTGGGGGTTTAATGCTTACTATAGATATCCAACTAAGAAGGGTATTAACTTTAAAGGTGGGTTAGGCTATTATAAATATTCATTTACAACACTAGAGAACTATAATACACACTTTGGAAGCGCAGATGCGAGAATTATAATTTATCCGAGCTTTTTTCAGCCTACATATGCAACTAATAATTATTATTATAATAATATTGCCATCAATCTGGGAATAGAAAAGATAATCAAACTTAAGAATGATCTTTTTATAGTATCTGGGATTGAATTAAATAATTATTGTACCGTGTCGCAAGCCTACCATATGACATTTCAAGGTTCACAACCATATAAAAATACATCAAGCCGGTTTTTTGGTCATTCAGTAACTATTAATTTTTCTTTATTGAAACAAATAAAAGAAACACAAATTGGTCCTATATTAATTTTGCCTGTTTTTGATAATTGGAAAAAAGACAGCATTTTCCCTGGAGAAAATAGCTCAGAATATAGAAATAAATGGTTCAATGGAATCGGCTTTGGAATTAGTTTTAATTTTTGAAATAGTAAAAATAATTATGAAAAAAAATATTAAAAGTGCAATATTTTTCTTTCCTTTTTCTTAAGTCTCGACCGATACATTCACCAGCTGAAACCAGGAGCAGCAATTTGACATGCACCCGTATAAATATATGCAGCACTATGTATAAACATATTATGTTATAAAAGGCCACTGCTTTTTTACTTTCGCCATTATAAAATATACCACTAAACCGCTGCCAAAAACAAGTAAAAAAGAAAGCATGATAGTAAGGCCGGTGGCATAAAAAATAAACAGCCACATAGCAATTGCCAACAGTACGGGTAAAGGGTAGAGTGGCATTTTATAAGGCAGGTTTTCTTTTCCATTTCTTTTACGCAACAGCACTACGCCTGCAGCCTGTCCAATAAACTGCACCATAATACGCATAGCCAGTATACCATCAATAATATGTTTCATTTTAAAAGTAAGGCTAAATATAAATGCCAGGCCGGCCAATACCAATAGCGATATGTAAGGGAAATTTTTTGTTGGATGCAGTTTGCCAAATACCTTAAAAAATGCACCATCAGCAGCGGCTGCATAAGGCACCCTGGAGTAGCCAAGCATTACAGCAAATAAAGAAGCCAGCGCTACCCACAATATCATTACAGTTCCCACTTTTGCTGCCGTTACACCATACAGACGTTCTAAAAATGTACTCACTACAAAATTGTTTTGGCCTGCATCCTGCCATTGCTTTATTTCCTGCCAGGGTATTACACTGCTCACACTCATGTTCATTGCCAAATATAAAATGGCTATTCCCATAACAGAGATAAACATACTCCGTGGAATATTTTTTCCAGGATCTTTTATTTCGCCACCTAAATGACAAACATTGTAATAGCCCAGGTAACTGTAAATTGTTTTTACACAGGCCTGGCCAAATGCAAACGACAGCAATTGCGCCCAGCTAAAATCGGTATTGATATCTTTAAGCGGCCGCAAAAAATTACCATGCGCAATACCGCCAATAATTATCCAGCCCAGGGTAAGCAATACCCCCGTCCAAAGCAAAACTCCAATTTTACCAATGCTGTCAATTTTTCTATACAATAAAAAAGTGATGAAAATAATAACGGCGCCGGATACTGCTTTGGCTTCCCATTCTGTAAGATTAACAAGATAACCAAGATACTGCGAAAAACCAATGGCAGCCGAAGCCGCTACCAGCGGGGCTTGTATGATGGTTTGCCAAACGTATAAAAAACTCATCATGCGCCCCATCTTATTTTTTCCATAGGCCTCTTTTAAAAAATTATAACTGCCTCCGGCCAACGGATAAGCCGCTCCTAATTCGCTCCAAATCATGGCGTCGACTAAAGAAAGAAAAGCGCCTGCAATCCATGCATATAAAAACATACCGCCCATCAGTCCCATTACAATGGGCAACGTAACAAAAGGGCCGATACCCACCATGTCTATCATATTTAGAACGGTAGAGTGAAAAAGCCCTAGCCTGCGTTGCAGTGTTGGTATAACTGTCATTAGAATATTTAATTACGGAAATTACAATTTAGAGTTGGTAATAATTGAGTGGCGTGTATTTAAATATTTAAATGAAAGAAGAATGAACAAGCCAATAGTGGGGAAGTTGTGTCTCATCTATTGAAAAAAACAAACAGGCCTCCTTGCGGAAGCCTGCGTGTTTCGGAACCATTTATTAAAAAACAAATTTTATATATCAATACATTGGTAGATACTACCAACTTGTATTAAATGCTTTATTATAGTCTGGAAAACTTTGTGTTTTGTAAGCACCTTCACCAAAAAATTTTAATGGCGATTCAATTTCTTTTGCTTTTAAATACCCGGAAAGCGGTGCCGGTTGTGCATTTAAAGCAGTAATAAATACCGTTGTAGGAAAACTCAATTGCCCATAGCATAAATATACTGCCAGTTCATTTACTTTATTTGCCTCATCATAACCATATGTTTTACCATTCCATTCTACAGCATTTTTTTCTTCGGCATCCAGTTTAACGGCGTAATAATGTTCATTGATATAAGCAGCTACTTTTTCATTGGTATAGGTTTCTTTGTCCATTACCTTGCACCAGCCACACCAGCTGGTATACACATCCACCAAAATGGGTTTTGGGTTTTTACTATAGGATTCCTGTAACTCTGCAACCGTAAGCCATTGCACTTTTCCTTTCTTTGCAGGAACAAATGAAACAGTTATTAAAAATAAAATTGCAATAATAAAAAAACGGGTAACCTTTTGCATACAATAATTGTTTAGTAGCTTAGATGATTAACATAACGACAAACCAATGCATAAAATTGTTGTAGCTATTACAGGCGCCAGCGGCTCCATATATTCAAAAGTTCTGTTAAATAAATTATTGGCAGCCAAAAGCCAATGGACAGACCTTGGGGTAATTTTAACTGAAAATGCCAGGCAGGTGTGGAAAACCGAATTGGATGACGAGGAGTATAAAAATTACCCCTTTAGTTTTTATACCCAGCAGGATTTTATGGCGCCCTTTGCATCAGGTTCCGGCGAATACAATACCATGATCATTATACCATGCAGCATGGGCACATTAGGAAGAATTGCCGGGGGCATCAGCAACGACCTTATTACAAGGGCCGCCGATGTTGTTTTAAAAGAAAGACGAAAATTGATCTGCGTGGTAAGGGATACACCTTACAACCTTGTACATATCCGTAATATGGAGACTGTTACACTGGCAGGAGGAATTATTTGTCCGGCCACACCATCCTTTTACAGTAAGCCAACAACCATTGAAGAAGTAGCTGCCACCGTGGTTGACAGGGTGCTTGATATTGCAGGTATTGATATCAATACTTATCGCTGGGGAGGCTAAATGTGAATGGTCAATAATTCACGATTGACTATTTATCATTCGCAAATAGATTCATCATTTTATTCTTAACATAGCACTACCTTATCTTAAATCAATCACTTCAACTCCAGGGAAACTTTTTGCAGCAAAAATAAACTGGTCATCGTTGATGGTTGCATTTGTATTGATACTGTTTACAACATAGCTGTATTTGTTACCTGTTTTTTCAAAAACCTTTGTACTGCTGATGGTAAGCGATGCTTTATCTACTAATACCAACACTTTAAAAAAGGGTTTGCTTTTATCGATGGGGGTTAATTCAATTTCCTGTATTTTTTTTCCTGCAACATTTGTTTCGCCATTTAATTTATACAGAAAATCTTTATCATAAAAATTGGTAAATACTTTTTGCGGGGTAAGACTATTGGCTGAAGGGTCAATTTTTGTAATGGTTACCTCGTTGGCACTTTTATCGTAGGTTGAAATGTTAGTACCATCGCAAAAAATTTCCTGCCCGGTAATGGTAACCCTATACTTTGTTGCTTTCATGTAAACAGTGCCGGTTTTGGTACCTAAATTTTTACCGGCTGCATTTTCAATTTTTAATGAAAATTTTGCCTGTACCGATTTAAAGGTTTTAAATTTTGTACTTACGGCATCCAGTATTTTTTTTGCCTGGGGATCATTGGTTCCCATTCCATTCGATTGTGCCAAAACACTGCTAAAGCTAATAACTAAAAATGCAAGGCTGGTAATTAGTTTATTCATTTCAATTTATTTTAATATGGTATAGCAAAAAAGTGAGCAAAGATAGGAGAATAGACCATTTTATTGAAGGCTAGTTTAAGTAAGCCCTTTAAGGAATTGTTAATGTATTAATAAACCCTAACAATTTATGCCGGTTATCGTTAATAATTGTAAGCAAGTTGTATTTTGCAACCACTTCAACGCTCAACATACTCAACTCCGCTATTGATTCCATTTAGTAATCATTAAATATCATTTAATCATGATGGAAAAAAATATTGCCCTTAACCAAGGGGAAAACTATGCCCCTACCCGCTTTACTGAATTTTTATGGTGGCTTTCTACCTCAGAAAAAGAATTACTGACTTATGCAGTAGTTGACAGAAATCGCCACAAAATTATAGGGATGACTGTGTTAGCAACATGGGCATTTGCAAGCCTTGCATGGACCTATTTTTTTTGGACCATCACAACCAATATCTGGCTCGCCTTACCACTTGGTTTATTTATGGGCTTTATTATTTTAACCATCGACAGGGCCCTGATAAAAGGCATCAATAAATTCTCGAAAAACAAATTATGGCCATTGCTTTTTAGGGGGATATTGGCCATAACCATTGGAACCTTTATGGCGCAGCCTGCCTTGTTATATATATTTAATAAAGAAATAAAGCTGCAAACATCATTGGATAATGAAAAAAAGAAACAGTTAAAAAGCCAGGAACTGAGTGCATTATATAAAAGCAGGAAGGCGGACTTATTGACCGAAAAAGAAACCCTCCAAAAAGATATTGCTGCAAAATATTCAGTGGTTGCAAAGGCAAGAGAAAATTTTTAGCAGAAACCGATGGTAGCGGCGGCTCCGGAAAAGTGGGCATAAAAGCAATTGCCACTGCCAAAAAAAATGAGTACAAAAAAGTAGATATCGAATATCAAAATTTAGTAAGTGCAGATCAACCTAAAATAACAACTGTTGAAACAGAATTAAAAAATATAGATGACAATATAAAAAAAGAAGAGGCTGCATTTACCCTGTATTTTAATGATGGGTTTTTAACACAGGTAGAGGCATTAAATAATTTAATTAAAAATAATGCAGCATTACAGTTCAGATATTATTTACTGGTAATAATATTATTGTTGATAGAGCTTATGCCGGTTATTGCTAAAACTATTTTGCCATCGGGTACTTATGATGAAAAAGCAAAACTGAGGGAGGAGATGGAGATAGAAATGGCGCAAAGCAATATTAGCAAAGAAAAGCAGCTTAAAGAATTGTACTATACATTATCACATCAAAACGATGCTGATGCTATTACCAGTTTTTTTGACATCACCAAAGAAGAGCGTAACCAAAAAATAAAGTTATTTAGTAAACAATGGAAAGAAGGGCCCGAGCAAACATTTGATAATCTTTGGCAAACCATGAAGAAGGGTATTTTAACAAGACAGGAACAATAGGGAATGTCTGGTTTTTTGATGTAGGATGTCTGATTTTTTCCTGCTTGCTACATTATTTCTAATCTGTTGATGCCTGAGATAGGATGTCAGATTGGTTAATGTATAAGTTTTCGATTTAAAAAAATCAGAAATCAAAAAATCCTACATCAGACATTTTTATATCATCTCTGTTTGTAATACTGAATTTTTAATCGATATCTTTTTATCAGCAAATTCTTTTGCAGCTTTAATAAATTCTACAAAAATCGGTTGAGGATTTTCTACCGTGCTTTTTAACTCAGGGTGATATTGTACCCCTATAAAAAATGGGTGATTTTGTAGTTCAATTATTTCAACTAAACCTGAACCCGGGTTTTTTCCACTGGCAATCATGCCTGCCTTCTCAAAACTTTCCAGGTAGTCATTATTAAATTCCCAGCGGTGGCGATGCCTTTCGCTGATAGGTGAATAGCCATAAATATTATGAGCCAGTGTTCCTTCTTTTAGCTCGCATGTATAAGCGCCCAGTCGCATGGTGCCCCCCTTTGTTTTTACTTTCTTTTGTGAGGCCATCAGGTCAATTACAGGGTTCTTTGTATCTGCCTGCATTTCGGTAGAGTTGGCATCTTTTAATCCCAAAACATTCCTGGCAAACTCAATAGCCGCCATCTGCATCCCCAAACAAATCCCAAAAAAGGGCAACTTGTTTTCTCTTGCAAATTTCACTGCTACAATTTTCCCTTCAATACCACGCATACCAAAGCCCGGGGCCACTAATAACCCATCCAGCCCTCCTAATTTTTCTACTACATTATCTTCTGTAATGGTTTCACTGTGTACATTAACGATGTTAACCTTGCATTCATTGATAGCACCAGCATGCACAAAACTTTCCAGAATAGATTTATAGGCATCCTGCAGTTCGATATATTTTCCAATAAGGCCAATATTTATTTTGCCGGAAGGGTATTTTAGTTTATCTAAAAACGATTTCCACTTTGTTAATTCAGGGGCGGAGTAACCATTAATATGCAGTTTCTTTAAAGTAATCACGTCCAAACCTTCCTGCAGCATTTTTAAGGGTACTTCATAAATAGAATTGGCATCCATCGCTTCAATTACCGCCTCAGTTTTTACGTTACAAAACAAGGCTATCTTCTTCCTCAGGTCTAAATTCAACGATCTTTCCGTTCTGCAGACAATTATATCCGGGTGTACCCCGTTTTCGCTCATCAGTTTTACACTGTGTTGGGTAGGCTTGGTTTTTAATTCCTTTGCTGCTTTTAAATACGGTATTAGAGTAAGGTGTATCACCAGGCAATCTTCTTCCTCCATCTGCCATTGCAACTGGCGCACAGCTTCTACAAAAGGCAAACTTTCAATATCGCCTACAGTACCGCCTATTTCAGTTATAATAATATCATATTCGCCTGTGTTACCCAGCAACAGCATCCGGCGTTTTATTTCATCTGTAATATGTGGCACTACCTGCACTGTCTTGCCAAGGTAAGCGCCTTCTCTTTCCTGGTTAATAACGGTTTGGTATATGCGCCCGGTAGTAACATTATTTGCCTGCGTAGTATGTATGTTTAAAAATCTTTCGTAGTGGCCAAGGTCAAGATCGGTTTCTGCACCATCTTCTGTAACATAGCATTCACCATGTTCATAAGGATTTAAAGTGCCTGGATCTACATTGATATAGGGATCAAATTTTTGAATGGTAACTTTTAACCCTCTTGCCTGCAATAATTTAGCAAGCGAAGCAGCTATAATACCTTTACCTAAGGATGAGGTAACCCCACCTGTTACAAAAATATACTTGGCCGTTTTCATGTAATTATCAATTTTTAATTTGTCATATTTTAAAAAAATAAACGCAAATAGAATATTGGCTGCTGTTCAATCTGCTTCAAGCGCTAACTTTCAACTGAACAAACATCAATTACACAACAAAAATCTAAAAGGTAATTTGCGTTAATCCGTATGACCAGCGGAAAAAATGAAAAATGAAATATCCGGGAGGTCATGCAAAACTACAGCAAAAAAACCGGAGGAGAAAATTTACCCAAAGGAATTGTAAAAAAATAAGCCTTAAAAAATTGAAAGCCTTGCCAGGTAAACATTTCATCGCAAAAAAAGATAGCGGTATTTTAAGGGTACATTTGTATTAAATTATTATTTAAACTGGGGTTTACTATAAAATTTTTTGTTTTGCAGTAAGTTGGGTTGTATTTTTATCCATCTTTAAAAATGTTCGGTACACTAAACATATAAAACACAATTTATGGCTGATATTAAAGAAAGTTTTAAGGCAAAAGCTGATATTGTTGGTGCAGAAATAAAGGCCTTACTAAAAGAACATGGCGATAAAAAGATAGGTGAAGTAAGTTTAAACCAGGTATACCAGGGAATGAGGGGAATAACAGGACTGGTATCTGAAACATCTTTGCTGGATGCAAAGGAAGGTATCCGCTTTCGTGGATACACTATACCCGAATTACAACAAAAATTGCCCAAGGCACCAAATGGTACAGAGCCTTTACCGGAAGGCCTCTTTCTCCTGATGCTATTGGGAGAATTACCAACCGAAGAAGATGTACAACTTTTAACCTCGGTATGGCAACGCCGCAGCCATGTACCAAATCATGTATTTGCTACCATTGAGGCATTGCCGGTAAATACGCACCCCATGACGCAGTTTGTTGTAGCCATTATGGCTTTACAAACCGAAAGCAGTTTTTCCAAACGCTATGCTGAGGGCATGAATAAAAAAGATTACTGGGAAGCTACTTTTGACGATGCCATGGATTTAATTGCCCGTTTACCAAGAGTAGCAGCTTATATTTATCGTCGCAAATATAAAGGCGGCGAACATATTCAACCAAATGGCCTGTTAGACTGGGCAGGTAATTTTGCCCACATGATGGGATATAGCAATGAAGAATTTAAAGAGCTGATGCGTCTTTATATGACCATTCATGCTGATCATGAAGGAGGCAATGTTTCTGCACACGCTACGCACCTGGTTGGCTCGGCGCTTAGCGACCCTTATCTTTCATTTGCTGCTGGGATGAACGGGCTTGCGGGCCCATTACATGGCCTGGCCAACCAGGAAGTTATAAAGTGGATATTTGATATGAGGGAAGAACTGGGTGTAGAAACACCTTCCAAAGAACAGATTGAAGAATATGTAAAGAAAACTTTAAGCGAAGGAAAAGTTGTACCTGGGTATGGTCATGCTGTGTTGCGTAAAACAGATCCACGTTTTACTGCTCAGATGGAATTTGGTAAAAAGCATTTACCCAACGATCCATTGGTAAATACAGTTTGGAATATTTATGAAGCAGTACCGCCGGTGCTTAAATCGCTTGGCAAAATAAAAAACCCCTGGCCCAATGTAGATGCCCATAGCGGTGCTTTACTGGTTCATTATGGTATGGTAGAATATGAATTTTACACCGTATTATTTGGTGTATCAAGAGCATTGGGTGTACTGGCAAGTCTTTGCTGGGACAGGGCCCTGAGCTTTCCTTTAGAAAGGCCAAAATCTGTTACAACAGATCTTGTTAAAAAATGGCTTGATGGAAAAGATGAAATTTGGGGAGATTAATTTTTACTGATAATTTTTTTTAATAAAAACCCCGTAATATCCGGGGTTTTTATTTTCTAAAAATTACCGTAATATAAAATATTTTATGAATTTATTATATTCTCTTTCACAAAACTTTTTGAAATATGGATATACTTTTGTTTATCCAATAAAACAAAAAAAAGGAGACAATACTATGATAAAATTATTCAGCGTAATAAGCATTATTTTTGCCGGTTTGCTTTTTACAGGTTGTGCCAGCACCGCACATGTTGAAAAGGCAAGGGATGTAGATATGAGTAATTATAAAACCTATAGTTGGGCGGAAGAGGAAAAACAGTCAAAACCTACATCTGACAAGCATAAGGAAATAGCAGAACAAAATATCCGGTTTTCTGTTGATGAGCAATTGCAAAAAAATGGCTTTCGGCAGGTTAAATCAAATCCGGATGTTTTGGTAAGCACAGATTTTATGGTCGAAAAAAATAATAAAGAGCATAACGATGCTGTTTATACACAGCCAACAACCCGTACTTATTATAACCCACGCAGCGGAAGGTTGAATACTTTTTATTTCCCATCAGAATTTGCGGGTTATAATAATTATTCCGTTTCAGTAAAAGAAGGAACGTTGACGGTAACCTTAATAGATGCTAAAACTGATAAGGCTGTTTGGCAGGGATGGGCTACGGAAGAACTCAATAAAACAAACATCTCAGAAAAAGAAATAGATAAAAATGTGAAATCAATTTTTAAAAAATTCGATACCAGTAATTAATTAATACAACATCTCCAACTAGGTCCTGCTACAAAAAATGGCAGGACCTTTTTATTTAGGCACTTTATTTAAATGGCAATTCTTTTCAACATTAATGTGATATTTTTCGTGCATATTTTTTGCAATAATTAATGTTGGATACCTGTTGTAAAACTATGCCCAATACCAAAACTAGTAAAATCATTAGAAAGAAAATGAGAAGTAGTCTGTAATTCACCCCCCTCCCTTTTTACAGATAAATAGTGAAAAAAAGGTTTATAATCCGATGCCAGATCTGGCAATTTATTTTCAGCATCGTTCAACGGCTGGTGTAAACCACCACCCCCACCAATCACCAAAAAATCTTTTCCGTTTTCTTTAAAATGCTCAAAATCATGTGCATGTCCGGTAATGAACAACTTTGCTTTTTTAGAGTTGATAAATGGACGCACAAAATTTTGCTGAACCGGTAATGATTGCCCCACAATTTTGCTGTTTGTATAAGGAGCATGATGACAGGTTACGATAATTGCTTTGATGGCTTCGCTGCTATCGAGCCTGTTTAATTCAGATTGATACCAGGCGTTTTGTTTTAGTTTATCGTCAACCGAAAGTTTTTTAAAGTTTGAGTTTAGCAAAATAATAGCCACAGAATCGGTAACTGAAGTATAACCGGTAATAATATTTTCAGGAAATCTTTTTACAAAATTACTTTCTCCTTTTTTTGTTCTGAACATTACATCATGATTACCCAACAACCCATAAACTGCTATATTTTTTTTGCGACAGCTATCTAAAAAAACGTCTACTTTTTTCCATTTACCATTTCTATATCCTAATGACACTATATCGCCCAGCATATACAAACTTTGCGGTTTCGTTTTTATAATTTCTTTAAAAAGCAGCGAAGTAGCTTTTAGGTTATTTGTTGGCTTAAGTACTATTTTTTCTACCAGCATCGGTTGCTGAGTATCACTTATAAAATCTATTTCTACTGTTGTGGAAATAGTGGATGCTGGCAATTGAGCAAGGCAAACTAAAGGAACAGCGGCAAGAAGCAAAAAAATAATTTTCGATTTTACCATGGCGGCATCATTCAATTTAGTATTCTAAAAACCTCCACATCAGTTATACTTATGGGTCTAATAGATGGTGTTTTATTTCAAATTTGTAGTCCCCTTTAGCAGAAGATTTACAATTGGTATGATTTGAAAAACCTTAGTTAGAAGCCGTGTTTCTTTCCCAGCAAAAGCACTTAATTAAAAACGAAACCCAGCAAAAAAAACAAGTGCAATATTTTTGTCTTGTAATTTAGAAGAATAGAAACCTTTTATTTCTGATCCTAAATAAATCCGGTCGCTAATAAGCCTTTTATAACCAATATCTAATCCAAAATCCCCCAATGATACTGATGATGCATCAAAAGTTCCATTTTCTGATGAACTTACCTTATTCAAAAGAATACTTTGCCCCATATTAAAACTGGCATAAAAATTTTGAAATAATTTCATATTGACAACTACGCGAATTGGAATAGCAACATTAACTATATGAACATTGCCACGTGGTGCCGGCAAATCGGCAGTAAAGGTATATAGCTGATTATAACCACTTTCAATTCCAAGGCTCAGATTATGTTTTGGCTCCCACATTATTCTGCCGATAAAGGAGTAGTTGAACTCATTCACTTTATTTTTTGCAAGAACCAGGTTGTTAAAATAATAATTGGGACCCACTCCTGCATAAAAAGTAAAATGATGCGTCTTGGCAGTTGCAATTTCTTTAGTTTGAGCCATGCCTTTGAAAGCAAAGCATCCAAAAAAGATTGCAATAAATATCTTATATATTTTAATTCTGTTCATTTTTGTTTCCAAGCAGTTTTTTAAAACATGGTATAAAAATCATACACTACATAGGCAGGATAGTCTGAAATAAAACCATCAAACTTGCCATTTTTTAGATAGTCTAAAACCAGGCCTTTACTATTTAGTGTCCAGCTTACCACTTTAATTCCATTGCTGTGTGCTTTTTCTACATCATCCAAAAGCAATCCCTGTGAGTAACGTGGGCCAAAAAATTTACTGCCATTTTCGAGTGCTACATCTATTGTCTGTTCAGCCAAAGTAGGCAACGGTAATGCATAAGCATAAGCCGGGTTATTTGATTTGTACGTTGGCTGTTTGTTAAATTCAGCAATTACATCTGCTGATGGCAGGCCCGAAAAAATAACCACATCCCTGTTTTGCGCCACAGCTTTTGCATAAGCATTCCGCACAACCGGTTCCAGGTATTTAAAAATATCGGTGTTACCTTTTATATCAAGCCATACATATTTTAAAGTTGTTGAATCAACAAAATAATTCAATACCTGTTCAACAGAAGGAATTTTTTGACCATCTATTAACCGGACATATTCTGAGATAAACGGAAAAGGATATTGATACCATTTACCTGACAATGGACCCTTTTGTGTTAAGCGGGTATTGATGGTTGCATCATGAATACAAATAGGAACATGATCACTCGTCATACGAACATCAAATTCCAATCCTGTGTTCCCGTAGTTTTCATCATTCAATACTCCGTTAAGCGAATTTTCAGCATAAGGAGGGTTTGAAGTAGTCTGCACACCGTGATGTGCAAAAATCATAAACGGGTTTTTGATAGCGTAATCACTAAAGGCATGATCATAATGTAAAGTAAGAGAATCATTGGAAAAAATTCCACGCAATTTTAAATTTGAAAGTACTCCGTCCAGTAAATCTGCCGCCCCTTCTGTTACCGAAATGGAGAAATGTATATTTCCTTGCGTCGGAAATTCTGAATAGCGGTAGAAACCTGAGAATTGGATAGACCCATCACTAGTTTTATACCCGTATTTCAAAATCATAAAAATTCCATCCTGATTACTAAAAAACGAAACCCTGTTTTTTGACACTTTACAAACAAATTGAACACCCAAGCCACTGCTTCCATCAACTAATTTATAAATGCCTTCCATTTTTTTCATTGTAGTGCCAGAGATGGGTGCTGTATTTAACAGGTTGGCATCCTCATTATTACCAGGTGGTGTAATTTCACTCTTTGAACAACCTAATAATATTAACAGCGTTGCAACAATATATAATGTAGTATACTTCATTTGTTTAGTCAATTAAAAATTTATGCCGAGTTGAAATTCGGGTATTACGTAACGGTAACTGTTAACCGGAAAAGCCGGCCAGGCAATAATGTGGTATCTCAAATAGTTTATTTTTAAACCAAGTGACAGAACTCTGTTTTTATACAACCGCTGGTCATAACTGGCAGTTACACTATAGCCATTCGCAAAATTTGCATTGGCAGAAATAGTATGTTCCGCTTCATTAACTTTAAGGGAAGTTGTATAATATAAATCCCCCCGGAGGATAACGGCGGTTTTTCCAAAACTATACCCAGCCGTTAATGAAGGTTGTTGTTCCCACCCGGTCAATTTGGTATCGAAACCAAACTCTGCTAAATAACCAAGATTGTAAGCTACCTGGTATCCCACTGCAAAATGAAAATCGTTTACCGAATAATTCCAGAAGGGCCCTGCACTAAAACGATTTGAAACAAAGATTGTTGAAATGCTTGCCTGTACATTAAATGCCTCTGGAAGCGCTAACTTACAGGAGTAGTTAAAAAAGGGGGCGTTTATTACGTCTAATGTCCAGTCTTTTGGTATCACTACATAATATACCGAAAAAGCTTGATAAAATTTCCATTTCGGAAGCGCCTGGGGCAATAAAAAACTCGCTTTTTTTATATTAAATTCATCGGGTGCTGAACTTTTTTGCTGTGCGAAATTTTTTTGAATATTGCCAAACAAAATAATAAGCAGAAAAAATCCGGAATAAATAAATTTTGAAACCAGTTTCATAGTTTTCGAATTTAAAATCAATTTATCTGTCAGGCTCAAATGTAGAATGGTTAAAAGTAAATAGTAATAGGTATTTAAAATTTTGGTAAAGCTAATTATTTATAATAAATAATCGGTTTTTAACAAGCCCTTTTCATCATTATATTTAATGGGAGTGCTCGTAAATAATTATTTTCTAAAGGGAATTTTATTAAGCTAAATATAAGATGATAATGTTGGCAGCAATTTGTTTTGGTTACTGCTTAAGTTTTTAAGAAGACGAAAAGTAGAAGCAAAAATCTAAATTCGTCTGGAGTAAACTTCCGGGTTTAGTGGCGTACTAATTATTTCCCCAATAGCAGCACCAGGGCACCAGGTGTTCCAGTCATTTATTTGATTTTTATTCTCAGGATTTTTCAACCTCATGTTTTTATCCATGTAAATAATCGTCATCGCTTTCCTCATTTGATCAGTTGTATTGGCACCCGCCCTGTGAAATACCCAGCCAGAGTGAAAGCTTATTTCGCCGGCATCAAAAGGTTCTATTACATGTTTAAAATCAGTAACCCTTAATTTTTGTTGCATCGCTGCTTCGCTTTCATCACCAATTTCCAAATCCCTTCCTTCCACAACCTGGTGACTGCCGGCACTGAATTCCACTGGGCCCATCGACAATGGCGTTGCCTGTAGCGGCATCCATGCGGTAACAGTTTTATCAGTATCCAGTGGCCAGTAATACTGGTCGGCATGCCATGGGGTAATGCCGCCACCACCTTCCTTAAACAATGCCTGGTCGTGGTATATCCGCACGCCATCTGTTTGCAGCAGGTCTGCAGCAATTTTTGCAAGCCGTTTACTAAAGATTAATTCTTTTACTATTACATCTTCCCGCCACAAATTAAACAATTGTAAAAAAGCCTTTCCATAGGTGCTTCTTTCTTCAAGGGAGACTGTTACCGTATTCATTTGATTAACCCTGTTAGTAATAACTTCATTAAAGAACTGCAGGGTCTCACTGTTGAACACTTGCTTTAATTTGATAAACCTGTTTTGATTATAGAAACCAATTTGCTCCTGCGATAAAGTGTACGGCTCCTGCAAAAATGACTGAATAGACAATGGAGGCTGCATATCGTTTTATTTTAATCAAATGTATACAATCATTTCTTTTAAAATGTAGAATTAAATGCAGTAATTTTTACGAATGCTTTCTGCAACGCCGGGATTTCGCTTGTAACAATTTAATAAAAGTTAGTTCATCTTTTTAAAAACATCGCCTGAAAATATACCCCTCCAGCCTGAAAAATAAACTTTATATTAGCATTAGTTTAATGCCTACTTTTATTTAAGCCTTCATGCAAAATCAAAATCGACACCTTGCAGCAATCCTTTTTACCGACATTGTTGGCTACACTGCCCTTATGCAGCATAACGAAGGACAGGCTTTAGCAATGGTGAAAAAATATACAACGGTTTTACAAACAACAGTAAAGGCCCATGTCGGCGAAATCCTGAATGATTATGGAGATGGCAGCCTTTGTGCCTTCAATAGTGCAACAGAAGCTGTAAGCTGCGCCCTGGAACTGCAGCAAAAACTAAAAGATGAACCCCAGGTACCGCTCCGCATTGGCCTCCATATTGGTGAAATATTTTTTGAAGATAAAAAAGTTTTCGGCGACGGGGTTAATATAGCTTCCAGGATCGAATCCCTTGGTCAAGCCAATGCGATTCTTTTTTCAAGTGAAATCAACAGCAAAATAAGAAATAATCCAGGATTCAAATCTATTTCACTCGGCCGTTTCGAATTTAAGAATGTAGATGAACCTGTGGAGGTTTTTGCTTTGGCAAACGAAGGTCTTGTTGTGCCAAAAAAAGAAGAGATGACCGGAAAGCTGAAAGAGGTTGAGAATAAACGTTCAACAAAAAAAATAATAGCAGTTGCTGGTATTGTTTTGCTGTTAGCTATAATTTTCGCTGCTTACAAAATGTATTCACCAAAAAATAATTTTGCGGGAATAAATAAAACCATTGCTGTTCTCCCTTTTAAAAATATCAGCACCAATAAAGAAGAAAACGAACCTTTTTGCCTTGGTATAGTTTTAGAACTCCAGAAAAAATTAGAGTGGATGGGAGAGCTTACAACAATAGCACCACAATCTGTAGAAAAATTTCGTAATACAAAATTATCAATTGCTGATATTGCCAGTGAACTGGGTGGCATAAAATATATTCTGCAGGGTACGGTACAGCGGGACAAAAATAAAGTGAAAGTTTTTACTTCGCTGGTGGATGCAGAAAGCGGCAAAGAATTATGGAATGATAATTTTCCCGGCGAAATGGAAGACATTTTTTTATTGCAGGAAAATATTTCACAACAAATTGCTGCTGCCCTGCAGGTAAAAATAACACCGAAAGAACAAAGCCGGATAAGCAGAGTGGCAACAAAAAATACAAAAGCATTGGACCTTTATTACGAGGCCCAGTTGAGTTATGCAAAATATGCTTATGATATTAATCCGTTAAATGCTGATTATCAAAAAATTCAAACTCTTTGCAATGATGCGCTGGCATTAGACTCCAATATGGCAGAAGCTTATGTATTAAAGGCCCGGGCCTACTGGACTGCTAATTATTATAAAGAGTATCTTAGTAAAAATTTTATGGATACCGTGGCATTGTTTTGCGACAAAGCTTTATCAATAGATAAAAATGCTGAGGACGCCTATGTATTGCTTAGTAACTATCATCAAGAGACAGGAAAAAGCGAATTGGCGTTTAAAGAACTGAATACCGCTATCAGTATTAATCCAAATAGTTTTTTTGCCAACCAGGAACTAGGCCGTATTTACTCCATTGGTTTGTATTATGATCCTGAAAAATCGATCAGGTATTTACATAAAGCATTAAAAATAGACCCATTGTCTGTATGGACTCCGACCATATATAATGATCTTGCTTTTACCTACCTCGGCATTTGTGATTTTGAAAAAGCAAAATATTATGCAACCCTTTCTTTGAGGCAGGTTAATAAAACCAGGGCTGCAATAAAGTCCTTATGGCTTTTAACCGTGATTAGTAACAGGACAGGTAATGCCTATGAAGCTTTGGCTTATGCTGAGCAATGGATGAAGGTAGATAGTAGCGGGGCCATGTATTTTAGTGCCGAAACATATTGCTATCTAAAAAATGATTGTGCAAAAGCTGTAAAACTTTATAAGGAACTTTGGGAAAAATATCCTCACGAAAATATCCATCGTTATGCTGTTGCACTATTGAAAACCGGGGCAAAGGAAAAGGCCATAAAACTGATGAATATATCCATTGACCAATACAAAAAATTAGATTCACTTGGCCGCCTTGATTTTGTAACTTATGATATGGCTGGTGTGTATGCTTTTATGGGAGATAAAAGAAAGGCATATCAAATCCTGAAAGAAGCTGAAAAAACAGATCATTGGGCATGGGGCATGCCTTACTTAATTAAAGTAGACCCTTTGTTTGACAACCTGCGCAATGACAAGGAATTTAAAGACTTGGTGCAAGCTGCAATTGATGAAAAAACAAAGCTGAGAGAAAAAATAAGAAAGATGGAAGAGCAGGGCGAATTGTAAGAACAAATTTCATTTGCTTATTGAGTTTATTAAAAGTCTGTACTTGTAAAAATTACTCCTCCGAATTTTTAGTACTATTTAGTTTTAAAGCATTTTCTTTTTAGTAAAATTCGATCACAAAAAGTATCCCGTTCCATTATTTGCAATATTCCGTTTATATCCGGTGATATCATTTGCAGTTGTACAAAATACTAATGCTGTATGTAAGTCGCGATTTTCAATTAGAACCCGCCTATTAAATTTTTAGTTTTGCTCTTTCATTGTGTAAACTGCAAATTTCCTATAATCAGCCGTTGCTTTAATCACTATTGAAAAATTAGAGCGAAATATTAAGCGAAAAAAATGTCCTGTTTCAACTCTAATAATAATATCTAATGTTATATCGTAAACCGATATTTCTTAGAACTTGTTTACACTCCTGCAGTTTTTATTATATTTGATTAAAGAGTTGCATTAACTGATAGTGCTAGAAGGTTTTAAAACTGCCATTAAGTATTTATTTTGCGCCTCGTGGAGGAGATAAAAATATTCGCAGCATCTGTTTGCTTAAATAATTTCTAAAGAAGAATGCTAAAAAGCAATAAAAGAAGGATTCAATAAATTTTCCTTATTGTATAACAGCGCTGAGTTTAAGTCCATTTGGTAAACGCCCATGTTTAAAGAGCGTAAAATAGCATCTCCAGCTGCGGTGTCCCACTCCATGGTAGGAGCAAGCCTTGGGTAAATATCTGCAACACCTTCTGCCAATAACATTAGCTTTAGTGAGCTACCCATGGAGGAAAGCGTTACATTTCGGAATTGATCTATAAAAGTTTTTGTTTCTTCATTCAGGTGCGATTTAGAAGCTACCACGGTTATGTGTTCTTTAGCCAGCAATTCCCCGATCGTTCTTTTTTCCGGGATGAATGATAGTTGCACCTTTGTCCCTTTCTCTATCTTATACACACCTGTCTCTTTGGAACCAAAATAAAGTACATCCATACAAGGGGCGTAGATCACGCCTGCAACCGGAGTATTGGAATGAATAAAAGCTATATTCACTGTAAACTCGCCATTTCTTTTTACAAATTCTTTTGTTCCATCCAACGGATCTACAAGCCAGTAATAATCCCAATTTTTTCGGTCATTATAACTAAGATGGATACCTTCTTCTGAGAGCATAGGCAGACCAGTCTCTTCCAGTTGGGAAGCAATAATTGTATGGGCAGCCTTATCGGCAAGTGTTAGTGGCGACTGGTCGCTTTTCATTTCTACTCCAAAATCCCCCGAAGTATATACCTCTAAAATCGCAGTTCCCGCCTGTAATGCGGCACGTTGAGCCAAGTCCAGAAGATGCTTTATATCAATCATAATTATATGTTTTTGTATAAAAAATTAGCGTATTATATGCTGATTAACGGCTCTACAAATTCAATAATTTTACGTACGGATTCTTCCACTGTTTCCTCGGCTGTCATTAGTTCAATTGCAGGTGAAGCAGGTGGGTCATACGGAGCACTGATGCCGGTAAAGTGCGGAATAATACCTTGTCGTGCTTTGGCATACAATCCTTTCACATCCCGTTCCTCGCATATTTGTAGCGAACAGTTTACATACACTTCAATAAACCGCTGTTCTCCTACCATTTCTTTAATAGCCATCCTGTCATCTTCGCACGGCGAAATAAAAGCGCTGATAACTATAAGACCTGCATCCAGCATTAGCCTGGCTACTTCACCCACTCTTCGCAAATTTTCCTTCCGATCATCCTCTGAAAAACCAAGCCCTTTGCAAAGGCCCATACGCACGTTATCCCCGTCAAGTATAAACACTTTAAATCCTTTACCAAAAAAATAATGCTCAAGCCTGAGCGCCAGGGTTGTTTTGCCAGAACCTGACAAGCCGGTAAGCCAGATAAGATGTGGGTCCTGCATCATGGCTTTTTTACGTTGTTCGTAACTAATTTTTGAATCGAAAGGAAAAATAATGTTCGTCATTTGTTATAGATTATAATACCATGAAATAAAGATAATACATGCGGCCGAATATAGAATTGTAAGCGGGAAGCCTATTTTGAAAAAATCCTTAAACGAATAATTACCCGGCCCATAAACCATTAAATTACACTGATAGCCGATCGGCGTCATAAAACAGCAGGATGATGCAAAGGCGATGGCCACGAATACGGGTGTGGTACTAATATGTAACTGGGTAGCTAACGAAACCGCCAGAGGAAAAACAATTGCAACGGTTGCAGTATTGGATATAACTGAGGTTATAATTAATGTGAGAGCAAAAAGAAGCGATATTGCTGCAATGGACCCGGTACCGCTCACACGCAATACTCCCGTTGCTACCCATTGCGCAGCCCCTGATGTGGTGAGGGCTAAGCCAATAGCAAGAGATGCAACTAACAAAACAGCTAAATCTAAATCAAAGTTTTTCTTAAAGTCATTAAATCGAAGCGTTTTAATTGCAATGAATACCAACAGAGCCAGCGATGCAGCAATGAATAAATCGATAATCCTTGTTATCCCCAAAATCAACAAGGCTAATGCCACAAAAGGGGCTATTGTATGCAGGAGTGTCTTTTTTCTTTTTATTAATTGTATATCATGGTGCCTGAGCAGGAACAAATCAGATTCATGATTGTTCATCTTATCTGCGCCCAGCAATAGCAGTAAATCTCCGGCGCTTAAAACAGTTTCTCCAACAGGGCTGGCAATTCTTTTGCCTTCGCGGTGAAGCGCAATTATTGAAGCATTGTAACGGTGTCGGAAATTTGACTCTCGCACTTGTTTCCCAATCAGGTTGGAGTTTACCGGAATTATTGCCTCTACGCAGTGGTGGTGGTGGTATCGATTTAGCGTAGTGTTATCGGGCAATGCTAATCCTTTTACTTCCTTTACTAATTGTTCCATGGCACCCGTATGACCCGAGAAATAAAGACGGTCACTTTCCTGCACCACTTCTTCCGGAGATACCGGGAAAATAGATGTGCCATTGCGTACTATTTCAAAAAGAAAGATATCTTTGAGATTTCGCAAATGAGTTTTGATAGGCTCACCGATTAATATGGAAGAAGGTTCTACCACTGTTTCCACCACGTATTCCTTTAGGTTTTCTTCCATTTCTTTTATAGCGCTTTTTTTATCGGGCAATAGATGATAACCAATAAAATATAAATAGGCTATTCCCAATACAACTACAATCAAACCCAGGAAAAGAAAATCTTTAAAACCTAACAGGTGCAATCCGGATTGAGCAATAAGCCCATTCAATAAAAGATTGGTAGAAGTTCCGATCACCGTGATCATGCCGCCCAACACCGTTGCAAAACATAAAGGTATCATGAATTTAGAGGCAGCCAATCGTTTAAGGTTTACCCAGTCTTTTACATAAGGAATCATGAATGCTACTATCGGCGTATTATTGATAAAAGCCGACCATGAAGCGACAAAGAGCATCATGCGCAGTAAAAATTGTTTGGGAAGCAGACCCGGTTTGAAAAGATAATTGAAAAATCCTTTGCCAAACTCTTTTTTAAATCCCGAAGAAAGCGTGAGTAGTAAAAAGATAATGATCACCTGTTTGTTGGCTAACCCTTTTAGAACATCATCTGGTTTGAGAATGCCAAAAACAAGGAATATCAAAACAGCAACAAGGAACAGGACGGATGGCCTTACCGTATTGCTATAGAGTGCAACAATAAGTAAAACCACGGTAGATAAAACGATAAAAGACGACATGTTTATTTTTAAAGGTTTTAAGGCCAGCACACTTTTATTTCCAACAAACCTTATCAATTAAAATAACTCCGGAAAAAATTCTTTTAGTAAGATTCGCTACCATATGATTACAGATATTACTCTTGTCATTTTGTTATTAAAGCCTGAAAGGTCCAGGGTTAATCCTGCATAAGTTTTGTTTTAGTTTAATAATTCTATGTTTTTAGTCTGGTTGCGAGATAGTATTCATAAATTAAATGGTGGCACTCTCCAATGCATTAGCGCGGGTTGTTTCACTGGTAGCTTTCCCTGCTTTGCTGAGGTGAAAGATCAGGAAGCCAATTGACACCAGCAAAAGAAATCCCGCAGCCAACATAAAAGTAGAGGAAAGAGAAATCATATTTAAAACAGGAAAAATTAATATCGGGGATAAGAACTGGCCAAGGAACCAAAACGTGGTAAGCTTGCCTATTTCCTTTCCCCTAATTACGGGCGGAACAATTTTCATTACCCACATATTTGTATTTGGTATCATCATGCCCATACCCAATCCTGTCAGCATCATGGCAACAAGAACCAAAATATATGTGTGAGAAATTGAAATGCAAATAAATCCTGCAGCCATCAGTAAATATCCCATAGAAAAAATGGAAAGAAAGCCAAACCGGTTTTTTATCCTGGAATATGAAAAAGATGAAATAGCTGAAAAAGCTGTAGCCGTAGCAATTGCAGCTCCTACCAATGAACTCTTTTCGGTACCGATACTTTTCAGGTAAAAAGGAATTTGCACAGGTATTAAAAAGAAAATGATCCACATAAACATGGTGTTGATGAACAGCAACCATATTATTCCCGGCGGCTTGGCGTTACCGTTAGCCTGGTTTATTTTTTTCACAACGGCCGGTTCATGCAGGTACATCATACTAAGAGGAAGAATTAAAAGCGATGTTAAGTAAATAAAAAATGGATATCTCCAGCCAAGGTCCGCAAGTATACCTCCTAAGCCAATGAACAAGATTCCGCCCATCGACATAAACGCTATTTGTATACCCACAAATTTTTGTCGCTCCATACCATCAAAGTAATCGGCTATTAGTGTAATTACAATCGTCATTGACATGCCTACTGATATGCCGAGCACAGCCCTTGATATAAGTATGTGATAAATATTATTGAGATAATAACCGGCCGATCCTGATAAAGCATAAAGCACAAGAGACATCCATAAAATTTTCAATCTTCCATAGCGGTCAATAAGCCGGCCGGTAATAGGGGAAAAGATAGCAATCATCAGCGCAGGTATCGTCAAAACTAATTTTACAAGGAATGCTGCATTTTCAACACCGGAGAATTCCTTTGCCATCTGTGGTAAAGCAGGAGAAATAGTAATTACCGACATTATTGTCAGGCTGCTTACCAGCAAAAGGGTAAGCTTTAGTCTCCCGTTTTTATTTTGCATTATTTTTTTCTTTGATCTGTAATTATGAACCTTGTATGCTTATTTACCGGGTGTTGGCAGGTAGCTTAATTTAAGCTTTGGAGGTTATTTTCAAAGGTCATTATTTTTTTTGATTATCCGCCATACCTACTAAATATTTTTAGATAGATAGTACAGTAAGCTTTTAATTACCTTTACTTCAAATGATGTACAAGTAAAAGTAAACTTAAAATCATGTATTGGTGAAAAAAAATAACATCTTACTAATCCTTGTTTCCTGTTTGCTTATTTCATGGCAACAAAAGCCTGCAAAAGTCCCCAATATTGTTTTAATACTCGCAGATGATCTGGGCTATTCTGACCTTGGTTGTTTCGGAAGTGAAATTGTAACCCCCAATATTGATGCACTCGCAAAGCATGGACAAATATTTACCAATTTTTATACGGCAGCAACCTGTTCTCCTTCACGGGCGATGCTACTAACGGGAACGGATAATCATATTGCCGGACTTGGCAATATGGCTGAGCATGTTACTCATTTTTCAAAGCAAATCGGTCGTCCGGGTTACGAGGGATTTCTAAATAACAAAGTAGTTTCCATCGCACAACTAATGAAGGATGCAGGTTATCATACCTATATTTCAGGTAAGTGGCATCTCGGCCTTACACCTGAACAAAGCCCTACAGCCAGAGGATTTGAAAGGTCTTTTGCATTGATGGATGCTGCTGCGAATCATTTTTATCCTGAAAGAGAAACTTCCTTTTGGGAGGATGGAAAATATACCGCATATCCTGGCGGACAATATTCAACGAATCTTTACACAGATAAGATGCTGGGTTTTATACAACAGGATCATGAAGATAAAAAACCATTTTTTCTGTACGCTGCTTACACCGCTCCACATTGGCCTTTGCAGGCTCCCCGGGAATACATAGAAAAATATCATGGCAAATATGATATCGGTTATGACAGCTTGAGGACTTTGCGCTTTAAAGCCTTAAAAGAAAAAGGTTTCATTGCTAAAGGTGTTACATTGCCTGAACTGCCTGCAGTAAAAGGTAGCCTTTATTATATCACAAAAGAACCTTTGTTGCCCTGGAAAGATCTGGGTAGAGATGAACAAAGAATTGAAGCAAGGAAAATGGAAATTTATGCCGGAATGATTGATAACCTCGATTATAATATCGGCCGGCTGGTTCAATATTTAAAAGATATTGGAGAATATGAAAATACTTTGTTTGTTTTTTTATCTGACAATGGTCCCGACGCTTTTGAATTTAATGAAACACCCGACAAACTAAATCCATATCCTTATATGGGCACTGCAAATTCTTATACCGCTTACGGTCCTCAGTGGGCGAATGCTTCGAGTGCAGTAAATAGTTTTTACAAGGGATATAGTTCGGAAGGCGGCATCCATACGCCAATGATTGTAAAAATGCCTTTTCAAAAAGAAGGTGGTACTATAACAACGGCCTTCACTACCATTATGGATTTGGCTCCTACATTTCTTGAGGTAGCTGGTGCAAAATACCCTTCCACCTACCAGGGAAATAAAATAACCCCGTACAAAGGTTCATCAATAATTTCTTTACTGGATGGCAAAAAAAAATACGTTCATGATGAAGAATATGTAATGGGTTGGGAACTCTTTGGAAGATGCGCAATAAGGAAAGGAAAATGGAAGATTACAAAAATAGAAGCTCCTTTTGGCAAAGGTGTATTTGAACTGTTTAATATGGAAAAAGATCCGACGGAATCCAATGACCTATCTAAACAGAATCCGCAATTATACCAGGAAATGTTAAGTCTTTGGAATGATTATGTAAAAGAAAATGGAGTGATAATGGCAGAACATTAATTTGAATAGGCACAACCGGCTTCAAAAATAAAAATCGCCAACATTTTATCGGATTGACAAAATGTTGGCGATTTTAGAATTCAATATTTATTTTTATTTACCTGGTGGTGGCGGCAGGAAAAATGGTTTTGGTTGCGGCACCAATGGTTCAAGTTTTTTATCAGCCAATCCCGGGTTGTCCGCAGCTATAAAGGTGGACCGAAAATCAAAATAAGTCATTGGAACAGGCGAATTAGGGTCACCATTTGGCTTTCGTATATCTCCCCGGTAAGGATTCAGATACTCCCACACCATTTTTCCATCGGGTGTTACTTCAAAAAATCTTCCCCTGGCTCCTTCATTAATAAATGTGTTGCCGTTTTTTATGCGATGTGCGCCCGAGATGAAACTGCTGTAAAATGAAAATGTATCCGGGGCTATATAAACCCATGTTGGTTTTTCAGGACCAAAAGGTCTATTCTTTTCTATAGTATACCTACCCATATTATCAACCGGTGGAGTGATTTCAAATATGGCGGAATAATTCGCAGCGTCATTACCGGGCTTATCCCATTCCACATCTTTGGGAGGATGATTGTTAAACACAGTTAAATTTCCCGCACTTGGTTTGCCTTTTTCGATCCACCTTACATCATGCTGGCCAAATAATTTTCTATCCGCAGAATCACCTCTTTGATAATTTTTCGGATTACCCCAACGATACAAAAAATCTCCACCTTTGCCACTTTTCCCTCCGCTATGACTTGCTGCTTCTTTTGTGGTTACGCTGTGATCGATAATAAATATTTCACTCAGGTTTGGCGAACTGAAAACAATTTGATCAAGATCGGCATTATATTTAATCGCATTAAAATGAAAAATGTCAGCACCCCTGTTATCAGCAGTCTCATTTCTTTCTGCCCGTCCTTTAGCTTGTAATATGTCCATACTATCTTGAGTAATAGCAGGAGGTAAGGGGATTCCCATATTGAAGTCTAACAATTCCGGGTGATCGGCAGGCTTACCATAATTTGCCTTCTTTGCATCATTATCCTGTATTAAATGATTTTCCAAGTGCCATTCCCATACAATCTTGCCGTGGGTTTTTCCTTCAGGCTGAATCTCAATAATTTTTTCTAACCAAGGTCCTGACTTCGGTATCATCGCGGGTTTTCTTCCCATTTCAATGGCCTCTTCATAGGATTTTGTTTCATAAGCTAAGGCAAGAATATTTCCATTGGGCATCACTGTAAAATCATGATGAACCATTTCTTTCTCATTGGCGTATTCGAAATCCCATAACATTTTTCCGTCCCAGCTAATTTTTTGTAGACGCCCGTATGGGCCGCCAAAACCAAATGTGGGAAAGTCAGGATCAAAAGCTCCCTGCACGAGCGAACCATCATTCATTAAATACGCGTTGAATGCTTCATAATTTCCTTTCCATTGATGTACTACATCACCCCTGCGATTGATTAAATCAATGAATGGAGAATTTGGAACCGCAAACATGACGTATCCATCAGCAATGCCGGGAGAATTAATTTTTAAACCGCGGGGTATAGAATGCCCGAACATGTTCCTGTCTTTTGGGGGCTGCATTTTTTTTGCCGCAGAATCTTTATCAGCAACGTGTTGCTGGCAAAAAAGACCTGTTGATATACTTATCAAAAGGATTAGTAGAAAATACTTTTTTTTCATGTTGAAATTTGGTTATTTATTTTGAAGAATCCTTCGCGGCATTTTTCATATGAATTAGTTTTCTTCTGCTTATTACTGATTTGGAGGCGGAGGCATTGCAGGCAACTTAAATACGGCAGGCTGCGGATTTAAAGGTTCCAGTTTTTTATTGGCAAGCCACGGATGATCTGCTGGGATAAACGTAGACCTGAATGCAAAGTAGGTGAGCGGAATCGGGTTGATCGGATCACCATTTGGCATATGCATATCACCCCGGTAAGGATTCCAATATTCCCATACAATCTTGCCATCTTTTGTTACTTCAAAAAACCTGGCTGCTGCTCCCTGATTAATAAATGTATTACCGTTATCCATTCTATGCGCTCCCGAAATAAAACTGCTGAAAAAAGAAAACGTATCCAACGCCATATATTTCCACGTAGGTTTCTGAGGCCCAAAGGTTCCATTGTTCTCCAAAAAATAATTTCCGTTTTTATCCATAGGAGTTGTTAGTTGCAATACAGCGGAATATGGTATGTGGCTGGCACTGGGAACATCGTTATCAAACACTGTTAGGTCACCTGCTCCCGGCTTTCCTTTGTCTATCCAGCGCACATCATGCTGGCCAAATAGTTTCTGATCCGCAGAATCTCCATGATGATAATTTTTCGGATTTCCCCAGCGGTATAAAAAGTCTCCTCCTTTTCCATATTTTCCGCCTTTATGCCCGGCAGCTTCTTTGGCCGTTGTGCTATGATCTATTATAAAGATCTCACTCAGGTTAGGAGAACTAAAAACAATCTGGTTAAGATCGGCATTGTACTTTATTGCATTAAAATGATAGACTTCCGATCCTTCATTTTCCGGCGTTTCGTTTCTCCACACATGCCCCTTCATGCGCAAAGTGTCCATATGGGCCTGCGACATAAGAGGTGGCACAGTGTCACCAACATTAAAATCCAACAGCTCAGCATGGTTTGCCGGTTTACCATAATTTGCTTTTTTAGTATCGTAATCCTGTACCAGGTGATCCCATACATGCCATTCCCATACTATCTTTCCGCCAGTTTTTCCTTCAGGCACAATTTCCACTATCTTATCCGGCCACAAGCCCGCCTTCGGAATCATATTAGCCTTACGACCTGCTGCCGTACATTCTTCGGGCGTTTTTGCTTCCCAGGCGATGGCGAGTATATGACCATTAGGCATCACTGCAAAATCATGATGGTGCAAATATTGTTCTGTGGCATATTCAAAGTCCCAAAGCATTTTACCATCCCATGAAACTTTTTGAATCCTTCCTGATTCGCCGCCTCCGGCAAATACAGGAAAATCAGGATCGGCAACATTTTGTATCAAGGAGCCATCCGGTTGCAGGTAGGCACTTACTTCAGCGCTGCCGTAATTACTTTTCCATTGATGCACTACTTCACCTTTTCTATTTATTAAATAAACGAGCGGTGAATTGGGAACACCGAACATAATATATCCATCCGCAAGCCCATCTGAAGTTTTAGTAAGACCTCGTGGAATGTGAAGACCAAACATATTACGGTCTGGTGGCGAGGGGGGCTTTTTTGCAGCCGTATCACTCATGCTGGTTGCTACCTGGCAGAATGATGCGAGCCCCGTAAAAAGGAATAATTGAAATAACAGAATTGACTTTTTCATTTTAAATGAATTGAGTTTAAAATATAAAAATTATCAGGAAAAAAATGTATGCTGGAGTTTTGTTATTTTATAAATATAGCAATTAAAGATATACATATAATAACGGCATTTACAATAAATTAAGAGATATATTAAAATTGTTTTAAAAATGAAAATTAAAATAGTAACTTGACTGAAAGTTTATAACTCTTCATCAAAACCAACTCAATATGTCTATCAAAATTATCGGAGCAGGGCTGCCACGCACCGGCACAAACACACTCAAGGAATCTCTTGAGAAGCTGGGTTACATGAAAACTTATCATATGAAAGAATTGCTTGTACATCCTGAAAACCTCAAGTATTGGCTGGCATTGAAGGAAACGGGAACAACGCAATGGGACGAACTGTATGATGGATACCAGGCAACTGTTGATTTCCCAGGCTATCCATGGTATAAAGAACACATGAAGCAATATCCTGATGCGAAGGTTATTTTGACGGTAAGGCCTTTCGAAAAATGGCACTCCAGCGTATCCAGTACTATATTGAAGGCCGGGCCGCAGACCTTAGGACAAAAATTAGCCATGATGTCGAAGTTGCTTTTCAATCCCCGGCTTCGGTCTGTAATTAAAAGTGTAAAACTCGCAAAAGAAATGATCTTTAAGGTGCATTTTCAAGGCAAATTCGAAGATAAGGTTGCTGCAGAAAAAATATTTAACCAGCACATTGAAGATGTAAAGAAATATGTTCCGGCTGACAAATTACTTATCTTCGATGTAAGTGAAGGATGGACACCGCTCTGTAAATTTTTAGGCAAACCTGAGCCTGATGAGCCGATTCCACATTTAAATAAGAAGGAGAATTTTAAAGAGATGTTAGGTCATCTTATGAAAGGTGAAATGGTTTAGAGAATTTTATGCGTTGATTTAAAAGAGATTGCATTTTGGCAAATACTTTTTTAAGGAGATGCTATTAAAAAAGCTGAAAAAGGTAGCTATAATTGCTGCCTTTTTTGCTACGTCATGGCGTGAAAAAACTTACAACTCTTGCAGAGTGGAGTTACATTATTGCAAATGTGGAGAATACCGGATTCGAACCGGTGACCTTCCCGAAAGCATTCGGGACACTCTACCCAACCGCGCTGATTAACCAAACAATATATCTTCTGCTTTTCTTTTTCTTGATTTCCTGCTCTCTATGCAGGGCTGCTGAATGGGTTTCAAATTTTTCGATATGCTTTATTTCCCAAGGCAAACCATATTTAGTAGATCTATTTCTTCCAGTATTATGCTGATGGATTCTCTGCGATATGTCTTCACAACTACCAATATAATATTTATCAGCTTTAAATGAATACAGGATGTAAACTATAAACATAGCAAACAACAAATCCCACGATAGGTGGGATTTGCCTGGTGGAGAATACCGGATTCGAACCGGTGACCTCTTGCATGCCATGCAAGCGCTCTACCAACTGAGCTAATTCCCCAAACGGATTGCAAATATATATGCATTGTTAGATGCTTCAAAATCAATTTTAATTGGATAGGCTTTTATCAGCTAGATGTAGGGTTTTGGCCCTGTGTTGCTTTGTTAGTACTGCTGAAATTTTATATCCCTCTAAATTCAAAAGAGTAGTAGCACGTGGGCACCGGAAAGAATCCTGCTGATGCAATCGAAACTTATTCATTATTTGGAAATAAGATTCCATATTCCCCATATCAAAAAAACAAAAAAACCTATCCGAAATACCCAAACCTGAATTTGCGCAGCTTCTTTCTGCCAATACATTGTATCTTCTTGTTTCAATTGCATAAGCAATAATCTTTTTTGTTCAGGAGTCATTACTTCCAATTCCTCCTTTGTTGGAAATTCATATTTGCTTAATTTAGGTAAATCTAGTATGTTCATTTTATTAATATTGATTAATGACTGAATGAAGTTTATAAACAATATTACCGCTTATTGTTTTCTGAAACAATAGCTTTATCAGATTGTGTTACAACATTTAATCAGCTAGGACTCTTGCCCGGTGTCGCCTTGTTAGTAATGTTTAAATTTTTTATCGCTCTAAATTCAAAAATAGGAGTGACAAGTAGGCACAGGAAAGTATGCTGAGATTACTGCGCAAAGTAATCAATATTCATTGCTTATATACCGAATAAAAAAGTATATATTGTTAGGTGATTTCAATAATAAAATAAACTATAATCGAAAATTATGAGCCGCATTTTATTATCACTTTTTTTTCTATAATATCAAAATTTAGTTCACGAAAATAAATATTTGATAAGAATTTTGAAGGTATTTTTGTTAACAATTTATGAAATAAAAAAGCAAAGAACAAACTGTGTCTTAAGAATTAATACTGATGATAGAAGAACAAAAAACAGCAGCCTCAACAGAAGAAATTAAGTTTTTAGCCGGCCCGCAAAACCGTTTACAGGATTTTAGGTTTGCACTAAGCGTATTGTTTGAATTTATAAAAGGCTTCAGGGCATTGCATTTTGCAGGGCCCTGTGTTACCATATTTGGTTCAGCACGTTTTAAAGACGGCCATCCTTTTTTTGAACAGACAGAACAACTGGCTGCAAGAATTGCCCGGTTAGGTTTTACCATTATGACGGGTGGCGGCCCCGGCATAATGGAAGCCGCCAATAAAGGCGCCAAAGAAGCAGGTGGCAGAAGTGTTGGCTGTAATATTGTATTGCCGCACGAACAGCAGCCTAACCCCTACCTTGATAAATGGGTAAACATCAAATACTTTTTTGTACGCAAAACATTGTTATTAAAATATTCCTATGCTTTTGTAGTAATGCCCGGCGGCTTCGGCACATTAGATGAATACTTTGAGGCCCTTACACTGATACAAACAAAAATGATGAGCCAGTTTCCGATTGTGATTTTTGATAAAGAGTTTCATAAAGACTTAATGGCACATATTGAACGTTTAAAAGAAGGACAAACCATTTCGCCGGAAGATATTAACCTGTTTTTAGTAACTGACTCTATTGATGAGGCAGTAGCTTACATTCAAAAAAACAGCATCACTAAATTTAACCTGCAGCCCGAAAAACCTTACAGGCCTTTTAAATGGTTGTTTGAAAAAGAATAGCTTGTTGTGAATGGTGAATAGTGAATTTCAAAAGGTGGGAGCTTGAATGTTTTTAACTACTCAATTATCTGAAAGCTATTGACCATCGACCACTCAGCCATTAACCATTGACTATTTACCATTCACTATTCCGGTTGTTAACTGATAAGGATCATACCATTTTTTGACGGCCGTCATCCCGGCAAAAAATAGATCCCCACATCTTTGTTTGCCCGTTTTTCAATCTTAACCCACTAGTATAAAAGATAAAAATAATATACAGGTCAATTGCTATCATTGTGGAGAACAATGTGAGACAACCATTAAAGCAGATGATAAAAATTTTTGCTGCGAAGGCTGCAGACAGGTGTATCTTTTACTGAATGAAAATAATCTTTGTACCTATTACAACTTTGATAAAAACCCCGGAATAAAAGCAAAGGGCAAATTTATAAGTGAACGTTTTGCTTACCTCGATGATGCTGACACTGCAAAAAAGCTTGTACAGTTTAGCAGCGTTACACAAACCAATACTACGTTTCATTTGCCTCAAATGCACTGCTCTTCCTGCATTTTTTTGCTGGAAAACCTTCACCGTATTGAAACGGGTATTGTTAAATCGCAAACCAATTTTCAACGTAAGGAAATATTTATCATTTTTGATCCTTCAAAAATTTCGCTGCGTAAAGTAACAGAGCTGCTGGCATTTATCGGCTATGAGCCCGACATCAGTTTAAAAGACAGCACTCAAAAAAAAGCGGCAGTTTTCAGTAAAACGCAAATCTACCGCATTGGGGTTGCCGGCTTTTGCTTTGCCAATATTATGATGCTGAGCTTTCCTGAATATTTCTCATCCGGTAATATTGAACAGGCTGGTTTAAAATTAACCTTTACCTGGCTAAATTTATTTTTATCATTGCCCGTATTATTTTTTAGTGCAGCAGGTATTTTTACATCGGCATGGAAAGGCCTGCGGCAAAGGTTTTTAAATATTGATGTGCCGCTGGCACTGGCCATTATGGTAACTTTCGGCAGAAGTTATTACGAGATCATTTCCGGCAAGGGTGCAGGATTTTTAGATTCAGGAACAGGCATTGTTTTTTTTATGCTTATTGGCAGATGGTTCCAGGATAAAACATACCAGTCTTTTTCATTTGACAGGGATTACAAATCTTATTTTCCACTTGGAGTGAGCATCATCAAAAACGGTATTGAAAAAAATATCCCCGTTACGCAACTTCAAAAAGGAGATTGCATCATCATCCGCAACCGCGAAATGATACCGGCAGATGCGGTATTACTAAAAGGCGATGCCAATGTTGATTATAGTTTTGTTAGCGGAGAAAGTACGTTACTGCAAAAAAAACAGGGTGACCTGATTTATGCCGGTGGTAAACAATCCGGCGCCGCCATTGAGTTACAGGTAGTAAATGAGGTTTCTCAAAGTTATATTACCCAGCTATGGAACAATGATATTTTTAAACACAAAAAAAATATCGAAAAATCTTTTATACATCCGTGGAGCAGGTATTTTACGCTTGCACTATTTATTGTTGCCATTATTACTGCAGGGTTTTGGCACATGAACGACAGCTCAAAGATTTTGCCTGCAATAACTGCTGTACTAATTGTTGCCTGCCCTTGTTCATTATTGCTTTCGGCCACATTTACCTATGGCAATATGCTGCGCATTTTTGGCAAAAATAAATTGTACCTGAAAAACGCTGGTGTTATTGAAAGCCTTGCAAAAACAACGGCCATAGTATTTGATAAAACCGGTACCATTACACAAAACCAGTCTTCAGAAGTATTATATAATGGCACACCACTTAACAAACAAGAACTCGCCGCTGTACAAGCCATAACAAGCCAATCGGCTCACCCGCTGAGTAAAATAATTGCTGCTTCCGTAGGTGCATTTGATACAGACCAGTTGGCAACCGTAGATGAGTTTAAAGAATTTTCCGGCCAGGGTATTGAAGCTGTTGTGAACAAAGTGCCCGTTAAAATTGGCTCGGCTGCTTTTGTAAATAATTACAGTAACAATGTGTGGTTAAATAATGGTTCCAATATTCATGTGCTGTACAATAAAGTTCATATGGGTTCTTTCAGCATCAGTAATAATTACAGGCCTGGCATAAAAACAGCGATTACTTCTTTACAACAAAAAAAATATGACCTGCATTTACTATCAGGCGATAATGATGCAGAAAAAAATACCCTTGTAAATTTATTTGGTAAGGATAGTGATGTGCAGTTTAACCAGTCGCCACAAAATAAACTGGATGCAGTAAAACAATTGCAGGCGCAACACAAAAAAGTATTGATGATTGGCGATGGCCTTAATGATGCAGGCGCCCTGATGCAAAGCAATACTGGTATTGCCGTAAGTGACAATACCGCACAATTTTCACCAGCCTGTGATGCTATTATTGATGGAAGTAAAATTGGAATGATAGATGGATTTTTAGCCTACGCAAAATCAGGTAAAAAAATTGTAACGGCCAGTTTTATACTCTCCATTATTTATAACATTATGGGTTTATCTTTTGCTGTGCAGGGTACCATGCCGCCGGTTATTGCCGCCATACTTATGCCTGCAAGCAGCATCAGTATTGTACTATTTGTAACCTTATTATCTTCCTTAAGTGCAAAAAAACATGGGCTTAAATAAAAAGCAGGATTAAAATAATTCCAAGGAATACTTCCAACCTCCACTGCGCTTTGTTTATCAACTCACAAATTTTCTTATACACATTTTTATTAACCCCTGATCTTCTATATAAATTAATCCCTATGACGAAAATCACCTGTGGTTTTGATCCGCATCATATAATGGCATTTTGAACAATGATATTTTTGAGCCAATTAAAAACCATTCACTTTGAGTGCATTATTTGTATTGATCGGTATCAGCATTATTGTGGCAGGCAGTTTTTTAGCGGCCTTTTTATGGAATGTACACAATGGCCAGTACGACGATGATTATACTCCAAGTGTAAGAATGCTTTTTGACAATGAAAACAAACCGGTAGCAGCAAAAAAAATATCAACCGAAACTAAAAAACCCACAACACCTTAAACCAAAACAAATAATATCACATGCAGGTAGAAAAATTTTATTATGACAACAGGACTGTAAAAAACTTTGCCTTCGCTACTATTTTATGGGGAGTGGTCGGTATGCTTGCCGGCCTATATATAGCATTGCAATTAGTTTTCCCTTCACTTAATTTTACCCAATATGGTTCATTCGGAAGGCTTCGCCCACTGCATACCAATGCGGTTATTTTTGCTTTTGTGGGTAACGGCATTTTCATGGGCGTTTATTATTCCCTGCAAAGGCTATGCAAAGCCAGGATGTTCAGCGATACACTAAGCACTATACATTTCTGGGGATGGCAATTGGTAATTGTAGCTGCAGCAATATCATTACCATTGGGTTTAACCAATGGCGCAGAATATGCAGAATTAATTTGGCCAATAGACCTTGCCATCACTATTCTTTGGGTAGTATTTGGCTGGAACATGTTTGGTACCATCATCAAACGCAGGGAAAAGCATTTGTATGTTGCTATCTGGTTTTACATTGCTACGTTTGTTACCGTTGCTGTGTTACATATTGTACGTTCCGGAGAACTTCCCATTTCATTTTTGAAAAGCTATAGTATATATGCTGGCGTACAGGATGCTTTGATTCAGTGGTGGTACGGCCATAATGCAGTTGCTTTCTTTTTAACAACGCCTTACCTGGGATTGATGTACTACTTTTTGCCAAAAGCGGCTAACCGGCCTGTTTATTCTTACAAGTTATCTATCATACATTTTTGGGCATTGATATTTTTATACATCTGGGCCGGGCCACATCATTTACTATATACTGCTCTTCCAAACTGGGCACAATCGCTTGGTATAGTTTTTTCCGTTATGCTTATTTTTCCAAGCTGGGGTGGTATGATCAATGGCTTGCTTACCCTGCGTGGCGCATGGGATAAAGTAAGGGATGATGTGATTTTGAAATTTATGGTGGTAGCTGTTACTGCTTATGGTATGGCCACTTTTGAAGGGCCAATGTTATCACTAAAAAGCGTAAGCGCCATTAGCCACTACACCGACTGGATTATTGCACACGTACACGTAGGTGCATTGGGCTGGAACGGTATGTTAACCTTTGGTATTTTGTATTGGCTGATACCAAGAATTTTTAATACACCGCTTTACTCAAAAAAATTAGCCAATCAGCATTTTTGGCTGGGTACTCTTGGCATTGTATTTTATGCAGTGCCTATGTATTGGGCGGGCTTTACGCAAAGCTCCATGTGGAAACAATTTACCGAAGCAGGGCAGTTGAAATATACTTTCCTGGAAACAGTTACTTACATGAAACCATTTTATGCCATGCGTTCTTTGGGTGGCACTTTGTATTTGATGGGTACTTTGTTTATGGTGTACAATATTTATAAAACTGTAAAAGCAGGAAACCTGGTAGCGGATGAAGCAGCGGAAGCAGCCCCTCTTGAAAAAATATATGTGGCCCACAAAGGCGAACACTGGCACAGGTGGATTGAACGTAAACCGGTACAACTAATGGTGCTGAGTTTGGTAGTTATACTAATTGGTGGTGCGGTTGAAATGATACCAACCTTTATGATAAAATCAAACGTGCCAACCATCAGCAGCGTTAAACCCTATACTCCACTTGAATTACAGGGCAGGGATATTTATGTAAGAGAAGGCTGTTACACCTGTCACTCACAAATGATACGCCCTTTCCGGAGCGAAACAGAACGTTATGGAGAATACTCAAAAGCAGGTGAATTTGTGTACGACCATCCTTTTCAATGGGGCAGTAAAAGAACAGGGCCTGATCTTGCCAGGGAAGGTACCGGCAATCTTAAAAAAACGGATGGGTGGCACTTCCGTCACTTCAGGGAACCATCAAGTATGAGCGAAGGCTCCATCATGCCTGCCTATGAATTTATGTTAAGGGATAATCTTGACACCAGCTCTACCATGGCTAAAATAAATGCCATGAGAACTTTGGGTGTGCCTTACGAAAAAGGATTTGAAGACATTGCCAACACCAACCTGATGGAACAGGCCACTGGCATTGCCAACAACCTTAAAACAGACAGCATAAAAATTTCACCCAATAAAGAAGTTATTGCCCTGATTGCCTATATACAGCGGTTAGGAAAAGATATTAGTAATGAACCTAAAAATAAATAGCCATGTATAAATTTATAAAACAGTATACAGAAAAAATGGATCATGCAACCATTTACCCCATGATCTCTTTGTCGATTTTCTTTTTATTTTTTGTTGTACTGCTGGTACTGGTAAAAAAAATGGATAAGTCAAGAATTATTGAATTATCAAACATACCATTAGACACAGAAGAAACAACAACTACAACCAATTAAAACCCTTTTATGTTTTTACAAAATTCTATGCATAAAAAGATAATAGCTACCGCCTTGTTTTTACTAACGGGTTTTACTTTGCTGGCACAGGATACTGCAGCACCAAAAACAGTAAACTCAGAAAATAATTTATTGGCCATCCTGCTCATCATTACAACTTTTGTACTTGCTTTTGTTATCTGGGGTATGGGGCAGGCGCTGATAGCATTATCCCGGCAGGTACTTGATAAAAATAAAGCCTCTGCAAACGCCATTAGGCTCACAATACTTGTGTTATTATCAATGCTTTCACAAAATGTACTGGCACAGGATGCTGCTGAGGCAGTTAAAGTGCTGCCCAATTATGGCAGCCTGTGTGCCAACACTTTCTATTTTTTAGTATCAGTTATTGCAACAGAAATCATTGTTATTCTATTCCTTGTTTTTTCTATCAGTAGAGTATATGCTGAACTGGTTCCTGCAAAAGCTGCTGCCGTAGTAAAAGAATCTACACTGGCTGCCTTGTGGTCAAAGCTGGATAAAAAATTATTTACCAAAGCCATCCCGCTGGAAAAGGAAGCAGATGCATTGTTAGACCATAATTATGATGGCATACAGGAACTGGATAATGCTTTACCTCCATGGTGGAAATATGGGTTTATCATCACCATTGGTTTTGCATTTGTTTACTTATTGAATTTTCATGTATTGGGCAATGGCAAAAACCCTACTGAAGAATACGCTGCAGAAATGAACAAAGCCGAGGTTGAAAAAGCGGAATATGAGGCAAAAAATAAAGACCGGATTGATGAAGCAAATGTACCGATGGCCAATGCGGCAGGTATAGAAAAAGGAAAAGAATATTATACTGCCAATTGTGTAGCCTGTCATGGTGCCAGCGGCGAAGGTGGCGTCGGGCCTAATCTTACAGATAACTATTGGCTGCACAATGGTTCATTAAATGATATTTATAATACCATTAAAAAAGGATATCCTGATAAAGGCATGCAATCATGGGCAGTAAAGTTTAATCCTAAGGAAATAAGTGAACTGGCCAGTTTTATTAAAAGCATAAAAGGCACCAATCCCCCCAATGGCAAAATACCACAGGGAGACTTGTACAATGAGACAGCAAGTAAAGATTCTTCTATAATCAAGGTTCCTGCTGATTCAATAAAAATAATAAGTCCGGCAACAACTAACTAATTAAATAAAATAATGTCATTACTACAGGAAATATTGGTAAAGGAAACTTTTAGAGATTCAGTAGCAACCATCACAAAAGATGGTAAGCGCAATTTTATACATCCCAAAAAACCAGCAGGTAAATTATATAATTTACGTACCTGGTTCAGTATTTTTTATCTAATAATTTTTTTTACTTTGCCTTTCATAAAAGTAAATGGGGAACCGTTGCTGATGATAAATATCCTTGAACGTAAGTTCATTTTATTTGGTCTTATCTTTTGGCCACAGGACTTTTTTATTTTCGGCATTGGCATGGTAACCTTTATAGTGTTTGTTATTTTATTTACCGTTGTTTTTGGCAGAATATTTTGTGGCTGGGCATGCCCGCAAACTATTTTTATGGAGATGATATTTAGAAAAATAGAATACTGGATAGACGGAGATGCCACTCAGCAAAAACAGCTACAGGCAATGCCCTGGAATTCAAAAAAAACCCTAAAGCGGGCATCCAAATTTCTTATCTTTTTTCTGTTGTCGTTCATCATTGCTAATTTCTTTTTAGCCTATCTAATCAGTATGGATGAATTACTGGGTTATATAACAAACCCTGCCACCCATGTGCCTACATTGATCTCCTTGCTGGTATTTACCACGGTATTCTTTTTTGTATACTGGTGGTTTAGAGAACAAGCCTGTATTGTGGTTTGCCCTTACGGAAGGTTGCAGGGTGTACTGCTTGATAAAAATTCTATTGTTGTTGCCTATAACCGTTTAAGAGGTGAACCAAGGGGTAAGCTCACCAAACAAAATGAGCATCATCACGATGATGCCCATGAAAAATGCGTCGGCTGCAAAGGCAATGGTTCCTGTAAAAGCCTGGCAGAAAAGTTTAGCCCGGTGGTGCAAAGCGGTGACTGCATTGATTGCTTTGCCTGTGTACGGGTTTGCCCAACAGGTATCGATATACGCAATGGTACCCAGCTTGAATGCATTAACTGTACTGCGTGTATTGATGCCTGTGATGCCATCATGACGAGTGTGCACAAGCCAATCGGGTTAATCAGGTATGCTTCAGAAAACAGTATAACAAACCAAGTACCATTAAAATTTACCGCCAGGATAAAATCCTACACGGCAGTGCTGGCACTATTAATTTCCTTACTAGGATTTTTGCTGATCAGTAGAACTGATCTGGATGCCACATTAATGCGTACAGCAGGTATGACTTACACCTCCCTACCCGATGGGGGCATTGCAAACCTGTATAGTTTAAAACTGGCCAACAAAACACATAAGGATATTGCCATTAGTTTAAGGCTTGAAAATATTAGCGGAGAAATAAATATTGTCGGTAGCAGCAGCCGGGTAGTAAAGCAGGAAGATTATAACAACCTGCAGTTTTTTGTAAAGCTTAAGAGGAAAGATGTTAAAACCTGGAAAACCCCGCTGGAAATCGGTTTGTATGAAAACAACAAAAAGATTAAAACCATAACAGCAAAATTCATCGGGCCCGAAGTGTATGAGTAAGTGAATGGTCAATGGTGAATAGTGAATAATTGTGTGTGTCTTGTCCTGCTATAGGTAGACAGATTTTAAACATTAAATCTGACACAAATTATGGCAAAACAACAGAAACAAACAATTCGGTACAGTATTAGTTTC
>JAYTTI010000181.1:0-3592 GCA_043745405.1 Ferruginibacter sp. | reverse complement strand
GCAATGGTGCCATCCATACTAAAGCTGCCGTCTGTAGCAATAATCCTGTTACGCAGGTGGGCCGATTCTTTTAATTTGTTTTCAAGGTCGGCCATATTGTTGTGCTCGTAACGATAGCGTTGCGCCTTGCACAATCGAATGCCATCTATAATACTTGCATGGTTTAAGGCATCACTGATGATGGCATCTTCTTCATTAAACAATGGTTCAAACAAACCACCATTGGCATCGAATGCAGCGGCATATAAAATAGTGTCTTCTGTACCAAGAAAAGTAGAAAGTTTTTGTTCCAACTCTTTGTGAATATCCTGTGTGCCGCAAATAAAACGAACACTGCTCATACCAAAGCCACGCAAGTCAATATATTTTTTGGCTGCTGCTACCACCTTGGGGTGAGAAGAAAGACCGAGGTAATTATTGGCACAAAAGTTTAGTAGATTTTTTCCACCAACGATAATTTCAGCTCCCTGTTCGCTGTTAATTATACGCTCTGTTTTAAGAAGTCCGGCTATCTTTATTTCAGCTATTTCGGTCGCTATTCTTTGTGCAAAATTGTTGTTCATATATTTAATTGAGACCTGCAAAAATAGTTAACCGCCTGCTGATTTTAGTAACTTGTTTTTGTACCAATTTTAACACCCATTCTTTTAGTCCAGTAACTTTTTATTTTTATTTTCGTTTTATCAAAAAACTGCCCAATGCCAATAAAAAAATCAGCATTCATTTTATTGTTATTTGCCTGTAGTTCTATTGGCTTGTTAGTATTCACTTCTTATCAAAGCGGTATTATTAATAAAGAACCTGCTAAAATAATCCCTTTAAAATGCAGCCTGCAATGCCATGGCGCTAAAACTTCTTCTCCATGGAATATCGTTTCTTTTCCCTTGCTTCCATTAGAAGGATAAATTTTTAATAACTATTTGTAACTTTTACTTTTATAAACCGTACTAACTATTATTAATTTAACATTTTACAATACCAGCTGTTAAAAACCTGTATGACTGAGAAAGAATACAATCATTGTGTAACCTTGTATGCAGACAATGTGTATCGTTTTATCCTTAAAAATTTAAGGCATGAAGAAGATGCAAGAGATATAGTGCAAGGCGCTTTTGAAAAAATGTGGGTTACCAGGCTTACCGTTGATAACAGCAAATGCAAAAGTTTTTTATTTACAGTGGCTTACAATCAAATGATTGACCACATCAGGAAAAACAAAAGAGTGATACTGCAGGAAACGTTTACCGATAATACAAAAATCAGCAACCACCAGCAGCACGATTCTAAAAAAGTATTGAATGAGGCATTAAACAGGTTGAATGAAACGCAAAAAAGTTTGGTGATGCTTAAAGATTACGAAGGTTACAATTATGAAGAGATTGGGCAAATAACCGGACTAAGTGAAAGCCAGGTAAAGGTATATTTACACAGGGCAAGGCTGCAACTGAGAGCGTATATTGTAAAACCAGAAAATATTATTTAATCCTTTCTACCAAAATAAGAAAGGTTGGATAAAAAATTAGCGCATAAAAAAATGAATATTAACCGAAATAATTACGAAACATTTTTTATACTATACATCGATAATGAACTATCTGTGCAGGAGAAAAATGCTGTGGATGTTTTTATTCAACAAAATCCCGATTTGAAAGAAGAGTTGGCTATGTTTCAACAAAGTGTTGTTGTACCGGAAGCCATTTCATTTTCTGGCAAAGACGGCTTGTTAAAAAAACCTACGGTTACAGATGAAATGCAGGAAAAATTATTGCTGCTGCTGGATAAAGAACTCAATAAAGCGGATATAAAAAATATTACCTCCATCATTAATCAGGATGATGCATGCAAAAAGGAATGGAATATTTTACAACTAACCAAAATTACCGCAGATGGCAGTATTATTTTTGAAGATAAGGACTTGCTTTATAAAAAGGAAAACCCCGGAAGGGTGATTGCATATCGCTGGTGGAGAATGGCTGCTGCCGCCGTTTTGATAGGATTTGGCTTGTGGGGTGCAGTTGTTTATTTTAATAATAACAAAGGGGCTGCCATAGATACAGCGGCTACAAATAAACAGGTTAATCCTGATAGTAATAAAAAAATGTCGTCGATTGTTAAGCCGCAAAATGATTCATTTGTTGTTAAAAAAACTGATGAGGAAATTGCCGAATCAAACAGTTCAATAACTACCGATGATTCTAAAAATACTATCACTCCAAATAATATAAAAACTCCGGTTGTTAATAAGGCCAACACAAAAGAAACCATTGCCAGCCAGCAGATTGAAAAGTTAAATGATAAGCCTTCCAATCATTTGCCAGTGCCATCTTTAGAAAATCTTAACAATAGCCAGCGTAACAATACTACCGTTACAGCCGTATTACCAAAAGAAACGCAACCCAATAACAGTGTCGCTTCAAATGAAGTTCCGGTTAATAAAAATGTATATGCAAGCAATGCTTCAACTACCAATAACGATCTTGAAAAAAACACAATTAACTATGGCTTTGATGACAGCGAAGAAGAAAACAAAAAATCGAAAATTGGTGGTTTTTTTAAAAAAGTAAAGCGATTAGTACAAAGAAAAACCAATACCCAACCCGGTGGCAATGATAATTTTAAGATTGCCAACCTCTCTTTTGAAATTCAATAAAAATTTAAACGAAACAACATGAAACAGTTTTTTACTCTAGGGGCATTACTATGCTTTGTTGCCAGCACAAACGCACAATCTGACAGCACAGTATTAATTAAAAAAGAGAATGATACCATCCGCATTGGTAATATTATAATTATTAATAAAAGTAATCCAGACGAAAAACAAAATAGTACCAATATTTCAATTACAAAACAAGAGAGAAAACAACCCAAAAATGTTAGTACCAACTGGTTAATTGTTGACCTTGGTTTTTCTAATTATGCTGATCGTACCAACTACAGCAATACAGGAGATTATTTGTACAACAGGGCTGGTGTTGCTCCATTGGGCGCAAACGACTTTAACCTCAATGTAACTAAAAGCATTAACGTAAACATTTGGTTTTTTATGCAGCGGCTAAATCTTGTACAACATAATGTAAACTTAAAATATGGCCTTGGCTTAGAGTTAAATAATTACAGGTACAATTCTGCTATCAGCTATCGTAAAGAAAATCCATTTGTAACCGGCCAAACACCAACTCCAACTGTTTTCAGGGATTCGGTTTCTTTTTCAAAAAATAAATTGGCGGCAGATTATATTACGGTACCGCTGATGATAAACTTTTGTACCAACCCTGTAAATCAAAACAAAGGGTTCAGTTTAAGTGTAGGAGTGAGCGGTGGCTTTTTATACAATGGACGTAACAAACAAATAAGTGGGCCGAGGGGCAAACAGAAAGTAGAGAACGGATTGGGTTTGGAACAATTTAAGTTTTCCTATATCGGCGAAATCGGGCTAGGTCCTGTAAGGTTGTATGGTTCTTATTCTCCCACCAGTTTTTATAAAAAAGGCCTTGATATGCGACCTTATACGTTAGGTATCCGATTGAGTAACTGGTAATCGTTTTAAAGTTCTAATTTAAAAAGCAGGCCATTTTAGCCTGCTTTTTTGTGC
>JAYTTI010000180.1:0-44965 GCA_043745405.1 Ferruginibacter sp. | reverse complement strand
CAGTTACGTTTAAAGGGTTTCTACTAAAAATATTGATGTTTATAGTAGCTTTTACATTTAACAAACTGGCTAAATAACTAGCAACTTGAATTAATTATTTAAAAACATTACCTACCGACCTGCAATTCTTTTTAGAAGTACGCCACCCGGGCTGGTTTAAAAAAGACGGTATCATGGAAGAGATGTTCGATACATTAAAATCATTGAACATGGGGGCGGTAATTACCGATACTGCGGGACGAAGAGATTGTGCCCACATGCACCTTAGCATTCCAAAAACATTCATCCGCTACGTAGGTAATAGTTTACATCCGTCGGATAATACAAGAATTGACGCATGGGTAGAGCGAATAAAATACTGGCTGGACAATGATTTGGAAGAATTGTATTTTTTCATGCACATGCATGATGAAGCCACTTCACCTGAATTGACTGTGTACTTGGTAGATAAAATGAATAAGGAAATAGGATTGAATTTAATAAAACCAACATTTGTTAAAACGCAAAATGGGCTGTTTGATTAATCCCAACCAAGGCTAACCTTCAACTGATGAGGCGTTTTTTTAATGAACTTCAAATAACTCTTCCCACCTGGAAGTATATCTTGGGCTCCTCATTTCCATCCTCATTTTCCAATTTCTTTTTGTACCACTTGCAGCAAATTTTAATACATCATCCCGTTGACTAAAGTTGATGTTGTCAATCATATCCATTAACAACCTTTTTCCATTGTCTTTTTCTGGTATAAATAAATTGCCCTGTATGGTGGAGTCGGGTACTATTCCACTCAGCATTACCCCAGCCTTTTTGTACAACCTCCCCCTCTCATATAATTTATCTACTAATTGCACCGCAGGTTTTATCAACTCGTTGGTGGATGAAGTAGCCACTGCCAATGTAACATAACTACTAATTGTGGGGCCATGCCTGAAATAAGTGTTGTGGCTTTGTTCTTTAGGTACCACAAATACACTGATGATGTTGGCAGCACTTCGTTGTCTTCTCAATTTTTCTGCAGCCCTGGAAGTATAGGTTGCCACTGCTTCTTTAATATCTCCGATATTTTTTACCGGGCTGCCAAACATCCTGGTAGTAGCAATCATTTTTTTAGCCGTTAATTGTTCTTCCATTTCGTTGGCAGGCTCACCTTTTAATTCTTTTACTAAGCGAATACCCACCACTCCACCTAAATTTTTATGGGCCCATTCTTCTGTTTTTTTGGAGAGATCAAAAGCCGTAAATACCGCATTCATTTCAATCAGTTTTTGAGCATACTGCCTGCCTACGCCCCACACTTCACCAATGGGGGTATCCTGCAATGCCCTATCGATTTTTTCTTTCGTATTCAACACTACCACACATTGCGTTTCTATCTTTTTTTTCTTTGCTAAATGATTGGCCACTTTTGATAATACTTTGGTAGGTGCAATGCCAACTGATACTTTTATACCCGTCCATTCTTCTACTGTTTCTTTTATTCTCAATCCCGCTTCCTGCAAATCTCCTCTGGAAAATTCATCTAAATCTAAAAAGGCTTCATCTACAGAATATACTTCCACATTTTCTTTACCCACCAGAGTCCGCAATGTTTCCATTACCCGCCAGCTAAGGTCGCCATACAAATTATAGTTAGAGGAAAATGTGGCTACATTATGTTTCTCAATCAATGGCTTTGCTAAAAAATACGGACCAGCCATCTGTACCCCAAATGCTTTGGCCTCATCGCTCCGGGATATAATACAGCCATCATTATTGCTCAGCACAACAACAGGCTTGTTATCTAAATGTGGTTGAAACAAGCGTTCGCAACTACAATAAAAACTGTTACAATCTACAATGGCTTTCATGTGTGTGGGCTAAAGCCTTTTTATTATTTTTATATCAATCTCCGGCCTGAAGCCCGGAGCAACTCATGACTTGCCTCAGGCTTAAAGCCTAAGGTTTCCTTTATCAATGTAAATCCATATTTTTTTATAAATTCATCATGCTCTTCCTCCAATATTTTCTTTGCATGATGTGTTTCCTGATTCTTTATATATTCCCTTACCGCATTCACTCCGGATTCACTCACTGATACAGCAAAATATTCATCCTGCCATTCAAAATGTTCTTTACACAAATTATTTTTATTAATCCAGAAAGAGCTTTCGCCCTTAAGAGTTGCAGCATGTTGGCGATTGTTTGGTCAGCATTTAACAAAATCAGGCAATGTACATGGTCAATATGCCCGTTTACAAAACCCACATGTATGCCCTTGCTAAGGCCATAATCTCGGATGTGTTTAAAAACCTGTTGCCGCATGTCTTTTGTTAAAAGGCGGGCCCTTTTTTTAGTAGCCCACACTAAATGAATCCAGATTTTAATAAATGGCATAGCTGCAAAATTTATATGAATAAATATAATGTTCTTTCTTTTCATCCCCAGTCTAAAGACTGGGGCAACTCATAAATGCTCCAGGTTTCATGAATTGCTCTTGCCTTCAGGCCAGAGACCTGATAGCATAAACTACTACGCCCCAAATTTTAAAATCCATAAATTCACTCACCTCAATCGTAGAAAGTTTTGGCGTTTCGGGAACCAGCCGCAAACGGTTTATCGTTTTTTCATAACGGCGTATCAGCATTTCTCCATCAAGTACAGCAATTACAATTTTCCCATTCAGCGGCTTAATACTCCGGTCCACTATCACAATATCGCCGTCAAAAATTCCTGCGTTAATCATGCTGTTTCCACTCACTTTCATAAAAAAAGTTGCCGGTTTATTGCGGATAAGCTGTTCGTTCAAATCAATACCCCGATCCATATAATCATCTGCCGCAGCGCCAAAGCCGGAGGCATTTGCCATAGGCACATCGTGCTGACTGAATTTTTTACTGCCTGCATAGCTGCTGCCAAAAAAGTTTTCCACTTCCATATAAATTATTTTATTATTAACTAAATTATTTAGTAAATTTACACTAAATAAATTGGCAATTCCAAATTTTAAAATACATATTTATGGCAAAGCAATTACTGGCAGCAGCGCCGCCAGCGCCTTTCAAACCAAAAGAGCGGGATCTTAGCAACGCTACCCCCGGCTATAAAATTTACGAATACCTGCTGGTGCTTAATCCCCATGAAACATTAAAGGATAAAATCATGCAGGTAAAGCAATATTTTTTTGATACCTATAAAAACCCATCTGCAGTATATGGTAAGCCGCATGTAACCTTAGCAAACTTTGTACAATACGATCTAATGCAAGATCGGCTTGTAAACAGGCTGCAGGCTGTTGCAATGGCTTTTCCACCAATAAAAATAGAGCTGAAAGATTATGGCAGTTTTCCTTCGCATACAATTTATATCAACATCACCAGTAAGGTGCCGGTGCAAACACTGGTAAAAAATATCCGTGCAGAAACCCGGCGCTTAATGAAACTGAATGATAATAACAAACCGCATTTTATAATGGAGCCGCACCTTACCATAGCCCGAAAGCTGCAGCCATGGCAATATGAAAAAGGCTGGCTCGAATTCAGCAACCTTCATTTTACCGGCCGTTTTATTGCAGATGCCATGTTGCTGTTGCGACGGCCTTTAAATGAAATGAAATATCAAATTGTACAGCGTTTTGAGTTTAAGAATTTGCCTATCGGAACAGTGCAGGGAGATTTGTTTGGCTAAAATAAATTAGCGTATGGAGTAAGTTTTTTTGAACCCAACATTTTTTCTTTAATCAACTGTATTGGCAGCCTGTCCCGATTTTTATCGGGATAGCAATCTTGTACAGTAAAAAGTTATTCAACAAATACTCTTACAATTATTAACATTCGTCTTAACAAAAAAAAATGAGCAACAATCAACTTAAACAAGATCACTATAAGGTAAAGCCTAAAGTGCATGAAAACAACCAGCCGGTTTCGCCTCAAGATGAAGCGCTGGAAAAACCTGCCTCTACAGAAAACAGCAATTATATACATGGCAGGGGTGCACAGTTTAATACAAAAAACCGTTTTTTAAAAGATGAAAAAACAAGAGAACATTTTGAATCGGTAGATGACTGGAGCGATGAAAATATTCCAACATCTTACCTGGAGCAGGAAAGCAAAACCATCGTAAACAAAGTAGAAAGTAAAGATGTAGGCATGGGCTACAGCATGAACCCCTATGCCGGTTGTGAGCATGGTTGTATTTACTGCTATGCCCGTAATGTGCATGAGTACTGGGGCTATAGTGCAGGGCTGGATTTTGAAAGAAAAATTATTATCAAAAAAAATGCACCGCAACTGTTGCGCAAATTTTTAATGCATCCAAAATGGGATGCTACTCCAATTATGCTTAGCGGCAATACAGATTGTTACCAGCCTGCCGAACAAACCTACAGGCTGACAAGAAAAATGCTGGAAGTATGCAATGAATTCAACCAGCCAGTTGGCATACTCACCAAAAATAGCTGGATATTAAAAGACAAAGATGTGTTGCAAGAAATGGCAAAAAAGAAAATCGTATCTGCCATGGTTTCCATTACTTCCTTTAATGAAGACCTGCGGAGAGTAATGGAACCAAGAACAACTACGGCCAAACAAAAATTGAAAGTAATTAACGAACTCAGCAGCGCCGGTGTAAGAATGGGTATAATGATGGGACCAATGATACCCGGTTTAAACGAACATGAAATGCAACGCATCATGAAGGCTGCAGCAGACAATGGCGCAACCTTTACTGCCTATACATTCATCCGTTTAAATGGCGCTATCAAATTTTTATTTCACGACTGGCTGTATAAAAATTTTCCTGACCGGGCAGATAAAGTTTGGCACCTTGTAGAGCAGAGCCATGATGGGCAGGTAAACGATACCCGCTGGGGCGTACGCATGCGTGGCGAAGGGCATATTGCCTCAATGGTGGCCCAGCAATATAAAAAATATGGCAAGCTCTACGGAATGAATGCCGAAGAATGGAGCCTGAATACAACCTTATTTAAAAGGCCAGGAGAACAGGGGAAACTTTTTTAACTTTTAAAAACACATAATTATGATATCTGTAACAGGACAATATTTGGTAAACATTATTGAAAGACATCTCAATAAAACCATAACTCGTCGTCGTAGTTATACAACGCCTGAATTGATTGGAACCCTCGGTATTGCAAGCAATGAGGAAATAGTTGATTTTATTTTATCAATTCCATATTTTGATAATGGATTAAAAGATTTCATTTTTGGAAACACAAATGAGCAAACAATTATTGTAAGCCAGTCTTGGGAAATAGCATTTATTGTGCAAACGAGAAAATGGGCGGAAAGTGATGAATGGCTTAATGATACTTTTAAGCCCACTAAATTTTTTTATAACGATCTTGTGAAAACAGGGGCAGATTTTTTAAAGCTGCCGTATTAGTTCGGCGAATACCTGAATATAAAAGGGAATATTTTATAAATAGATTTTATCTTTATTAGACTAATATAAACCTTATGGCTAAGAAAGATTTATTTCAAAAACCCTTTGATGAAGGCACAATAGATAAACTAGAGATATTCGAAGATTATTTTAAGGAATGGTTACCTGTTTTTATAAGTAGAAAGGAAATTATTTGGAACAAAATTCAAATATTTGATTTCTTTGCTGGCGAAGGAAAAGATATTAATGGAGTTGAGGGGAGTCCATTAAGAATTCTAAATGTGTTAAATCAGAATAAAGCTTTAATACTACAAAGCAATGTGAAAATTAATGTAATAATTAACGAATTTGAGAAAGAGAAGTATGATTTGCTCATTCAAAATCTGAAATTAATTTGGGATGAGTCTATATATAATGTCGATTTTTTAAATCAAGACTTTTCAATTGTTTTTAATAAATATTATGAATCAAGTAGACAAACTGCTAACTTTCTTTTTTTAGATCAAAACGGAATAAAGCAAATAACAGAAGGGTGTTTGCAAAGTTGATTGCTTTAAAGCAGACAGATTTTTTATTTTTTATATCATCTTCTTATATTAAAAGGCTTGCTGAAGTAGAGGAGTTTCGAAAATATTTGAATATTACTAAGCAAGATTTGGAAGGTAAAAGCTATTACCATATTGACAGACTTGTTTTGACATATTATAGATCCTTGATCCCTAATTCTAAAGAATATTTCCTTGTTCCTTTTTCAATTAAAAAACCGTCTGGTATTTACGGTTTAATTTTTGGAACAAATCATACTCTTGGGATTGAAAAGTTTTTACATGTTTGCTGGAAGCACGATAAGTTAAGGGGCGAAGCAAATTTTGATATTGATAATGAAAAAATAAACATGAGTAAGCCCGGCTTTTTTCAGGAATATAATGTACCATCAAAGAAGCAGATTTTTGTTAGTAATTTAAAAGAAAAAATTTTAAGGCAAGAATTGAAAAGTGACAAAGAGGTCTATTTGTTTACTTTAAGCGAAGGGTTTTTAATGAAAGAGGCTAATATTATTCTTAAAGAATTAGAGAAAGAAGATAAAATAACTTATGAATTCAAACCAATAAGTTCGGATTTGCACAAAATAAAATCTAATTCACCGATTAAAATAAAATAAATGGCACAATCATCAATTGAATGGACAGAAATGATCTAGAACCCAACAACAGGTTGCAGCAAAATTTCTGCAGGATGCAAATTTTGCTATGCAGAAGTAATGACACGTCGTTTAGAATCGATGGGCTTAGAAAAATATAAAGATGGTTTCAAATTACGAACGCATGAAGATGCGTTGTTAACTCCTTACGGTTGGAAATCCCCTAAAATAGTTTTTGTTAACTCTATGAGTGATATGTTTCACAAAGACGTGCCACTGGAGTTTATCAAAAAGATTTTTGATACAATGAATAACTGTCCTCAACATACTTTCCAGGTGCTGACAAAACGTTCTGATATTCTTTTAAAGTGTCACAAAGAACTAAACTGGACACATAATATTTGGATGGGTGTATCGATAGAAGATTCAAGAGTAACACACCGCATTGATGATTTGCGTAAAACAAATGCAAGGGTAAAGTTTCTTTCCTGTGAACCATTGATAGGACCATTACCTAAAATGAATCTTAAAAAAATTGACTGGGTTATTGTAGGAGGGGAAAGTGGAAGAACTCCAAGAGCAATGAATGAAGATTGGGTATTAGACATACAGAATCAATGTCAAAAATCTAAAGTCGCATTTTTTTTCAAACAATGGGGTGGCACAAATAAAAAGAAATCCGGAAGAATACTCAATGGAAGAACTTACGATGAAATGCCTGCTATTGAACAGTTGGAGTCAATAGAATTTTAATTATTGCTTACGAGTTCAAAAATAATTTTCTTAGTACATTTTACCCGCCCGCAAATAATATCTTCCCCCCCTTTCAGTCAATATAAAATTTTATTTCAAAAAAACTATAACTAAATGTATATTGTCACTTGTAAACACATTTGTTGTAGTAAACGATTGACTAAATTTTATATGAAAAAAAAGATTCTCGCATTTTTGGTATTCAGTATTACACTGACGGCTTCGGCACAGGTACAATTAGATCCATTATTTGAAAACCCCGCCATACAGGAAATTAACAGGATGGCCATGCGTGCCAATTATTTCCCTTACGAAAATGAAACATTGGCTACAAAGGGAGATACAGTAAACTCTACCCGCTATTTATCAGTGAATGGATTATGGAAATTTTTATGGGTTAAAAGCCCCTCACTGTTACCAAAAGATTTTTATTCCCTGCAATATAATGCAACAGCATGGGGCGAATTTCCTGTTCCTGCAAATTGGGAGTTTAAAGGATTTGGTATTCCCATTTATACCAATATCCCTTATGAGTTTTCGCCTAAACATCCCAATCCTCCTGATATCCCAGACAGTATCGATCAGCCAACTGCTGGCTACCGCAAAAGTTTTATATTGCCCGTACAATGGCAGGGAATGAAGGTGTACCTGCATCTCGGTGCAGTAAAATCCGCCTTCCGCTTGTATGTTAACGGCAAAGAAGTAGGGCTGGGTAAAGACAGTAAATTAGAAAGTGAATTTGATTTAACAAATTATGTAACTGCAGGTAATAATCTTATTGCCATGGAAGTGCGCAGATGGAGCGATGGCAGCTACCTGGAATGCCAGGATATGTGGCGCCTTAGTGGTATTACCCGGGATTGCTATTTATATGCCAGGCCACAGGTACACCTTTACGATTTTTTTGCAAAACCTTCTCTTACCAATAACTTTAAAGATGGCAACCTGGAAGTAGAAGTTCAGGCATGGAATGAAAGTGCAGTAGCTGTTGATAAATATGCTGTACAAATAAAATTAATTGATGATAAAGGGGCCGTGCTGATTGATACAATACAAAAAACCCATGGTTTAAGGCGAACCAATGGCAGTAAAACTGAATTGCATTTTAGTAATGGTTTCATTGCTGCAAAACAATGGACTGCAGAAACACCTTCTCTCTATAACTTACAAATAAGCTTGCTGGATGATAAAAATATGCCTGTTGAGGTGATTAGTAAAAAGATTGGTTTTAGAAATGTAGAAATAAAAAACGGTCAGCTTTTGGTAAATGATAAAGCCATTTATATAAAAGGTGTTAACCGGCACGAGAGTGACCCGTTTACCAACCAGGTATTGAGCCACGAAAGGATGCTGCAGGATATAACAGAAATGAAAAAGCTGAACATTAATGCAGTTCGCAACAGCCATTACCCCGATGATGCCTACTGGTATGATTTGTGTAACCAGTATGGCTTATATATGATTGATGAAGCCAATATTGAATCGCATGGTATGGGTTATGACATTGATAAAACCCTGGCGAATAATGTTACCTGGGAACAGGCGCATCTTATACGCATGAAGCGTATGGTATTAAGGGATAAAAATAATCCTTGCATCATAATGTGGAGCATGGGCAACGAAGCAGGTAATGGAAATAATTTTTATGAAGGTTATCATCTTATAAGGGGGATGGATCCATCGAGGCCGATTCATTATGAGCGTGCTGAACTGGAATGGAACAGTGATGTATTTTGCCCCATGTATCCTTCGCCTGATGATTTAGTGAAGTATGCAAAATCAAATCCAAAAAAACCTTTAATCATGTGCGAATATGCACATGCCATGGGCAATACTGATGGCAATTTTAAAGAATACTGGGATGTTATTGAAAGCTATCCTTCTCTTCAGGGAGGCTTTATATGGGATTGGGTAGACCAGGGCATGTACCTGGAAAAGAATGGTAAAAAAATATGGGGTTACGGCGGCGATTGGGGTCCTCCGGAAACACCGAGTGATAATAATTTTTTATGCAATGGTCTCGTTAACCCTGTACGTTCATGGAACCCGCAGGCTTATGAAGTTCGTAAGGTGTATCAGTATATAAAAATGAAATTACTGGATAATAAAAAAACACTGCAAATTAAAAACAGTTATTTTTTTAAGTCCCTTGATAATTTTTATTACAGATGGGAGTTGTTAAAACAGGGAAAAGTAATTGCAACAGATTCCATTGCTTCAATCAATATTGCCGCAGGTGAAACAGAAAATATACAGATCCCCTATCATTTACCGGCTGATAATGATGAATATTATTTACGCATTACTGCCAGTTTAAAAAGTGAAGAAGGCCCGCTAAAAGCTAATACTGCATTGGCGTGGGATGAATTTAAATTGACTGATAGAAAGAATTTTACTTATCTCCCTTCCACTGAAAAAATTAACCAGGTAAATACTGGTGATGGTTCCCTGCAACTAAAGAACAAAAATTTTGTTGCCATTTTTGATAAGCAGGGCAATTTTGTCAGCTATAAAGCGGGCAACAAAATAATCTTTAGTTACGGGCCGCAAATTAATTTTTGGCGTCCACCCAACGACAATGATTTTGGTGCATCCCTACAGTATAAACTGGTGGAATGGAAAGATGCCGGGTCAAAAGCCAGTTTCATAAATATGAATGCTGCCCCGCAAAATACGGCTGGATGGCTTGTAGTTACTGTAGAAAAATCATTATTAAAAGAAGATGCATTGTTAACCCAGGAATTTGCTTTTGATGGTGCAGGAGCCATAAAAATTACCAACACATTTAAAGCAGTAAAAGGTAAACATCCCGTGCTGTTTAAATTTGGTAATCACTTACAATTACCGGTAGATTTTACAACTGTGCAATGGTATGGCCGTGGCCCTGTTGAAAATTATTTTGACAGAAAAGCTGCGGCATTTGTTGGTGAATATAAAGGCACCATCAAAGACCAATACTTTTCTTATATCCGTCCGCAGGAAAGTGGTAACAAAACAGATGTAGGTTGGGCAAAAATAACCCGTAAAGATGGCAGTGGTTTTATGATAGCAGCTACAGATACATTGCTAAATGTAAATGTGTTGCCCTATTCGCCAGATCAGTTATACACAGGGCCAAAAAAAATGCAGGCACATAGCGGTGAACTGGAGTATGATAAAAATATTCACCTCGACATTGACTTACAGCAAATGGGCGTTGGTGGTATTAACAGCTGGAGTGAGTGGCCCCTGGAAAAATACAGGCTGCCTTATAAAAATTATTCATACAGTTATTTAATAATACCCATCAAAAAATAACAGTACTAAATTATTAGCCAATAAAATAACTATTGTAAACAGTCCCCAAATCTCAACCGTTTGGGGGCTGTTTTATTTTAAACTATTTTTACCGGGATAAAATATTTTATGATTACAACAACAGATAAAATAAAAGAACTCTTTGCTGAATTTTCCAAAACTGCCGTCACCTCAATAGATAAATTACCGCAGGCAGGTAGTGAACGCCATTACTTCCGTATCCGCACAATTGAAAAAAATTTCATTGCAACTTATGGTGCCAACATAAAAGAAAATGATGCTTTTATATATTTTTCAGAACATTTTAAAAAGAAGGAATTGGCTACTGCCCATATACTGTGCATCAATAAAGAAAGAGACCTGTATATACAGGAAGATTTTGGTGATATATCGCTTTTGAATAAATTGGAAGAAAATGGATATACAGACAGCACCTACAACCTGTACAAAGAGAGCCTGAACCAATTGGCATTGCTGCAGGTGAAGGGCCATGAAGAACTGAATTATAAAAAATGTCTTACCAACAGTTCTTTTGGTAAACAGGCCATGATGGCAGATTTACTTTATTTTAAATATTATTTTCTGGATGTCTTGCGTAAGCCTTACGATAAACAAAAGCTAATTGAAGATTTTGAGGCATTAAGTAATTACCTGTCGCATACAGAATATAAATTTTTTATGTTTCGTGATTTTCAAAGCCGAAATATTATGGTAACCCCTCCTTCGGAGGGGCTTGGGGAGGCCGTTCATTTTATAGATTACCAGGGTGGTATGAAAGGGGCGCCGCAATACGATGTAGCATCATTATTATGGCAGGCAAAAGCAAATTTACCTGATGAATGGAAACAAAAATTACTGGAAGATTATATTGATTCTTTCGAAAAAATTGTTAATGAAACTATTGACAGGGATGTTTTTCGCAGCCAGTATAATGGTTATGTATTAATCCGTTTGTTACAGGTTTTAGGCGCCTATGGCTTTAGGGGGCTGTTTGAACGTAAAGCTCATTTTTTAACTAGTATTCCATTGGCACTGCAAAATCTAAAATGGTTTATCAATAATCAAAATATAGGTATTACAGTTCCGGAATTTAAACGTGTATTGGAAATTTGTACCAGCGATGAAGTGATACAAGAATTTACACCTATACACGCTACAGCCCAAACGCCCTTGCTAATTACCATTAATAGTTTCTCATTTATAAAAACAGGGTACCCGAAAGATGAAACAAAAAATGGTGGTGGTTTTGTTTTTGATATGCGGGGAATATTAAACCCGGGCAGGTTTGATGAGTATAAACATTTATCTGGCCTCGATAAACCGGTAAAAGATTTTTTAGAACAACAAACAAAGATCCCCGATTTTTTAAACAGTGTTTATAGTATTATTGATATTGCTGTTGAAGATTATATTAAACGCGACTTTGAAAACCTCGCAATTAATTTTGGTTGTACAGGTGGGCAGCATAGAAGTGTATTTGCCGCAGAAGCCCTGGCCAGGCATTTAAGAAATAAATTTAACGTGAAGATTGAATTGTATCATCAAAACAAAGAAAACTGGAAGACCGTATGAAAGCAATGATTTTTGCAGCAGGCTTAGGCACACGTTTTAAACCATGGACCGATACACATCCTAAAGCACTAGCTTTAGTAAATGGCAAATCTTTGTTACAAAGAAATATAGAATACCTCCAACAGTATGATATAACAGATGTAGTAATAAACGTTCATCATTTTGCACAACAGGTTATTGATGCAATAAAAGAAAATAATGGCTGGGGCAGTAATATAATAATTAGTGATGAAACAACTGAAGTACTGGAAACTGGTGGAGGCTTATTAAAAGCAAAAGAGCTTTTATCTGGCAGCGGGCCATTTGTTACATTAAATGCAGACATTTTAACTGATCTGAATATTGATACCCTTATAAACTTTCATACAAATAAAAAAGCGCTGATCTCCTTTGGAATTACAAACAGGAAATCTTCCCGTAATTTTTTATTTGATGAAAATAGCCGCTTGTGCGGCTGGCAAAATAACAGCACAGGAGAACTACGCATTGCTATTGCTAAAGAAAATTTACAACCAATGGCATATAGTTGTGTGGTGATATTTGAAAAAACTATTTTTGATCTAATTCCTCAAAAAGGAAAATTTTCATTAGTTGATACTTACCTGAGCCTTGCAAACCGATATCCTATTTATGGCTATGATCATACCGGTGATAAACTGGTAGATGTAGGAAAACCTGAAAGTGTAGATACAGCAGAGCAATTATTTTTATGATGCTGATTTATCCAAAAAACGTTTAAGCTTTCATCCTTGTAAATTTCAATAAAAAGGTTTGTACATTATTTAATTAAACCCTGTTTCGCTCTTTTATACCGGTGTTACAAGCAATTTTTGTTAATACAAAACATCATGATATTTCCTACCTTTATGGTACTATAAATAGCAGAATTGTTTTAACTCTTTTTAAACAAAGCTATTAGTAAGGGACTTTAATAACTGCATTTAATTTTAATGTAATCAAAATGAAAACATTATTTATTATACGCCATGCAAAAAGCAGCTGGGATATTGAAGCCCTTAATGACTTTGACCGTTCGCTTAATGACAGGGGAAAAAAAGATGCGCCAATAATGGCGCAACGCCTGCTGGATAAAAAAATAACAATTGATTCATTTGTATCAAGCCCGGCTAAAAGGGCAAAAAAAACTGCAGAATTTTTTTGTACTGCCTATAAAAAAAATAAAGAAGATATTATTTTTATCTCAGCCTTGTATCATGCAGAATCAAAAACTTTTTTTGAAGTAGTTGAGCAATTGAATGACGAAATTAATAACGTAGCAATTTTTTCGCATAACCCCGGTATTACTGAATTTTCAAACCAATTGGTGAGCGATGTAAGAATTGACAATATACCCACCTGTGGCATATTTGGTGTGCAAATTAATATTGCCAAATGGAAAGATTTTACAAAAGCAAAAAAAGATTTATTGTTTTTTGATTACCCGAAAATGGAATAATTTATTGCCAGTCTACCACCTAATTGGTTAACTGTTTTCTTTTTTAATGCCTGCTATATAATAAACAAATTGATGGACTGTTTTTTTGTACTGTTCCATGTCATATTCTTTCAATAAAAAAGAAAATTCGCCCAATTTTTTTAGTGCTTCTTCTAATAAAAATTTATCCTGCGTTTCGCTATAAAATAATTTTTGTTCCATTAAATATGCTGCCAGGTATTCTTGCTCTGTTTGTCCGGGAGTAGGTACCAGTATTGCTTTTTTTTGCAGCTTTAGTAAATCCATTATTGTTGTATAGCCAGATCTGCAAATAACCATTTTTGCCTGCTGAATGGCCAAATTAAGTTCTGCTGCATTTAGGTGATTTTTGATTTGAATTTTACCAGTACTACTATTTTCTATATGCAAATTTTCATCCCCTACTGGCTTACCCCGTACCAACAAAACCTCACTGCCAAACTGTTTTAATTGAAGCAACAATAATTTTTCAAAAATACTTCGCTGAGGCTCGGGGCCAGATAATAAAACAAGTAAATCATATTTAATTTCTACCCCCTGGCTTTTTTCAAATCTTGATAAGCAACCTATATATTTAATATTAGCAATTCTTTCGGCAGGATGTGACAATGCTCCGGCAATATTATTGCTCCCTTCAAAATCCGGTACCCAGCATTCGGTATATTTTTTAATAAATAAATGATGAAGCCTGGCAAGAATATTTTCTGAAAATTTATTTCCGGTTTTAATCAATAACTGATGCGTAATATAAACAGATGGTATACGGGAATGATATAAACCAAAACGGTTATCCGATATAACGGCATCAATTGCATAATTTTTTACAACCTTTTTTAACCACAGATGTTCTTTATATATCGAAAATAGGATACCGGGGGTTTGAATAGCTATTTTTAAGGGTAACCGCTTTTTTTGTTTGGAGTATTCAATTTTATAGCCTGGGAGATGCAAAAATGTTAATTTTGGGAACTCATTTTGCAATAATTGGTCAATTTGGCCTTCGGCGGCAATAATCACGGCACAACCTTCAATCAATAAACACTTTATCAGGGGAATAACCCGGGTTGCGTGGCCAAGACCCCAGTCCAGCGGGGCTATCAGAATCTTATAAGGTTTCGCCAAAGTGTTAAATTCAATATTAATTGTTAAAAAAATACAATAAATATCTCTAAAATAAGTTTACTTTTATAAATAATTAATATGAACCGTATAATTAAACTAGGTTTTTTACTTACTTTAGTAACTGTATTTGCCATTTCAGGTTGCACTACATCAAATAAAAGTTGTAGTTGCCCCAGTAAAAAGGGAATGATTGGATACTAGATGATAGTAGTAAAATTTATAAGTCTAAATATCAATGAACAAAATAAACCGCGATTTGCTTGTTTTATTTAATCATGAATTAATGAGCCCACAGGCCATGGAAAACGAAGTGGAATTATTACACGAACTTTTGTTTTCTGTTGAGCGTTTGGATAATTTAGTTACTGCTCATGAAATTATTGATTTAAATAAATACAAAGTAATCAATAAGCAAATTATTCTCCGCAAAACAATTCAATTGCAAGAGTTAAGACCTTTCGTTTTTTTGAATTGCAAAAACTAAGTTTCTATAGTTTTAGGTAAGTTTAATCAGCGAAGCTTTTAGTTTTTCAATCATTTCATCTATTTCTTCTTTTTTACAGGTTCCCACACTTAGGCGGTACCAGGTACTTTTTGCAGATGCACCAAATGCAGAAAAAGGTACAATCGCCAATTTTGCTTCATTTAATAAATATTCTGTTACTTCTGTCTGGTCAGTTAATTTTTTACCTTCAGCAGTTGTCTTACCAACAAGGTCAATTTGAATTGTTAAGTAAATTGCTGCCTGTGGTGATATTGCATCTAGTGAAAACCCTTGTGCTTTTAGCTGTTGAAACCCTGCGTAAATTCTTTGCAGGCGCTCTTCAATTTCGCTTTTAAAAATGGCGAAATAATTATCAACTTCTTCTGTCTGCAATAAATATTTAGCAGTGGCCTTTTGTTCTGCCATGGGTGCCCATGAGCCTACATGGCTGTTAATAGCTTTCATTTTGTTAATTAAATTGGCAGGGCCCATTGCCCAGCCAACCCTAACGCCTGTTGCAGCAAACGCTTTGCTTATACCATCAATAAAGATGGTGTATTCTTTCATTTTCGGCCGTAAAGAAACGGGGTTGTGGTGCGCTGTTTTGCCGTAGGTAAGTGTCCAGTAAATTTGATCGTATAATAAGTATAATTTTTTTTCATCGTCGCCGCGTTGCTCATTTTCTGCAATTACCAGATCGCATATATCTTCTAATTCTTGTTTTGTAAATGTAGTGCCTGTTGGGTTTAGGGGCGAGCATAATGCCAATAAAGAAGTTCCTTTTAAGTGAAGTTTTATTTCCTCTGCCGTTGGCATAAAATTATTTTCCTTTTTGCTTTCAATCAACACATGCTCTCCTTCGGTGAAATGCACATAGTGATTATTATTCCAGCTTGGCACAGCATAAATTACTTTTTCTCCTTTATCAACAATAGCACGATAGGCTGCATATATAAGTGGTCTTCCTCCTGCAGCTATTAAAATTTCGTCATTGGCAAATGAAAGACCTTCTCTTTTTTGTATAAATTCAGCAACAGCATTTCTTAATTCCAAAATGCCGTCGGCAGGCGGATAAGTGGTGTGATAGGTTTTGTATGCAGCTATGATCTCATTCTCCAGTTGTTTCGGGATAGGAAAAATAGCACTGTCAAAATCACCAATAGTAAAATTGTATATTTTATTACCCTGTGCCATTTTTGCCTTTATATCTGCACCCAGTTTTACAATTTCAGAACCAATAAGGGTTTCGGCAAGCTGGCTCAATTTTGATGAAGGCATATGTAGAAATATTAATAAGAATTATTGTGCAGGGCAAAAGTAAATTTTAAAGAGGGCAAAACAAAAACAAATGAAAGAATGGCTGTCGTTATACGCTTTGGATATAAAACTATGTGCATTTTCATTACTCGAAAACACGGTAGGCTTTATTGAAGCAATGATTGAAAAACAGCTTCATTTACTTTAACCGGGTACATTTTTTTCAATTCGGCTATCCATTTTTCTTCCAGGTAATTCTGATAATCATTAATTACTAATCCTCTTGCTTCAATAAAACTACGTTGCTGATCGGCAGGAAATAGATGCAGCACTTTTACAAAACTGGCAGTATTGTCGGTAGTGTTTATAACAGGTGAGGAAATAAATCCCTCAGTAAATTTTTTACCAACTGGCAGTTGTAATTGTGTTAACTCATACCTGCCGGAATCTGATTGAATTTTTCCATCACTTTTTTCAGCAATTTCTTTCCACCCTTTGCCATTGTTCAACAACTCGATAGCTTCTTTGGCGACACTGCTATCACTGCAGTTAAATAATAAAATATTGGCGCTGGAATCCCACCGGTATTTTGTTGCATGTGCATCATAATATCGCTTTAAACCTATACTGTCATTGGAAGCCTTGCTCCAAACCTTCCTTTCCATTATTTCAAATAACATATTCCCTTCTTTGAACTCCTTCATCTGGTAATTAAAGTCTTCGTTAAATTCACTCAAATGTTTCCGGTAATATTCGAATACAGAAATTGAAATAAATTTATCCAGTAAAGAGGAATTGGTTTCACCTTTGTAAACGTCTGCATTTAATTTATAATCTTTTACAAAGTTGAGCCATTCTATTGCTTTTACAGTTGATTTTGTAAAGGAGAAAATGATTTTATTATTGATGGGATATTTACTCACTTTTTTATTTACAGTTACGCTATCTGCATACCTGAAAAGATCGGCATCTTTTACAGCTGCATTTTTTTTATAGCCGGTTTTTGCAGTAATTTCTTTTATAAAATTTTCTTTAGCACTATTGATTCTTGTGTCCTTCGCAATTTTTTGTTTTAGCTCATACATAAAAGCTTCATCGCTTTTATCTGTTTGTATGGGCAGCTGTTGTAACCGTTTAACAATATGGTACCCGTCGCCTGTGTAAATTGGCTTTGATATATCCCCGTCTTTTTGCAAGTCAAATACTTTTGTTTCAAACCCTATTTCAAACTTCCCTGTACCAAAGGCTGCCATTTCGCCGCCACTAAGTGCCGTAAGCCTGTCTTCACTAAATTGTACTGCCATTTTGCTAAAATCGGCACCAGCCATTAAAAGGATATAAACAGAATCTGCTTTTTTTTCTATTTCTTTTAATTGAGTGGCCGTTGCATCAGGCGGTATGGCAAATAATATCTGCGCAATTTTCCATTTACCAATGCTTTTTCTTTCACTGGTATTTTTAAAAACATGCAATCCATTTTTGGATCGATATACCATTGTAGCTTCCCCCGGCTTTACATTGTATACTAAATTTTCCATTGCATACGGAAGTGAAAAAACCGTGATATAACCAATGTCCTTTGCGGTAACAGGCAAATATTTTTCGCTTATTTGTTGGGTTATAGAAGTATAATCTGTTTTGCCCTCCTTTAATGCTGCCACCACTTCTTCTATTGCTTTAAAGGCTTTTGCAGAATCGGCACCAGCACTCAATGGTGTATAAAAATGAATTAAGTGAATATCCTTTTTGCTACGTTCTATCGCTTCATCTATCAGCACATTTACCCGTTTTTCATCGTTCATATATCCTTCTTCTACCTGGCTGCTAAAGCTTTGCATGTCAAACTTTAATTGCTGTAAAGTATCCAGCCTTAAATCATAGGCAGCCTTTACCTTTAATTTAAATTTTGAATATAGCTCAAGGTAATCCTGCAATGCTTTTTCATTATCTGCAACGGGTGTTTTGTTTTTATTATAGGCACGCAGAAACTCTTCTTTTTCAACCGGGGTGTTTCCGTACGTGAATATTGTTTGAGATAAAAGTTTTGTCAACCAAGAAGTTAACAAAAGCAGTAAATATATTTTCTTCATTATAAACCTTTTTCTTTAGTTGCTTTTATTCCATTTTACCTGCAACAAATCATCCAGTTGCTGCCAGGTTAATTTTTTTGCAATGATGTTCTTGTTTTTATCCAGCAGGTAGATTGTGGGCGTAAGGGTAACATCGTATAATTGACGATAGCCCGGTTTTTGTGCTGCATAGTTGGCTGTTTCTATTTCTTTGGTTTGATAAACGTTTATCCATTCACCAAGATTGTGTTCCCGTATATATTTTAACCATTCTGGTTTTAAGTTTTCTTTGCTGTCAGCCGATAAAACACCATACATTTTTACATTATGTGTTTTCCATTTTGCCCTATAAATAGAATCAATCCTTGGTAATTCTTCTTTACAATGTCCACAGGTGGGGTCCCAAAAAACAACCACAGTATAATCTGCTTCTACCTGGTATAATGATGTCGGCTTACCTGTAGAATCAAGCATTTCCAGGTCGGCAGCTTTTGCACCAATAAGATTGGCCATTAACATATAAGCACGGCGGTTGATAGTTTCCATTTGTTTTTCATTTAGCCAGCTGCTGGTACCCTTGCTGTGATATTTTTCAAACAGGTGTACAAATACTGCATCCTGGCCCATATACTTTGGACTGATATATTCATCAGTAAGCCAGTTTAGCAAAAACTTAAACATTTCCGGACTGCTGCGTGCCAGTAATAATTGGTAATCTGATTCCTTAATTATACTGTCTGCATCAGCCACAACTAATTCTGCATAATATTTTTCTAACCTGGGTAAAAAAAACGGTGTGCGTATTATGCGGTCATCCATAAACGTTACCCCATCCCAATAATGTGTTTTGTAATAATAATAATTTTGTAACGAATCGTTGTGTGTGATTGGTTTGGCATTTAATATCGTAGGGTCCTTCATGGCATTTAACAGGACTGCCATCATTGATGTTGGCTGTGTTTTAATAATGTTCTCCCTGTAATTGTTTAGCTCCTTGTTTAGTTTAATATAGTTCATTTCATGCAGGGCAGAATCTGCTTTTGTTGTAGAAGTACTATAGGCCTTTCTTTCAACATCCAATAAGGGAGCCTTGGCAGCAATGGTTTTTTGGTATTGTTGCAGCAATATATTAGCAGAAGAGCCTGTTACAATGGTTTTGTTAATTAAATCGGTGGTGTCTATTTTTACAGTGATCAACTGTTCCTTATCTACTAAAAAATCAACACTTTTTGATTTACCCGGCAATACAAGTGCATAAATGCCTGGGAGCAATTTTTTTTTGCCCGTAAAAACAGCAACGCCTTTACTATTTACTGCTGCAGAATCTTCCACATTAAGGTTTTTACCCATGTGGTAGGTTAAGTATGCAATACCTGATGTATACTGGCTTGTTTGTAGTGTTACTTTATAATTTTGAGAGCAGACCTTTTTAAAGCAAAATATTGCTGCCAGGATGATAAGATATCGTTTCATTAAAAATTTCAATAGGTTACAAAAGTATCTAAAATCAATGGGTAATGATCATAGTATACTACAACCGAGAAATAGATTGCAAATCGTTAACAAAAAATTGGCAGGTCGGATTATTTTACAAAAAAAGAAAAATCAGGGTTACTTTTACAACCGTGAAAAGAAAAAAATTTCTACTAGAAAAAATATTGGTTACCGGTTACGCCGCCGAAGGAAAATCTGTTGCAAGGTATAATGGTAAAGTATTTTTTATAGAAGGAGCAGTACCCGGGGATGTGGTAGATGCATTTATTTCTACCAATAAAAAAGACTGGGGTGAAGGAAAGGTCACTCATATTCACGAATATTCTGCCGAAAGAACAATCCCCTTTTGCCAACACTTTGGATTGTGTGGTGGTTGCAAATGGCAAATGTTACCTTATGAAAAACAGCTGGTTTATAAACAACAAGAAGTTGCTCAAAATTTAAAGCGCATAGGTAAAGTGGCCCTGCCGGATATGATGCCCATTATTGGTGCTGATGATACCATTCACTACAGAAATAAATTAGAGTTTACTTTTAGCAACAAACGATATTTAACTGCTGAAGAAATAAAGACACTGCCCCCACCTCCGCCAGTTGGCGGAGGGATTTTGGAGCAAGCAAGCTCTGAAGTAACATCGGGTGCCGAACTGATTAATGTGTCAGCACCAGAAAAATTTGGGGAATCCTGGAGCGATAGAGCACTTGGTTTTCATGTTCCCCGCATTTTTGATAAAATCATTGATATTAATACCTGCTACCTGATGGAGGATATCAATAATACAATTCGTAACACCATCAGAAATTTTGCCACGCAAAATAATTATTCTTATTATGATATTAAGCAGCATACCGGCTGGTTGCGTAATATTATTATCCGTTATTGTACCACCGGGGAGCTGATGGTAAATATTTGCTTAGGGTATAAAGAAAAGGAAGAAACAAAAAAACTATTAGATCATCTTTTACAAAAGATACCTTCAATAACCACTTTGTTGTTTACCATCAATACAAAATGGAACGATAGTATCTACGATCTTTCACCACAGGTATATTATGGTAAAGGTTTTGTAACAGAGCTGTTGGGCAAATTTAAATTTAAGATCGGGCCAAAATCTTTTTTTCAAACCAACACCAGGCAGGCAGAAAAATTATATATCATCACAAAAAAATTTGCACAATTAACCGGTAAGGAAATTGTGTACGATCTGTACTGTGGCACCGGAAGTATCGGCATTTTTTTAAGTGAAATGGCCAAAAAAATTATTGGGGTAGAAACGGTTGCTGAAGCGATAGAAGATGCTGAAGAAAATGCGGCACAAAACAACATCACTCACGCAACGTTTTTTGCCGGCGATGTTATTAAAATTTGTAACGATGAATTTTTTGCACACCACGGGAAGCCCGATGTTATTATAACCGACCCGCCACGGGCAGGCATGCACGAAAAATTAATTGTAAAACTGCTTGAAATAGCTGCTCCTAAAATTGTATACATTAGCTGTAACACCGCAACACAGGCAAGGGACATTGCATTGCTGGCAGAAAAATATTCCGTAGAAAAAATACAACCAGTAGACATGTTTCCACAAACACATCATATTGAGTGTGTAGTGTTGCTGAAGTTGAAAAATTAACTATTAACTTTGATTTATGGCATTTAAATTTCAAAATTCTCTTCAAAGAGACAACCCGGTTATTTTTAATCTGCTTATCATTAATGTATTGGTTTATATGGCCCAGGTAATGATTACACCATTTAATATTACAGAATGGGGCGCTTTGCATTACTATAAGTCTTCGCTGTTTTATCCACACCAGTTTCTTACAAATATATTTATGCATGACCCTACCGGTTTCACGCATATTCTTTTTAATATGTTTACCCTTTGGATGTTTGGAGTTGTTTTGGAACGAACACTTGGGTCAAAACGTTTTTTAATTTTTTACCTAATCTGTGGTCTTGGTGCCGGTATTTTTATACAGTTAACTATTCCATTTAGTGCAGATCAATACGCAAAATCTGCTGAAGGGGTATCATTTGCAATGGCCAATGGTTATTCGCCTGCCGATTCGATAGCTGCATATAAAGAACAGTATAGTGTAATTGGTGCCTCTGGTGCTATTATGGGGGTTTTGGCAGCATATGCCTATCTTTTCCCCAATACTGAAATGTATATGATGTTTATACCGATACCAATAAAAGCAAAGTATATAATTCCCTTTTGGATTTTACTGGATTTATTTATGGGCGTTCGCCAGGTTGCCGGAGATAATGTTGGCCATTTTGCCCACCTGGGAGGTGCTGTTGTTGGCTTTTTTCTTATTCTTTACTGGAACAAAACCAATCGCAAAACGTTTTATTAAGAGTTAACAACATTTTTCAATTGGTGTTTGTAAATTTGTAATACAATTTTTAAGATGGGAGAATCAGATAGATATCCGGATTACAGCCAGCCACGTAGAAGGTTAACCCTTGGCCACGATGGTAATGCGCTGATGGGATTGGTTACCATCAATATTATTTTCTTCCTGGTTCTGCTTACTATCAAAGTAGTTTATTTCTTTTTTCAAAAAAACGAAGCAATATTTTTTGCAGAAGTAATGCAGTATTTTGAAATGCCTGCACAACTTATCAGGCTAAGCGAAAGGCCCTGGACCATTTTGACTTATATGTTTACCCATATTGGTATAATACAAATTATAAGCAATATGTTATGGTTATGGGCATTTGGATTTATTTTTCAGGAGCTTACAGGAAATAAAAAACTGATACCCGTTTATATTTATGGCGGCCTTGCGGGCGGCCTCGTTTTTATTATTGCAAACTATCTTATACCACAGCTAAGACCATCTGTCAGCAGTGCTGTTTTACTGGGTGGCAATGCTGCTACAATGGCTGTTGCAGTAGCTACCACTACACTTGCACCTGACTTTCGTTTTTTTAGAAATTTAAACGGTGGCATACCTATATGGGTACTTACCTTAATTTATATACTCATCAATTTTGCCGGCGTTGCTTCTTCTGGTGCCGCCTTTAGTTTATCGCACTTAGGTGGTGCGGCGGCTGGTTTTATATTTATTTATTTAGTAAGAAAAGATATTGATGGCAGTATATGGATGAATAATTTTTACAACTGGTTTATGAATCTTTTTAACCCCGATAAAAAGAATAACGCCGCAAACCTTAAGGAAAAGGTTTTTTACAATACAGACGGCAGAAAGCCTTACAAAAAAACGGCCAACATAACACCACAACGGGTAGATGATATCCTGGATAAAATCAATCAAAAGGGGTATCATTTATTAACAGATGAAGAAAAAAATATTTTAAAAAGAGCTGCTGAAGAAGACCTGTAGTATTTTGAATAGCAATTGTGTTATTATTATTTTCTTATTTCCCCTTCCATAATTATTTTAAAAGGCAAACAGTATCTTTATGCAATGCCAAAACCCCTGATACGCATATTAACCAAAAAAATTTTTATAATAGCTAATATTTCTGTGGCGGTATTATTTTTACTAGGTTGTTATGCACAATGGATACTTACAAAACAGCAATGGTTTGTTGGCCTTTTAACTTTATCGGCATTTTATTTTTTAATAGTGTTGTTACTGTTTTTTGTTTTTTGGCTCTTTGCAAAATCAAAATGGAGCTTGCTGTTTTTTGTTATTGTAATTGCAGGATGGAAACATATCATTAAAATTATTCCTTTAAGAACATCGGCTGAATTTGAAATTAAAAAGCAAACGGAGGCAATAAGAATAATGAGCTGGAATGTTGCCCAGTTTGATATACTGAATTACAAAAAAGATCACTCTGTACATGATAACATGATTGACCTTATCAATCATTACCAGCCAGATATTGCCTGTTTCCAGGAAATGGTAATGGCAGACAGCGTTATCGATCTTGACAACAGTTATTACAGAAAATACGCTTTTTATTCTATTGTAGATTTTGAAAATTCACTTCATTTTAAAGATGAATATTACAGCTATAACTGGAAAGAAAATTACCTCAACAGCCAGCACTTTGGCATTATTATTTTTTCAAAATATCCAATTATAGACAGGCATACTATTACTACCTATCCCAACGATTATAATTCTATTTTTCAATATGTAGATATTGTAAAAAATGGCGATACTATTAGGGTATTTAATATCCACTTACAGTCTTTAAAATTAAACCCCGCCAATTTACAATACATTGGTAACCCTTCGATCGAATCTGAAAGTGATATAGAAAAATCGAAAAATATAATCAGTAAATTAAAAAGGGGGTTTTTAAGAAGGCAGGCACAGGCCGACAGAATAAAAGAAGAGATTGATAGAAGCCCTTATCCTGTAGTTGTATGTGGCGATTTTAATGATGTTCCCAACTCTTATGCTTATGAAAAAATTGGAGCTGGTTTACAAAACGCATTTGAGAAAAAAGGAGTTGGCCTTGGAAGAACATTCAGTGGAATTGCTCCAACATTGCGTATCGATAATATTTTTGTTGGCCCTCAATACCAGGTTAACCAATTTATATGTATTTCAAAAAAATTAAGTGATCATTTTCCTATTATTACAGATATAACCCATACCGGCAATAAGTAGCAGCTTGCATTTTTATCTTTTTTATTATATTTGATGCCTATATAGGTTTTTATTAATAAATATTTATTTAAGGCTGGCTGTTAAGTTTGCAGCATAGCATAATATCTTTGTTTAGATTACATATCCATTAGATATTTCATTACAATTAATGCACCTGTTTAAGCAAATAGGTACAAAGATTTTGTATAAATAAGATGTAAAAAACGATATTCAATTTAAAAATACCCGGTACAAAAAACTTAAAACATGCTGTTCTTCCTTTTTGGAAAAAGCAACTAACTAAAATAAAGAATGTCTTTAAAAATATACAATACACTTACAAGAACTAAATCTGAATTTAAACCGATAACGCCAAACCATGTAGGCATGTATGTTTGCGGGCCAACCGTATACAGTGATGTACACCTGGGCAATTGCCGTACTTTTATTTCCTTTGATATTATTTACCGTTATTTAAAATACCTGGGGTATAAAGTAAGGTATGTGCGTAACATTACCGATGCCGGTCACCTGGAAGGTGACCGTGATGAAGGCGATGATAAGTTCAGCAAAATAGCAAGGTTGCAGCAGGCAGAGCCCATGGAAATTGTACAAAAATATACAGTGGGTTTTAGGAATGTAATGCAGTTGCTGAATAATTTACCACCTTCCATTGAACCAACTGCCACAGGGCATATTGCAGAACAAATTGAAATGGCAAAACAGATAATTGCCAATGGATATGCTTATGAAGTAGGTGGCACTATTTATTTTGATGTAGAAAAATATAATAAAGAGCAACCTTATGGTATACTCACCAACAGGAAACTGGAAGATCTTTTGGAAGGAACAAGGGAACTGGGCGGGCAGGATGAAAAGCGTGGGCGGCTTGATTTTGCATTATGGATAAAAGCAAAGCCCGAGCACCTGATGCAATGGCCAAGCCCATGGGGTATGGGTTTTCCGGGCTGGCATATTGAGTGCTCGGCCATGAGTGAAAAATACCTTGGCAAAAAATTTGATATCCATGGCGGCGGAATGGATCTTGCTGCTACGCACCATACCAATGAAATTGCACAAAGCAGGGCTTGCTATCATACCAGCCCGGCTAATTACTGGATACATACCAATATGCTTACTGTAAACGGTACCCGCATGAGTAAATCGTTGGGAAATGGATTTTTACCCGAAGAGTTATTTACGGGGAATCATCCTTTACTGGAAAAAGCCTATTCCCCGATGGTGGTAAGGTTTTTTATGTTGCAGACTCATTACAGAAGTACACTGGATTTTAGTAATGAAGCTTTACAGGCATCGGAAAAGGGATTGAAGCGTTTATGGGAAGCATATGAATTGTTGGAGAACTTGACAATTGGTAATGAACAGTTGGCAAGTGATACAGAATTAGATGCAAAAGTAGTAGCGTTGATTGCTGCTTTTGACGAAAGTATGGACGATGATTTTAATACTGCAAAAGTTTTGGCAAATATGTTTGAACTGGTACCGATTATTAATTCAATAAAAGAAGGATTGATAAAAACAACAGCCCTTTCATCTGCCACTTTTATTTTGCTGCAACAAAAATTTAAAGCTTACCTGGAAGATGTTTTTGGGTTAACTAGAATTTCGGCAGGAGACGATGGTACTTTAGATGGCGTAATGCAGTTGCTGATTGAAATCCGTAAGGAATCAAAAGCAAAAAAAGATTACGCCACTTCTGATAAAATAAGAAAGCAGCTTAACGCTTTGGGCATTGAATTAAAGGATGAAAAAGATGGGGGAATGAGCTGGAATAAATGATTACGAAATCATAAGTATTTTTTACAAAGCATACAGAAGAAATTTTCTGTGCATTTTTATTACCAATGGAACATATTGCACATTTAAGCAAAGACAAAAAATTAAAAAAAATAATTGCTTTACAGGAGCCTTACCTGTTTGTAAGCCGTAAAAATGTTTACCTGCATTTATGTGGTTCTATTATGAGCCAGCAATTGAATACAAAAGTCGCTGCCGTTATTTATAACCGGTTTTTAAATTTATACAAAAATAAAAAGCCTTCATTGCAGCAAGTTGTTGATACTCCTTTTGAAACTTTACGCGGAATTGGTTTATCAAATGCAAAAACCCGTTATGTTCAAAATGTTTGCAGCTTTTTTATAGAAGAAAATATTACTGATGCAAAGCTGCATAAAATGAGTAATGAAGAGCTGATTAAATACCTGTCGCAAATAAAGGGTGTGGGTCAATGGACCGTTGAAATGATACTGATGTTTACTTTAGCCAGGGAAGATGTATTTGCCCTTGATGACCTTGGTATACAACAAAGCATTACTAAATTATACCAGCTGGATGGTACTGATAAAAAAGTTTTAAAAGAAAAAATGCTGTCGCTTTCTGCTAAGTGGAGCCCTTACAGGACCTATGCCTGCCGCTATCTCTGGGGATGGAAAGACAATGAACCAAAAGTTTAAAATAAAATTTCCGCAATTATTTCTTCCAGGTATTTTTTGTCTGTTTCATCAAACATAGCAGGCTTTTCACTATCTACATCCAAAACAGCTATTACTTCATTATTGCGTATAATGGGTACAACAATTTCAGATACAGATAAACTGCTGCAGGCAATATGGCCGGTAAATTTTGTTACATCCGGCACTATCAGTGTTTGTGCCTGTTGCCAGCTGCTGCCACAAACACCACGGCCTTTTTGTATACGGGTACAGGCTACCGGCCCCTGGAAAGGCCCTAACACCAACTCATTATTTTTTACAATATAAAACCCTACCCAAAACCAGCCAAACTGTTCTTTTAAAGCCCCACTAATATTTGCAAGGTTGGCAATCAAATCCGGCTCACCTTCTATTAATGCCTTTATTTGCGGCATTATTATTTCATACATTTCCTGTTTGGTTCCTGTACTTATATGTAAATCATCTGCCATTTTTAAGATATTAAAACGAAAGGGTGTTGGCATTAAAATATTACTGCAAAAAATTCTTTCATATCATTCCATGATTTTTTATCTGCTGCCTCATTGTATTCGATTGGCATGTTAAATTTTTTACCATTCGCCGTAGCATCCGGATTGGTAAATGCATGAGTCGCGTTAGGATATACAATAAAAGTATACATAACTTTTAAAGAATCAAGATTGCCTTTAAAATTCTTTATGTCTTCTTCGCTGATAAATTTATCTGCACCTCCATGGCAAACTAAAATTTTTGCCTTGGTAGACCCTGCCGTAGCAGGAACTGTAGCCAGCCCTCCGTGAAAGCTTACAACCCCTTTAAAATCCATACCCATTTTTGCAGCATTCAATAACATTGAACCTCCAAAACAATAACCGATAGCAGCCATTTTGCTGGCATCAGTTTGCGGGTATTCCTTTAATTTATTTACAGCTGCTTCAATTCTTGCCTTACCTAATTGAGGGTCTTTGTAAAAAGGTGTGGCATATTCCTGTGCCTGTGCTGGATTAGCGGCTATTTTATCATCACCATACATGTCTACTGCAATGGCGATATATCCCAGTTCGGCTAATTGGCGGGCCCTCATTTTTGAATAATCATTATTGCCCCACCACTCTGGTACCACAATAATTGCGGGCCTTTTTCCTTTTTGGTCGCCGTTATAAGCAACATAACTTTTCAGTGTTGTACCGCCCGAAGTATAGGTTACTTCTTCTGTTTTTATAGAAGCAATATTCTGCGCTGTTAGAGAAAGTATTGAGCTCATAAAAAAGGCAGTTAAAAGTAAATGAATGTGTTTCATTGTATAATTTTTTGATGATAAAGTATCTAAACAGTTATCGTGCCTGATTGTTTAAACAGCAAAATAAAACCGTAGTTTTTAAGACTACGGTTTTTGAAAATTCTTTTTTATTTAACCAACTTTAATTCGTTAATGATATTTTTTGCTCCGCCCAATTTATCAATGCACCACAACACATAACGTACATCAACACAAATAGTGCGGTTAAGGTCTTTATCAAACGCAATTTTATGGCTCAATGCTTCATAATTACCGTCAAAAGCAAGGCCTATTAAATTACCATTGCCATCTATTACGGGGCTGCCGCTATTACCCCCAGTGATATCATTAGTAGTAATAAAATTGATTACCAGGTCATTTCTTCCCTTATCAATATACTGGCCAAAATCTTTTTTCTTCATCAGTTCGATTTGTTTTACAGGCAGGTCAAATTCGTAATCGCCTGCTTTGTATTTTTCCAAAATTCCTTTTCCGGTTGTTACATAATCATAATGCACCGCATCACGAGGATTGTAGCTTTTTACATTACCATAACTTACCCGCATACTAAAGTTTGCATCAGGGTACATTTTGGCTGCTGCTGTTGGGTTCATTTCCATAACGCCTTTCAAATAGCTTCTGCCCAATTCTGCATTTTTAATTGCAAAGGCAGAATATAAGGGGACGTATTTAAGGTTATAATTTTTTATAAATGCAGCCGCATATGCAAAAGCAGGGTCGGCCTGTAATACAGTAGCATTGGGGTTGGCAATAAAAGCAGCCCATTTTGCATCATCTAAAATCATTGTATTGGCAAACACATCTTTGGCCCATTTTTTAAAAGTTTGCTCTTCTTTTAAATCACCATAAGTTGCTTTAATGCCTTCGTAAAATCCAACAGGGTGCTGGCTTTTATCTATATCGTTGTAAAACATCATGGCTGTAAGCGCCAGTATTTTTTCGTCACTCGGTATATCTTCTTCTGCTAAAAAAGCCTTCCTGTTTTCTGTAGCCGCATCAACTGATTTTTTTATGTCTGCAGCTGCTATCCCTGTTTTTACCAAATTTGTTTCCAACCCGATTAAACCAGCCGCAAAGCCTGCCAATGAAGACCCTACTACACCCTCATTGATGTATTGCCGGTGTTTGCTGTAAGGCGTCCAGGCGATGTAATTTTTTTCATATTCTTTAAAAATATTTTCGTACTCTGGTTTGCCTTTGGCCCATGCAGCAAAGTTTTTTTCATACACCTGTTTTTGTTCATAAACCTGGTACTTGTACAACTGCTTTGTTTCGCCATCAAAAAATTTCCAGTAGTTGGCTATATTGGCATAATTGCTAGATAACTTCAATTTTACCGAAGGGTCTTTTTTCATTTGCTCGAGCATAATTTTTAAACGGGCATCCCTTAAAGCAACTAAAGAAGGGTTTTCAATTTCAGTTTTTAGTTTAATCCCATAGCTGGTTTCATAACGGTTAGTGCCTCCAGGGTAACCATATATCATCGCAAAATCACCATCTTTAATCCCTTTAATACTAACAGGTAAAAAGTATTTTGGTTTTAAGGGCTGGTTGTCTTTACTATAATCGGCCGGTTTACCATCCTTAGTAGCATACACCCTAAAGATAGAAAAATCACCTGTGTGGCGTGGCCATTCCCAGTTATCGGTATCACCTCCAAATTTACCTACGCTTTCTGCCGGTGCCCCTACCAGGCGTATATCCCGGTATGTTTTATACACGTACATCAGGTATTGGTTCCCTTTAAACATGCTGTATATCCTACCGGCCAATCCGTTTTCTTTATCCGCTACTTTTTCTGTAATCGATTTATATACCTCTGGCATTTTTGCCCCCCTGTCTGCCCATGACAGCCCTTTTACGGCCGCTTCTAATTCCTGTGTTACATCAACAATCCTGTCTAAGAACTGAACGGTTATCTGGCTTTTTATTTCCTGGTCTTTTGTGTATGCATAAAACCCATCCTGCAGATAATTATGCTCGACAGTACTTGCATCTGCAATGGCCTCGTAGCCGCAATGGTGATTGGTAAAAATCAATCCTTCGCTACTTACAATTTCGCCGGTACACCCACCGCCAAAAATTAAAATAGCATCTTTAAGCGATGATTTATTGACAGAATACAACTGATCCTTGGTTAATTTTAACCCCTTTTTAACCATATCATTATATACCTGCTGGCCCAGTAACATCGGTAGCCACATACCTTCATCTGCACTGGCTTTTAACAGGCAAACAGAAAGTAAAAACGAAACAAAAAGTTTTTTCATTTTTTTAAATTTAGTGTGTACAAACGTACTGCAAATTGATGGTTCCCCAATCATATTAAAAATAATATTGGTAGTTTTTGTAAGGGTGTATTTAAACATCCATAAATCCTGTTATTACTTCAATGTAAAAATTCAAAATATACCCTCATTTTCCGTTTGTCAAATAATAACCATAAGCCAATTGTAAGCAGTAAATTTGTTAACGTTAATCAAGGGTGCATGGCAATTATTGATTTAAAACTTCCTAAAAGTATTTTAAAGGCTTTGAACCTTCCTGTGAGCAATCCCAGGCGGCAGCAATTAAAAGTGCTTAAAAAATTATTGCGTTTTGCAAGGTTTACACAATTTGGACAGGCATATAAGTTTGACGAAATACTGATGAGCCGTCATATTGGAAAAAAATTTCAGCAGCTGGTTCCCTCTTACAACTATGGCAAAATTTACGAAGAATGGTGGCACAAGTCAGTAGAAGGAACGCCTGATGTATGCTGGCCGGGCATTGTAAAATATTTTGCATTAAGTAGTGGAACAAGCGAAGCCGCCAGTAAATACATCCCCATCACAAAAGAGCTGATACGCAGCAATAATATTACCAGCCTTAAACAATTATTAAGCCTTGCAAAATATGAAGATGTACCAAAAAGTGCAATAGGAAAAGGTTGGCTATTACTTGGTGGCTGCACACAATTACAAAAAAAGGAGCAACTTATTATGCAGGAGACTTAAGCGGTATCCAGCAAAGGAAAATCCCTTTATTGGTACAGGGTTTGGGCCTGTATAAACCCGGTAAAAAAATTGCAAAGGTAAAAGACTGGGCAAAAAAATTAGAAGAGATTGTTGACAATGCCCCTGACTGGGATATTGGTTTTATTGTAGGGGTGCCTGCCTGGCTTCAATTGTGTATGGAAAAAATAATTGAGCGTTACAAAGTAAATAACATTCATGAAATATGGCCCAATCTTGCTTTTTATGTACATGGTGGTGTAGCACTGGAACCTTATAAAAAAGGATTTGAAAAACTATTAGGCAAACCGATAACTTATATTGAAACGTATCTGGCTAGTGAATGTTTTTTGGCTTATCAAAACCGGCAGGATGCAACCAGTATGCACCTGGTGTTAAACAATAACATTTTTTTTGAGTTTGTGCCTTTTGACGATGACAATTTTGACAGCGAAGGGAATATGACAGAAAACCCTGAAGTGTATATGATACATGAAATTGAAGAAAATAAAGATTACGCTGTATTGATAAGTACCAATGCCGGTGCATGGCGCTATGCCATTGGTGATACCATAAAATTAATTGATAAGGAAAGAAGTGAAATTATTATAACCGGCAGAACCAGGCATTTTTTAAGTTTAACGGGCGAACATTTAAGTGTTGATAATATGAATAAAGTCATTGAAATGGTGAGTGAAGAGCTGAATATTTCTATCCCTGAATTTACAGTTGCGGGTGTATCGTATGAAAACTTTTTTGCCCACCACTGGTATATTGCCACAGATGATACTGCCGATAAAGATTTACTACGTTTGCGCATAGACGAAAAATTAAAAGATCTTAATGACGATTATGAAGTAGAAAGGAAACATGCATTAAAGGATGTAATTGTAACCATACTTTCTGAAAATACTTTTATGGAGTTTATGCGCTCAAAAGGCAAGGTGGGTGGACAACACAAATTTCCCCGGGTGCTTAAAGGAAAGATGCTGGAAGAATGGCAAAGGTTTTTGAAAAACAACAAGGCTTCTTCAGAATATGTAAACCTTGTCCGTTAATTTAACCCTGTTATTTTTGTTGGTTCTTTCTATGAAGTAAATTTTTGGGCCTATTTATATTTGCTTCGGTTAAACCCACTTTTTATGAATGAAAATGCTGCTGTATTTATAAGAGTACCTCCAGGTGAGATGACTGCAGAATTTTTCCGCATCCTCATTGCTAATAGGTTTACTAAAGAAAAAGCAACCGCCTGCGCAGAAGTATTTACAACCAATAGTATTGATGGGGTTTACTCACATGGCGTAAACAGGTTTCCTAAATTTATTGAGTATATAAAAAACAAGTTAGTATTGCCGGATGCAGTTCCGGAAAGGATTTCCCGCTTTGGTGGTATCGAACAATGGAACGGGAACCTTGGGCCGGGGCCACTAAACGCATTACATGCAACGGAAAGAGCAATGACGCTTGCTGCAAAAAACGGAATAGGCTGTGTGGCTCTTGGCAATACCAATCATTGGATGCGTGGTGGTTTATATGGATGGAAAGCTGCAAAGGAAGGTTTTGTTTTTATTGGCTGGTCAAATACCATTGCCAACATGCCTGCGTGGAATGCAATAGACAACAGGTTAGGTAATAATCCCCTGGTGATTGCAATACCTTATGCAGGTGAAGCAATTGTGCTGGATATGGCAATGTCGCAATATTCTTTTGGCGCATTAGAAATGGCAACATTAAAAAACGAACAACTAACTGTTGCCGGCGGATACAATAAGGAGGGAAAAATAACTACCGACCCCAATGAAATAATGGAATCAAAAAAAGCCCTGCCGATGGGTTATTGGAAGGGCGCCGGTTTATCCCTTTTATTAGATATGCTGGCTGCATTATTATCAGCAGGAAATACAGTGAATGATATTAGCAAACAGGAATCAGAGTTTGGCCTTTCGCAAATTTTTATTGCAATTGATATAAAAGCATTGGCTAATTTTAAATTAATCGATTTATTGCTTCAACAAATTATCGATGATTATCATCAATCCATTCCTATTGAGCCCGGAAAAAAAATAATCTATCCCGGCGAACGCGTATTGATGACTAGAAAAGAAAATTTAGAAAAGGGTATCCCTGTTGCTGAACAGGTTTGGAAGACAATAAAGGGTTTATAAATCAAACAATCAATTTAACGCTTTACAACAATTTCGCCGCCCTCACTAAATCTTCAGGCGTATCAATTTCTACACCCATGTATTGTGTAACCACCATTTTTATTGTTACACCATTTTCAAGATAACGGAGGCATTCAATTTTTTCGGCTGCTTCCAATGGTGTCATTTTCCAGCCGGTAAAGTTCATCAACGCCTGTTTGCGAAAAGCATATACCCCAATATGCTCATAATAAACCGGTGTTATTTGCTGGTCCCGGTGATAAGGGATTACACTCCTGCTAAAAAGCAGGGCATTCATATTTTTATCCACCGCAACTTTTACATAATTGGGGTCATTAATAAGCTGTTGCTCTTTTAATACCTGCATCAATGAAGCAACCTGTATTGTTTTTCCTGACTCCCCTTCAAAAGCTTTTAATAATTTTTCTAACGGCTCTTTTTGTACAAAGGGTTCGTCGCCCTGTACATTTACTATAATGTCCACCTCAATTGTTGCCACAGCCTCTGCTATACGGTCGCTGCCACTTTCGTGTTGTTTAATGCTCATCATGGCTTTGCCGCCGTGTTGTACAATTTCAGTATAAATAATATCACTGTCTGTAACCACTATTACTTCGTCAAATAAACCGGTAGCAATTGTATTGTCGTAAGTGTGCCTGATAACTGTTTTGTTACCCAACACCTGCATCAATTTGGCAGGAAAACGGGTGGCGGCATAACGGGCGGGTATCATTGCAATTTTTGTCATGCATTAAAATTAAGGGTAATAAAGTTATAGGTAATATTTTTGAGACCGTATCAAAAACAACAAGTATGTATTATATTTGACTATAATCGGTTTTGATGATGGGCATGCCAGCTAATCTTTAAACGATTTTTATGCAAACAAGTGAACTGCTGCAATCCTATTTAGTAGATGCAAATACCTGGGATGAAATGCATAGCGACCATGCCGTTAGGGACCAATATAAAAATGCTGTAGAATTTATGCAGCAACTCTCGGTAGAAGAACTCAATAAAAAAGAAGAACTGGCCAAAAGGCTTTTTATGAGCCAGGGTGTAACGTTTACTGTTTACAGCAGCGGCGAAGGCATAGAAAAGATATTTCCCTTTGATATTATTCCGCGTATTATTACCGCAGCAGAATGGGATTTTATTGAAAAAGGTATCAAGCAAAGGCTGAGGGCTCTCAACCTTTTTTTAAAAGACATTTACAGTAACCAGTTTATTATTAAAGACGGCGTAATGCCTGCCGAGATGATTTATAGCTGTCCGCATTACCTGCGGGAGATGCATAATTTTCCGGTGCCGTACGATATTTATATTCATATATCTGGTATTGACCTTATCCGAAATAATGATGGGTCGTTTTACATACTGGAAGACAACCTGCGTACACCCAGTGGTGTTAGTTATATGCTGGAGAACAGGGAAATTACCAAGCGCATTTTCCCTGATTTGCTGCCGCAAAATAATGTACGCAGCGTAACAGAATACCCAACTATCCTGCATAGGAACCTAGTATCACTTTCACCAAGACAAAATAAAAATCCTACCATCGTATTGCTTACACCAGGCATTTATAATTCTGCTTACTTTGAACATACAACCCTTGCACGATTAATGGGTGTTGAACTGGTGGAAGGAAGCGACCTTGTTGTAGACAATCATAAAGTATTTATGAAAACAACATCGGGCCTGCAGCAGGTGGATGTTATTTACAGAAGAGTGGATGACGATTTTTTAGACCCTCTTGTTTTTGATGCAAGCAGCAGGTTGGGCGTAGCCGGAATAATGAGTGCCTACCGAAAAGGTAATGTGGCTATTGTAAATGCAGTAGGCAATGGCGTTGCAGACGATAAGGCCATTTATACTTTTGTGCCTGCCATGATACGGTATTACCTCAACGAAGAGCCGATATTAAAAAATGTACCCACCTACCAGTTAGGCAAAGATGAAGAGCGTGAACATGTATTTAACAATATCCATAAAATGGTGATTAAAAAAACCAATGAAAGTGGGGGCTATGGTATGTTGATGGGAAGTGCGGCAACAGAAGAGGAAATCACCAATTACAAAGCCGAAGTGTTGCTGGACCCAAGGCAGTTTATTGCACAACCCATCATAAGTTTATCATCGGCGCCCTGTTACCTGGATGGTAAATTACAACCAAGGAGAATTGACTTAAGGCCTTACGCTTTATGCGGGCCTGGTGGTATTGAAATTGTGCCGGGCGGTTTAACAAGGGTTGCATTAAGAGAAGGGTCGCTGATTGTTAATTCATCACAGGGTGGTGGAAGCAAGGATACATGGGTGCTGGCGGAATAGAAGCCCCCCACCCCCGAAGGGGGGATTTAGGTGCTTAGCAATTCGTTATATTATTTACATGCATAGAGTTTGCGTAATTTGATTTTATCACCAAAAATAAAAAGAGCTTTCTTAGACCCCCCTTTGGGGGCAGGGGGCTGTACAATTACTTATGCTAAGTAGAGTTGCAAATAGTTTATACTGGATGAGCCGTTACATGGAAAGAACGGATGGTATTTTACGGATGCTCAAAATTAATTATGCGTCTTCGCAGGATGATGTACAGGCTTTTTCGTGGAAACCTGTGCTGAAAATTTTTACCTTTCTAAATGAGGAAGAAGGCAATGCCCTGGCACATGATACCAGGGCCATTTTACAATACATGGTTATTGGAAAAGATAACCCCAATTCTGTTTTAAACATGGTAACCCTTGCCAGGGAAAACGGACGAAGTGTACAGGACCATATCACCAAAGAAATGTGGCAATGTTTAAATGATTTTTACCATGGCGTAAGGCAGGAAGCTTTGGCAGACTGGTTACAAAAGGAAGACCCTGTTACTATTTTAGACATGCTTATCAAATATGGTGTTTTATATTTTGGCACCACTGATATTACAATGGCAAGGGGCGAAGGGAACTCATTTATCAATATTGGTAAATATCTTGAAAGGGCCATACAGTCGGCCGATATACTGGATGTAAAATTCAGTGATGTTAATTACGACCTGGATGAAACAAAAGATACTACTTACTGGAAGTATCTGCTGATGTCCATCTCAGGTTACGAATTATATTTAAAGACTTACCGTGGTGGGTTTGAAGCAAGGAATGTTATGGGCCAGGTTGTTTTAAATGACCAGTTTCCACGTTCTGTTATTTATTCAATCAACAGGTTGCACCGCTATTTTGAAAGGGTAAAAAATGAGCGCAATACACCTGATTTCAATCAGATAGATTTTATGATTGGGAAACTAAAAAGTAAAGTAAAATTTACTACACCCGATTCAATTATCGAAGAAGGTCTGCACCTGTTTTTAAATGAAACAAAAAACAGTTTGTTTACCATTGCAGACACATTGAACCAAAACTATTTTGCACATACATAACACAATCAGAAAATTATGCCGCGATTTATTATACATCATGTTACCCAATATACTTATCCCGAACCGGTACGTGACAGCGCCAACCAGGTAATGTTATTTCCTGTTAAAGACGAAAACCAGGAAGTGCAAAGTCAGCAGTTAAACATTACAGGCGAGCCCATGGTAGAAGTTTATAAAGATTATTACGGCAATGAAACAGGGTCTTTTATGAACATTGCCCCACATACATCCTTGCGTATAGATTCAACTATTGTCATTGTTACCAAATCAAAAATTTTTCCGTCAGATGATGCAGCCATTGAAGAGCAATGGAGCCATTTATACCAGATAAGGTATGTAGTGCCCTTTATTGATTTTTTAAAGCAGGAAAGTTTTTTAGCGCTGGATGAGGTAAAAAAAATTGCTGATGCAGGTTTTTATAAATCCGTATCGGTGTATGTTGCGGTACAACAGTTAAGCGAGTATGTGTATCAAAATTTTCAATACATCAAAGGCATTACCAGTGTAGAAACCACCCTGGATGAAATATGGAAATTAAGGGCCGGGGTATGCCAGGATTTTGCACATATACTGATGGTGATGTTGCGCCTGCTGGGTGTTCCGGCAAGATATGTTAGCGGCTATGTTTGTCCGCTTGATAATAACCTTCGTGGCGAAGGTGCCACTCATGCATGGGTAGAAGCCTATATCCCTTTTTATGGCTGGCTGGGTCTTGACCCAACCAATAACTGTATTGTAAACGACCGCCATGTGCGGCTTGCTATTGGCCGTAATTTCAGCGACTGCTCGCCGGTAAAAGGCACTTATAAAGGAACCGCTAAACAAACCCTTGAAGTAGGTGTTTCTGTATCGGAAGATGGCCTGGTAGCCAACCAGGTTGCTGCCATTTTAATGCCACAGGTAGTCACTGTTAAAATGAATGAAGATGGTTCCATTAATAATTCGTATAGGAAGTATGTTGAAATGATACAGCAACAGCAGCAATAAAATTTATACCTGTTCTGCTTCGGATGTATTGCTGTTAAAATCGGGCAGGCGTTCGGTTTCGTAACTACAATTACCACATTGATATACATATTCAGGGGCTACCGCATAGCTGCCAAATAGAGTTGTTAATATAGCAGTCAAAAAATTTGTTACACCGGGTTTAGCAATATAATTAAACTGATGTGCACCACATTGTGGACAGGTTGCTGCATTTATATATTCTTCTTCATAGCCTCTTAAAATAGTCCGCACCCACGCCGCATTTTCATTTTTAACCACCAGTTTAATACCGCCGATTGCGTTGGTTAAAATAGGGTCCATAGTAACTGTTACTTCATCCTTTAAATAACATTCAATCCCTTCAGATTGCAGACGCCCCAAAATAATATTGGCCAAAAAATAGCTATCGAATGATTTAACGGTTACTAAATCCATATGGTAAAATTACACTTCTTTTTTAAAAATGTTTTGCCGTTCAGGCGTTAAGACGTTTTTTATTGGTGTGGCTTTAAAGAATTATGGGTACTTTATTAAATTTATTAGCCCGCATCTGTTGATAATTTCATCACCAAAATAAAATAATTACGTCAACCCTTTTGTTATAATCCGGAAAGATTTATATTAAGGTATCTAATACAGCTATATGAAAAATTTATTTTCTTCCAATGTTTCAACTGAATTAAATAGTACCGGATTAGCCCAGCGGAGGCTTCAGTAGATGTGTACCGTGGTTTTGTTATGTTGTTGATGATGGGCGAAGTGCTTTCTTTTTCAAAAGTAGCAGGTGCCTTACCCGACAGCCCTTTCTGGCAGCTATTATCTTTTAATCAAAGCCATGTACCATGGGTCTGGTTGTCGTTACAGATATGATCCAACCTTCCTTCACATTCCTTGTTGGTGTAGTACTGCCTTTTTCTATTGCCGGAAGAAAAATGAAAGGCGCCTCTACATCTGCGATTCTGTTACACAGCATTAAACGTTCGCTTATACTTATCTGCATTGGCATTTTTTTGCGTTCCAATTATTCTACCCAAACCTATTTTACTTTTGAAGATACGCTTACATAGATTGGCCTTGGTTATACTTTTTTGGTGCTGCTTGGTTTTTGTCCGCAAAGGATACATACTGCCGCATTAATTATTTTGCTGGTGGGTTATTGGCTGGCCTTTGCTGTATACCCATTACCCGGTGCTGATTTCGACTACGGCACAACGGGCGTTACTGCAAACTGGCCAAACAACTTACAGGGTTTTGCGGCACATTGGAATAAAAATACCAACCTTGCATGGGCCTTTGACAGATGGTTTTTAAACCTGTTTCCAAGAGAAAAAGTTTTTCAATTTAATGAAGGCGGTTATGCTACCCTAAGCTTTATACCCACACTGGGCACCATGCTGCTGGGGCTGATGGCGGGCAACGTTTTACATGCTGATAAAACGGCCAGCAAAAAAATTCAATATTTTTTAATTGCCGGAGGATGTTTACTGGCCCTTGGTTTTTTGCTTCACATTACTGGTATTAATCCCATCGTAAAGCGGATATGGACACCGGCGTGGACTATCTTTAGCGGTGGCATCTGCTTTTTAATGCTCGCATTTTTTTACCTGGTTATTGATGTCAAGGGATATAAACGCTGGTCATTTTTCCTGGCGGTGATTGGCGCCAACTCTATTGCTGCTTACTGTATAGCAGATGGCGGCATTCTCTCGTTTATCAAAAAAAGTTTGTACATCCACCTTGGTAAACAATACGACCAATTGTTTGGCGCCCCATATGCAACATTGGTAAGCGGTGGATTGACTCTTTTATTTGTGTGGCTTATTTTATACTGGATGTATAAGAAAAGGATTTTTATTAAAACTTAAAGGTGTTTTTATTGTGGCACACAGGCATATTAAGTCCAACATTCGTAAAATATAAATGCGTATTTCATATTAATATTGCAATAATTAATTTTCTGCCGGTGCATTTAAATTACCATTATTCTCTTCTTTCTCTTTTTTAAATGTTAGTTTTCCAAACTTCCAGGTAAAATTAAGTGCAATGGATCTGAAAGGAATTTCTCTGGTGCTGTTTACAATAAAATTGGGGCCGGATAATGTTGTCTTCTGCGTTACATATTTACTGAAAGCATTAATTCCACTGAGCGCAAGGCTGCCTTTTTTATTCCAGAATTGTTTGCGTATAGCCGTACTGTAAGAAATAAATGACGGATAGGTTCCCTGTGCTTCGTGGCGTGCAGAATTAAAGTTGCCAAAGAATTCTGCCACCAATGTTTTGCTGAACTGGTAACTGGCATTTATATTGAACCGGTAGTTAAAACTACTGGAGTTGTAGCCCGCATCAATTGCATTGATGGTATGCCTGTAAAAAAAGATCACATTACTGCGCACATCTAATTTACTGTTGACATGAAGGTCAGCAAAAAGATTAGTGCCCATATTTTTTTCTACCCCTATATTCTCCCTTGTGGTTACAGAAACATTTGTATACGTTGAATCTCCTATTGGTAATGAAGGATAATAAACAACAAAGGGTTGTATATCATTATGGTTTGCCCTGTAAAATAATGTTGCTGAAAAGGATCCTTCCTTACCCAAATTTCGATTATAGCTAAGTTCTAAACGGTTACCTATCTCTGGCTTTAAATAAGGGTTACCCGTAATAATATTATTGGGATCGCTAACATTTATATACGGATTAAGGTCGCGATATTCGGGCCTTTCTATTCTTTTTGAATAGCTCAGTTTTAGTGTTTCTTTGTCGTTCAGCTTTCTTAAAAAAAACAGCGATGGAACAAATGTATTATAACCGGGGGTACTTACCTGCCCTTGCGCATTTGAAAAAAATGAATTGATCTCTGTACGCTCGTAACGGCTTCCGATTTTAGCATCGAAAAGTTTAGCCACCGGAAAACTAAGCTCTGCATACAACGCATATACTTTTTGATTATAATCAAGATAATTTGATAAGGCAGAATCAAATACATATTTATTATATGCAGGTTGGTAACCTAACACATCCGAAGAACTTTTTACATCATAAAAATTTAATTTACCGCCAAAACCCAGCTTAATATCTTTTGCTACCGGTTGGGTATAGTCAACTGTTATTTCTATTTCTTTTTCTTTACCAAGGTTTGTACTATTGGTGCCATAGATCAATGAATCCTGCGGCTGCAACAGTTGCGTATTTGCTGCTGCGTTATTAATATTTCCAAAGCTGGCGTTTACGCCAATTTCCAGTTCCTGGTCTTCTTTTGCAAAGGTTCTTTTATAATTTAAAGATGCGTCTATATTATCGTTGGAAAATGAATTATTGTTATTGTTGACAGTATATTTTGATGAGAGCGTATTCGGTGGCTTTAATGAATCAATTACCAGCAGCGATTGATCGACAAGCCCATAACTGCTATTGCCAAAATTGTTAAAAGCAAAAGATCCGGAAAAATTATTTTTTTCTTTAATGGAATAATCAAACCCTACACCAGATTGAAAACCGTGACGTTTAAAATCATTTGATCCATACTGCTGTAACGACACCAATGTTTTTGAAGCAGTATCAGTCGAAAGCCTTTCATAATAAGTGGGCGTGGTTGCGGAAAGCCTTGCATTACCGCTAAAAAATGCATTGATCCCAAAGTTGTTTTTGCGTGCATTAAAATTAAAAGAACCATTTTCATTTCTTGTTCCTGCGGTCAATGAAACATTTCCATTAATACCTTGTGCGGTACTTTTCTTTAGTATAATATTAATGATGCCGCCCAGCCCCTGTGCATCATATTTTGCACCCGGGTTGGTAATCACTTCGATGCTTTTTATCTGGCTGGCAGGTATAGATTGAAGCACATCATTGATACTGCTACCAAAAGCGGTGGAAGGCTTTCCGTTTATTAAAAACCTTATGGATGCACTGCCCGCCAGCTCCACATTTCCATTCACATCTACAGAAACCTGTGGCACTTTTTTCAATACATCTGTTGCCACACCTGTTTGCGAAGTAATATCCTTTTCAGCATTAAAAACAAGTTTATCAATTTTGTCTTCAACCAGTTTTGTTGTGGAGGTTACGGTAACGTTTTGAAGTTCCTTCGCTTTTTTTATCAGCAAAATATTTTGCAGGTCAACTACTGCACGGCTCTGCTGCACATTGATACCATTGATGGTAAAAGCGTTGTAGCCGATAGATTCTATCATCACAGAAAATACACCCGTACCAACATCCGTTACAGCAAAAGTCCCATCCTTTTTTGTGGTTGAACCGTTAATGGGTTTTTTTTCTCCTGGCTTAAACAAACTAATGGTAGCATACTCAAGCGGCAGCCTGGTTAAGGAATCCACCACATTGCCCGTTATTTTTGAATTGGCCCCTTTTTCCTTTTCCTGTGCATAGCCAGTAAAAATGAAACAACATAAAATAACAATCAGAACAACTTTTTTCACTAACAAAATTTTGATAGCTGCAAAGGTATTCTACGATTCTGAAGCAATTTAGATTTTTATGTTTCTGGAACAAAAAGTATCTGAAATAAAAATAGCACTCCTATTCACAGATGAAACATATCTCTTCGAAAAATGTAAAAGCTATATCCATTTTTTAAAAAGGGTCTTTATTTTCATCTATTTTAATACGCTTATTCTTTACTATGTTTTTTGCAATATTTTTAAAACTGCTGCATTCGTATATATCCAATACCCTTCCATTTTCAATGTTAATAATCAAATCCATATAGTTATTTGAATGGTTGCCTATAAAGGAGTAACCCTCACATTTGTAGTTGCACCCCTCACCATTACACCTGCCCTTGCGATAGTTCAGCCTCGTATCGCCAGCAGCAATAAATTCAGTAAATGGGCGATTTAACCTCCTTACAAAAACACACTTGTCAAGGTTCTGGTAAGTTAGTTTATTATCAAGTAGCTCATTAATCATTTCAAGATCCATCAAATGAAAATAATGGATGAGGCACTCTGATTGATTGCGCACTTGCTTATTATTAAGAGGGTTGCCGGACATTTGAAATATTTACTTCTTAAAAAGATTTATCGATTTTTTTCTTGTGAATTTTGCCTGCTTTAGTATAAAACAGATTTAATGTAATCAATAAGGATTCCTTCTTCTTCAGTTAAAGAAATATATTTATCAAAAATCTTTTCTTTTAAACCCAGCAAAATTTCTGTATTTCGTTGATACAACGTAAACAGCAGTATAGGTGTGTGTTTATTATATTTCAGTTCGTAATCCCTGATTGATTTTGTCAACTCATAGCAATTGTGACCACCGAACATATAATTTGTAATTATCAAATCAATCTTTTCGCCCTTGTCCAAACAATTAAAAACGGCTTGCGTAAAATCCTGATGTTTTGTAAAAGTGCTAACATCAACATCAGCAAAATTCTTTAATATAATTTTTTTAACGCCCTCAACCAGATTGATGCTGGTATCAAAATGTATTATTCTTTTATTTTCGGAGTTAAATATTTTATTATTCACGTTATCGAGGAATAAATAAAGTTATAAACTTTAATATCCCGTATTTTAGGTATTAATTATTTAAATAAATGGCTGAAACAATCTGTTATTGAATTCTGATGTTTCCCATATAGTTTGAACTGTCCCTAGAAAAGATGGAATTCCATTTAGAAAGGAATTCCAATTCAATAGATCTTCTCTGTAAATTTTATAGTTTTGGCGTATTTTCTCTGAACTAGTTTCACCTCCCAAAAAATTTTGTGTAAACCTTGTTTCTTTTTTAACCAACGGGTGACCAATATTTCCTGAAGTGTAATTTGTAAAAATCAAACGATCGTCTATTGGAATATTTTTATCCGAATAAATGCGAATTTCAATATTTTTAATCTTTGATAACTCATCAAAAGCGTACTTAATCTGACTTGAAGTCGTATTAATTGTTCCATTTTTTTTGCCTTCACTGCTGAAAAGTATTGAAAGATGGAATGGAATAGTCAAATCACCTTTATATAATTTAATAAGATTAAGTAAACTTTCTAATTTAGTTGAAAATGGCTTTCCAAATATATAGCGATCTATAATCAACATGGCATTTACTGGGGGAATAGAATTTATAATTGGCGCCCAATCACCTTTTATTGGCAAATTTACAACTGTACAATCCTCATAAAAAGATTCGCCTTTGTATTCATTACCTTTACACACAACACCATTCTTTTTTGAAAATCCTTCTGTTTGCTCGCTATTCATAAAATAAAAAGCACTTAGATTATTTATTTTAGTATCATCATCTTTAAAATAACTATTATTCAATTTAACATTATTAATTGCATTAGTTATAATCCTATCTTTAAACGAGGTGTAAACTTTATTTCCTACCAGTGCCTTTGCATTTTCGATATCTCGATCCTCAATATCAATATTTAACGGTAAAGCTGATAACAATTGAAATATTACGTTTAGATTAGTTGCCTTACCAGAAAAAATATCCTCTTTAGCAGAAATCAATAATTCTTCTAATTTGGCAAAATAGTCCTGAGATATGTAACATTCCATGTTTTAATTTTTTTGTGATTGCTTAATCAAAAATAAATCCAGAGCTATATTATCAGCCTCATCAAAAAAACCTGATCCAAAATCACCTAACATTTGTCCATCGCTAAGAATTTTTATTTTTTTCACTTTTAGCTCATTCGGAGGTATTTCATTAGGTGGGTAGAAATAATAAATTGCCGTATCGTCAGGGGTTAATTTACTTTTATTAGAAGCTGTTAAATATTGAAGCTTACGAACCAGGTATTCGCTATGTGTTTCTATTATTAAAGAATTGCTATACAGTTCTTTCGCCTCATAAAATATATCTGCCAATTTAGATTGAAAGGCTGGATGTAAATTGCTTTCTGGTTCTTCTATAATTAAGATGCTTCTACCACTATACAAAGCAAGTTTTAATAAAACCGGTATCAACTGCATTACGCCGTAGCCAAATGAAGTTATATCAACTTCTTTACCGGCAACTGTAAAAACCAGCATG
>JAYTTI010000179.1:0-3719 GCA_043745405.1 Ferruginibacter sp. | reverse complement strand
TAAGCAATGGTGTTTGAGTCTGCTATTACATTAGCAGTGCCCAAATCAAAATACAGGCCTTTTGTGCTGGTTGACTTTAAATCATTGGTTCCCTGGTTGTTGCCAATCCCGTTTATTACAATATTACTAATAACATTTCTATTTGTTCTAACTGTTAAAATGCTTCCACTACCTTCCCAGGTATATATTCCGCCACCATCATCTCTCACTAAATTAAACCCATTAACCAAATTATATTTTATATAGGCATTATTTCCCTGCCATGCGATGCCGTTATAGCCACTATTAGCGATGTTATTGTTAAGTACTTGAATATTGTCTCCTCCAATACACAGTATCCCAACCCCCTGATTACCTTCATTGCTGGTTTCCATACCGGCAATATATGCAGTGTTAGTAACTGTGCAATTTTTAACTGCTAAATTAATAGGGCCAGCGCTGGTACTATACAAACGGATTCCTGAGCCTAAACTATTTGTAGCTGTGCAATTATCAACAGTTACGTCTTTTGCTGACATCGCTGTAATAGCTTCTGCACCACTATTATTTACATCGCAATTTTTTGTTGTAATTCCAACACCGCCATTGATCATGATTGCTCCTTTGTTTGAACCATTAAAAGAGATATCGCTGATGGTAACATAACTAAAACCCTGGCACCTAAATAAAGTATCAACTGTAGTTATTTGAGTATTGTATGATGCAGGACTGTTATTACCAAAATACATTCTCAATTTATTATTAATTGCATTATGCCACCATTCGCCATCCCTATCGAGCGTCCTGGAATCTCTTTGAAAAAAGTAACCATAATTCACTCTGGGCACAACCGGATGAGTTGCAAAACTTACAACTCCTCCTGAATGTGCAGTAACCAGTTTTCGTAAAATCTCCCAGCGGCTAGCTCTAATTGCTACTTCTGCTCCCGTCCAGTTTGTTGTTGAAGAAAGTGCAGACCCGGTAATTGAGCTGGCTGTTGCTGCTGTATAGGTTAAATATCCTCCATTTGCTGCATCAGCATTTGGGTATCTTCCAACCTGCTGTGGAGCGCCATTGCGAACAACTAAATTCACCCCCTTTTTGACATTGGTCACCGGAGCTTCCCATATGTTACCACCAAGGTTAACCCAGCCCGAAACTGTTGAAAGGCCTGAAATAATTGGCTTTGCTCCCGAGCCGTAGGCCCCATAATTAATATTACTACGTTTTACAATAATGCCCCCATAAAATGTATTGCCACGATTGAACAAAACATTATCATTTGCAGCAAAATTGAAGCTGTTAACTTTGGCAATAGTTTGCCATGCTGTAGCAGCAGATAAACCATCATTTGAATTATTGCCAGTTGCAGAAACATAGTAGGTGTTTGCTTGGGAGGTTATTGAACATAAAATCAATGCAATAAACAAAAATTTTGCAGCTAGGTTTAAAAATAGCCTGTGGTTTAACATAGATTGGAATTTCATATTTTTTTAAAATTTTCTCATATTAATAAATACATATATACCGAAATTAAATACATTATCATTTTTTTAAATAAATAATGATAATGTTAACAAAAATTAGGTACAGTGAGTATTAATAGGGAAAAAATTGCTCAAAAAGTTCAATAAATAGCTTTGCGGAAAAAGTCAAATACCATGCCATTTTAAAAAAGTCTGGAAAACTATTTTCCACACTTGTTAATTTCATAAAACTTATTCTAAGTTCATGAAAAATAACTTTTTAATCATTTAATCAATAAGAAGCTTGAATTTATGAAATATTTAATAAGGGAAGCTAATAGGGCGTATGAAGTTTTGTTAGGCAATAGTAAAAATGCAGCTACCTTGCTGATCTACATATTACAGTATGTAAACAGCAATATCTGGTTAAAGGTTTAACTATGGAACAATACTTGAAGTAACGAACGTAAACATACTTGAATAACAATAATGATATCATTTAATTAAAAGCATAATAGTAAGCCATTCCAATATTAAAAAAACATCTTAGTAACCAGAAAAGCAACCACCAAAGAAAATTTACGCTTATCAAACCTAGATTCAGTTATAAATAATAAGATAATAATGACGTGTGATACAACAGTAATGGAATTGCTGTTATAAAAAAAGCTGCTAAACCAGTTCAGCAGCTTTAAATTTTTAATGCCTTTACAAGGTAAACCAAAAAGTAAATTCGTAACAGTAAATTTAAAATTAAATATTACAAATAAATTTTCTTAGTGTTCAGCTAGCAAGGACTTCGTTATAACCTGTTCGTGGGTAAATAATTTTATATAATAAACTGCTGCATTTAACGAGGAAACTTTTTTATCAATGACGTTAAATCCTTTTTGAATTTGTATTGCATTTGAATACAATATTCTACCACTAACATCTACTAAAACAACCTGCATATGCTGTGGATAATTACTATGAATTTCTACCTTTAAATTATTATTAGCTGCAGAAAGCATAAGCTTATTTAACTTAAAGGAAGCTATATCATTGGCGTTTACAGAAATTGTTTTACTGTATTTGGAAGTACCGTCCTTATCTATCATTGAAAGCCTGTAATAATTAATGCCCTGTAAAGGAAAAATATCATCATAATTATAGTTATCCTGGATAGTAAAAAGATTATTTGCGTTCACCTCTCCAATATTTTCAAAACTTTGGTTATTACTACTTCTTTCAATTGCATAATGACTAACATTTATTTCCGAAGCAACTTTCCACTGTAATGTAATTTTTTTGTTTTTACTTATTGCAGTAAAATCAACTAACGTTACCGGCAAAACGCCCAACAACACTACGTTCACTGTGGCTTTTGCAGAATCTCCTGCACTATTAATTACTTTCAATTGAAAAGTATATTTGCCCATTGCCAAATTAGTAATGGAGGTACTTGGATTATTAGGATTGGCAATTGTAAATTGCCCTGGGCCCGAAATTTTTGTCCAGCTATAAGTAGTAATTGTTCCGGTAGCAGTACCTTTTAATACTGTAGTGTTTATCGGTAAAACAAGTGAAATATCAGTGCCTGCATCTACCGTGGGTGGGGGAATAATGGCTGGATTTACTGTTATTTGCAATGTATCCTTGCCAATAGCTCCCAAATTATCTTTCACTGTTAATTCATATGTATAAATGCCTTGTAGCAAATTATTGATTGCAGTATTTGCTGTACCAGGCGATACAATAATATCCCCAACCGGTCCATTTATTTTTACCCATGCAAAACTGGCAATGGTGCCATCGGCGTCTGTTCCTGTTCCGGTTAAGTTTACTGTATTGATAGGCAATGTGATCGTTTGAGCGATGCCTGCATTTGCTACGGGAGGAATATTTGAACTTATTGCTGTTCCATTAGGGATAAGCACCATACTTTTCCAGGGTTGTATGGTAACAGAATTATTGTAAACATTGCCATAGACATCTTTGTTACTTAATCCCGAAAAAGGAACCACTTTAGCTACATCACTTGCATTATATTCAAGGGTTCCGGTATTTACAACATTTATTGAATGTTTCTCAATTCCAACTGTCCCTGTTAAGTAGGTGAATGGGTCGTACTTTTCTTGATAATTAGTACCATCCGCATTAGTTGTAACAGTAGAAATTGAAGTGTCAATTCCGCTTTTTATTGAATAATAATTACTATCGAGTGTTCCCATTGCTAATATATCAGCTTCTTTAGTTAGAGAAGGTGAATTAATTCCCAGATTTCTATATTCG
>JAYTTI010000178.1:0-45044 GCA_043745405.1 Ferruginibacter sp. | reverse complement strand
AAAATATGAAGGCGATATTAAATTGTTGCGGAGTATACCAGGTATTGGAGAAATTAATGCAGCGGTAATGTTGTTTGAATTGCAGGATGTAACCCGTTTTAAACGCTTTGATTATTTGTGCAGCTATGTTGGATTGGTTCCGGATACATCGGATAGTGGTGATACAAAGCGAACAAATGGAATTACCCACCGGCATAATTATTACCTGCGAACTGCATTGGTAGAAAGTAGCTGGAGTGTGGTGCGTAAAGACCCGGCTTTGTTAATGAAGTATAAAGAATATTGTAAGCGGATGGAAAAAAACAAAGCTATCATCCGTGTAGCGAAACACCTGTTATCAAGAATCAACTTTGTGTTGAAGAATAAAAAAGAATATGTAACAGGTGTTGTAGCATAGACTCTGAAAGGTTTTTTAAGACATGTGGGCTTCGAAAGTAATTACACAAAAAAGGTTTGGATAAACCAAACCTGAAATCTGAGAATTACTTCGTCAGCCACCGGATGTATTCCTGGCAGGATGCTCCTAAGCAGCGCCTGCTTCCGCTTCGTCCGGAAGAGTAAAATTAAGTAACAGTTAAATAGAAATATAAAAAGTTCTTATCACCACCCAATCGTTCAGTCGCACCTGCAGCATGAGGCGTAACAACCAATAATGTCTGCCAGCACAAGGATACGGGTGCATTTTAAAAATTTGAAAAAGACCTTGCAGCTACTAAAGGGAAACCCGGAAGACGACTGTTTATTGAAGTGTGCTTTTTATAAAACTGTTTAACGGTAAATAAAAAATTATAGAACAGGGCAGTACGATAAAAAATATTTCTCAACCGGTGCAGCGGACTCTCATCATTGAAGAGGGCGACGCAACCACAGCACCATATTGCTTCTTAGCCCGGACAATAATTTTTATTCTAATATTTTTCAATCAAATCAAACGCCTGTTCTTCAACATCTCCGGCTCTTGCGTTGAATGTTATTTTACGGGTACTAAAAAATAACAGTATCCATGCCAGCAAAATGCATGCTGCCATTACACCCGTCATGGGCAAGGCGTTGTGCGGAATAAATAATCCTACCACGGCCGATGCCAATGCGCCGACGCCCATTTGTATAGCACCCATTAACGCAGAGGCGCTGCCTGCATGCTTTGTAAATGGCGCCATGGATAAGGCTGAAGAATTGGGGAAGTTAAAACCCTGGCAACTCAAGTATATAAATATGAGTGCAATGGTACTGTATAGGTTTAGCCATCCAACGGCGGCTGCTGCAAAAAGTACCAGCCCTGCAATGGTTTGTATGGTTAATGTTGTCTTTACGATTTGCTGGCTGCTGTACTTTTTTAGCAGCCGGTTATTGAGCTGGCTGCTGGTTATTAAACCAGCAGCAATTAATGCAAAAATGCCGCCATACTGCTGTTCGGTAGTGCCAAACAATTCCATAAAAACGTAGGGTGAGCCGGCCAGGTATGCAAATAAACCTGCAGAAGATATGGCACCGGTAACAGCATAGATAAAAAATTGTGGCTGTCGTAAAACTATCCAAAAACTATTAAGAATAGGTTTTGGTTGTAAGGAATAATTGGGGTCGGGCTGTTTACTTTCGGGCAGCCAAATAATAACGGCAACCAGTAAGAGTACTGCAAGCACAGTTAATATTATAAAGATGGCGTGCCATCCAAAATGGGTAATAATGTAACTTCCGGCAGTGGGTGCAATAATGGGCGAAACCCCCAAAATTAAAATCATGTACGAAAATATTTTTGCACTTTCTTCTACAGGAAATATATCTCTGATAATGGCCCTGGGCGCAACCATACCAACACAGCCACCAATTGCCTGAAAAAAACGCAGTACAATTAATACCTGTACCGAGCTGGTAAATACACAGCCGATTGTTGCCAGTATGTACAATAACAACCCTGCATATAAAGGCATTTTTCTTCCAAACCTGTCAAGCAAAGGACCACATAAAACCTGGCCGATACAAACGCCAATAAAAAAGCTGGATAAAGAATAGGCTACTGTTTCTATAGAAGTATGCAGGGATTTGGCAATAGCCGGAAACCCTGGTAAATACATATCAATTGAAAATGGCCCGATTGCTGATAAAAAGCCGAGAATTAAAATAATGGTGGTCCTGTTTTTACTATTCATGCTACTGATGTAGTGTTTATTATTTTGTAAAAATATTTTAGTTTGGCAGAAAGCCGTTTTTTATTTTCATCATTTTACAATTTGTCAAATTATAGCTCTGGTTTGAATAGCTACCTTTAGTGTTATGTGCGGGCTTTTGTGAACAGGCCGCCCAAATCTATAAAGATAAATAAGACCAAAACTAAAAATAACCGTATCTTATTGGCTCAGTGGAAGCCTCTGATTTGTAAAAAATATCCTCCTTTGGTTCTGGCCAGGGGAGCGCCGATTATTGTTGAATGATTCAAATATGGGCGTACCTACTGCACGCAAATACAGTGATAATGGTCTTGTTACAAAGCAATAACTCCTACGGAGTTGTGTTCAGTCAGTGTTTTTTACAACAATAATTAAAAGAAAAGATTTTTATATAATCATCCTGTGGGCTCCCGTGGAGCCTCCTCTTTGTAAAAAATATCCCGCTCTAGTTCTGCTCCTCTGAAGCAGCCCATTTTTGTTGAATGATTCAGATTCGGGGCGTAATTAAGGCCCGCAAATACAGTGATAGTGGTCTTGTTACAAAGCAATAACTCCTGCGGAGTTGTGTTCAGTTAGCGTTTTTTACACCAATAATTAAAAGAAACGAACTTTATATAATCATCCAGTGGGCTCCCGTGAAGCCTCCACTTTGTAAAAAAATCAACCCAAAAACCTGCTCCAGAGAAGCGGCTGCTTCCTACTGAATATCTCAGACATGGGGCGTACCTACAGCACGAAAATACAGTGGGAGTAGTCTTATTACAAAGCGATAACTCCTATGGAGTTAAGCCTCTTCGCATTTCAATATGTTACTTTACAAGTGGCGGTATTCCAATAAAATTAAAACGGCATACAATAAGTACAATTTCATTTTGCATAAGGTTGTAAGGATTTATTTACTTTTGTTAGCTATAAAAAATACACATGAAATTATTAGCAGGAAAAACAGCCATTGTAACCGGTGCGGCACGTGGTATCGGCGAAGGGATTGCATTGAAATTTGCAGAGCAGGGTGCTGCAGTAGCATTTACATATATTAGTGACCGCAGTACTGAAAAAGCAAAAGCACTAGAAGCTAAATTAGTTGCATTGGGTGTAAAAGCTAAAGCCTACCAAACCAACGCCGGTGATTATGCAGCCTGCGAAATTTTTGTAAATGATGTTTTAAAAGAATTTGGCCAGATAGATATCTGCGTGAACAATGCAGGTATCTCAAAAGATAATTTACTGCTCCGCATGACCCCCGAGCAATGGGACGATGTGATTCAAACCAATTTAAAAAGCGTTTTTAATATGACCAAACAGGTGATACGCCCGATGATGAAAGTAAAGAGTGGCAGCATAATCAACATGAGCAGTGTTATTGGTGAAATGGGCAATGCAGGACAAAGCAGTTATGCTGCCAGTAAAGCAGGTGTGATAGGTTTTACTAAAAGCATTGCCAAAGAACTGGGCAGCCGTAATATCCGTTGTAATGCAATTGCACCGGGTTTTGTAGAAACTGATATGACCAGTTATTTACAGGATGGCGCCGCTGCTGATAAATACAAAGCGGGCATTCCTTTGGGACGCTTTGCTACTACGGAAGATATTGCGAATGTTACCTTGTTCCTTGCATCGGATCTCAGCAGCTACGTTACCGGGCAAGTTATTAGCGCCTGTGGTGGATTGAATATTTAGTATAAATAATATTATAAGAAACGGTTGTCTTTAAAATAAGACAACCGTTTCTTTTTTAGTGATTTCTGTTAAGGGCCAATAATTATGAGCTCTGTTGTATTACATGTTTTTAAAAAAAATGATTTTTGCAAAACCATTAATTGAATAAAATCAACCCTTTGATTTTAATCGTTGGGGCTTAGGTTTTACTGCGGCTTTTTTTAAAGGCAACTTTATTACAGGAACTGAAGATTTCTTTACCGGTGTTTTGGTTTTTGCTCCGTTAAAACTAAACCTGTAAATACTGTCAATATCCTGTTGCCCGTTATGCATCACACTTAAATCCTTTACCAATCCGTCCTGCAAACCATATACCCAGCCATGTAAATGTAATTCCCTGTGGCTCCAGGCTTCCTGCACAATTGTAGTCTTTGCCAAATTGCGAACCTGTTCCAGTACATTTAATTCTGTAAGCCGGTTTGCTCTTTCATTTTTATTATGTATTGCCATCAGCTCTTCCTCATTTTTATGGTATACATCTTTAATATTGCGTAACCAGTTATCAACAAAACCATGATAAGTATTTGTCATAGATGCCAGCACACCTCCGCAGCCGTAGTGGCCGCAAACAATTATATGCTTTACTTCTAAATATTTTACCGCATACTCCAGAACGCTCAATAAATTGCCATCGGTATGTACTACCAGGTTGGCAATATTGCGGTGTACAAAAATTTCACCGCTTTGAGTGTTGGTAATTTCATTGGCAGGTACGCGACTATCGCTGCAACCTATCCACAAATAATCAGGCTTTTGCCCTTTTGATAAATTTTTAAAATACTCAGGATCCTGGAAAACTTTTGTTTCAGAATATATTTGGTTTCCCCTGATTAATTTTTGATATGACTTATTCATTAATAATATTTTTTAGGTTAGTGCACAGATTGCACATTTAATAAATTTTCAATTCGATATTTTTCCTGAAACCCTTTTAGTTCACAGGTAATATTTTTGGGCGGTGCTTTTATATCCCTGAATTCTTTTATCAACTCCAATACATCAAAATCTATATAGTCTGTATTGGAAGCATCAATTGTAACATTGGTATTAGCAGGAATATGATCCAGGGTTTGCCTGATAGCCGCTTTATTTAAAAAAGAAACTTCTTCGGAAAGACGGATACTAATAACATCATTTTGCTGATGTTTATCTTTATGAAAAAAGTAAGAATTTTTAAGATTGCCGTGCAGGATGGCCCCAAACGCAGCAATTAAACCTGCAACAACACCTGCCAATAATCCTTCTCCCTTTAAAGGAGGATATAAGCCAAGTAAATCTATACTTATAATTACGCCAACAGTAATAAAAAAAGGTATGTATTGGTATTTGCCATTTTTTATTATATTCTTAAATACAGATATTTTACAAAGTTTATACCCTGTTAAAAGTAATATAGCAGCTAAAGCGGATAATGGAATATAATTTAGCAGGCCAGGAATGGTAACCACACAAACCAATAATAAAATGCCATGAAAAATAGCAGAGAATTTAGATTTGGCTCCTGCATTTACATTGGCGCTGCTTCTTACTATTACACTGGTAATTGGTAAACCCCCGATTAAACCAGAAACAGCATTTCCTATACCCTGCGCAAATAACTCCCTGTTAGTATTGGTAACTTTTCTTATCGGGTCCAAATTGTCAATAGCTTCAATACTTAGTAAGGTTTCCAGTGTAGCAATAATCGCTATCATAATTCCGGTAACAATTACCTTACTGTTTAAAAAACCACTAAAATCCGGCAGGGTAAAAAAGCTAAAAAATTCCCCGGCACTTTTAGCCGCTTTAATTTGTACCAGGTGATTATCTGCTACCACCAACGGGCTTTGCGTTGCTTTAAATATTTCATTAATTAAAACCGCTACAATAACTGCTACCAATGCGCCTGGTATAAATTTTACTTTATTTTTTATAAAGGGCTTATCCCAAACAATCATTATCAAAATAGATACAATGCAAATAAATAATACCCCAACTTCTATATGTTGCAATGGCTCCAGCAATTTGTGCCAGTCTTCGGTTCCAAAAGAAACCAATTCAGTCAGGTTGCCCTTTTCTTCTTTTTCGTAGCCGACCGCATGTGGAATTTGTTTAGCTATAATCAATATCCCAATACTGGTGAGCATGCCCTTTATAACACTTGATGGAAAGTAGTTGGCAATGCCGCCTAACTTTGCAACACTCATCAATATTTGTAAAATACCTGCTATTAAAACCGCACAAAGAAAAAGATCAAATGCCCCGATATTGGTTATTGAGGCTAATACCAATGCTGCCAAACCTGCCGCCGGCCCACTTACGCTAAGTTTTGAACCGCTTAAAGAACCAATTACAATACCTCCAATGATACCCGATATCAATCCACTAAAAAATGGTGCCCCGGATGCCAAAGAAATTCCTAAACATAGCGGTAATGCAACCAAAAAAACTACAAGGCCCGATGGCAAATCATTTTTTAAACTTTTAAATATAGATTCTTTTAAACTTGACATACTTCAACAAATTTTTTAATCGGTGTAACAATAAGCTGCACTTATTCTGCGAAATACAAAGCATATAAAAACCTGTGTAAAACCCACAGAATTATTACAATGAAAATGAACATTGCAACGTACCCTTAGAATAATTAAACGAAATTTAGATCCCTGGTTAAATGTTTTAGGCCATTACATCGGGAGGGGGAGATACTACATCTGTGGAATGATTAGATGGTATTTGATCTGAAGAATGCAGGTAAGCAAGAGTTTTGCTTTCTGCAGAAATAGCTATGCAAGAGGGAATGGACGGAGGAAGAAAATTTGGCTCCAGGCTGTTTTCAGCTTTACCGCAATCCCCGGCATTATGAGGCAATTCTTCTACCCATTGATTGGTGCTAAGCATTTGGCCTATTTGAGTAATAGGCAGCATTTGCAAAGTCATCAACAATGCTAAAAATAACGCTATGATTTTTAATTTTCTCATTTTCTAACTCGTGCAAATATAAGTTCAAAACATTTTAGATTAAAAATGTTAAAGAAACTTAACAATTTTTTTCTTCTGAGATATAACTAATCTCTTAATAATACATATATTTAGTCAGGATAAATAAACCCTTCTTGTTTTTAAGTATTTGTCATTTTAACCACCCTAACAGATGACAGGCATTGAAATAAAAATAGACAAACATGTTATTACATAAACGACAAAGTATTTTTTATATTCTTAACAAAATAGAAATTGAATTCTTTTCTACACTTGTAGTTGCGCTATCAGTTTCTTTTTTGACCTTTAAGTTTTCTTCAGCCATTCCAGAAATGCCCATTTCTGTTCCCGCATTTTTAGGAACCTCCATTTCTGTGCTTTTATCGTTCAAACTTAGCCAATCGTATGATAGATGGTGGGAGGCACGAAAAATATGGGGAAGCATCGTAAACGAAAGCAGAAGTTTTACATTGCAGTTACAATCTTTAATTGTTAAAGGCAACGACAACGACATAAAGCAAATAGCATTCAGGCATATTGCCTGGTGTTTTAGTTTAGGGCAATCTTTAAGAGGGTTAGACCCGCTGGAAAATGTAGAAAAATATATTTCAGAAGATGACGTAAAAAATATCAGTACTCATTACAATAAACCTTTGGCGCTTTTGCAGTTAAGCACATTGCAGATAGCAGCACTAAAAAACAATGGTAAAATGGATATTTTTAGCCAAATTCAACTTAATAAAACATTGGCAAATTTTTCAAATTCAATGGGAATGGCTGAAAGAATAAAAAGCACTGTTTTTCCTGTAACGTATCGTGTTTTTCTTCATTTCATGATCTATATATTTGTTATTACTCTTTCAATTTCATTAGGCGAAATTAATCCTATGTATGAAACCCCGCTTTTATTGATAATATCTTCGGGGTTTTTCGTGTTAGAAAAAACAGCTACACTTTTACAAGACCCATTTGAAAACAAACCGACTGACACAGCAATGACAACCATTGCAACCAATATTGAAATTAATATAAAGCAATTATTGAAAGAAGGGGACTTACCCAAGCCATTTGAACCCAATAAATTTTATTCGCTATAGTTATACCAAAAAAATAAAAAGGAGCAATAAATACAAGCACTTATAAACAATCACATTTATTTTTTAACGACGCAACATTCAACATATTATTATGCAGACATACGAAAAATTATTACTCGAAAATAAAGCATGGGCAAAGCAACGCGTTGAAGATGACCCTGAATTTTTTGAACGGTTATCCCATTTGCAAACGCCCGAGTTTTTATGGATCGGATGTAGCGACAGCCGTGTGCCGGCCAACGAAATAACCGGCACCCAGCCTGGCGAAATTTTTGTACACCGCAATATTGCCAACCTTGTAATACATACCGATGTAAACCTGCTGAGTGTTTTAGATTATGCAGTGGTACATTTAAAAGTAAAGCATGTAATTGTTTGCGGCCATTATGGTTGCGGTGGTGTTAAAGCTGCCATGAGCAATACAAGTTATAACCAGGTGCTAAACATGTGGCTAAGAAATATCAAAGATGTTTACCGCCATAACAGGCAAGAACTGAATAATATAATTGATGAGAACCTGCGTACAGACCGACTTACAGAATTAAGTGTGATAGAGCAGGTGCAGCGCCTTGCCAAAACATCCATAATTCAAAAAGCATGGAAAGAAAGAAATGCACCCGATTTGCATGGATGGGTATATGGTTTAAAAGATGGTTTAATAAATCCGATTTTTGAAATGAAGGCCAACTCGGAAATCGATCCGTTGTATGAGTATCATAATCTTTAGTTGTTTGAATTTGTAAAAGCGGCTGCCCGTTACTTACTCGGCTGCCAAAAGCATCATGAAATATTTAATTCACCCTTTACTTATATTTTTATTGGCTTTTTCTTTTGTTGCTTGTGGACAAAGCAACAACGAAAGAATTATTCTTGGAGAAGAATATGCTAGACAGGAAGTAAAAAAAGCAATAGCTGACAAAAAAAATCAGGAACCATATGATATAATAATTAAAGATAAACAAACCGCAATTATCATTGCCGAAGCAATAGTATTCAATATTTATGGTAAAGATCAAATCGTATCAGAACGGCCTTATGAATGTTATTTAATTGACTATTTCTGGTATATCGCAGGTACAATTCCAAAAAACTGGAAAGGAGGAGGATTTGAAATTATTATAAGTGCGAAAAATGCGCAGGTAATTAAGCTTACTCATTATAAATAAATTTACAATCATCTTACTACATAGGATTTAAACTCAGAAGAAAGCGGAAGGTTTAATTGACCTTCCTCTTTCTTTTACAGATATAGCCATGCCATAAAATATATGCAGCAATTGTTTGATAAGGTTTCCATTTTTCAGCAATCAGCCCAATCGCCTCTTTTGAAGTTTCTTTTGGTAAACCCATGGTTTCTTTTACACTTGTAAGCAATGCGATATCCCCTAACGGAAAAATATTACAACGCTGCAATACCATCATTAAATATACATCTGTACTCCAGTTACCAATGCCTTTTATTTTTGTAAGTGTCGCCCTTACCGCATCATTATCCATTGTATGAAATGCTTGCAGGTTAAGCCGTCCATTGATTAATTCCTGTGCCAAATGTTTTGCATAAATAATTTTCTGCTTGCTGAAATAACAGGTTTTCAATTCTTCGTCTGACAGGGTCAATAAATTTTGCGGCGTTATGTCAATTATTTTTTCTTTTAGCTTATTAAGCGCTGCTAATGCAGATGCCAGTGAAACCTGCTGTTCTAAAATAATATGGATAAGTGTTTCAAAACCTGCGGCACGTTTCAACAAAGGCGGATAACCATATTTAGAAATAATTGATTGTAAAGCCGCATCTTTATTTGCTAACTCATCGCAGATAGGTATAAAATTTTTATCGGTAAATTCTGCAATGGCCTGCATGCAATGCCGTTTATTTTTGAGCGTTTTTTAAAGCATTTGCCTTAAATTTTTCAATGGCAGTTTTTGTAAATTCACTTAACACCAGCCTACCGCTGATGGCTGCACGTTCTTTTAAAAGTACATCCCAATTTTCTGTACCTTGCCATAACATTTTTTTTATGGCTGCCATTGCCGCCGGGCTACTGTGCGATAAATGATTCGCCAAACGAAAAATAGATTCCTCCATATTCTCTGCAGTTTCATGTACTTCGGCAAATAGGTTTTTTCTTTTTGCCCATTCACTGTTGCGCCATATTGAAGCGTCGATTGCCAATGCACCAAATGCCGAGTTGCCAATCTTTCTTTCTACCACCGGCCCAATCACAAAAGGGCCAATTCCCATGGCCAGCTCACTTAATTTTATTTCTGCAGTTTGTAAAGCAATGGCATAATCGGCCGCTGCTGCAAGACCAACACCGCCGCCAACGCATTTACCCTGTACCCTGGCAATTATAAATTTGGGGCATTTGCGCATCGCATTAATCACGTTGGCAAAACCATTAAAAAATACCTGACCTTCTGCTTCATTTTTTATAGCCGCCAGTTCATCAAAACTTGCTCCGACACAAAAAGCCCCATCTCCTGCACTTTTTAATACTATCAATTTTGTTTCGTGGTGTGTACCTGCTGTATGAATTTCTTCTGCAAGTGCTGCTAAAATTTTGCCAGGCAGCGAATTACTTTTTGGGTGAAAAAATTCGATGTAGGTTATGCCTTTGTGGGTTTCTGATTTTACATATGCTTCTTCCATAATTAATTTATTTAAATTTTATACAGCAGTTTTTGATTACTTCTTAAATGCATTGTTGAAGGGTGGTTTTTCTACTATACGAATAGGTATCAAAAAGAAAAGAAAGGTTAAAATCCCGTTAACGATGCATCAATTAAAAAAGATTTAATGTCATCTTTTGATACTTCAAATCCTGGCATGTATTCTACTTGTTCTTCGTAATTAATGCCAACAAAATAATTGAGCTGACCTCTGAATAATTTTTCACTGAATAAGTCCTTAAAAAGTTCTTTTGCCCTTCCTGAAATAGTTGCAATAGAATAGTAGTCTTTTAAAATAAAATAAAGATCTGCATAATCTTTCCACTTGCTCCGCCGCCCTAACGCATAAGCTTTCATAGCAGCAAGATCCAACAATGTTGGTATAGTAATGTACTTATCAATGTGTATTTCGTGTGGTATTTCAAATTCATAATCAAAAAAAGTAAACTTCACTTCCCTGCATATCAAATTCAGTTGTCCTTCAATATTAAGTGTAACTGAAATTTTTTCTTTTTTTTCTTCAAATTTTTTTACAATAGTTTTTGGTTTAATTATCCCTGTTTTAAATAAATCAAAATCAATAGACCTTCTATGCCCGATGTACAGCGCTATGGCTGTTCCGCCAACCATATAAAACTCTTTTTTAAAGTCAACGAGAAGTGGGAGTAGGTCTTGCTGGTTTTTATCAAGAATATTGAGGTACATGTTTTTTAAAGTAGAGTGTAAAATAATTTTGCACTATTGGTAAATAATTACTTCTATGCCCCCAAGTGTTTATTTGTTGAAAAAAAACTTCGGCTACTTTTTCAATACCTGCAATATCAAATAAGCTCTTTACATCTTCCTTATCTGCATAATTTAAAAAAAATTCTACCACTACAGGCAGGGGTAAGTTTTCCTTTTCACTGTCTTTTGAATACCAGAATAAGTGTGCATTTTTCCGAATCAACGCCTTTAATTCAGGAGAATTTTCCATACTCAAATATACAAAAATAAGAGCTTTTAATGATGGTTTTTATCAGGGTATCCGGGCAAAAAAAGATAAAGATTTATGGTACCTTTTTTTAACCTTACACCAATTTTTTCGCCACCATTGTCAATATAGTTGCTACACCTACTGGTTCATTTGTTTCATCAATCATTTCTACATACCATTTCACAATGCCTTTATCGATGTCGTCTCCTCTTTTAAAATCTTCGGGCTTCTCAATTATTCTTTTATCATTAGGCAGTTTTTCTTTACAGGTAAACCGGATACGTATTTCACTGCCTGGATAAACAGGCTTTGTAAAACGTAATTCGTCGATGCCATAATTTAACAGCACCGGATTTTTCTGATAGCCATCAACAAATAAACCGGCTGCAATGCTCATGATAAAATATCCATGCGCCACCTGTTGTTCAAACATGGTGCCTTCAAAATTGGTAGCCTTGTTATGGGCATAAAAATGATCGCCGCTTAAATTGGCAAATGCATCAATGTCTTCACTGGTAATTGTTCTTGCCGCTGTAGTAATTTGGTCACCGATTTGCAATTCCTCAAAATATTTTTTAAACGGATGCTTGCCGGGGTCGTTTCCTTTAGCATGTGGCTGATAAACATTGGTAATGGCTGTAATGGTTGATGGTGAACCCTGAATAGCAGTGCGCTGCAAATAATGTTTTACACCACGCAGGCCGCCCATTTCCTCGCCGCCGCCTGCACGTCCCGGACCACCATGCACCAATAATGGTAAGGGCGACCCATGACCGGTACTTTCTTTAGCACATTCATTATTGAGCACCAAAATACGGCCATGATGTGTTGCTGCACTGATTACATATTTCTTTGCAATAGCATTATCAGCAGTTACAATGGAAGAGCACAAACTGCCTTTTCCCATTTTACTTAATTCAATCGCTTCATCTAAATTTTTATACGGCATAATGGTACTCACTGGTCCAAATGCCTCTACGCTATGCACTTCCTGCGATGTAAAAGGTGTTTGATTCATCAGCAAAACAGGAGAGAGAAAAGCTCCTTTAATGGCATCGGCTTCCAGCACTTCTACACTATCCAATGAGCCATAAATAATTTGTGAAGACGCTAATAATTTTTGTACCTGTTCCTTCACTTCATTGCGTTGTGTCTGCCCGGCTAATGAACCCATACGCACTTTTTCATTTAGAGGGTTGCCAATAACTGTTTGTGCTAATGAAACAGCAATGGCCTTCCATATATCTTCCATTTTATTTTCGGGTACAAATATGCGGCGTATGCCGGTACATCTTTGCCCGGCTTTTAATGTCATTTCTTTGCGCACTTCTTTTACAAAAATATTCCACTCGGGTTTGTCCGGTGTAACATCTTCTCCTAATACAATACAATTTAAACTATCCGCCTCCATGGTAAAAGGAACAGACTCTTGTAAAATATGCGGATTAGATTTAAGCATAAGGCCAGTAGATGCAGAGCCTGTAAAAGTTACCACATCCTGGCTGGTAACTTGATCCAGTAAATCGCCTGCGCTGCCACATAATAATTGCAATGCTCCCTCGGGTAATATTTTTGAGGCTATGATTTCCTGAACAAAAGCTTCTGTTAAGTAACTGGTAACTGTAGCAGGTTTTACAATGGCGGGCATACCTGCCAATAAATTCACCGCAATTTTTTCCAGCATTCCCCAAATGGGAAAATTAAATGCATTGATATGAATTGCAACACCTTCTTTAGGTACAAGGATATGTGTTCCCATAAAAGTGTTTTGCAGGCTCAGGTTGTGGCTTTCCCCGTCAATGCAAAATGTTTCATCCGGTAATTTTCTTCGTAAAGAAGCATTGGCGAAAAGGTTTCCGATTCCACCTTCTATATCTACCCAGCTATCTGCTTTCGTGGCGCCTGTCTGGTAACTTATCTGGTAAAATTTTTCAAAGTGATTTCTTAAATGCATCGCCAATGCTTTCAGCATATTTCCCCTTTCGTGAAAAGTCATTTTGCGTAAGGCCCGGTTGCCCACCGTTCTTGCATAATTGGTAATGGCGGCAAAATCCAACCCCTTTGTTGTGGCTGTGGCGATAGTTTCTCCTGTTACTGCATTGTATAATTGTTGCCCATCCCCATCGCCTGTTATCCAGTTTCCGGTAATATAATTACCTAATTTTTGCATGTTCTAAAACGTTTAATTTAATGCATCAATCCAAATTGCCTTAAATGATGCGTTACATGTTTATAATGCAACAACACCCATTCATCAAAGTTCAACTCGCCAAAAACAGGATGCAATGTTTTTAATTGAGCATTATTGCTAAACAGGTGTATAAATTCATGCACATCATTATCAAGCTCACGTATCGCTTCAGCCATTGTTGCAAATCTTACAGGCAAAGGTTCTTCGGGCAATACCGGGGCTTTTGTATTTTCCCTGAACTCCTTATCGCTGTACAAGAATTCTTTATACTTTGGCAGATGTTCTACCAGGGTTACCAATGGAAATTTGATTTTACCTGTAGATACTTTAAAAAAACCTGCTACATGTTCTACCATTTGTTGCCCGTTCATCTTACCCCATTTACCAATAGCATCTGCTGGTAAATTTTTTAAAAGCAGCACAAATTGCGCAGAAAGAAAATGAAATTTTTCCTGGTTCATAACACAATGTAAAACAAAAAAGCAAGCCGTAAAGACTTGCTTTTGTAAAACAATATTAAACTTATAATCAATCTATTCTTTTGTCTATTTCCCCACACAATCCGCCAAAAATATCATCCACACTGCCTTCGCCTTTTACCAATACAACTTTGTCAAACTTTTTATAATATTCTGCAACAGCCGCGGTTTTGCTATTGTATTCTGCAATTCGTGCCCTTATCACACCTTCATTGCTGTCATCGCTTCTGCCACTAGTTTCGCCTCTTTTTACCAATCTTTTTACCAGTTCTTCTTCACTAACAATCAATGCAAGCATAACGGCAATGGATGTTTTTTTAAGGTCCAGTAACTTATCCAATGCTTCGGCCTGTTTATCTGTTCTGGGAAAACCATCAAATAAAAAACCTTTTGCATCCGGGTTACCGTCTAAGGCAGAGCTAATCATCCCTATCACGACTTCGTCCGGAACCAGTTGACCCTTGTCCATAATTTTTTTTGCTTCTAAACCCAGGGCTGTCTGTTGGCTGATTTCACTACGCAGCAAATCGCCTGTACTCAGGTGTTTTAAACCATACCTGGCAATCAATTTTTCGCTTTGCGTGCCTTTTCCACTGCCCGGTGGGCCAAAGAGTATTAAATTGAACATATTATACAAAGCTTGCGTGAATGACAAATATAATATACCAACCTTAAAAATCGTTTAACAATCCCGATAAACTGTTGAAAAACCTTCAACTATTTTTGGGCTGTGTGTTTAAAATACTATGTTATTGGTATTACCTGGTATTTGTTTTTCACCCCCTCACATAATTTCTTTTACCGCATTATAGATAATTTTTGGTTTACCCAGGGTATAATAATGTAAAACCGGCACACCAAATTCTTTCAGTTCCTTTGATTGCTGTATTAGCCACTCGGTGCCTATCTGTTCAACATCTTCATCTGTTTTTGCCGCGGTTATCGCATTCGACAAATTTGTAGGGATATCTACATGAAATATTTTGGGTAAAATAGTCAGTTGCTTTTTATTGGTAATCGGTTTCAACCCTGGTATAATGGGCACATTGATGCCAATAGACCTGCAGTTTTGTACAAATTCAAAAAATTTTTGGTTATTGAAAAACATCTGAGTCATAATATATTCTGCTCCGGCTTCTACTTTATTTTTCAGGTGCATCAGGTCAGTATCTAAATTGGGGGCTTCAAAATGTTTTTCAGGATAGCCCGCTGTACCAATACAAAAATCAGGTTTGTCCCCATTTTTTATATCCTCTTCCTGGTAAATGCCATTCTTTAAATTTACCACCTGTTTTAAAAGGTCAACAGCATAGGCATGTCCGTTAGGTTCCGGTTCAAAATTAGCTTCGTTTTTTGCCGCATCTCCTCTTAATACCAATACATTATCAATGCCTAAAAAGTTAAGGTCAATCAATGCATCTTCAGTATCCCTTTTACTAAAACCTCCACAGATTAGGTGCGGCACCGTATCAATATTATAATGATTTTTTATGGCTGCACAAATAGCCACCGTTCCAGGCCTTTTGCGCACTTCTACTTTTTCAAAAGTACTGTCTGCCTTTTTCTTAAACATGGTTTCGCTGCGGTGGTAAGTTACATTTATAAACGATGGTTTAAATTCCATCAGGGGGTCTAAATGATTATAGATTGACTGTATAGTTTTACCTTTTAAAGGCGGTAAAATTTCAAACGAAACCAGCGTATTTTTTGCCTGCGAAATGTGTTCTGTAACTTTCATAATCTGCTAAATATCTGCAAACATACTTAAGTACCTATAAAGCACAAACTGATGTTAAATATAAATCACTACCAAGGCTTTTAAAGCTTTACATTAATTTTGTCACAAACACAGCATTTTGAGCATAACCATTCAGACAAAAGACCTTGTAAAAATTTATGGCAGCCGTACCGTTGTTGACAAAGTTTCTTTTAATGTACAACAGGGTGAAATTGTTGGTTTGCTGGGGCCAAACGGGGCAGGAAAAACCACTTCGTTTTACCAGGTAGTAGGGCTGGTAAAACCAGATTCTGGCGAAGTTTTTTTAAATGATATCAATATTACCAAACTGCCTATGTATAAAAGAGCTAAAATGGGCATTGGTTATTTACCACAGGAAGCAAGTGTTTTTAGAAAGCTTAGTGTAGAAGATAATATTAAAGCAGTACTTGAAATGACCAAACTAACCAAGGCAGAACAAAAAGTAAAACTGGAACTTTTGCTGGATGAGTTCAGGTTACAACAGGTAAGAAAAAATAATGGCGATACCTTAAGTGGTGGCGAAAGAAGAAGAACAGAAATAGCAAGGGCGCTGGCCGTAGACCCTAAATTTGTTTTACTCGATGAGCCTTTTGCAGGCGTTGACCCCATTGCCGTAGAAGATATACAGGCTATTGTTGCCCGTTTAAAATACCGCAATATAGGAATATTGATAACCGACCACAATGTAAATGAAACATTATCTATTTGCGACAGGGCCTATCTTTTAATAGATGGGAAAATATTTAAACACGGTACTGCCGAAGAACTTGCTGGCGATGAACAGGTAAGGCGGTTATACCTTGGTAAAAATTTTGAATTGAAAAGAAAAGATTATTTGCATGAAGATGCCAGAAGCGAAGCGCCCATCCAGGATATTCCAGAAATTCCTGAAACATTAAATGGGTTATAACTCTCCTATTAATCTTTATAAACAGGCCTGTATTTAAATAGCTTTCAAAAGTCGTGTAAGTTTTTTATCTTGCTGACGCATGAAACTACTTTCCCCAACGATATCAAGGCTTGCACGCATGCGTTTTTGGCGCATACAAAACTGGAGCAACCACCCGGTTGCCAGCCAAAGGGAAGTTTTACAGGAGCTGGTAACAGCCGCACAATACACGGAGTTTGGAAAAAAATATCATTTCTCCCGTTTATTTACCGTAAAAGATTTTAAAAAAAATATTCCCATACAGGAGTATGACGATGTAAAGCCCTACATTGAAAGGATGATGAATGGCGAAGAAAATGTTTTGTGGAACACGCCTATTAAATGGTTTGCAAAAAGCAGTGGTACTTCTTCAGCCAAAAGTAAATTTATCCCTGTTAGTGAAGAAAGCCTGGCCGATAATCACTTTAAGGCATCAAAAGATGTGTTGACTTCTTATTATGAAAATTTCCCCGGCAGCGATTTGCTTACCGGCAAAGCACTTGTTATCGGCGGTTCGCACCAGCTTAGTAAAGTAAACGAAGAAATACAATTTGGCGACCTTAGCGCCATCCTTATGCAGAACTCGCCTTTTTGGGGGCAATGGTTGCGCACGCCCGAATTGAGTATTGCCCTGTTAGATGAATGGGAAAATAAAATTGAACAGCTTGCCCTTATCACTGCAGAAGAAAACGTTACTTCACTTGCCGGTGTACCTACCTGGACCTTGTTGTTATTAAAGCGCATCCTGGAAATAAAGGGCAAGGCAACCATTAAAGAAGTATGGCCCAACCTGGAACTGTATATCAATGGCGGCGTTTCGTTTGTGCCCTATCGTGAGCAGTTTGAAAAAATAATCGGCGGCCAGGTAAATTACCTGGATATTTATAATGCAAGTGAAGGATTTTTTGCCGGTCAGCAAAAGCCCGATGATGATGGTATGTTGTTATTTACAGAGCATGGTGTTTTTTATGAGTTTATGCCGGTAGAAGAATATGGTAAAGCCAACCCTAAAACAGTAGGGTTAGAAAATGTAGTAACAGCAAAAAACTATGCCCTTGTAATTAGTACCACCGGTGGTTTGTGGCGTTATCTTATTGGTGATACCATTCAGTTTACTTCCATTAATCCTTATAAGATAAAAGTAACCGGCAGGCTTAAACATTATATGAACGCCTTTGGCGAAGAAGTAATTGTAGACAACAGCGATAAGGCTATTGCCGTTGCTGCAGAAAAAACCAACTCGGTTGTAAATGATTATACGGCAGCCCCGGTATATTTTAGCACTAACAATAACGGTGCTCACGAATGGCTGATTGAGTTTGACACAGCACCCAAAGACCTGCACCAGTTCGCAATTGAACTGGATACTGCCTTAAAAAACACCAACAGCGATTATGAAGCCAAGCGGCATAAGGATATTGCGCTGCGCTTACCCATTATTCACTCTTTACGCAAAGGAATATTTACCCAATGGTTGCGCAGCAAAGGCAAGTTGGGCGGCCAACATAAAATTCCACGCTTAAGCAATGAAAGAATTGTGCTGGAAGAGATTTTGTTGATGCGGTGAGTTATTGAATTTATTGGCTCCTAATTATAAATGTTGTATGCGATCTAAATAGCTTCCTACTAAAATTCAAGTTTGCATGGCTTTGCCGTGGCTGCTTTTTAGAACATTTGCAAGGCATACAAACCCTGACATAAAGCTAACCTTGAAAAGAACCAAATCTTGCAGACACACACAATGAGTTTTACCTTAAATTTGACCCATGACGGCGAATAAAAATTTAAAATCGAATTACAAATACATACTTGGAGACTCACTTAAGCAGCTAAGGAAATTTGAAGAAGGTAAATTCAAACTTATTATGACTTCCCCACCTTATAATGTTGGTAAGGAATATGAAACTAAAAAATCAATTGAAAATTATCTTTTAGAGCAAAACGCAATTATTAAGGAATTAGTAAAAACTCTTCATCCGTCTGGTAGTATATGTTGGCAAGTAGGAAATTTTATTGATAAAGGAGAGGTTTTTCCACTAGACATTTTTTACTACAATATATTTAAGAGCCACGGGCTTAAGCTAAGAAATAGAATAATATGGCAATTTGGTCATGGCCTTCATTCATCAAAGAGGTTCTCTGGTAGATATGAAACTATTTTATGGTTCACAAAAGGCGATAATTACACATTCAACTTAGATTCAGTTAGAATACCTTCAAAATATCCTGGCAAGAAACATTTTAAAGGGCCAAAGAAAGGTGAATTTTCCAGTAATCCAAATGGTAAGAATCCTTCAGACATTTGGGAAATTGTTTTAAATGATTGGGAGAATGAAATATGGAACATTCCAAACGTAAAGGCAAATCATGTGGAAAAATCTGATCATCCTTGTCAATACCCAATAGAACTCGTTGAAAGATGTTTACTTGCATTAACTGACGAATTTGATTGGGTTTTGGATCCTTTTGCTGGCGTTGGTTCAACAATCTTAGCCTCTTTAAAAAATAACAGAAATGTGGTTGGTATAGAAAAAGTAAAAAAGTATAAAGAGATTGGGGTATCCCGTGTAAAAGAGTTAGAGAATGGGATATTAAAATTCAGACCCTTGGAAAAGCCAATTTATGATCATACACAATCAAAGCTTTCATTAAACCCAAACAGCATAAAGTAAATGAAAATCGAAATGTATTCTCACTGTAATGGCGATAAAATAGTAGACAAAAAAATTAAAGATCAGCTATTAAAAGTACTTGACGAATCAAGTTTTAAAATTAAAGAAGGTTGTGCAAATGAATTGAGAAAAGATATTCTTGCAAAATTAAAATCATTTGGATGGTCAGATGATTTTATGCTAGATGCTAATTCTCAGATATCCCTTACGTCTTATATTGACGAACATATTCTATGTTTTCAAACTGGGAATATGAGCCGCTTCTATGCTGACTTACTAAAAATCCAATATGTTTTTAAAAAGAAAAAGGCAAAAGCTGCCATCTACATTATACCATCCAAAGAAGCTGCTAAAAAAATGGGATCTAATATCGCCAATTTCAACAGATTCACTTTTGAGATAAATCTATTTAAAGAAATAATAACGATACCAACAATTGTAATTGGAATAAAATAAGATTATGAGATACGGATATTCACTACCTGAAAGACTGCAAAAATTCAACGAACTAATTTCAAACAAACAAGCAAATGCCATAACAAAATTTGATGTGCCAACAGTTAATGGTACTGAACTTTATGAGGTTTATATGGTTTCGGTCGAACTACCCAAATATCGTCTTGATAATACAAGAACTTTAGCGTTACAGGAACAATTGGTTTACCATGAAAACAGAAACGAAGATTTTTTTAACGACGTGGAATCTGATGCCATACAGGAGATACAACATAACTTATTAAAGTCTCTTATAAAATCATCTGACAAAGACAAAGACCTTGAATCCTACTTTTCAACTCATACGCAAACAGAGCCCTTAATACTTACGCATGAAGGGTTTGTCATTTCAGGGAATAGGCGTCTTTGTGCACTCCGTGAACTTGTAGAACAAGATTATGAATCTTATAAAAACTTCTCACTAGTAAGAGTTGTAATACTGCCAAATCTTGATGCAGACAAAATAGATCAAATTGAAGATCTCCTAGAACAACAAAAAGATATTAAAGAACCTTTCTCATGGGTGAGTAGGGCACTTGGCTATAGAAGAAGAATGCATAAATATAAGTTTAGTGATGAACAACTTTCAAATATTACGGGAGTAAAAAAGAATGAAATAGCCAGCTTAATAAACAAAGTGGAAATAGCGGATAGATATCTAGATTCAATAGGGAAGTCAAAAGATTACAATCAAATTCTTGATGATTTTTATGCTTTTGAAAAAATATATTCTTGTCAAACTAAAGATAAGGGTGACCCAAGCAAAAAAATAGCATTTGAAAAGCTTTCATTTCTAGCAATAAAGAATAAGGACAGCTTCTCAGACAGAATGTACAAAAACATTCCTATTATTTTTGAAGCACAGGCGAAGATTCAAGACGAACTTAGCAATGAGTTTGAAACTGAATTGAAAGAAATTGAAAAGGAGGTTAATGCGAACATAAAACTAAGTGGGTTAAAACTTTTCCCTGACCCCACAATTTCATTGATAAGGTTGATAGATAATATTGAGAATGAAGAAAAAATTATTGACATAGTATCTGATAAAATTGAAGAGCATTTAGCTCTTGAACGAGAAAAAAAGAAACGTTCCAGTGTTCTGGATCGGGTGAGGAAAGCTAACACTCTACTAATAGAGGCAAACGCTATTAAGAGTCATGAAAGTGATAAAACAGGTATTGCCAATCAACTAAAAAATATTGAAAAGGAAATGGAAAAACTTAAAGACTGGGCAAATTACAAATGATAACTATAGACTATATTGAATCAAATCAACTTTGCAAGATCACCACAGATATTGTTGATAATAATTGGAAGCAAATAAGATTTCAATACAATCAAATTTCCGATCAATCAGAAGTTTTTGAAGAATCAATAGAATTGCCCTGGCATTCTTTTGTTTCTAATCTGAATGCATTGACTTTGACAATAAGCTTATTTAAAGTTGAAGTAAGTTTTTCTGAAGTAGCGACTAGACTACTTGAATATTCAATTAAAAACAGAGATGATATTACTGACATAGAAGGAAAAACATCATTAACAAAAACAGAAATTAGCAACTTCCTTTCTTCTTTAAATTTCAAACGGAGCCTTACTGAAGAACAATTAAGAAATGTATCAAAATTGTCTAGGCTTCCAATCGGAGCAACCTTTTCAGTGCCTGGAGCTGGAAAAACAACAGAAGCTATTAGCTTTTATTTAATTCATAAAAAAATTAATCAAGGCCTGATTGTAATTTGTCCAAAAAATGCGTTTCCTGCATGGGAAGAACAATTTATTCAGTGTTTAGGAAATCTTTCTCCCAGATTACTAAGATTGACACAAGGTGTAACCAAAATCGAAAACGATCTCAATGCAAATATCGGTGGTGTATTTCTAATTTCATATCAACAATTTATTCGTGCAGTTAATCCCATTGCAAAATATTTACACAACAACAGGACATTTGTTTTTATTGACGAGAGCCATAGAATGAAAGGTGGATCAAACAATAGTACCGGTAGGCAAATACAAAAGATAGCCCATTTACCAATAGGAAAACTTATAATGTCAGGAACACCGCTTCCTCAGGGTGTAAATGACTTAATCCCCCAATACTCTTTTTTATTCCCGACAGACGGAGATATAACCGAAAAGAATATTACAGAAAAAATTAAAAAAGTATATGTCAGAACGACAAAAAAAGAATTAGGGCTTGACAAACCGAAAATTATTACAACTCCAATACCATTTAATGAACCGCAAAAAAATCTATATGATTTAATACGTTCTGAAGAGTTACGACAACTATCTGGACTAGGCAATAACGATAGAAAATTTTATCGCCAATTGGGTAAAAGTTACATGAGACTATTGCAAGTTGTAAGTAATCCCTCTCTATTATTAAAAACTGCTTCTTCGTTTCCAGATGCTTTAAGAGAAGCGATAGAATACGGCGATGGAAATAAAATTAAGTATGTTGCAATTAAAGCAAGGCAACTTGCCAAAGAGGGAAAGAAAGTAATAATATGGTCTGGTTTTGTAGAAAATGTTGAATCTATTACGCAAATGCTTTCTGACTTAGGAGCTAAATGTATCCATGGTGGAGTTGAAGCTGGCAGTGAGGAAGAAGAAAATACACGGGAACGAATTGTAAAAGATTTTCATGATGACCCTAATATGTTTGCGTTAGTTGCAAACCCTGCAGCTTGTTCTGAGGGCATAAGCCTTCATACAGTTTGTCATCATGCGATATACTTAGATAGAAATTACAATTCTGCTCAATTTTTACAATCAATGGACAGAATTCACCGATTAGGCTTACCAAAAGGCACTGAAACAATAATTGAAATAGTTCATTCTCCTAATTCAATAGACGATTTAGTTGATAGTAGATTAAATGACAAAATTCGAAGGATGTCTGAAGTCTTAGAAGATGATTCCTTAAGAGTAGAGCCTGTTACAATTGAACTTGATGAAGACGGGTTTGATGCTGAGGATGCAAAACAATTATTAAAACATTTGAAAGGGCTACTTTAATTATGTTTTCAGTTGGACTATTATATTCAGTAAGAGATTTCCTAAAACTCAATTCGGTTTCTGGCATGATGCCAGAAACATTTGAGTCGTATTTCAAATCTTTCAAGTATTCAACTGCCGATAAAATTTTAACGGTATCATTTAAATGTGGTTGGGCTAAGGTTAATCAACAAGGAATCATAGAACTGACAGATAGAGGACAAGTTATTTCAGCTTTGGAATATGAAACAGCATTGCTGATCCAACTTGAAGATCTCATATTAAATTTCAATCCAACATGGGCTTCTCTATTATTAAAGGGAAGAACTGAAGCCAAGAATTTCTTACCGCCAGATGCTCTGCAATGTTTTAAAGAGTGTGGCTTATTTGGAGAGTTGACAGATGAATTAATTAAATTTTGGGATAAATTATCACTAGCGTATAGAAACTATTCACAAATAAAAATGACAGAGATTGGAAGAACAGGGGAAAAACTAAGTTTTGACCATGAATTAAGTAGAACAGGAAAGCCACCTTTATGGCAAGCTATCGAATCCAATTTAGCTGGATTTGATCTTTTATCAATAGTCGACACAACCAATTCACAAAAACTAAAAATTGAAGTTAAGACTACCACTTCAAATATTGCATATGCTAAATTTCATATCACCAAAAATGAATGGAATACTGCCCTTGCAAGTATAAATTACATTTTCCATTTGTGGCATATTGAAAAGACTCCAACTCTTTATACGGTTTCAATGAATAAAATTAATGATCATGTGCCATCGGATAAAGGAGATGGAGATTGGGAATCAGTCGAAATTCCGTTTGTATCAGTAATCTAAATAAACATACATGCGTAAGCATACTTGCAAGGCATGCAAAGCTAATAACTTCACTATAACAGGAAGGACAATATGCGAATTCTGAGTCAACGCACCAAGTCAGGCACATTTGCAAGTGGCATAAAAACAAAAAGAAATGCCCGAACAACAAAACATAGAATACAAACAAAGCTGGCACAATGATTACCTGGAAGGGGTTTTTCGGCGTTGCCCATTATAAAAAACTGATGGCAAAAAAGTAGAGAAAGAACCCAACCAGTTAAAAGCATTAAACCAATTAATAGTTTTGATAACAACGGCAAACCGGAAAAATAAAACCAGAACAGAAAAATGATTTGCTGCAGAAAGGAATGAAAGTGTATGAAGCTGAAAGAGCATTTCAAACTACATTGGAAGAAACAGGCCTTTCAGAATTTATGGCAGTAAAAAGCACAGCAAGGGGAAGCAGTTTGAAACCTCAAAAAAAGAGTTGCTGATATTGCTGAATGAAAATACAGAACGCTATTAAACCGATAACATAAATCGGCTACAGAAATCAATTACTTCAGCAAACCTGGTGTTTGAAAATCGGCTGCGTTCATTTTTAAAAACAAATGAAGGACAATTAAGCATTGATTTATTAGACACACTTGCAATACAAAGTGTACATTTGGTTAAAGACCAAGCAGCTGTTCCACAGCCCGGACCAGTAATGTGGTACGGCTATTATGATAAACAAATTAAAGATTAAGACCATGAGCAACATAAAATTATTTGAGAGTAAAAAGGTTCGTACCCATTGGGATGCAGAACTGGAAAAGTGGTTTTTTTCTGTTATTGATGTAATAGAAATATTAACAGGTAGTAGTATTCCAAAACGATATTGGAGTGACTTAAAAAAGAAGCTGGCAGCCGAAGGCAGTGAAGCGTACGAGAAAATCGTACGGTTGAAACTGCAAGCCGAAGATGGCAAAATGAGAGATACAGATGTAGCTGATACAGAAACATTACTTCGTATTATTCAATCCATTCCATCACCCAAAGCGGAACCATTTAAACAATGGTTGGCAAAAGTAGGCTACGAAAGAATGCAGGAAATAACCAACCCCGAACAAAGTTTGGAAAGGGCAAGAGAAAACTGGCAGAAGTTGGGCAGAAGCGAAAAGTGGATTCACCAACGAATGACAGGGCAGGAAACACGAAACAAACTAACCGATTACTGGAAAGAAAGTGGTGTGCAAAAAGGCGATGAGTTTGCTTTTCTTACCAATATTATTCATCAGGAATGGACGGGCTTAACAGTAAAAAGCCATAAAGATTTAAAAGGCTTGAAATCTCAACCCCTAAGAGACCACATGAGTGAAGCCGAATTAATTTTTACAGCATTGGCAGAACTTTCAACACGGCAAATAGCCGAAGCAGAAAAAGCGAAAGGTGTAATTGAAAATGCCAAAGCTGGTAAGAAAGGCGGTTCAGTGGCAAAAAATGCAAGAAAAGAATTAGAAGCCCAAACAGGTAAAAGCGTAGTAACAGGCCAAAATTTTTTACCCCCCAAAAAGGAAAACAAAAAATTAAAATAGCATTACCAAATTCCATGTAATCAGCCTGGTTTTTGATGTTGCTGTATCGGGTATCTACAGTATCCGGAATATTAATAGCAGGCGTTTTTTAATTATTATTTTCCCGGGTATAGCTATCATAATGTAAACTCCGGGGTTTACTCCTCCCTCCTTCTCACAATCAAAAACCAATCATTTTCCAACGGTAAATAACCGTACTCGTAACAAAAAAAATAAGTGTTTCCTTTTTTGTTGGTGTAGGTATGCGTATTGTATTTAAACTGAAACTCTTTTTGAAGCAGCTTATCTTTATTGGCCTTGGCCATCTCTTCATTTTCCGGTAAAAGGGATTCTAAAATGCGCCGGTTCTTCCGCAGGGCATTATTAATGTTGCGTACAAAGTTGTTATCGCCTGCTTTTAACTGGTTATTATAGCCATTGCGGCAGTAGTCGTCGCAAAATTTTTTATCGGTTCTGCCTTTTAATGGCTTATTACAGGTCAGGCATTTTTTGAGAGTAATATCGGCTGTCATGCGCTTTGGTATTGATTTACGGGAAAAGGTACTATTTATTTTTTACAAGTACAAGCGTTTACAAACGGTTATATACAACTATAAACGACTAAAGTACGAGTAACGTTTTAGGGCAACCCCATCTTTGTGTTGTCAATCGGAACGGCGCCTTCAGGTTGATTGAGATAACAAAATTTAAAAACATTCTAAAATTTACAACCATGTACGCATTAAAAAACAAAGTTCAATTGATTGGTAATTTGGGCAACGCTCCTGAAATTAAAAATACCGAGAGCGGAAAAAAGCTGGCACGTTTCAGCATCGCTACCAACGAAAATTACCGTAACGCCAAAGGCGAAAAAGTTACCGAAACCACCTGGCACAATTTAGTAGCCTGGGGTAAAGTGGCCGACCTTGCCGAAAAATTTTTACAGAAGGGAACAGAAGTAGTTATTGAAGGAAAATTGATTAACAGAAATTATACCGATAAGGATGGTATTAAAAAATACATCAGCGAAGTGCAGGTAAATGAATTGTTGCTGTTGAATAGTAAAGCCCAGGCCTAAGCTGTTGTTAAGGATTGCACCAGTTTTCAATAATTATTTTGTTGACGACGTGCAATCCTTTTTTCATTCTGATACTTGATATAGGTCATATATGATTTAATTTTATAGGATAATAAAGATTAAGCGCATACTCTGACGGCCTCATAAAAAAAGCGTTAAGAAAATTTGAATGATTGTCACCCTGTCCCGGTTTTTTATCGGGATTAAGAAATGAAATTAATGTTACAAATTTTTGGCTTTGCTATTAGCCCGTAAGTCGCACAAAAGCTGGGTTACATTTTGTTGTTTGAGCTAATTTCATTTTAGACAAACATTTAAATTTCGTAGCTTTTTTTGCAGTCTTAATTTTTTTTTCAAGAAAAAAATTAAATAAACACTTTTGGATTAGGTATTTACTTTGCAAACGCATGCTCGCTGCGGCCTCGAATAAAAAGTGCTAGAAATTTTCAATATAAGCCGTTAAGAAATCAAGGCTGTTTGAGCCAGCATAAACTATAAAGTATTTTAGTATGGCGGCGAGTTCCTTGATTTTAGGGTTATGTTGAAAATTTCAGCCTTTTATTCGCAGCCTTGATTTTTTTTGTTTCTTTTTTTTATCAAGAAAAAAAAGAAAGTAGGGTCTTAAACAATACAGTAAAGACTTTGCAAAGTAAATGCCTAATCCTAAAACACTAACATATGCGGAATAAGGCAATGCGTTTAAAATAATTATCCTTTAATTTTATAAAATATATTAATCCGCATTCGTGGATTTTTTCCAAAAACAAAATCATCGTAATTAGTGTCAGCCAACAATACCGATATAAGCAACAAGTCTTTTCAATTAGCATCTGACTTTGTTAATTATACCAACGCCTCTTTATTTTTAACCGGTAAGGCCGGCACCGGTAAAACAACTTTTTTAAAACACGTTAAAGAAAACGAAGTTAAAAATACTGTTGTGGTTGCACCCACAGGTGTTGCCGCAATCAATGCTGGCGGCGCTACCATACATTCATTTTTTCAATTACCTTTTACGCCTTTCATACCAGTTAGCAAAGGGTACGGCCCTACTGATTCTATTAGCGATAAGAATAGCCTCATCAGTCAGCAACGTTTAACAAACGAGCGTAAAGAAGTGATGCAAAAATTAGAGCTGCTTATAATTGATGAGATAAGTATGGTTCGTTGTGATGTTTTGGATGCTATTGATACGGTGCTGCGTCATGTTCGAAGCCAGTATAGCGTACCTTTTGGTGGTGTGCAGGTTTTGCTAATTGGCGATATGTACCAACTGCCGCCCGTAATAAAAACTGAAGAATGGCAATTATTATCCCCTTATTATAAAAGTGAATATTTTTTTAACAGCCATGTTATAGAATCGCAGCAACCGGTATATGTTGAACTAAATAAAATTTACCGGCAAAATGATGGCGCCTTTGTACAGGTATTAAACCAGGTGCGTAATAACGAAATGGATCAGGAAGGATATGAATTATTACACAGCAGATACCTGCCTGCATTTAATCCGGCAAGAGAAGAAAATTATATTACGCTTACTACGCACAATAGTAAAGCTGATGCCATCAATTTTAAAGCACTGAATGAATTGCAGGGCAAGATGTACAATTTTGATGCAATGATAGAAGGGGAATTTTATGAAAAATCTTATCCTGCGGATGTCAATTTTAAATTGAAGATTGGTACACAGGTGATGTTCTTAAAAAATGATGTTGAAAAAGTGCGCCGTTATTTTAATGGTAAAATTGGTATTGTTGATAAAATAGAGGAGGAGAAAATTTTTGTTCAATGTGAAGGAGAAGCTACTGCAATAGAAGTTAAAAAAGAAAAATGGAAAAACATCCGCTATAGCCTGAACAAAACCACTAACCAGATTGAAGAAGATGAAATAGGTTCTTTTACACAGTTCCCTTTGCGGCTGGCATGGGCCATCACCATACATAAAAGCCAGGGGCTTACTTTTGAAAAAGCCATTATTGACGCAGGTGAAGCCTTTGCTCCGGGACAGGTTTACGTTGCTTTAAGCCGTTGCACAACTTTGGAAGGGATGATTTTGCACAGCCGTATCAACAACAACAGTTTGCGCAGCGATAACCGCATTGCTGAATTTGCTGCCAGTCAGCATACTTCTGTTACACAGCTACATTTATTGCAACAGGCAAAACATGATTTTCAAAAACAGGCTCTCCTGCAACTGTTTAGTTTCTTTGAAATACAATTAACGGCAAAAGCATTATTACATTTTATTAAAGAGCAGGTAGATAGTTTTAACGCTGAAGCTATTCACTGGATAACAAGCGTGAATAATTCATTGCAGGAAATTGAATTGGTTACTGTAAAGTTTTTACCTCAATTAAATGACTTATTAAGCAACCCCGAACTTCCTGAAAAAAATGAGGCCTTTCAAAAAAGAATTATTGCAGCGAGTAATCATTTTTATGTTCAATTAGAAAATTGCCTGCAGCAAATAAATAAATGTACTGCCTTAACAGATAGTAAAACAGTGGCAACAGATGGTAATAAATTAATGGTTGACCTGTACAACAATATTTGTTTACGTAAACATTTATTTGCAGGATGTAAAGGGGGTTTTGAAGTGAATAATTTCCTTTTGCAAAAAAGGGGGTTTGTAAAACAATTTACGGGAGCAAATATGTATGCAGGCAAATCAACTTATCAAAAAAATGACAGCCCCTTTCCTGAATTATACAGACAGCTCCGCAAAAAGCGTGATGAGTTTTGTGACAAAAAAAATATGCCTGTTTATTTGGTTGCCAATAGCGTTAGCCTGGATGAAATGGCCCGCTACCTGCCACAAACATTTGATGAGCTTAACCAAATTACAGGTTTTGGAAAAGTAAAGACCCAACAATTTGGTGAAGCCTTTTTATTTATCATAAATACTTACTGCGAAGAAAATAACTTGCATACCAATATGGCTGCCCTGCCGGTAAAAGAAAGGCGGAAAGAAAAACCCGTTGCTGTAAAAACAGATACCAAAATGGCCAGTTTTATTTTATACAAAGAAGGTAAAACCATTGCTGCAATTGCCGCAGAAAGAAACCTGGCCGTGGGCACTATTGAAGGCCACCTTTCTTATTTTGTGGGTATCGGCGAAATTGATGTAGACAATTTAGTGGCTATAGAAAAACAACAATCCATAAAAAATGCGGTAGAAAAATATGGCTACGAAGTTCATAAAACAATCATGGAAAATATTCCTGCTGGCATCAGTTATGGTGAAGTAAAAATAGTGTTGGCTACTTTAAAAAAGGCTTCTGCTGTTTAAAATTACCTTCCGAAATCGTCCTGCAACCTAACGATATCATCTTCATCACTGGGATTTTCTTTATCAGTATGGCACCATATTTCAGCAACAATTCCCCATCCTTCCAAACCAAGTAAGCGATGGCGTTCGCCCTGTTTTAACTGGATAATATCACCAATATTTAGGGGCGCAATTTCTTTTTCTTCATCAGTATCGCTGGTAATTACTCCGGCTACGCCACCAATCAATTTCCAGATTTCTGCACGGCGGTGATGATACTGCCAGCTTAATCTTTTATTGGGGGCAACTACTAATATTTTAGGGCTAAGCTTTCCTGAAATACTTAACTCATCTTTTGTAAGATGGGGAAAATACAGGGATATAAATTTTGCAGCTTCGGCTTCATCCAATACAAAAAAACCTCCCCAGGGACGGGTATTATCCTGTTTAGCAATTTTTAAATTTTGTTGGTGAAGATATTCAGCAATACTTTCAAAAACCAGTTCTTTTGGTGTGTCGATTGAAAAATTAAGTGGCATATTATTTTTTTAAATAAAAGACGTTGCTTGCAAGCAAGGTTTCACGCAAAGGGAACAAAGAATACAAAGTACACAAAGAAAAAATAATATTGATTAACCTGTATTGCTTGTGTACTTTGTTATCGTTGCGGGCTTTGTGTGAAATAAATATACATTTTAAGACTGCCTTGTTTGTAAAATTATAAAGTATTGTTTACCTGCCCATAAAAACCATCAATATCTGTACATCGCTGGGGTTAACGCCGGATATACGGGATGCCTGCCCAAGTGTACGTGGTTTTATTTTAGTAAATTTTTGGCGGGCCTCATTGCTTAATGATTGCAGTTTATCGTAATTAAAATTATCCGGTATCAACAGGTTTTCTAACTGGCTCATTTTAGCAACCAGTTCTTTTTCTTTTTCGATATATGTATCGTATTTAACCTGTATCTCTACCTGCTCCAATGTTTCTCTGTCAAAAGTCTGTAAGGCTTCCTGAAGCTTTTGTACGGAAGCCTGCATCGTGGCCAAACCTATATTGGGCCTTAATAACAGCTGTAAAACTTTTTGCCTTATAACTAACGGTGATGACTGTACGCTTTCTAAATATAGATTTATTTCTTCAGGCTCTAAAGATATATTGCCCAATATGTTTTTTACTTTTTCTACTGCCTCTGTTTTCATCCTCACTTTATCCATTCTTTGCTGTGAAGCCAAGCCAAGCCGGTAACTTAATTCTGTTAAACGAACATCGGCATTGTCTTGTCTTAGTAAGGTTCTAAATTCGGCCCGGCTGGTAAACATACGGTATGGTTCGTCGGTTCCTTTATTTATAAGGTCGTCGATTAAAACGCCGATATAGGCTTCGCTTCTTTTCAACACCACAGGTTCCAGCTCGCTTGCTTTTTGATGGGCATTTATTCCCGCCATCAATCCCTGGCAGGCAGCTTCTTCATAACCCGTAGTTCCATTAATTTGCCCGGCAAAAAATAGGTTTTTTATTAGTTTGGTTTCAAGGCTAAAGTTCAATTGTGTAGGTGGAAAAAAGTCGTATTCAATAGCATATCCAGGCCTGAACATTTTACAGTTTTCAAACCCCGGAACTAATTTAAGTGCCTGATACTGAACCTCTTCAGGTAGTGAAGAAGAAAATCCATTTACATATATCTCTACTGTATTGAAGCCTTCTGGCTCTACAAATAACTGGTGCCTGTCCCTTTCTGCAAATCGATTTATCTTATCTTCTATACTTGGGCAGTATCTTGGCCCTGTTCCTTGTATCCTTCCTTGAAACATGGGGCTTTTTTCAAAGCCTGTCTTTAAAATATCATGTACATCCTGGTTGGTATAAGTTACCCAGCAACTTTTTTGTTCTGATGCTGTAATTTTTGGAACATCCAGGTAACTAAAGCCAACAATTTCCTCGTCTCCCTTCTGCTCTTCCATTTTGCTATAGTCCAGGCTTCGACCGTCAATTCTAGGCGGTGTTCCTGTTTTTAAACGGTTACTCTCAAATCCAAGGCTTACCAATTGTTCTGTAATACCGGTAGCTGCTTTTTCTGCCATTCTTCCTCCGCCTAATTGCTTTTCGCCAATATGAATTACTCCGTTTAAAAAGGTACCATTAGTTAATACAACAGATTTTGACTTTATGTGATGACCCAAGCCTGTTATTACGCCGTTTACCCGGCCATCTTTTACCAATAACCCATTTACCATATCCTGGTAAAAATCTACATTGGGTGTTTGTTCAAGCATTTCTCTCCATTTACCCGCAAAAAGCATCCTGTCGCTTTGTGCCCTAGGGCTCCACATGGCTGGCCCTTTTGAACGGTTTAGCATCCTGAACTGTATCAAACTTGCATCTGTAACTATTCCGCTATACCCTCCCATGGCATCTATTTCTCTTACAATTTGTCCTTTAGCAATTCCGCCCATGGCTGGATTACAGCTCATTTGTGCAATAGTTTGCATATTCATAGTAACCAATAGCACTTTACTACCCAAATTAGCAGCGGCAGCGGCGGCTTCACAGCCTGCATGTCCTGCACCAACAACTATAATATCATATTCAGAAAACATTTTGCAAAGATACAAATGTGCATATCTATTACCTTAAGCTATATTTTTTGTTCCACGTGGAGCACAATGCCTTTGGAAAACAAAATGCTCCACGTGGAACACTTTTTAACAATGCAATCTTGGTACATAAAAAAGATCTTTTGGTATAAGCCTACTTCCCTTTTTCAAAAAATTTATTGAGCGTTTCGTTTTCCATAAAGATCATTTCATTTTTGTCCGCCGAATTTTTATCCTTGTAGCCACAAAGATGCAGTACTCCGTGAAAAATTACTCTATGAAGCTCTTCTTTTAAAAAAACCTGTTGATTTATAGCATTCTCCTTAATCCTGTCAACACTTACATAAATCTCTCCATCAATAATACTTGGGTCATCCGAAAGATTAAAGGTTATTATATCCGTATAATAGTCATGCTGTAAAAAACGCTTATTAATATCAAGCAGGTATTCATCAGTACAGAAAATAATCGAGAGATTGGTTAAGGTTCTCTTTTTTTTCTTAAATACTTTTTCAATAAATAGCTTCAGTCTTTTCCTTTCAGATAGCTGTATTACTGTATCAGTAAAAATAAATTGTATAGACATAATTAATTTCCGGATTATGAAATTATAGAACAATTATGAATGAATACTTTTGCATTTAATAAAAAAGAAAGAATGGATATCCGGCTCTCCGAAATAAAAGTAGGAAAATCTGTAATTGTAAAGTCTTTTGAAAAAGATGATATTTTTTTAAAGCTAATGGAAATGGGCTGTGTACCAGGGGAGATTATTATTGTAGATCAAATAGCACCGTTAGGAGATCCGATTTCTATTTTAGTAGCTGGCTACCACCTGAGCCTTCGGCTAAACGAAGCAGAAAAAATATGGGTGGAAGAGGCAGAAATTGTCAGCAAAAAATAATAATTAATTGAATATCAATTTGTTATGAATATTGGTCTTTATTTTGGCTCATTTAATCCGATTCATATTGGGCATCTAATAATTGCTAAACATGTTTTGAATACTACCGACTTAAAGCAGGTTTGGATGATTGTTTCCCCACAAAATCCACTTAAGCCCTCAAATACACTCCTTAGTGAATATGCCCGGTTAAGCCTTGTTCAAACAGCCCTCGAAGGTGAGTACAATTTAAAGGCCTCGAAAATTGAATTTACTTTACCCAAGCCATCGTATACAGTAAATACACTTGCTTATTTAAAAGAAAAGTTTCCGCAACATCAGTTCAGCATTATAATGGGGAGCGATAGTTTTTGCAATTTAACCAACTGGAAAAACTATAAAGTAATTATAAAAAATCATCTACTATATATTTATAACCGGCCAGGGTTTATTGTTGAAAACACAATCAATGCCTCCATAAAAATATTAGACGCCCCATTGCTCGAAATTTCGTCTACCCGTTTACGTAAGTTAATAAAAGACGGCAAATCTATTCGCTATTTATTGCCAGACGCGGTAAAAGAAGAAATTGAAAAAAATAATTATTACAAATAATTACTAAAAAATTAACCCCAGCACCAGGCAAAGCAATACAATTATTGGAGCAGGAATTTTGGTTAGTTTTAACGCTAAAAAAGTTCCTGCAATAACAGCAATATTTATAATGGTTACTATATTAAATGCTGCTACAGAAACATCTCTTAATAAATATATTGTTGAGCCCCACATTAAACCTACCACTACTGCATTAATACCTTCCAGTCCCCTGTGAACTACAACATATTTTTTTAAATATTGCCAAACAGGAAAAAAGAATAAAATCAATAAAAGGCTTGGTAAAAAAATGGCAACTCCGCCGATAATACAACCTAATACCTGCATCTTCTTTCCTTCATTCTGTAATGCTATACCGCCTGTAAAAGCTGCAATTGAAAAAACTGGTCCGGGTATTGCTCTTACAATCCCGGCCCCTGTCAGTAGTTCATTCTTATTAATCCTGATAATATTTTCTTTATTGTCTGCAAACCTTGGGGCTGTTGGCCTGGCAACATATTGGTCCAGCATCATTGGTATTAAAACATCCCCTCCTCCAAAAACGATACTTCCAAACCTGTAAAAATTTTCAAAAAGGTTATATGCCTTTCTGTGTTGCCATTCCTGTTTTCGAGCGCTAACACTTAAATAACCCGAAACGATAAATATTAAAACAAAGAGCCAGATATTTCGCCACCTGATTTCTCTTGGCCTGTTTTTTGTTTTTTGGGGTCTATCTTTATTGCTAAAATTGGTAACAAAACCTCCCAAAACAATCAGTATTGGGAAAATTAAAGGTATTTTAAAAAATAAAAATGTACATATTGTCGACGCCAACATTATTATTTGCGTGGTTAAGTTGGTAACCGATATTTTGAAAGTCCTTACAGCTGCATAGGCTAAAAAACCAATTGCCATTGATTGAATAAATTGAAATGCACTTGTTTCAAGATTAGCCGGCCCTATTTTACTTACCACAAAAGAAAACATACCCATTAAAAGGCAGGCAGGTAATATCCATACAATTAAGGTAATAATAGCTAGTGAAATACCCCCTCTTTTATAACCAATTAAAGTGAGTGTTTGTGTAGATGATGCACCGGGCAACATTTGACAAAATGAAACATATTCCATCAACTCTTCTTTAGTAACATCCTTTCGTTTGTCAACAAAAGTCTTCATCATCATTCCTAAATGGCCCTGCGGACCACCAAAGGCAGTGATACTATGTAATAATACTGATTTAAGAAAAGGTATATGTCGTAAAAGATGCAAAGTATAAAGTTGAATAAAAGCCAAGGAATATTTAGCTTCTTATTGTTTGGTCATGCATATCAATAAAATTTCAATAATAAATTTCTAAAAAATGCAAGTGTAATATTATTTCTTCAAACCAATTTCCCGCAATCGTTCATCTAAGTATTCGCCTGCCGTACTATCTTCATATACTTTTGGATGCTTTGCATCAACACAACTATCTAAACACCGCAAACTCATGCTTGATTTGGGATGTAAAAAAAAAGGAATAGAAAACCTTGACGTGTGCCAAAGTTCCCTGGCAGGATTCACTACTCTATGTGTTGTACTTCTTAATTTATTATTGGTAAACCGTTGCAACATATCACCAACATTTACAACAATTTGTTCTGGTAAAGATGTAACAGGAACCCATTCATTTTTTTTGGTTAAAATCTGTAAACCATCAGCAGAAGCACCTACCAGTAGGGTTATCAGGTTAATATCTTCATGCTGTTCGGCTCTAATAGCACTTTTTGGCTCTGTTGTAATTGGAGGGTAATGTATAGCACGAAGAATAGAATTACCATTATGTATAAAATCATTAAAATAAAATTCATCTAAGCCAAGATAGAGTGAAATAGCCTGCAATAAGGCTTTTCCTGATTTTTCAAATGCACGATAGGCTTTTTCGAAAGTCTGATTAAATCCTTTTAACTCGGCTACAGAAATATTTGGAGGGTATTCTTCTTCATTATAATTGTCTTGCGGCACTTGTCCATATTGATAAAATTCTTTTAAATCAGGCATATCACTACCTTTTGCATGTTCCTTACCAAAAGAAGTATATCCTCTTTGTCCTGCAAGAACAGGGTCTTCGTAAGATATTTTTTGTATGGAGGGTAAAGAAAAAAATTGCTGAACCTGTTTGTACAATTCATCGATCAGTTCATCAGGCACTCCATGATTTTTTACTGCAACAAAACCTACATCCTCATAAGCATTTCCCAATTCTCTAACAAAGGTTGCTTTTCGTTTTGGGTCGCCACTTAAAAACTCAGCAAGATCCACTGAAGGAATAGCCATAAAATTAATTTTATTTATAAAATTGGCAGCAATATCCTTTTACTACCTAACAATTAGCAATCATACTAAAGATACTTATTTTATAAAAATATAAGCAAACAAAGCAAGTGTATATAAATAAAATACCATTTTAAATTACAAGCCGTATTGCTTGCTAATTGCAAGCATTCTTTCAATTGGCTTTTTAGCTAATATTAATAAACTTTTATCCATAACAATTTCAGGGGTTTCATATTCCATACACAGGTATAATTTTTCCAGCGTATTTAATTTCATGTGTGGGCAATCATTACAGGCACAACTATTGTTTGGAGGTGCAGGAATAAAAGTCTTATTAGGACTGCTTTTTTGCATTTGGTGTAGTATACCTGTTTCTGTTACTACAATAAATTCTTTTGCGGTATTCTCTATTGAATATTTTAATAAACCAGTTGTGCTGCCAATATAATCAGCTACTCTTAAAACATGTTCTTCACACTCAGGATGTGCAATTACTTTGGCTTGCGGATGACGGATTTTTAATTTAGTAATTTTTTCTAAACTAAATATTTCATGCACCATACAGGCTCCATTCCATAAAACCATATTTCTGCCTGTCTTCTTATTTAGGTAAGCCCCTAAGTTTTTGTCAGGCGCAAATATTATTTCTTGTTCCTTAGGCAGGCTTTCAATTATTTTTTCTGCATTGCTGCTCGTACAAATAATATCACTTAAGGCCTTCATTCCAGCAGAACAGTTTATGTAAGAAATAACTATATGATCTGGGTATTTATCCTTAAACAATTTAAATAAAGCAGGAGGAGCACTATCACTTAAAGAACAGCCTGCTTTTAAATCCGGTAACAATACTTTTTTTTGTGGATTAAGTATCTTGGCTGTTTCAGCCATAAAGTGCACACCCGCAAAAACAATAATATCAGCTTTTGTCTTTTCTGCCTGTTGTGCCAACCCCAGGCTATCCCCAATAAAATCAGCAACATCCTGTATATCCGGTTCCTGGTAATAATGTGCCAGTACAATGGCATTTTTTTTCTTTTTTAAATTTTCAATTTCAGCAAACAGATCCAGAGCCGGGTCCAAATCAATATTTAAAAAACCGGTTGTTTCAATATTTGCTTTTGCAGTGTTAATATCTATCATAATATGTATTAGTACTTCTCTATTTTAAATAAACTTATTATTACTAGGGATGTTAATTTGTGGAAATAAAATTTTATACATTTTTGTAAAATTAAATTAATCATTTTATACACCCTATTCAACAGGTAATTAACATTTAATTTAAAATTTATATTTTAGCTACCAATGATTATAAATAAGTAAATCAATATTTGTACACAACAGTGAATAAAATTCAATGAGGATAATTTTAATTTAATATAGAAGCTTATCTATGTTAATCAACTACCTGATAAATAGTTGTAAATTAACATAAACCCTATCTGTCCTTTTTAGTAAGGTAAGTTTTAAACTAAGTTCCCCCCTTTTTTGAATGCTAAAACCACCCTTATCAACAGAAAATAGTCCTTATTAACAAGGGTATGTTAACAGTAATAAAATCAATGATTATATAATATCAACATTGATTTAAATTGCCAATTTACCAATCACTTGCTCAATCTTCATTTTGATGTGTTATCCACAGTTTGTTCATATACATATTTACCCTATTTTTGCCGTCCATTTTAATTTAAGTAAACAATGCAGATTATTCAGAATATTCGTGAAAAAGGGTCAGCCATCGTAATTGGTGTAATTGCCCTGAGTTTAATTGGTTTTATAATGATGGATTCCAGGTCTGCTAATAACCGTAGCGGCACCAGTACATCTATTGGTAAAATTAATGGAGAGTCTATTGATAGCAAAATCTTAATAGATAAAGTTAAGCAAATAGAAGACCAAAGAGGCCGTGTAACCGGATCTGAATTATACCAGGTACGCCAAAGTGCCTGGGACCAACTGGTTGCAGAAGTGGTACTAAATAAAGAATTTGAAAAACTCGGTCTTGTTTTTTCTCCAAAAGAATTAAGCAGCATTATGTTTAGCGATGATGCACCACAAACATTAAAACAGGCTTTTACTGATAAAACAACCGGGCAGTACGATATTGAAAAAGCAAGACAATGGTGGATACAGGCAAAAAAAGCAAAGGGAGATCAAAGAGATGCAATTGAATCTCAAATTATTGAGCCATTAAAACTACAAACACTGGCCAATAAATATACGTCGTTATTAGCAGCAAGTGCTTACTATCCTGCCTGGATGCAGCAAAAAGATAATGCAGACAATAAAGCATTTTCTAATATTTCTTATGTAGCGGTGCCATATAATATCATTAACGATAGTACGGTAAAAGTAAGCGATGAGGAGTTAATTGATTACATGGGCAAGCATAAAAATATTTATAAACAGGATGGGGGAAGATATATTTCTTATGTAAGCTTTAGCGCAAATCCAAGCAGTACAGATACCGCCAAAACAATTGAATTGGTTGCTAACTTAAAGCAATCTTTTATTGCAGACACCAACGCAAAAGCTTTTGTAGCAAGAAATATGAGTGCAATAAATTTTGATGACAGTTATACAGCAAAATTAAAATTAACCATGCCTCAAAAAGATACAATTATTGCATTGGCTAACGGTGCAGTATTTGGTCCTTATTTAGAAGGAAAAAACATCGTATTGGCTAAAATGATTGGCAGCCGCCAATTACCTGATAGTGTAAAATGCCGCCACATATTAATTGCTACAAGTAATCCACAAACAGGTGAACCAACCCTTAGTGACAGTATTGCAAAAGCCCGTATTGACAGCATTGAAAAAGCAATAAAAGGCGGAGAAGATTTTAATAAAATGGTATTGATGTATAGCGATGACCAGGGAAGTAAAGTTAAACAAGGCGAATACAACATTCCTTATTATAGCCCCAATCAACAAGAGATGAGTTTTGCAACACTTGCAAAAGAGTTTGCAGAAGTAGCTTTCTTTGGTACCACAGGCGATAAGAAAGTAGTGAAAACAAAATTTGGCTATCATTATATAGAAGTATTAAACCAAAAGAATTTTGAAACGGCCTATAAAATAGCGTTTGTGGCAAAAGAAATATTACCAAGCGATGAAACAATTAACCTTGCCAACACACAGGCAACAAAACTTTCAGGCGAAGCAAGAACAGCCAAAGCCTTAGAAACATATACTGCAAAAAATGGCCTTAGAAAAATTGATATACCGACCCTGGTTAAAGAAAATGATTACCAGTTAGGTTCTTTGCAAGATGCAAGACAACTGATTAAATGGGCTTTTGATGCAAAGCAGGGCGATGTAAGCGAAGCATTTAACATAGAAGATCAGTTTATAATAGCAGCAGTAGAAAAAATACAACCGGAAGGCTTGCCTGATGCTAAGAGCGCCAGGCCAATGGCAGAACTTACCGTTCGTAATTTGAAAAAAGCAGAAGAAATTTCAAAAAAATTATCTGCAGCATCAACACTTGATGCAGCCGCAGCAGTGTATAAAGTTCAGGTAGGTGCCGCCGGGGCAGATTCGTCCATTACATTTGTTGCACAAATAATTAACGGTATTGGCATGGAGCCAAAAGTGCTTGGAGCGGCATTTGGTAAAGCATATCAAACTAAAATATCTGCGCCAATTGCCGGAACAAATGGCGTTTATGTTTTAAAGGTTAACAGTGTTGGTATCAAAACACCCGATACTACAGAAGCTATTGCAATGCAGGCTTCTGAAAAAACAAAAACAATGGTACAAACAATCTATAGCTTTTTTGAATCGTTAAAAAAAGCAGCTAACGTACAGGATAATAGAAGTAAAATTTATTAATTAAAATTTATAGTTATTTGAGCCGGGTACTAGCCCGGCTTTTTTATGTGATAAACATTTTCGGCTATCGAAAACCGGAATAAACAAATACAAACCTATAAGTGTTAATTTTGTACCAATGGAAGAAATATTTATAAATAAGGTAAGCGAAAGCGGGATAGTGTCCTTAAACCTCGAGGATTATTATCCTAAGGAAAAAATTGCCCTGTTTGATATGAAGGATTATTTGTTTATGGGATTAATACTAAAAGAAAAGGATTTTAGGGAAAGCCTTAAAAACCTTGACCTTACAATGTATAACAATAAAATAGTAGCCATAACCTGCAGCGCCGATGCCGTAATACCTATGTGGGCATATATGCTGGCGGTAAGTTATCTGCAACCGGTTGCCAAAGAAGTTGCTTTTGGTACAGTAGACGAAGTAAAAAAAGCATTGCTTTTAAAAAATATTGCGCAATTGCCAGTGGCAGAATTTGCCGATAAAAGAGTGGTGATAAAGGGTTGCGGCGAAGTGCCGGTTGGCGAAGCGGCATATTTACAGGCTACACAATTATTAAGACCCGTTGCCAAAAGCATTATGTATGGAGAACCCTGCAGCACCGTGCCAATTTATAAAAGAAAGTAATTAATTTCTCTCATCGGCTTTATTTTTTATCTTCACCTTCAATAGTTTATTTCATTTTTTTATTAATGATTGAAGCAATATTAAAAGGTTTTGCTGTTAGCCTGCTGTTAATATTTACGGTAGGACCGGTAATATTTACCATCATAAAGCAAAGTATTAATAATGGCCGGGCGGGCGGGCTTAGTTTTGTGGCCGGCGTTTGGCTCAGCGATTTGGTGTTGGTTATATTAAGCAATGTATTTACAGAGGTGCTGACACACCTGCTGGATTTTAAAAAAACTATCGGTTTAACAGGGAGTGTTATTTTGATCGGTCTCGGTGTATATTATCTCTTCTTTAAAAAAACACATCTTAAAGAAGACGAAAACAAAATAATTATTACAGCCGGAACACATGCAAGGCTGGTAGCTTCAGGATTTTTTATAAATGCACTCAACCCCCTGTTAATGTTTTTTTGGCTAACCACCGCCACAGCGCTTGCGGCAACACACACCGTTAACCAGCGTATTATTATTTTTGCTACCTGTCTTATTTTAAACGGGGCTTCTGATATTTTAAAAGTTGTTTTGGCAGAAAAACTCAGGACCAAGCTTAATACTAAAAACGTTTCGCTTATCAATAAAATATTGGGATTAATATTGATAATATTTGGTGTTGTATTAATTGCGGGCGTTTTTTATTCAAACGCAAAACATTAACGAATCAAATTCTTTTTTGTCGCCACTTGTATTTATTTTACAGTATGAAGCTAACCCTTTTGCTTATTTCCCTTCTTCTTTGTGAGCACCTTTTTAGCCAATCGGCCGACTTTATTTTATTCAAAAAAAACCATAAAACCATCGGGACTTATTATGCCGGAAACAATATTAATTTTACCAATGACAAGGGTAGTTATATTGAGGCATTGATTACAAAAATACAGCACGACACTTTGTATTTACGCCAGTTTGTAGTACAACAGGTGCCAACAACTTTAGGAGTGTATATACTCGACACAGTTTCCAGTTATCATTATCAATATCATTACAGTCAGATAAAAGCCATTGGTAAGACGGGTCGAAGGTTTAGTGCATCAACCAGCGCCGCAGTATTGATGGGGGGCGGCACATTGCTTGCCATAGCCAGTGGGGTAGTTTACCTGGTAGATAGGGAAAAATTTAGCCCCCAGTTAATGATCGCCTCTGTTGCTTTGGCGGGTATTGGCTATTTGATGTACAGGCTGGGCGATAAAGGAATGGTGATTGGAAAAAAATATTCGCTGGTTTATGTTGATGTTACCAATAATAAAAAAGGGTAAGCTGTATATTGCGTAAAAATTAAGCGGTTATCCTATGCAAAAAGCCTGGCGTATTATTAAAAAAGTTTTTTTGTGGCTTTTTATTTTACAATTTGTTTATATCATTTTCTGTAAATGGATAAACCCTCCCATTACCCTTACACAAACAGCAAGCCTTTTACAGGGTTATGGATTAAGCCGCGACTACGTTGGCTTTGATGAAATTAGCTCCAATATAAAGCTGGCAGTAATGGCCAGTGAAGACCAGCTTTTTCCCGATCATAATGGTTTTGATATAAAGGCTATAAAGATGGCCATGAAATACAACAAAAAACACACCACCAAGGTAAGGGGAGCCAGTACCATTAGCCAGCAGGTAGCAAAAAATGTTTTTTTATGGCAGGGCAGAAGCATGTTTAGAAAAGGCCTTGAAGTGTATTTTACTTTTATGATTGAAAAGCTATGGAGTAAAAAAAGAATTTTAGAAATGTACCTGAATGTGGCGGAAATGGGCAAAGGTGTTTTTGGTGTTCAGGCGGCATCAAAAGCATATTTTAATAAAGATGCCAAAAACCTTAGCCGGGCAGAAGCAGCTATGATAGCCGCAACATTGCCCAATCCCAAAGTATACACTATAAAGCCATTAAGCAATTATGTTGCCTATCGCTACGGCTATATTTTACGCCAGATGAATAATCTTGAAAGCGATGAAGATATAGATGAGTTGATAAAATAATTTTCGGCTTAAAACCCTATTACACGAATCTTCAAAAACGAATTACGCGAATTATCGGCACATGAATTAGAAATTATGCATCAGCATTTACCAATTTCAAATTCGTGCCATAAATCTTTCGACAAAATATAGTTATACTGCCAGGTTTATATCATAAAAAATTCTTGTAAAGATGTTGATGATTTATTCGAAATTTGCAGCATGAATTTTAGAAACTTTAAAATGATCGGCTACGTTGTTTACGGACGTGGCGCTTTCAATCAACTAGACGACATACTGCAACCCAACCGCAAAAGCGAAGCGCCTATGATTTTTTTAGTGGATCATTTTTTTGAGGGCAAGCCACTTGCCGGCAGGATACCTTTACGAGGCAAAGACAAAATTATTTTTGTTGATGTTACCTACGAGCCCAAAACAACCGATGTAGATAAACTGGCCAGTCAGCTAAAAGAAGAGTTTAGAACAGTGAGCGGAATAATTGGCATTGGCGGCGGTTCTGCAATGGACCTGGCAAAAGCGGTTTCATTAATGATGAATAACCCCGGTAGCAGCGCCGATTACCAGGGATGGGATTTGGTAAAACAGCCGGGTGTATATAAAGCGGGCATACCTACGCTTAGTGGTACTGGCGCAGAAGTGAGCCGTACCACCGTGTTAACTGGCCCAACAAAAAAACTGGGGATGAATTCAGATTTTACCCCATTCGATCAAATTGTATTGGACCCCGAATTAACTGCCAACGCACCTGCCAACCAACGCTTTTATACCGGCATGGATTGTTATATTCATTGTATTGAAAGCCTTACCGGCACTTACTTAAACGAATTCAGCAAAAGTTATGGCGAAAAGGCTTTACAACTATGCAGGGAAGTATATGTAAACAAAGACGGATGGGATGCAGACAGCGATGATAAATTAATGATGGCTTCTTATGCCGGCGGAATGAGTATTGCCTACAGCCAGGTTGGGGTAGCCCATGCAGTTAGTTATGGGTTAAGTTATCTGCTGGGCACAAAGCACGGCATTGGCAACTGTATTGTTTTTGATCATCTGCAGGACTATTATCCCGAAGGAGTAAAAGAGTTTAAATACATGGTAGAAAAAAACCAGATAGACATACCAAAAAACATCTGTGCCAATTTAACCGATGGCGAGTTTGATAAAATGATTGATGTGTCGCTCGGCATGAAACCGCTTTGGGAAAATGCCCTCGGCAAAAATTGGGAGCAACAAATAACCCGTACAACACTTAGGAAATTATACGAAAAATTATAATCAGCAAAAAGGAGCTAACTGCTCCTTTTTTTATTGTACATATTGACCGGGCTAAAGCAAAACCTATGTGGCAAATTGTTGCGTCGCCCTCTTGTACTTTTATTGCTATTTTGTTCGACCAAAGTTTCCGTTTAATTATAAATAATTAGATGCAGCAAGTTTAATTTCCTCTTCCATTTTTAATCTTAATCTTTTAGGTTTTACAACAGTTAAATCGCTTCCAAATGAAAGAAAATTACTAATAAGTTCTTTATTTATTATTACAGTAATACTAAATAGCATTTCGCCATTTTTAAAATCTTTTTCTAATTTTTGAGTTGTATGAATAGCCTTAGTAAAAACATATGCAGCCCTTTCTTTGCTCATTTTGAAAAAGGTTTTTTCTGCTATACTCTCATTTGGTTTTGTAACTCCCACAATATCTTTAAAATATTCTACTGGATTAAAAGATAAATGCTGAATAAATTCAAGGGTTGTTGGTTTAAGACTAATAATCCTGTCTAACGGAGAATTGTCAAGCCTTTTAGTAATAGAATCATACCCAAATAAAAACCAACGCTGGTTGTATTGTTTTAAAAAATATGGGTAGATAATTTTTTCCATAGGTATTTCGGATTTAAAATTTCTGTACGAAATCTTTAATACAGTTTTAGCTTTTATACATTCAAACAAATCTTGCAGCAGATGAATATTTTTTAAATCTGGAGATTCCTCAAAATAGATATATTCATTATCGTCTGATTCTTCAAGCTGATTTTGAAGTTTAATAACCAGCTTCTCCAAATCTTTAGATAAAGGAAATCCCTTCAATTGCTTCAAAACGTGGCTTGCAACGGAAAGCCCAAAATTTTCTTCTGCACTAATAACCGGCTGGTTTAATTCAAAGTCGTCGTCGTATGTATAGAAAACTTGTTTACCACGCTTTATCACAATGATAGGAGCAAATTTCTTGAATTCTAAATATTTCAAATCGGCAGCAATAGTTCTTGCGCTGATAGGTTTTCCATCATTATCTGAAAGATGAGTATTTACTTTCTCAAGCAATTTCTTTACA
>JAYTTI010000177.1:0-14218 GCA_043745405.1 Ferruginibacter sp. | reverse complement strand
GGCCACACGATGCGTGTGGGGGACTGCCGCCAAAAAAATATAGAATAGAACAAAATAAAATCATACACGCTGGTGGACTACATTACGCTTCGGCTACGCCTCCGCTCCATTACGTCCACCAGCGTGTACCCATAAATGAATTAAAAAGTCTACTTTAGATATGTACTAAAAAGGGGGAGCTTACACAGTTGCAGACAAGCATTTTAAAATTATTAATGATAAACTGTTGTTTCCCGATTGGGATGGGGTAAAGATTGGAGTAATGAAGTAATTTTATCTGAAAATGCAATTATGTAGACAGTTTGGTACCGAATCAAATGGAGCTGTACCCTTATCTAATCTAAACTATAATGTCCATCATGGTATCCAGATATTATTTCCATTCACCCCGTTAAAATGTTAGCCAATCTCCTCAAATCAGGTATAAAATGGTTCGAGAATTGTACAGTTGGGGTAACCCACGAGGACAAATTGTTTTTTTTACTGATTTGTCCTTTTTCGTTTTCGACAAGACTTTATCAAATAAGTTCAACTGCATAATTCAAAGCCCACTTACTTTATTTGAAAATTTGATTGTACAATATCCCAACCAACTGTCCTTGTTTTTTACCCTGTTCAATTGCAGAACGGTAATGTATACCACCATACAACCTGCTGATACCAGCTTCATCGGCCGCCTGCTGAATTGAATTAAAGGAACGTTCCAGTCCTAAGTATTCCAGCTCTGTGGTGTCATGGAATGCAAATGGATCTCCAAATATTTTAGAAAGCACGGTAGCAGCAGCGGCAGTAATAACGCTATGCCCGCTGGTATATTCAGGAAAGGGTGGTGTTTGTAATAATGAGCCCCATTCAGGTGTCATATTTTCCCTGATAACCGTAATTGGCCGCACCATTTTACTGCGGTACTTTTCATCCCAGCAGGAAATAAACCCATCAAAAATAGCACAGGAAGAAAAAGCATAAGCGCCGGCAGTTTTTATTTCATCAGCTTTTGCCTGTTTACACAATATGGCTATGATGCCCATCCAGTGTCCACCAGGAGTTGTTTTTTTTGTGGCAAACATAAAATGTCCTTCATGTTGTGTTACAAAAGGATTGTCGTCCCAGTAATGAGCAATGGTATCCTGCGATGAAGTGATTTGTTTGCTGAGGGTATATACTTCCATCAGCTCTTTATAATACTGGCTGTTTTTGTTCAAATCAAATGGCGGCGGTGGTGCTGGTTTAAATTGGGCAGCCGAGTCAAGCAATAATGGTTGAATTAATTTCCAGTTGGGCTCTACAGCATCTGCATAATCTGGCGGTGTTTGTTGCCACTTGCCTGTTTCTTTAAATACACTGTATTTGGGCATGCCCCTTGTTTTTTTATAATTGTCTGCCGCAGCTCTTTTTAAAATTACTGATGCAATAGTATCGCCCAATCCAATGGAGTTGCTGTACACATTTTCATTTAGTCCATTCTCAAATATTTTTAATAACCCGGTTTCAGTTACTGTTAAACTGTCTTTTGAAAAAGTAAGCGCCCTGGCTACATCAAAAAAAGATTTTACAGCAGCTAGGTCATAATTATATGCATTAGTTTTTTCAGGCTGGGGAATTGTTGAAAAGCCTTTGAGTTTAGTAACAATAGAAGGGGCCTGTGGCTGTTTAAATTTGATGGCTTCATAATAAGCAAGATTACTGTAACTGTATATCCTGGCGGCTACGGGTGGTGTGAAGATATCATATACAATTACATCGGTGAGTCGGTGCACACATTGATGTTGTAATGTTGATACATCTATCGATAATGGCTGTTTTTGTTTACAGGAAAAAAGAATGAATACTGATAAAACAACAGCGGTAATTTTTTTCATAAATCAGTAACTCAATTATTGATTGTTCTTTTTTTATTTTTATTGTTGGTGATCTCAATAGATTGTATTGATGGGTTTAACTGTATAAACCTGCCCGACTGTGATAAGAAAGAAGAACCATATTCAAATTCTTCTTTTCGCATTTGTCCATTTTTTAAATGCACCGTTGCAAAAATATCTCCCTGCTGTAATGGAATGATATTACCGGCAGCAATTTTATTTTGAAATAATTTTAATGCCCCTGAATTTTGCCCTGCTGCCAATACCAGTTTTCCATTGATATTTATTTGAGCCAGCGATTTGCCATTGCCCGGTACATAAAAACCACTTTGCAGAATTGGCAACGGTGAAAAATTTCCTTTGCCATCTCCCTGTAATATCAAACCATTCAATGCATCATAGCGCCCAAGCACAGGAGTCATTGAAAATTCATTTCCATTTAAAGCAATGTCAACATTTCCATCCCCGTTAAAATCTTTTACCACTATGCCATACACAGGTGCCCATTGTGCCTGTGCAGCCAGGGGGTGCAACTCAAACTGCATGTTCCCTTTATTTTCTATCCAGCACGTATTAAAATTTGTAGCCGACAATTGTAATGCCCCTTTTAATTCTGCTTCAGTAAAAATTGCGTTCATCTCTTTACTGGCATAAGCCGAATAATTAGGAAACCTTTCTTTCATCGCCGTCATCTCTTTAATAAAATCTTCACGCCTGGCGATAGGGTATTCTTTCAATTCTCCATTCATTACCGAAGGCCGCCAGCAACTGAACACCGCATCATAACTTCCGTTGTTATCAAAATCTTTTCCAAAAGCTTTTACAGGGAATTGTAAAGTGGGTTTTAAAAAACCATTGGTCCCGCAGTTACCTGCTACATAATCCATATCGCCATCATTATCTATATCGGCAGCGGTTATGCTGTTCCACCAGCCCGTTTCATTTTGCAGTTTGGTGTCGACTTTTATAAACTTTCCTTTTTCATTTTTCAAGATAGTAATCGGCATCCATTCACCGGAAATAATCAGGTCGGCATATCCATCATTATCTACGTCGCTCCATACCGCATCACAAACCAGCCCGATATTTTGCAATGCAGGCGCAACCTCTTTGGTAACATTTGTAAATTTTATTTTTCCATCTTTAGAATCATTGCGTAAAATAAAACTGCTGACTGGCTGGGGGTAGCTGCCCGGAAAAACCCTTCCACCAACAAAGAGATCCAGGTCGCCATCATGATCATAATCGGCAGCCTTCACACAACTTTTGGCTGTATAATTAGGTGTTATCGCCGAAGGCATTTCTTTAAAATTCCCTTTGCCGTCATTGATGTAAAAATGATCCTTGTATGCTTCGTATCCCGGCCCGTTTTCGGCGCCACCAGAAGCGATGTACAGATCAAGATCATTATCATTGTCCGCATCAAAGAGGCAAATGCCACCGTCATCCTGGTATTTAAATTCAGCGATTGAATCAATTAATTTTTTTCTTGTAAATGAGCCATCCTGTTTTTGCAAATACAATCTTGCATAGGTTGGCGAACCACCACCTACCACAATGTCATCAAGGCCATCGCCATTTACATCACCAACAGCAAGCGAAGGGCCATACTGGGTTAATTTATGAGGGATCATTTTTTGAATATCGAAATCAATGAAATCAATCTCCGAAGCAAAAAAGTTGATCCCTGTTTTGCTGGTGATATCAGTGAACCAGTTTTTGTTTGCAATAATTTGATTTGGATAATTTTCTGCTGCGCCTGCCTGCGCTATATTGATATTGATTGTTTGATTGGTGGCAATATTTTTTAACACCTGCTTTTTACCATTTGGCCATACAGCAATTACTGAGTCAATGATGGTTGCATTACCCACGCCAAAGTGTGCCACATTTTCAACACTCGACATGTAGCCCCTGTATGGGGTGCATTCATACAACTGTTGTTTACCCTGGTAATATAATCGGAGAACAGTACCTATTCCATTTCTGTTTAATTGCTCTCCCTGTAATTGTATCCTTAAAAAATTATTTTCTTTACCCCTGGATTCATTCAAAGTATTTTCCAGCAGTGTTGCTTCCATGTTGGTATTATTTACAACTACATCTATATCACCATCCCGGTCAAAATCTGCATACGCCATGCCTGAAGAAAAAGTTGGATTGTCCCATCCCCAGTCTTTTGTTTTATCAGTAAAACTTATATCTCCATTATTTTGGAAAATATAATTACTGATTTTTACAGAAGGCATTTGTTTGATTATTTCCTGCATGGGCATAGTAGCTGCTGAACGGCTTCTATACGAAATAAAATCCAGGTCTGATACATCTTTTGGCAAACCGTTGGAGATCATCAGATCCCTGAAACCATTATTGTCTACATCTATTGCCAGCGGCGCCCAGCTCCAGTCTGTTTGTGCAACACCGGCATAATAACTTACCTCGCTAAATATGGGTGCACCAATTGTATCGTTTTCCAAAACCCGTGGCCCCTGGTTCAACTGTAAACAATTACGAACATATTGATGCATGTATCCAAACTGTGCCGAGTTTTGAAATGTTTGATAACTTATGTCATTCATCATCATCTTCTGCCGGTAATTATCTGATGGCGCCATATCCAGTTCAATTACATCTGCCAGCCCATCATTATTAATATCGGCAATATCATTGCCCATCGCATTTTTACTGGTATGTTTAAAATAGGTTGAACAACGGTCTGTAAATGTACCGTCATGGTTATTGATGTATAAAATATTATTGGAAAGGTAATCGTTGCTTACATAAATATCTTTCCAGCCATCGTTGTTGATATCGGCAATGTTTACACCCAGCCCGTATCCCTCGATTAAAATACCCGCCTGTTTGGAAACATCTGTAAACACCGGATGTTTTAAACTGTCATTCCAGTCATTCCTCAATAGCTTATCCGTATTGGGCCAGCTTCCATCTTTGTGTATTGGGCGAAATTCATTGGGATAGGTCCTGTCAAGTTCATTAATCAGTAAATACACATCCAGGTCGCCATCATTATCATAATCAAAAAATGCAGCCATCTGGTTGCTGGAACTGTCTGCCAATCCATATTCCGCAGCTTCTTCTTTAAAAACAGGGATGCCGGTTTTTTTATCGGCACCCTGGTTGATGTACAGTAAATTTTTTCTATTGTTAACCAGCACGGCAGCGTTTACATACAGGTCCATTAATCCGTCGTTATTGATGTCTATAACACTTACACCTTTGCACCATCTCCCGTTTCCATTTACGCCGGCAGCTTCAGTTACATCTTCAAATTTCATATTGCCTTTGTTGATGTATAATTTATTGGGTACCCTATTGCCGGTAAAATAAATATCAGGCAGGCCGTCATTATTAAAATCGCCAATACCTACCCCACCCCCATTGTAGATATATTCGTAATTGAGTGAGTTTAATTCGTCATCGTCTTTTATCTGGTTATTGAAATGAATGCCGCTTTTATCGCTTTTTATATCACGAAAAAGTGGCTGCTTTTGATTGCAGGAAACAAAAAAAAGAACAGTTATAAAAAAGAAAAATAAATTTTTCATAAGCAAGTAAAATAGCCTTAGCCAAAACCATCGGCATTGGCAGGAATTTTAATAAAGATAAGTTTTAAGGGAATAAAATACTTTTGTTATGTAAACAATTTTCTAAATAATAAAAAATAAGGAGGTTATTATGTCAACAAAAGTATTAAGAAGATGGTGGTGAGCCCCTGGCTGCTTTATTTGATGATTTCTTCCGTCCCTGGAATGAATGGTTTGACAAAGACAGTATAATGGGCAGAACTCTAAATGTACCCGCTGTAATCATTACCGAAAACAACGATGATTTTAAAGTATCGCTGGCAGTACCAGGCACAGCATGCTTACTATCAGTTGTGAGAAAGAAAAAAATGGCACCAGGTTCAACCGCAAGGAGTACAATTATTCTTCTTTCAGCCGCAGCTTTACTTTACCCGAAGATGTAAACAAAGAAAAAATTGATGCCCGTTACGAAGATGGTGTTTTACTGCTTAGACTGCCCAAAAGAGAAGAAGCCAAAAAGCTAATACCAAGCAAGCATATTGCTGTTAAATAAATTCACTATCACTGGCTACAAAACTCTGCTGCAAATTGCGTTGGAGTTTTTTGTTTTAAACATACCCATACCCTATTCTGGTGTTAGCTATCCGGAGATTTAATTATTTAAAATCCTGATGAGTAAGAATAAAAACTATACATTTCTATATACTAATTTTAGGGTTTGCTTATTAGAAAGCCAATAAAAATTTATTCCAGCATTTAGTGTCGAAAATTATATACAAAAGAAAGCCCTCCGCCACCCTCTTGATAGAAAGGCATTATCATTGTATTCATGGGTTTGTCCTTAAAAAATTTTCTTTTAATGGAAGGATAAATCCAATAGACTAAGCGGGTGGAAATAATGCCGATGCCTGCACCGGGTAACAGATCCCTGAACCAATGCTTATTGTTATACATCCGTAAATAGGCTGTTGCAGTTGCGGCAGCATAACCAGCAATTCCATACCAGGGAGAAATATCTTTATACTCCTGGTATAAAAATTCGGCAGAAACAAATGCAGTAGCTGTGTGGCCCGAAGGAAAGGCGTTTGTACCATAGCCATCAGGTCTTTGTATCCTGGTAATGCCTTTAATTGAATGAACGGTTATCCCCATTATTGCATTGGACATTAAATAAATCATTGTTCGGTCCCTTAAATTATTTTTGCCTTTAATACCCATCGAATTTAATGCATACACTGCCGCTGCAGGTGCGTATTGCAAATAGTTATCGACAGTAACTGAGCGGTGCGGATATTCTGTCCATATTTCTTCTTTAATGCTTTCATCTAATTTTAAAAGTCCTTTATTGTTAAGGGCAACAAAGCCATATGCAATAAATGATGCAGGTAAGATTAAGCTTTTTAGCGGCAGTTTGGTTTGGCTACTCTTATACAAGCTATCTGACTGGTTTAGCATACTTTCTTTGCTAACAATATTCTTTATTGCAGTGCAGGTATCTGTCTTTTGAGCATTGGCATAATTAAATACATATAGTAACAGAATTAATGTAATTTTTCTCATTAAATATTTTATTCAGGGTAAACAAATAAAACAGAATCTGAAACAGCATAAGCTCCAAAAACGCCAATGGCTTTATCTCCAAACTGTCCGGGAACAATAAATACAGGCTCTACAAACGGATTAAACTGGGCTAATTTTTGCCTGTCAAGGTTATCGTAAAAAGTAGAAATATTTTTATCAACGGTTTGCAACATGATATAAGCAGTGTCATTTTTTTTGTGCGAATAGTTTGGTTCAAACACAAAAGTTAAAGCAAGTCCATCCACATCTTTATCAGGATAAATAGTTCTGCCAATTTCTTTTACATAATATTTTTGCCCGAATGTGCAACTGCTTTTTACCGCATTTACACTTTTTACACTACTATCAATCTGCCTGCCCATTTCATAACGGTAATAATCACCTATACCTGGCTTATCAGTATATCCCACTATCACCCCTTCATGCTCACCATATAAATCTTTAAATTTTGGAGTATAGCCGGTAGAGGTTACAGCACTTTTAAATTGATTGGTAGTTGCGGTTGCGGTATAAGTAACCCCGTTGTAAATAACAACAAGCGTATAAATCTTATTGGACTGGATAACTTTTGGACTGCTATAAAAATAATCGAAATGGCAATAATGGAAATTATATAATGAATCAAAACTAAGGGTAAATGTTGATGTGCCATCATTTAATGAAACTGCTGCGTTATCAATTGTTAGTTCCCTTGTATTTACCTTTGGGTCAAAATAAGGAACCGTTCTGTTTAAATAAATCTGGGTTTTTTGATTGGGGGTAATTAAAGCCTGGATGGATAGCTTTGTTTGATAAGGCTGTTGTTTTATGGTAATTGTTTTTTCGCATCCGGAAAAGATGAAAATACCTGTTACTAAAATTATGAAGAATAAATATTTCATCCTGAATATTTTAAAACTTAAAATTGTAATTGACGCTTGGAATTATTGGCAGTAAGGATACTTCTCTTGCATAAATATTTTTAGTTACCGGATCCTTTGTTAAATAAATAAAATATGGGTTGCTGCGGTTATAAATATTATACACACTTATCACTAACTCCGATTGGTATTTTTTACCAAATATTTTAGAGGGCCAATGATACATGGCACTTAAGTCAAGGCGGTTATAGTCACGGTACCGGTAATTATTTCTTGCGGTATAATCGTTATAAGTTCCATCATATAAAGAGCCATCACCATAAACACCAGCCCTTCCGGTTGGCAGTGTATATGCACCTCCTGAAGTAAATACAAAGGCTGATGACAAAGTCCATTTTTTTGTTAAATCGTACGTAGCAACAATTGAAAGGTTATGCCTTTTGTCGTATGCAAATGGAAACTGATTGCCATAGTTTAATGAATCAAACTGTTGATACGCCCAGGATAAAGTGTACGATACCCATCCTGTTAACTTCCCCACATTTTTCTTTACAAATAATTCTGCCCCATAACTTTTGCCGTTGCCAAAAGTCAATTTGGTATCAATATCTGCCTTTTGTATAGATTGAGCGCCCTCTTTAAAAAGTACCTGATTATTCATAGTTTTATAATACCCTTCAATACTGGCTTCATAAACATTATCCTTAAAATTTTTGAATAGCCCCAATGCTATTTGCTGACTGTTTTGTGGTTTCACGACCTTACTGCTGCTTATCCAGATATCGGTTGGCAATGACGCTGTACTGCTGGGTACCAAATGCTGAAACTGGTTCATTATGGTGCATGCCGCTTTTATAGAGGTAGCATCGTTCAATTGGTATTTAATTGTTGCCCTTGGTTCTACTCTTGTATAGGTAATATCTGAATTAATAAATACCGGAACCCTAACCCCCAAACTGGCACCCAGTCTTTCTGATACAGTTATATCATCATTAATATAAAATGCAGCTAAAGAAGAATACTTTTTTTCTATACTGTCTAAATTTGGTTTATTGATATTGCCGCTTCGTGGAATTTTGGCAGAGCTGGTTGACGGAAACAAAGTACTGTAAGAATAGTTGAACCCTGCTTTTATTGAATGTGAAGAAGAAGGAAAATAACTGAAATCTGTTTTAAAGTTTACATCTTTTATACCCGTATAAAGCTGTGAGTAATACTTATCCTGTGTGGTGAGAAGGCTTAAATGATAATCATTGTAAATAAAAGAAGTATTACTGAATAATTTTTTATTAAATAAATGGTTCCACCTTGCAATTGCGGTACTGTTACCAAAATTAATCTGATAGTTTAAACTGCTTGCCCCGGCATATTTTGCATCATCCAATCCGGTAAAATAACTCAGATAAAGTTTATCTTTTTTACCCAGTTCAAAATTTACTTTTGCATTAACATCATAAAAATAATAAATGGTATTATTTTTATTTCTAGGGATTACAGTTTTAGTGATTAAATCAAAAAAAGTCCTTCTTGCAGAAATAATATAGGAAGATTTATTTTTTGTTATGGGCCCTTCTAAGGTGAGGTTACCCGAAATTGAACCGATGCCTCCTTCGCCACTGAATTTTTTCTTATTGCCTTCCTTCATGGTGATATCCAGTATTGAACTTAGCCTGCCGCCATATTGTGCCGGGAAACCACCTTTTATTAATGTAACACTGTTAATGGCATTGGTATTAAATGTACTGAATAAACCAAAAAGGTGATTGGGATTATAAATAGTTGCCTCATCAAGCTGCACTAAGTTCTGGTCGGTATTGCCCCCGCGTACATAAAAACCTGTTGTACCTTCCTTACCCGATTGTACACCCGGAAGCAACTGCACAATTTTTAAAATATCCCTTTCACCAGCAATAGCGGGCAAGGTCTTAATTTGCTTCATCGGGATATTTATTACACTCATTCTTACTCTGCTGACATTGTTGTTATTTCTGGCAGAACTTACAATAACCTCATTTAAATCATTTGACTTTTCCTGTAAATTATAATCCAGTGTTTGGTCAGTAGAGCCACTTACAGTAAATAGCTGCGGTGTATAACCCTGGTAAGAAATAACAATACCAATTGAATCCGCCTGCTTTACAGAGATGGAGTAAAAGCCATATGAATTAGTGGCAGTACCTCTTTTTTCGTTACTGATATACACGCTGGCGCTTATCAATGCCTCTCCTGTCTTTACATCCTTTACATAACCGCTTACTGTAATTTTTTTTTGTGCCATTGCAAAAAATGGCAATGCAGATAAAAACAGCAGGAATATTTTTTGTTTCATGAACTGTACTTAAGTAAGTATTTTATAAAATATTACTACTGATGTAATATGTATTTGAGGTAAGTACAATTGCAATATGTTTTACAAGTTGCAAAGCCAGCATAATTTTTTTCATGCGCATAAATTTAAAAAGTAAAATGGCCCCCGCAATGAAGAACAAGGGGCCTTTAACATAAACCCTCAGTTTATGAAAATGGTCAATCACCTTCTTTATGTACTTCACATTCGCAGCCGGTGGTTGGCTTACCGCCGGTTACTGTACTATCCTGGTGTTCACCTTCCTGATGTATTTCTACTTCTTCTTTTATAAAGGTTCCGTTGGTATTAAAATGTGCCAATTTCTCTACTCCAGATTCAGTAAACAGGGCACAATAACTTGAACTGTCTTTATAAAACCAGGTTGTTACAATAGTTGCAGGATACCTTACTGCAAATGAATCTTTAACTACCTGTGGCACAGTACCAGCCTCTACTACAGGGCAAAGGTTTTCTGTATTTTGGTTTTCTGTATTTTGTTCCCCTTCTTTACTACAGGAAAATAAAATAGCCGCAGCTATGAAGGATATTAGAAATATTTTTTTCATGTTTCAATATTTTATGATTATTGAATATTGCCATTGGCTATTACTTTGGTTATTTGCTTAGCACTGTAATGAATATTGAAATAACCAGCGTAAGTGATAATATTATCATAAGTAACAGGTACTGCTGTACCTGCTGCTGAAGTAGCTGCTGTTATGTTTAACGTAGTACCTGTTGCCTGCCCACCTGTGCCCGTAATATTGGTTAAAGGAATAGCGATTGATCCGGGCGAAGCAACGCTGCCATTATGTATATGCATTACCATTACTGTATCTTTTACAGTATTCTGTAAAGTAATATTTACATTAAAAGAGTGGTCGGCATTTTCTGCAATAATAGCTTTACCAAATTGTAAGTTCCCTGTTGTTGAATTTAAACTAATTTCCTTTGTCCGCAAAGTGGTGGTAGTAGTTGCAACATCCTTTTTTTCGCAGGAAGAAAAAGGAATAGAAAAAACAAATGCTAACAACAGCACTAAAATTACTGTTGCAATTGAGTTAAATTTTTTAAAACTGATAGTCTTCATTTTTTTTATTTAATTGTTTAATAAATATTCACTGTTAGTACCAAAATTCATGTAGAATTGTTTCATACAAATTACTTTCTTAAATAATAGTAGGTGCTGATTGAATAATTGGTTGGGTAGGTATGAAAATATTTTTTGAGAAAGATGTTAATGTATTATAGCTAACAGTTAGTTATCTCGGGCTGGTGCTTTGTTTTTTCAACCCTTTGCAGCAATGGCTTAAAAAAGATTATACTTTTTTTATGTTTAAGCAGCTCTGCTATCAGCATTTTTAAAGGATGGGGAATTTCATAATCCATCAGAATTACAAATACTTCATCCGGTATGATTGTCTTGTTTTCTACAAAATCATATAATTCTTTCAAAATGGAAAGCTCATAACCGCTTTGAGAAAGTTCTGCAACATCTTGCTTAAATTCTTTAACAGACAGTATTGATATTTCGCCATTTTTTAAAATCGGGTTTTTGATATTTCAAAATTGATGATTTTTGAATAGTTGTAGTATGGTAAGAAATAATCCACCATCGAAAAAATAAATTCCATTTTTTTGCCAGCCACATATAAAATATATTAATGGAATTTCACTATCCCCTTATTCTGTGATACTTTATAATTTTTTGTAACAATTTCTTTGGCATAAAAACTTTTATATACTCTTTCAAATGAATCTACCGTTTTATGTATATCATGTTGGGCACTATATTCCAAACTTTTTTCAGACATTTTCTGGCAAAGATTATCTTCTGTAAAAATATTAATTAAGCTTTTAACAATGGTGTCAGTATCCCCGGGATTAAATAAATATCCGTTTATATTATCATGCACAAGTTCAGCTAACGCACCTGCATTTACTGCAATCACCGGTAAGCCCGAGGCCATTGCCTGTAAAGTTACCAGGCTTAAAAGTTCAGCCCTGCTGGCTATTATAAAACAGCGGCTGAATTTATAAAAAAATGGCAGGTCTTGATCCGATACAAAACCGGTAAAAATAACCCTGTTCTCAATTCCTAATTCTTTGGCCAGGTTTTCCAATGCTGATTTTCTTACACCTTTACCCACGACAACAAAATAAAAATCAATTTTCTTTAATGCTACTGCAACAGCCTGCAGTATTTCTTCAATTCTTTTTTCCGGGTCCAGCCTGCCGACATATAACAATACCGGCTTATCAGGTAAATTATATTTTTCTTTTAGTTCATCTGTATTGCCCAGGGGATTATACTCTTCTATATTTATCCCACTGGAAATTGCGACAACACTACTATTTAATTTTGGGCGGATTAAACAGGCACCGGTTTCTGTGGGGGTTGTTACCAATAATACCTGGTTAAATACATACGAAAACCTTGACCACATAAAATTTTCAACCATTTTCTTTATTGTGTCATTCTTGAATAGGGAGGTAAGGTTTTCCGGCATAAAATGATTAGTGCCAACGATGGGTATTTTTAATTTTTTGTTTACTTCAACAACAGCTTTGGATAAAATAAAATGATCCTGGATATGTATTAAATCGGGCTTAAATTCATTTATTAAATCCTTAATCCGTGATTGAAGTAATACCGGAATGGGAAAGCGCAGTTTGGGATAATATAAAAGTGGTAAAGACGGCATTACATACACATCAATATTATTTATTTTCTTTTTAGCAAAATGAATATTTTCCGAAGGCGCAATTACGGCTACCTGGTGCCCCTTTTGCTGAAGCAGGGGCGCCACACGGCAAACAAAATAATAAACACCGTTTAAATGCGGATAGTAAGTTTCAGACACAAATAAAATTTTCATATTTTTTTAAGTTTTGATTTAATAAAAAAGAATAAAAAGATTGCTATAGCCGCTATAATAGAAAGCGAGGCAAAATAATTAAGGTAATGGCTGATCTGGATGTATGCCTGACCAAACAACAACCCTATACCGATGTAAACAACATATTGCAAGGCAGAGGTTACCAGGCAAATACGTATAAATTTATTGTAGGGCACTTTGGCATTGCCTGCCATAAAAATACCAGCTACCCCAACACCCAATACTACTTTTGATAAGGAAATTGTTTTATTGGGATTGGCTTCAAAAAAAATTCTGGCACTATCCATTTTAGCATCAGTAAAGCCAAGCCGCCTGCTGATTTTTTGTAAAATTTTTGACTTCCCCCATCGCCCCAGCATGTATACAATTGAATCGCCAATTAAATCTCCAAAAACAATTATCATATAGGCATATACCGGATTAAAAAACCCTTTAGTACATAACATGCCAACTATGATGGCTATTATTGGCCCTTCTACAATTGCCAGCGGCAGTAAGATTACGTACCTGTAGTGGGACAATAAATAAATAATGTTTTCCAATTAATCACGTAATTATTTGGTAAGTAAATAAACCTTCATTTTTAATATCCAATAAATGTATAGGTATAATTTTATTGGATCAGGCAAATATAAACAACATAACACAATAATAACTTTGCCCTGTCCCGCTTACCTCTTTTTTCATATGTAATTAATTAGCCTGGTTGAAAAAAATGCTTTTGCTTATTAAAAATATACATTGCCTCCAATAAATTAGCTGGTGCCGGGCAATTGTAATAAACTTAATAAAGCCTTGCTCATTTAGAACCATTTGCCAGTTTCCTTATCCTTTTAAATAAACTATTAGTGCTTTTGCGATGTGGCGTAACCGTAGTTCTTAAAGGTTTTATTAATTTCCTTTTTGCCTTTTCTACGGCATATCCTGAAGTGTATAATAATTTAAATAACGGCGCTTCGTATGGAGTTAAAAGCTCGTCATCCTGATAAAACAGGGGCAAATGTTTATTGCCAATTTCATAACAAACTGCCACCGTCTCATGTATCGATCTTGGGCGGATAATAATAGCATTGCATTCTTTTATATCAATTGCAATTAAATTAAAATCATCTTCATAAATAACATC
>JAYTTI010000176.1:0-3777 GCA_043745405.1 Ferruginibacter sp. | reverse complement strand
GCGCAAATATGCCGCCGATGGCAGATAAAGGAATGGCGGAGAAAATAAGTAAGCCATATTTCATGGAGCCAAAGGCAAAATAAAGCATCAGCAGTATTAGGAGCAATGCCAATGGAACGGCTACAGATAACCTTGCTTTTGCTTCCACTAAATTTTGAAATTGTCCACCGTATTTTACAAAATATCCTGGTGGAAATTTTATTTGTTCATCTACCTTCGTTTGCAATTCTTTTACAATAGTTTGTACATCTACGCCCCGTACATTAAAACCTACAATAATCCTTCGCTTTGCATCTTCCCGTTGTATCTGGTTAGGGCCCTCTTTTATTTCTACCGTTGCCAGTTGGTTAAGCGGAACCTGTTTGCCTGAAGGCGTTGGTATCAGCAGGTTTTGTATGTCGGGTAAATCTTTTCTCAGGTTGGATTGGATGCGGACAACGAGATCGAACCGGCGTTCATTTTCATAAATCATACCGGCACTTTCACCGGCAAAGGCTGTGCGTACAATTTTGTTTACATCGCCAATGGTGAGCCTGAATAAAGCAATGGCATCCCGGTTATAATGAATAACAATTTGGGGTAAACCGGTTACGGTTTCCACATACAAATCCCTGGCGCCTTTTACGGTTGAAATAATATCACCCAGTTTTTTGGAATAGGCAGCCAGTGTATCAAGATCTTCGCCAAATATTTTACACACTACATCCTGCCTTGCCCCTGTCATCAGTTCATTAAACCTCATTTGCACAGGGTATTGAAAACCAGCTGTAATACCGGGTACCTGTTGCAGTGCAAGACTCATTTTGTTGGCCAGTTCATCAAATGTTTTAGCCGATGTCCAATCTTTTTTATCTTTTAATATTACCATCATATCTGCCGCATCTACGGGCATAGGATCGGTAGGTATTTCACCACTGCCTATTTTGGTAACCACTTTCTCCACTTCAGGAAAATTCTTTAACAGGATACCAGCCGTTTTTTGGGTGGCATCAATGGTAGTTGTGAGGGAACTACCTGTAAGCACCCTGGTATCAACTGCAAAATCTCCCTCTTCTAATTTGGGTATAAACTCACCACCCATAAAGCCCATCACAATTATTGCAGCAATAAACAATCCTATGGAAATTGATACAATTGTTTTGGGATATTTTAGTGCATTTAATAAAGCCGGCTGGTATTTTTTTTGCAGCCATTCCATCATGTTATCGGCCCAGGTAGCCTCGTGTTTAATTTTTTTACTCAATGCCAGGGAAGCAATCATCGGCACATAGGTAAGCGATAATATAAAAGCGCCAATCAATGCAAATGAAACTGTTTGTGCCATTGGTTTAAACATCTTTCCTTCAATGCCTACCAGCGATAATATGGGCAGGTAAACGATGAGGATAATGATTTGTCCAAACACTGCAGATCCCATCATTTTGCCCGCTGCATCTTCTACAGTTTTGTTCATGGTTTCCTGCGACAGTACCTGCGTTGCTGCCGCAGTTTTATGGTAATAGAGCAGGTGCATTACGGCTTCTACAATAATGACTGCGCCATCTATTATTAAGCCAAAATCCAGCGCACCCAGGCTCATCAGGTTGCCGCTAACACCAAATAAATTCATAAGTATTATTGCAAAGAGCATGGCTAGTGGAATAACAGATGCAACAATTAATCCGGCCCTAACATTGCCTAAAAAAAGTACCAGGATGAATATTACAATCAGCGCACCTTCCAGCAGGTTTTTTTCTACCGTGCTGATGGCATTATTCACCATTTTTGTCCTGTCGAGGAACGGCTCAATTTTTACACCTTCGGGTAAATTTTTTTCAATTTGTGCAATACGTTCTTTCACAGCTTTAATTACTGTAGATGAGTTTTGCCCCTTCAGCATCATCACTACTGCCCCTGCAACTTCACCCTCGTCATTAAAGCACATAGCGCCATATCGGTTGGCATGTCCGATTCTAACTTCGGCAATATCTTTCACCAGAACCGGCATTCCCGTAGCGGTATTTTTTACAATAATTTTCGAGATATCTTCCAGGTTTTCTGCCAGCCCTTCGCTGCGGATGAATAAAAGGTTGGGCCCTTTTTCAATGTAGGAACCTCCTGTGTTCTGGTTGTTTTGTTGCAGCGCTGTAAATACATCACCAATGGTTACATGAAGGCTTTGCAGCCTGGATGGATTTACTGCTACTTCATACTGTTTGAGGTAACCGCCAAAGCTGCTTACATCTGCTACACCTGGGGTGCCCATCAGTTGCCTGCGGACTACCCAATCCTGAATGGTTCTTAATTCAACGGCAGTATATTTTTGTTCGTAGCCTTTTTTTGGCCGAACTGCATATTGAAAAATTTCACCAAGGCCGGTGGTAACTGGTGCCAGTTCGGGGTTTCCGGCATCTGGTGGAATTTGTGTTCGTACTTGTTGCAGGCGTTCCGATACTTGCTGCCTGGCCCAGTAAATATCTGTTGCATCATTAAAAACGATTGTAACCAACGACAGTCCAAACCTTGAAAAGGAACGGATTTCGATGATACCAGGAATATTTGAATTGACCTGCTCAATGGGAAAAGTGATCAGCCGCTCTATTTCCGGAGCTGCCAGCGAAGGCGAAATGGTTATTACCTGAACCTGGTTATTGGTAATGTCCGGCACAGCATCAATGGGTAATTGGGTGGCTGAGTAAACACCAAACAATACCAGCGCCAGGGTAAATAACCCGATGATCAATTTGTTTCGCACACTAAAGCGGATAATATGTTGTAGCATAATTAAAATTGCTTAATTAAATATGAAATGAACCTGACGGCTATTATCCGGAAGGAATTATTATTGGTATGCTTAGCACTCAAAAAAAATTGAATAAACCAAAAAAGGTTTAGCTTTTTATTTGAAGTAGTTAGTAATTAAAACCAGCCTTTTAACTCTATACTTAAACAATTACATAAATCACTTTATGCAACACCAAAGATGCTTGTTTTACAATTGTTGCAGCTGGTAAAATGTATAACAATTTAACTAGCATACGCATACATTAATTTAAAAAGATAAAAGAGGAAATAAATTAAACCCGGGGAGGCTGAAAGATATTACAACCAAACTCTGAAGAAATAAAATTATCGTTGGTATGTACAAAATCGTTGGAAACAATAAACTCAAGTGGAGATAAAATAGTCGGTTCAACATCAGCTACTAAAACAGGAACTACTGATAAAGCAAACTCTGAAGATGTTTTAAACGGCAACTGCATATCACGGTCATGGTCTTTGTCCATGGGGCTTCCATGCAAATAGTGGATGCTTAAAAAATGAAAGAAACTAATATTTTTGTCTTCTTGTTGATGTTCTGCAAAATGCTGAAATACTACTGGTAATTTAAGCAATTGTCTGACCTCTGTTACAGAGAGCAGATAAATTGTCAGAAAGAATATGGTAATAATTTTTTTCAATCAGCCACAAAAGTAAGGGTATAATTTACATGGATTCACATTCTGTTAAAAAGACTGGCCTTTTATCAGTTTTTAGTGACGCAAAATGAAAATTGTTTTAAAATGCTAACACAAAAAATTACTACCACCAGTATAATAAACTATTACTAATTACCAGAAGTATTATTTTTCTTTCCTGAATTAATTATTCCCTACACTTTTCCTGAAAAAAATACTTTCCATAACAACATCACACTAATGGAATATAAAAACAGCTGAACGTGTAATTCTTTTCACAGACTTGGGTTTTCTACATGCGTTCCACCATTTTAAATACTAACTCTTTTGGCTCCATACA
>JAYTTI010000175.1:0-14255 GCA_043745405.1 Ferruginibacter sp. | reverse complement strand
GTTTTATTTTACCGGATCAGTATCATTCACTAACCTACCAAAGCATCGGGTATAATTTTAGCCCTTATTGGTATCTAACTTTTCGATTCAAATAAACTACCCATTCCCGAGGCCGATGTTGTGTTTAAGATGTGGGCTGAAGCACTAACAAAGGCGAAGAACTATTTGTTGGCTTATGCATTTATTACGACGAGCTGTCTGGTGTACACTTCGGCCGTTGGTCAAGAAGACGCAACTGCGGCTCACAGGATTAGATGTTGTGTTAAAGATGAAGAGGTGGAACACCAACAAAGGCGAAAAGTATCGGTCATAATTTGCCATGATAATCCAAACTTGTCTTTAAGCCAGCGCCATCTTTGTTTTTCCTCCGCCATGTTTCTTGCCCTACGAACCTTTCCTCCATAATTAAAGCGTAGTTACAAATTTAAAGTAACCATATTTCGTTTACCGAAAACATTACCATATCTATAAAACTCTTTCTACCAAACGGGCAATAAAAAACCGCAACATCACTGTCGCGGTTTTTTATTACTATTTTATAACGCTTGTACCAAATGATATTGGATTAATTTATAAATCTGTTGGTATTATTTCACTTCTTCAAACTCAGCATCGGTCACGTTTTCTGTATTGGCACCAGCATCACTATGTGGCTGCTGTGCGCCTGCATCGCCTTGTGGTGGTGCGCCGCCTTCCTGTGTTGCTTTATACATCTCTTCACTTGCTACCGTCCATGCTGCATTCATTTCTGCAACAGCAGTATCAATTTGTGTAAGATCCTGAGCCTTGTGTGCTTCTTTTAATTTTGCCAAAGCAGTTTCAATCGGCGCTTTTTTATCTGCACTTATTTTATCGCCATATTCTTTCAGTTGTTTTTCTGTTTGGAATATTAAGCTGTCTGCCTGGTTTATTTTTTCTATCTTTTCTTTTTCCAGTTTATCTGTTGCTTCGTTGGCCTTGGCTTCATTCTTCATCTTTTCAATTTCTTCCTTACTTAAGCCGCTGCCTGCTTCAATACGAATGTTATGGCTTTTGCCCGTGCCTTTATCTTTTGCAGTTACATGCAAAATACCGTTGGCATCAATATCAAAAGTTACTTCTACCTGTGGTACGCCACGTGGTGCAGGTGGTATGTCGGTTAAATTAAATTTACCGAGGCTTTTATTTTGAGTGGCTAAAGGCCTTTCACCCTGCAATACATGAATTTCAACACCGGGCTGGTTATCGCTGGCGGTACTGAATGTTTCAGATTTTTTGGTAGGGATGGTGGTGTTGCTTTCAATCAATCTTGTCATAACGCCACCCATTGTTTCAATGCCCAAACTTAAAGGGGTAACATCCAGTAACAATACATCTTTTACATCACCAGATAATACACCGCCCTGTATGGAAGCTCCGATAGCAACCACTTCATCGGGGTTAACGCTGCGGTTAGCTTTTTTACCAAAGAATTTTTCTACAATTTCCTGCACTTTGGGGATACGTGTACTACCGCCTACCAATATAACTTCGTTAATATCATTTACACTTAAGCCTGCATCTTTTAATGCCAGCTCACATGGTTTTAAACATCTTTCAAATAAAGTGTCGGCCAGTTTTTCAAACTGTGCCCGGGTGAATTTTTTTACCAAATGTTTTGGCACACCATCAACGGCAGTTACATAAGGCAGGTTAATTTCTGTTTCTGAAGAAGATGATAATTCTACCTTTGCTTTTTCAGCAGCTTCCTTTAAACGCTGCCATGCCATTGGGTCTTTACGCAGATCGATGGCTTCATCTTTTTTAAATTCTTCTGCCAGCCAATCCATTATCACTTTATCAAAATCATCACCACCGAGATGTGTATCGCCATTGGTGCTTTTTACTTCAAATACACCCTCACCCAATTCAAGTATCGAAATATCAAATGTACCACCGCCTAAATCGAATACAGCAATTTTTTGGTCCTGATGCTTTTTATCCATACCATAAGCCAATGCTGCAGCAGTAGGTTCGTTAATGATTCTGCGAACGGTAAGCCCTGCAATTTCACCGGCTTCTTTGGTTGCCTGGCGTTGTGCATCATTAAAGTAAGCTGGTACTGTAATAACCGCTTCAGTAACTTCCGACCCAAGGTAATCTTCGGCAGTTTTCTTCATTTTCTGAAGGATCATCGCACTGATTTCCTGTGGTGTATATAACCTGCCATCTATGTCTATACGAACTGTATCATTGTCACCTTTTAAAACTTTGTAGCTGCTATGGCTTATATCACCTGTCACTTCGTTCCATTTATGCCCCATAAAACGCTTAACACTCATGATGGTGTTATGCGGATTTGTAATAGCCTGACGTTTTGCAGGATCGCCAACTTTACGTTCGCCATTTTTAAGAAAAGCTACTATGGAAGGCGTGGTACGGCGCCCTTCGTCGTTTGCAATTACTACCGGCTCACTGCCTTCCATAACTGAAACACAACTATTAGTAGTTCCCAGATCTATTCCTATTATTTTACCCATGATTGATAATTTTTTTGTTCTATATGAACATTCAATGATTGTGCCACAAGGTTTGCGGGTGAAAAAATGGCAGGTGGGCCGCGAAGTAATGGTTAATTAATTAAGGAGTATGCCAAAGCCAAAAAAATCTATCGCCTAAGATGCCTGCTGCACTGTGACGGCTGTCAAAAATATACCTGTAAAAAAAATCCCCGGATTAGGGATTAAGATTCACCCTCTTTTTAACTATAAATGTAAAATGCTTATGGCTTAAATAACTAAACAGCACGCTTATAGTTGTAGTAATCATTTTTGCAATAGTCGGGTAAAAATGAAAATACTCTACCAATAGCTTTATAAAAAAAATATTGAATAAAATATTCATCAGCACAATTACAAAATACCTGAATAACTGGACGTGGCTTTTTCCCATTGCGTTAGTCCACACAATATATTTTGACAATAAAAAACCGAGTGGAAAAGTGATACAAAAAGCACTTAAAAAAGCAGCTGTATGCGGTTCAAAGGCAATGAACCCCAGTTGCAGAATTTGCTTTTGAAAAATGAAATTATAAAATATAAAGAAAAGGAAAACATCCAATACCATATTACCACCTCCACAGACCGCATAACGGAATGTTTGCAGAGGCATTAATTTCCGGAATGGAGGATAGAAGAAATCAATAAAAGTTAAAATAATATTTCTCATTAATAATATTGCGGGCGAAGGTAATAATTTTGGACAGTATCTAAAATGAAAAAAGTTCTACCGGTTTACAGCAGAACTTTTTTAAAATATTTTGTATCTATTTAAAAGGCATAGCGTATACCAAGCCCGCCCCAGTTACCAATAAACCCACTTTTGTAGGTGCTGCTAAATTCAAGAGAGGGCTGCCAGTCTAACGATAAATTGATGGGTGCTCCTTCAAATTTATAATCTAATCCTAAAACTCCATCCAGACCAATTGAAATACCGCCTCCATAATCATTATTATAAAAACCAAGATGAGCACCAGGACCAATATACCATTTTAAACCCTCCACATCGCCAATATCGCCATGAATTTCATACAGCCCTGTGACTCTTACACCTGGGCTCCAAAAATAAAGCAAGCCTTCCAAAGCAGTATTGCTATTAATAAAATGCTTGATGGTAATACCGCCGGGGTAATATTTAAGACCTAAAGCGGTAGTATAGCTTGAAGAACTATTATACTGAGTTTGTGCAGATGCACTCAGTGTACTCAACAATAAAACAACTACAGTTGATAAAACTAATTTTCTCATTATTTTTTAAAATTTGGTTTGTTCATTTATTATAAAAATCATGCCAACACTATAACTCAATATTACAAGTTTTTATTGTTACAAACTGTACGTTTACGGCTATAAAGAAATGTTAATTTAGCTATACATTTCCTGCTTTATGGTTTTCACCCTTTCATCTGCTAAATATTCATCATAAGTCATCAGGCGGTCAATCATTCCCTTTGGCGTTATTTCAATAATCCTGTTGGCAACAGTATCCATAAATTGGTGATCGTGTGTGGTGAGCAAAACTACACCTGGAAAGTTTAACATGCCATCGTTAAAGGCGGTAATACTTTCAAGATCGAGGTGATTAGTGGGTTCGTCAAGCATTACCAGGTTAGGGTTTTGCAGCATCATTTTGCTTACCATGCAACGCACTTTTTCACCGCCACTCAACACATTTATTTTTTTTAAAATTTCATCACCACTAAATAACATCTTGCCCAAAAAACCACGTAAAAAATCTTCATCAACATCTTTTGTTTGTGGCGGAACAAACTGCCGCAGCCAATCCATGAGGTTTAAAGAGCCGGTAAAAAACTCTGTATTATCATTGGGCAAATAAGCAGAAGTTATAGTACTTCCCCATTCATACTTACCATGGTCTGCCTGCATTCTACCAGTGATAATTTCAAAAAAGGAAGTCAGTGCCACATGATCCCGGCTTAAAAAAGCAATCTTTTGCCCCTTGGTAATATCAAAACTAATATTAGAAAACAATACCCTGCCATCAACCGATTTGGATAATTTTTCTACATTCAAAATCTGGTTACCCACTTCTCTTTCGGGTTTAAAAATAATGCCCGGGTATTTTCTGTTACTGGGGGTAATATCTTCAAAAACCAATTTATCCAATGCTTTTTTACGGCTGGTAGCCTGTTTGCTTTTAGAAGCATTTGCACTAAAGCGGGCAATAAATTCCAGCAGGTCTTTCTTCTTTTCTTCCTGCTTTTTATTTTTATCACTTGCCTGCCTGGCTGCCAGTTGAGAACTTTCGTACCAGAAAGAATAGTTACCCGTATATATTTTAATCTTCTTTTTATCAACATCTGCCACATGAGTACACACCGCATCTAAAAAGTGCCGGTCATGACTTACCACCAACACAATATTCTGGTAATCGGCCAAAAAGTTTTCGAGCCAGCTGATGGTTTCCACATCAAGGTTATTGGTAGGTTCATCTAATAATAAAATATCAGGATTACCAAATAAAGCCTGCGCCAGTAATACCCTTACTTTAATATTGCCACCAATATCTTTCATCAGCATCTGGTGCATCTCTTCTTTTACGCCCAGCTCATTTAAAAATTGTGCTGCATCGCTTTCTGCAGTATAGCCGCCCATTTCACCAAATTCATGCTCCAACTCCCCTGCCTTCATACCATCAGCTTCGCTAAAATCTTCCTTCAAATAAATAGCGTCTTTTTCCAGCATCAGGTTCCACATTTTCTGGTGCCCCATCATAACAGTATGCAATACAGTTACATCGTCAAAACCAAACTGGTCCTGCCTTAGCACAGCCATACGTTCGCCAGGCGAAATACTTACGGTACCTTTATTAGGCTCAATTTCACCACTTAATATTTTTAAAAAAGTAGATTTACCTGCGCCATTTGCGCCAATAACGCCATAGCAGTTTCCCTTGGTAAAAGAGATGTTTACCTCATCGAACAACACCCTTTTGCCATAGGCAAGGGTTACATTATTTACACTTATCATATCTTTAAAATGGGCGCAAAGGTATAAAATAATGGATAATTGATAATGTTTAAATGGATAATTGAGCGTATTTTTTTTGTTGGGGCTGCAGTTGATGCAGCACCAGTCTTGTTTACATGATAGCCCGGGGTCTTAGGGTTTTATGGCAATAATTATTTTAAATATTCCAACTCAGCCAGCATAACATCAAACCATGTTCCTCCATTTCATTATTTTTGCTGCATGTCTATTGTAAATACCATTCAAAAAAATACCGCCGCTGCTTTATCGTTTTTGTACAATCATACTTATACTGAAAAAGATTTCCAGGTTAACAAAACAAAACCCGAGTTTGAAGGAGATTATACTATCGTAATGTTTGGGCTAATGAAAAGGTTAAAGACCGACCCTGAAGTTATTGGTGATGCGTTGGGTGGCTATCTTGTTTCAAATCATCCCGAATTATTTCACTCGTTCAATATTATTAAGGGGTTTTTAAACCTGAGTGTTACTGAAAGTTTCTGGACAGACCTGCTACAGGAAAATTACAATAATCCAGCTTTTGGAAGGAAAGAAAAAAACGGCAAAAAAGTAATGGTAGAATACGCTTCTCCCAACACCAATAAACCCCTGCACCTTGGGCATTTAAGAAATATTTTTTTAGGATGGAGCATGGCAGAAATTTATAAAGCCCAGGGTTACGAGGTGGTAAAGACCTGTATTGTAAATGACAGGGGCATACATATTTGTAAAAGCATGATTGCATGGCAGAAATACGCACAAGGCGCAACACCACAGTCAACCGGCATTAAAGGCGATCATTTAGTGGGCGATTATTATGTGCGTTTTGAAACTGACTTAAAGGCTCAAAGCCAGGTGTTGATTGATAAAATAAAGTTAGGGGAGCTGGATGATTTTACCGGTGGCGAAAAAGAAAAACTAAACACATTAATAAAGGTTCTATCACAGCCAAATAAAATAAAAGATGAAGAAAAAATTGCCAAGGTAAAGGGCGAGATAAAAGAAATAGCCAGGAATAATACTCCTGTAATGGCCGAAGCAAAACAAATGCTTCTGGATTGGGAAGAAGGCAAACCTGAAGTGATTGATTTATGGAAAAAGATGAATGGTTGGGTGTACGAAGGGTTTGATAGTACCTATAAAAAAATCGGCGCCGATTTTGATAAAATATATTACGAAAGCAATACTTATTTATTAGGGAAAAATATTGTGCAGCAGGGCCTTGATAAAAAAGTATTTTTTAAAAAAGAAGATGGCAGTATATGGATAGACCTTACTGCTGACGGGTTGGATGAGAAACTGGTACAACGCAAAGACGGCACCAGCGTTTACATAACACAGGATATTGGGCTTGCCTTGCAGAAATACGAAGAATACAAAATTGACAGCAGCATTTATGTAATTGGTAACGAACAAAATTACCACATGAAAGTGCTGAAATTGATCTGCAAAAAACTGGGCATGCCCAATGCCGATAATATTTTTCATTTAAGTTATGGCATGGTGGAATTAACCACCGGCAAAATGAAAAGCCGTGAAGGTACGGTGGTAGATGCAGATGATATGGTAGATGAAATGATCGCTACTTCGCAAAAACACACCGAGGAACTGGGCAAGGTAAAAGATTTTACAACCGAAGAATTAGCAGACCTGTACAATATCATTGGCCTTGGCGCTATGAAATTTTATTTACTAAGAGTAGACCCAAAAAAGACAATGGTATTTAACCCCGAAGAAAGTATCGACTTTCATGGTTTTACCGGCCCTTTTGTACAATATACCCATGCAAGAATAAAAAGCATATTACGCAAAGAGCCGCTAACAGATAATCAGCAACCATTGACCAGCCACGGCCTTTTAAAGTTGGAAAAAGAAGTGCTTGTTATGCTGGAACAATACCCGGATAGTATTGCACAGGCAAGTATAGAACATAACCCTTCTGTTATTGCCATGTTTTTGTTTAACCTTGCCAAAACATTCAATTCGTTTTATACAGAACATTCTATAGCCAATGCAGAAACAGCCATTAAAAAACAACTGCGTTTACAGTTAGCTGTTATGACAGCCAATACACTAAAAAGCGGAATGGAACTATTAGGAATTCGGGTGCCGGAAAGAATGTAAGAAATATCTGATGTCTGATTTTTTATGTCTGATTCAAAACAAAAACAAAAATAAAAAATAAAGTATTACAAAAGCTTTCTTTTACCTAATGGACGCCAACATTTTCTTTAATCCTTCTGCAAAACTTAAGGGAGTATATCCCAAAACTTTATTCGCTTTATCAATAATAAAACCTGTTTTGGCGGGCCTTTTGGCGGGTTGTGTAAAAATAGCTACATCTACTTTTTCAATAAGTGATTTATCGAGATGCAGGTAATCAGCAGTTGCCATTGCCATATCATAAGGGCTTAAAAAATCATTACCTGAGATGTGAAAAAGGCCTTCTGCTTTTTTATCTATTATCAGAATAATTCCTTTAGTAAGGTCTTCAATATACGTAGGTGTACGCCACTGGTCGCTTACTACTTTTATGTTTTTGCCCTGTTCAAGATTTTCTTTTACCCAACTTATTATATTGCTGCGTGTACCTGTTAAAATATTACCATACAACAGGCAGGTCCGCACAATTGCATAAGCCAGGCCGCTTTCGGCAACAGCTTTTTCGGCAGCTACTTTTGTACTGCCATAATAACTTACCGGGTTAACAGCGTCTTCCTCTTTATATGGGCCATTAGCCCCATCAAAAACAAAATCGGTGGAAACAAAAATTACAAAAGCATTTATTTTTTTTGCTGAATCTACTATAAACCGGGTGGCAGTTACATTTACCTGCCATGCTTTTATGGGGTTCAATTCGCATTCATCAGCCTGTGTTAATGCGGCACAATGTATAATGGTATCGGGCTGTAAGTTGTCCAGCAATACATTTACGGCCATACCATCTGTAATATCAAGAGAGTGATACTGTACCCTGCTATCCTGTATAATAAAACGGGGTTCGGCTTTGCCGGTTGCAATTATTTCGTGTGTAGCCTCATCAAATAATTGCTTTATAAGATGCTGCCCCAAAAGGCCATTGGCACCAGTTACCAATATTTTCATTACAATGGGTAATTTAGTTCAGCATTAAGAATAATTGCAATACTAATAAAACTGTTTCATTAATATTAATAAAAGTTGCTGCAAAAAATATTATCCTCTAGTTCTTTTCTTGATGAGCTATTAACAAGGGAACTTCTGTGCAGTTAAGATTCCATTTTGGGGATAGATGGAGCATAACAGCTGACCAATTTTTTTACGCCGTTTACCAAAAAAAAGGTTATTATAAATGCGGCGATAACATCAATTGAATAATGCACATGTTGCACCAAAATCAACACAGCAACTATTATAGCGCCCAACAATACAAATAGTTTATCGCCTCTTTTTTGAAGGCATAAATAAAACATAAATAAATTAGAAGTATGGCCAGAGAAAAACAAGTCTTTCGTCATAAAAATACCCCTGCCGCCATAGGTTAAACTGGTTAATGGATCTTTTAATTTAATTAACCCATCGGGGGGGTCAAGGGCAATAAAGTAGATGGTTATCATCCTGAACGTTATCAATAAAACCAACGAAACAATGATTGTTAAAAAAACTTCAGGCTGCTGAATACTACGGATAATCACAAGCAGGCATGCCGACCATATAATAATAAAAATAACTGCCGAAAAATCCCTGGCTGGTATTATTTGCAATAACCAGTCGTTCATAACAATACCATCCCTCTTTTCGATTGATGCAAAAAAAGAAGGAAGAAAAAATAACTGGGTAACAAATAATATTACTGTAATAATAATTGTTGAACGAAACAACCTGTTTTGCCAGGCTTCACCCCAACTATTGCCTTTGGTGTATGGTAAACTTGTAACATTATTCACGATGTAAAAATAAAACCCCATTTTCTAAAATCCTGATTTTTTTTAATTATTATCGCCGCTTTTTAAAAAATAACAAGCGAATAACCATATTTAGGCTTATTCAAGATAATCCTACGTGCGCTAATTCAATAAAAAAAGTGAATTTATAAGGCTTGCATATTTAACATTTTTATACAAAAACACACACGGTTTGTATAAAATTTTCATTTTGACAAAACATCTGCTGGCATGAGTTGCTATTTTTTAAAGAAAGCAGATATTAAAAAACTACCCTTTTGCCCGATAGCTATTCGATTTTTATATAAGTTTGCACTTTGTTAATTGCCCGATAGTATAACGGTAGTACTGCAGATTCTGATTCTGCCTGTCTAGGTTCGAATCCTGGTCGGGTAACTGAAATAGAAATTATTTTCTGCCATAAGTCTGTAAAACGTTGATTTTACTGGTTTTTTTGTTTTACGGGGTATCAAATATTATCAATATTCTGGTGAACAAATCGGTGAACAAACTTTTTTTTAATTTTGTTCACCGGTTTTGGCTGAAACTCTTATCGAAAAAGGCTCTGAACTTATTACTTTTTAAAATTTATCTGTATTTCAATTCATTTTTTTTTTTGATTGTTTCATCCTAAAATTTCGATTTTTTTACTAAAAAAAATCGAACAAAATTATGGAACGGAAACACAGATTTTCAATCTTATGTGGTATCAAGTAGGGAAGAAAAAACAGGGAGGATAAATATCCTGTCTATTATGCATTACAGTTGGTGGCATCCTTGCCGAAATCACCACCAATATCCCGGTTTGTATTGAAAAATGGAATATCGTCAAAGAGCGTTTACGTGAAACTGTTGAAGATACCAGGCGATCCAATCAACTATCAGACAATTTTGAACACAAAGCCAGGGAAATTTATAACCGGTTTTTACTGGAAGGCAAGAATGTTACTTCGGAACAGATCAAAAATGAAATAACCGGCACTGAACAAAGAAAACAAAAGCTTATTGATACTTTTGAGCTGGAGGTAGCACAAACGGAATTAAGAAATGGAAATGGATTCACAATCGCTACCATTAAAAATTGGCAAGTGGCACTTAGGCAAGTTCTACAAATATTTTATCTTCGCCATAACCATCACTCAAATTCCTAAATGATATGAATACGCTTATAGTTGATGATAATAAAATTGCCAGAACTACAATGAAGCACCTGGCCAGCCAGGTAAAAGACCTTGAACTGGTTGGCGAATGTACCAACGCAATAGATGCCTATAACCTTTTGCTGGAGCAACCAGTTGACCTCATTTTGCTTGATATTGAAATGCCTGGCATGACAGGCCTGGAACTTACCAAAAATCTCGGAAGCAAAAAACCAGTCATTATTTTTACCACTTCAAAAAAAGAATACGCTGCCGAAGCATTTGAGTTAAACGTAGCAGATTATATTCTAAAACCTGTAACAACTACCCGGTTTATACAGGCTATTGATAAAGCAAGGGAAATAGTACAGAGCAACACAGAAGAAGTAAAGATGGATAATAATGAATTCATCTTTATCAGGGATTCAAATATTGTGAGGCGGTTAAAGCTTGATGATATTTTGTTTGCAGAAGCAATGGGTGATTATGTAAAACTATATACACCTCAAAAATTCTTTGCTATACATACTACATTAAAAGCAGTGGAGGAAAGACTACCGGCCTCAAAATTTATCAGGGTTCACCGCTCTTATATTATTGCTATAACAAAGATTGATACCATACAGGATGGCTCATTGGTTATAAACGGCAACCCTGTTCCGGTAGCTGATGCTTATCGGGCTGCATTAAATAAAAGAATGAATATACTTTAACTTCTTCTCCCGGTTATGACACCATTTTAGTTCCGCCGTTTCAGCGACTGCAAATGCCTGTTTGGCGATTGCGGTTATTTAACACTATGTATGAAACGTAGCTTTATGTTGTAAATAAAATTAAAATAAGGATCCTTCATAAATTTTTTCACAAGCAGTGAGTTTTGGTAAAACGGCTCCGGTTTCTACTGGGGTCTCTCTTAAAATTTAAAAATGAAAATTATCTACACAGTGTTATTTTTTTCGGATGTATTGCTCCTGACAGTACTATTATTCTTACTCCTGAAATTTATTGATAAAGGAGAGGGCAGTCTCACTATTATCTCAATGCTTACAGGTATTGTTTTCTGTATCATACTGCTGGTGTACTTTCTCCATACTTATTTAAAAATTCCCCCCGGCAGACGCAATAGGTAACTTTTATTTATATTAGGCTTAATATTGTAATAATGACGGGGAAAAAAATCATCTTTTATATACTGGCAGCTTCAATAGCCGGCACATTTGCATTGCTGTATATACAGTATAATTCTTCTAAAAATATTACGGCGTTAATTGATGGTAACCAAAAATATTTAGACGAGTATAAAATTAATGCCGACCTAAAAGAATTGGAGAAAGATGTAGTGATGATTGAGAGTAATATCAGCAATGTAATTTCTACAAATGACTCTATTTATATAAAGGGAATGGACGCTAAGATGGCGAAAGTTAAAATTGACCTCGACCGACTTCAACAAGTCGCAGATGATTCTGTAACTGTAAAAGAAATTGATGATTTGGATACTGCAGTCAAAAGCAAAATAAATTTCAGCAAAAAATTGATAGACTCCTTTTCTATAAGAGGTAAGAATTCTGCCGAAAGATTGATTGGTACTTTAAGAGGGAAAAAGCTCATGGATTCCATATATTTCTTTGCACAAAACATTGAAAATAGCAGACATGCTGTTATTGCGCGGCTTACAGCTTCAAATATTACCAGTGGGCAAAAGGCACAGCGTTTCAATACTATTTTAATTGTGCTTGTGCTTGTCTTTGGCGCAGGATTGTTTTGGTACATTATCAATATTATACAACAACTAATCCAGTCAGAAAAAAAAGTAAAAGAATCTGCTCAGGTAAAGGAAAATTTCATGGCTAATATGAGCCATGAAATACGGACACCATTGAATGCAATCTTGGGTTTTACTAATCTGCTGCAAAGAAAAAACCTCGATAATGAGTCAAAAGGATATATACAAACCATTCAGAAATCAGGTGAAAACTTATTAACCATCATTAATGATATTCTTGATTTATCAAAAATTGAAGCAGGCATGATGCGGATTGAATCAGCGCCATTTAGTATCCGCGGTTTACTTCATTCAGTTGAAACAATGTTTAAAACAAAAGCAAATGAAAAAGAAGTACAGCTTGCTGCAGAAGTAGAAGATTCTTTACCTGATACTTTGGATGGAGATGCTACAAGGCTTACACAAATTTTGGTAAATCTGATTGGTAATTCATTAAAATTTACATCAAAAGGAAATATTAAAATTAAGATAACTAATGAAGGGCAACAAGGAAATACAATTATCACAGGTATTACTGTTACAGATACAGGCATTGGCATTGAGAAAGGAAAATTAAACCACATTTTTGAACGATTTCAACAGGCTGATGATGCTGTTACCCGTAAGTTTGGCGGAACCGGGCTTGGTTTATCCATAGTAAATGACCTTGTATTATTGCAACAGGGAACTATAAATGTAGTGAGTGAGCCAGGTAAAGGAGCTACTTTTAAATTAACCATTCCATATACCATATCAATTGAAGATTTTAGCAATAGTTCTTTGCCAAAAAATTCAATAACTATTTCACCTGATTTTAAGCATATAAAAGTTCTTGTAGCAGAGGACAATGAGATAAATCAAAGCCTGATTAAACATCTTTTTACTGAGTGGAAACTTGAATATGATTTGGTGAATAATGGTTATGAGGCTATTGAAATTTTAAAGAAAAATAAATACAGTCTCATCTTGATGGACATCCAGATGCCAGTGATGGATGGCTATACTGCTGCCCGGGAAATAAGGGAAAAACTAAAAGTAGAAATTCCAATCATTGCAATGACTGCCCATGCTTTTGCCGGTGAAAGGGAAAAATGTATGGGTTTCGGAATGAATGAATATATTTCAAAACCCATCCGCGAAGAGCAACTGCATCAAGTAATCACCCAGTTCACACAAAATAACAAGCCGGTTTTATTACCCACAAAAGCTATCACAAAATCAAATAGCAACACCTATTCCTATATTGATTTAGCATACATGAGGGGAATTAGCGGAGGAAATACAGTGTACGAAAAAACGGTAACAGAACAATTTATAGAAGCCATACCCGAAGATTTGGCTGCAATAGAAAAAGCCTGGCAAAATAATGATATTAGCCAGTTGCGGCAATTGGCCCACAATATGAAAACGACTGTATCTGTATTGGGGTTAAATGAAAAATTGCAACCTTTCCTTGATACGCTGGAATATGAAAACCTTACAGAAGAAATTTTTCAGTTAAATTTTTTATCAGTTACATCTATTTGTAATAAAGCATTAACCGAAGCCAGGCAGTTTTATGATACCTTTTAAATGTCTTCTTATTTAAACGATTGCTTTTGCTCATTTGGCTACTCCGGAATGTTTCTTTTCATTAATCGATTTAACTTTAATATATCAATTATGCAAAAAAATAAATTGAGTCAATCGGCCATTTTTGTGGTTGCCATACTGCTGGCAACCACTATTTCTTCTTTTACCGTGCTTTATAAAAAAATAGTTGAGCAAGCAACGAATCGAACTATGCCAACTGGTAAAATAGCTTCACTAAAATACATCTATCTCAGTTTTGATGATGGCCCTTTAAATGGCAGTGAAAATATTGACAGTGTAATTCTTGCAGAGCGGTTAAAGATTAGTGTGTTCCTGGTGGGTGAACATG
>JAYTTI010000174.1:0-3844 GCA_043745405.1 Ferruginibacter sp. | reverse complement strand
CCGGAATGGTTTGCTTGGAGCAGGTATAATTTATCATAATTACGACCGCAGGTGGCTACTTTGGCACCTAAATGGAGGAATGTGTCTACCAATGCCTTACCAATTCCTTCGGAACCACCTGTGATGACCACTATTTTGTTGCTAAATATAGACATAGATTATATGTGTTAATAAAGCAAAAATAAGCGGTTAACTGCTTATTTATGGACTTACTGTGGGTAAATAGGGTAAAATACTTTATTAATTATTTGGCTGTTTTTTTAATTACCCTATTTTTGCACTCCCAAAACAAAAAGGGTGATTGCGTTTTAAACGTGAAAAAGGTATGATTCCGTAGCTCAGTTGGTAGAGCAATACACTTTTAATGTATGGGTCCTGGGTCCGAGTCCCAGCGGGATCACCGCTACAAATTTAGAAACCGTTCAGACATCAGTTTGAGCGGTTTTTTTGTGGAGTTGGTGTTAATCTTTGGTGTAAAATTGAAGAAACCTAATTTTCATGAGTGATTATATTTGTAAAGTGAGTTCATTAAGTCAAAATAGATTCAGCCTGAGACTTGTTCTGAAAAACAAAAAAAGAATACATCATTAATACCCTACCCAACCATTGAAACGATTGTATACAATTTTAGCCTTGGTATTTATTTTTATCAGCACTTGTTGGTTAGGGGCATTGCCAATTAACACTTCCTCTTCAGCAGCACCCAATCAAAGCATATTACATCTTTCAGAAAAATTATTATACGCTGTAAGAACCGAAGCTGTTAAAGATAGTTTGGAAACTGCATTGGCATCATTAAAAATGGATGAACTGGTTACAGGTTTAAGCAACAATACAGCAAGGAAAACATTTTGGATAAACCTATACAACGCATGGTATCAGATTCTTTTCATCAGGGAAAAGAAAACCAAACCAACAATATTTACTGATAAGTTAATACTTGTTGCAGGGCATTACTTCAGCCTCGATGATTTTGAGCATGGCATATTGCGAAAATACCGTTGGAAATATAGTATGGGTTATTTACCGCAATTCTTCCCTTCAAAACTCATTAAACAATTAGCCATTTCGGAAATAGATTATCGTATACATTTTACCCTTAATTGCGGTGCTAAAAGCTGTCCGCCGATTGCCTTTTACACATATGAGCAACTAGAAAAACAAATGGATATAGCCACGAAATCTTTTTTACAAAGTGAAACAGATATTGATACAGTGAACAAAAAAATTAATACCAGTAAAATCATGCAGTGGTTCAAGGGGGATTTTGGTGGTAAGAAAGGGATCCGTTCTATGCTTTCAACCGTATTTAAACGGGATTTTACAGGATACGAGATAAATTTTAAAGAATATGACTGGACTGCTAATTTGAAAAATTACAGTACGGAATAATTCAATAGCTTATCCTTTTTCACAGAGTGCCAAAAAATAAATTAATCAGAATAATAGTAGGCTAGTTCCGCAGTGTCTCTCGCTGAAGACACTGCGCCTATCGAATACAATATGCCCATACAAAGAAATGACACAGGAAGTGTAAAAGAAAAACGAAGTACCACCTTGAGGAACATTGCAAAGAAGAAAAAGTGTAAGACCCTCATTTTTTATGATGGTCTCGTATGCCAGAACCCCATAGTCCTCACGCCAGAGACATCTGCGGGGAAGACACTGAGGAAACAGAATAGTGTAAGACCTTCATTTTTTACTATGGTCTATTATGAGAGAACTGCAGAGGACACTGCGCTTTTCGAATACAATATACACATACATAGAAATGCCACCAGGAGTGTAAAAGAAAATCGAAGTGTTTCAGTGAGAAACACCGAAAAGAAGAAATAGTGTAAGACAATCATTTATTACCATGATCTCGTATGCGAGAACCGAAGAATCATCTGCGAAAGACATCTTCGGGGAAACCACTACTGAAACACAAACATATCGCTAAAGAAATTATCGCTTACTTTTATCCACAAGCTAAATCCTTCTCGTAAGGATAAGGACTTGAAAAGCAGAACCACCCCTTTTCACTCTCACAGAACTTAATGACATTGTGCTGGTTTGATAAGAAGATCCTTTTTCTCAATCCTTTAATCTACTTTTACCGGCACTTTAAACCATTCGGATGAAAAAAAAACTTTTCCTTTTTCTGTTTTTCATAGCCCATTCTTGCTTCTTCCTTTCAAATGCTCTTGCCCAAAAAGTGCATCCCGACACAGTAACCGTAGGAATATATGTTACGAGCATTCACGATATTGATTTTAAAGAAAAAGCCTACTCGGTTAACTTATGGCTATGGTTGAAGTATAAGCGGCCGGAGTTTGACTTTATGAAAAACCTCGAAGTGCCCATGGCAAAGTCTTTCGAAAAATCGTATGCCACACTTGATACGCTGAAAGACGGCAGTATTTATATCCTCATGAAATTGCAGTGCGTGATGAAAGGCACTTGGAAAATAAAAGATTTTCCTTTTGACCGGCAGAAGCTGCGGTTTGCTATTGAAAACTCGATGTATGATTCTAAGTCCCTTGTTTTTGCAAGCGATACCCTCGGCCTGCATTACGGCAATTATTTTTTGATGGATTGGGAGAAAGATAGTTTTACTATTCAAACAGAGATAAAAAAATATGGGACCGGCTTTGGCGACCCTGCTCTTCAAAAGCCGCAATCAGAATACAGCACCTATAAAGTATCGATTGCAGTGCATCGCGATTCGTGGGAGCTATTTATAAAATTATTTCTGGGCATGTATGTTTCTTTCTTGATTGCCTGCATGTGCTTTTATATCCATCCGGATAATATGGACTCGCGGTTGGCGCTGAGCGTGGGCTCTTTGTTTGCAGTGATTGGAAACAAATACATTATTGATTCTGCTTTGCCCGAAAGCAACAGTTTTACGCTGGTGGATATACTGCATGGTTTAACCCTCATTTATATTCTGTTGGTGATTTCTGCTTCTGTATTTACTCTGAATTACAGTAAACGAGGATACAAAAAAGAAGCAGAGCTGTTCAATAAAATTATTGGCACGGTGCTGTTATTTGCCTACTTGGGTTTAAACTTCTGGTTTATTTACCGGGCATATAACTACTCGATGGCAGTTGAATAATTCAGCTGCACCTGGAGTTACTTAGTAAATCCGAAGGGTTTTCCTTTACCGCAGCCTGTTAAAAAAAAATGATCACAATAACAATAGTCAAGGTCCGCGCAGCGTCTCTCGCCTAATATTATGTGCTTATCGAACACAATAGGCCGGCAATAAAAAATGCCACCAAAAAAGCATAAGAGAACCGCAGTGTAATTTATGCGAGACAATCCTAAGAATAAAGGCGTATTCACATGTGATATTTGATTTATTTTAGATAACGATTATGCAAAAAGTGCAAAGTTCTTTGAGAGGGTTCCTATGAAAAATTAAAAATATTACCCAGACTGTTTTACTGGCCATTATCGAACTGTATCTTCTCTTCTACTTTTTTAAGAACTTTTCCAAAAACAATAACTTATGCCAACATAGAAAATCTGCGCAACTCTTATGCCGGTGCGTTCCTGCATTAAATAACCGCTGTTCAGTTCAGACTTTTCCCTTTGTGTTCTAAAAAGATCGGTTATAGTAAATAAAACAGAAACTTTCTTTTTAAAGAGATCCTGGCGTACGCCTAAATTAAACACAAAAGATGGATAATTTTTCCCTTGAGGGGTTAATCTGGCCGAACGATAATTTGCACTAATTTGAGCCATTGTTTTTGGTGTTATTAATCGTTTAGTTATTTAAGTCTTACAAATTCTTTACGCTGCATATCTGATGTGGCTTGCATGGAAATACTTTTGCACTTGCTTTTTATCATTT
>JAYTTI010000173.1:0-14551 GCA_043745405.1 Ferruginibacter sp. | reverse complement strand
AAAGGGTATATTTATCGACACGGCTTGTGACTGCACCTTTTTTTCAAGTAACACTTTACCTGTTAAATCAATAATTCTAATCTGCCCCTTGCCATTAAGCCCGCTTATATTTAAATTGTTCAGTACCGGGTTTTCGGTTATTTGCATACGGGATGAGCCTTTGAGCTGAATTTTTATGATGCCCGAAAAAGAAAGTTTGCCATCTACATCAACAGTTTTAAGCCTGTAATAAATTACACCTGTAGAAGAATTTGCATCTGCATGCACTAAGCTGTATTTGCCACTGTTATTGGTACTTGCAGCAACATTCCCAATTGTTTTAAAATTTCTTGCATCTGTGCTGCTCTGCACTTCATAATGCGATACATTTACTTCCTCAGCTGTTACCCATTTTAAAAGAACGTTTTTATTTTGCAGTTCCCCCGTAAAACTTATTAATTTAACGGGCAATATTGCGAGACAATTAGCAGCTGTTAAATTACTTCCTCCAATTTGCGGGGTCGAAAAAGTGCCAGACGCATTCACTGCATCAGTTGAAATTAGCGCCAATGCATAATAGTGCCCGGCTTTAGTTGCGACAATGGATTCTACACCTGGGCCTGTTGGACCCCCGGGGTTTAAGGAAAAATCACATTGAACAAAGGTCCAGCCGGTGGGGCTTACGGGACAACTGGTAGCCAGAAGAGTAGTACCCATATCGAATACAATCCAATCCAGATCTGCTGCAGGACCACTAGAAGCGGTATTTGAAATAGATTGAGTATAATTTCCTCCTGTGGGTGAATAGAAAAATTGCCAGAAAACTTGCTTTATTGGAAAGCTGCTAAAGCAAGCCCATTCTGGCCCAACTACTACTGATGGTAATGAACCATTAATAGTTATTGTATAATTTTTGGAACATCCCAACGATGTACAATTTTGAGCAGAAAGAGACAATGAATAAATTATAAAGCCTGTAAGAAGGTATATTATTTTTCCCATAATATTTATTTTCAAAATTTTATTTAATCAGGTTTTGGATAGTCTGAACCTTTATATTTTCCATCCAATTTAATGCGGATATGTTACAATACAAAGATAACATGAATGTGCAAGCAATTAACATCTACCTGGCTGAAAACAATTTCGTTAAATTCCAAAACCTCCAACTGGTAACTAAGGTAAATGTTCCTTAATAAGTTAGATTGAAAAGTTTTTAAATGAGTGTGGATAACCTTTGATGAATATCTTTTTCTGGTATTTGATTAATAAAAAAAAGATGTTTTATACGTCCAAACAAAGCTTACACCTCCATGATATTTTGGGACAATTACTCCCTGTCATTTTTCGTTATTGCCGGTTTAGGAACATTTAGAAAATAAATGATTACAAAAAGGGTTGCAGTTGCAGTTGTAATAAATGCCGCAGATGCACCAAATTTAAACCAGATTAGTCCCGTTAGTGAACTTGCCAGCATAGAGCAAATACTTTGCAGCCCCGAATAGGTGCCGATAGCTGTTGCAGTATCTTTTTTGTCTATTATGTTTGAAATCCACGCCTTTGAAATTCCTTCAGTAGCCGAAGCATAAATGCCGTAAAGAAAAAATAATCCGAAAAATAAATATAAGTTGGTGTTGAACGACATGCCAAAATATACCACGGCAAATAAAGCAAGGCCGGTGATGAAAATTGTTCTTAATCCTATATTATCTGCGATGATACCGACAGGAAAGGCAAACAAAGCATAAATAAGATTGTAAAAAATGTACACGCCAATAACCATCGTATCGTCAAGGCCCGATTGCTTGGCCTGCAATAAAAGAAATACATCCGAACTGTTAAACAGTGCAAAAAAAAGAAGCCCAATAACAAGTTTTCTAAATGCTGCCGGACTCTGTTTCCAGTAATGTAGAAATGAAAAAAAAGGTGCTGAAATTTTCGGTTTACCGGCAATTGCTTTTTTTTCTATTAGAAAAAACGAAGCCGCTACTGCCAATAGCCCGGGTATAAATGCAATAAAAAAAAGTGTTTTATAGTGTTGGGGGAAATAATATAAATAGAGCAACGCCAATGATGGCCCTATTACAGCACCCAGCGTATCCATTGAACGGTGAAAGCCAAACACTTTCCCTTTTGTTTCTGCTGTGGCTTCATCAGAAAGAATTGCATCCCTTGCACCTGTTCTGATACCTTTTCCAAAACGGTCAATTGTTCTGCCGAAAAATATCCACAGAGGATAAACGAAAAGAGCCATGATGGGTTTTGAAACAGCACTAAAAGCATAACCAATCTGCACAAAAGGAACCCGTTTGCCCGATATATCAGACAGTTTGCCAAAATAGCCCTTGCTAAGTCCGGCTGTTGCTTCGGCAACTCCTTCAAGTATACCGATAAGTACAATTGAAAAACCAATAGTCTTTAAATATATCGGCATTATCGGATAAAGCATTTCACTGGCAGTGTCTGTAAACAAACTTACGAATGATAAAATCCAAACTGTCCGGGTTATGTATTTCAAAACCTGCTTTTGTAATTGTTTAAATTAATATATGCATTTACGCCAAACAGCGTAGCCCAATAATTCAAAAATATACTAAAGAAATAAGCTTGCGTGGTTTTTTATTTTTTGTACTGGTGTATGTGCTACCTCTACGGATGCATTTCTACATTGTAAAATATACTCACCTATTCAATTTTCAAAAACTTGTACTATATTACCCATAGTATCGCATTGCAGTTTTACAGGAAACCATTTTTAGCCATCAGCATTTATTTTTCTGTTAGTTAAATGAATGCAAATTTGGTGGGGCAAACTTATGTTCAAAGGTGTTTTTTAAAGAACGAAAAGAATATTTTTTAACCTTATAAATAAGATTGAATAGTGAAGCAATTATTTTTTTTATCCATCGTAAGCTGCCTATTTTTTATACAGGTCCAGGCACAGCATTCGACGGCAGGGTTTCGCAATGCAAAACTTCCTTTAACAGCAAGAGTAAATGATTTGCTTCAACAGCTAACCATCCAGGAAAAAATTGCTTTATTAGGTTTCAGAAGCCAGCCGGTTGAAAGATTAAATATACCTGCATACAACTGGTGGAACGAAGCTTTACATGGTGTTGCAAGAGCAGGCAAAGCAACGGTGTTTCCGCAGGCCATTGGTATGGCTGCTACTTTCAACAATCAGTTAATGCACGAAGCTGCCAATGCTATCTCTACCGAGGCAAGGTCAAAATATAATTTGGCAATAAAACAAGACAGGCATTTGCAATACATGGGCCTTACATTCTGGAGCCCCAATATCAATATTTTTCGTGACCCACGCTGGGGCCGTGGACAGGAGACTTATGGCGAAGATCCCTTCTTAACTGCAACCATGGGAACAGCTTTTATACAGGGCTTACAGGGAAATGATAAACACTATTTAAAAACTTCTGCCTGTGCCAAACACTTTGCCGTACACAGCGGCCCTGAAAATGGTCGGCACACTTTTAATGCTATTGTGGATGAAAAAGATTTGAGGGAAACTTATTTGTACGCTTTTAAAAAATTAGTGGATGCAGGTGTAGAGTCTGTTATGTGTGCCTACAACAGGGTAAATGATGAACCATGCTGCACGGGTAATACATTGTTGCAAAAAATACTCCGCAACGAATGGAAATTTAAAGGGCATGTAGTAACAGATTGCTGGGCCCTGGAAGATATCTGGCTGCGTCATAAAGTATTACCGAATAGCGTGGAAGTAGCTGCGGCTGCAATAAAAGCGGGTGTTAATCTTGATTGCAGTAACATGCTGCAGGATGATGTGATGAAAGCCATCAACCAAAAATTATTGACAACAACCGAAGTAGATAGTGCATTGGCGGGTATTTTAAGAACACAATTTAAACTGGGTTTTTATGATGATGCTGCTTTAAACCCATTCAGTAAATATGGAGCCGATAGTGTGGCCAATAGTTATCATACCATGCTCGCAAGAAAAATGGCACAGCAAAGTATGGTGCTTTTAAAAAACGCCCGCATGCCGGGGCAGGAAAAAAATATTTTGCCGCTGGATAAAAATAAGTATGGCGCATACATGGTGGTTGGCCCCAATGCTGCTTCGCTGGATGCACTGATGGGCAACTATCATGGTGTAAGCGACAAGGCAGTTAATTTTACAGAAGGTATCAGCGCCGCAGTGGATGCAGGTACAAGGGTTGAATATGACCAGGGTTGTGATTATACTGATACCACTCACTTTGGTGGAATATGGGCCGCCGGCAATGCTGATATTACCATCGCCGTGATTGGCCTTACCCCTGTTTATGAAGGAGAAGAAGGCGATGCTTTTTTAGCACAGGGCGGAGGTGACAGAACAAATATTAATTTACCGGCCAGTCATATTGCATTTATAAAGGCCCTGCGTAAAGGAATGCAAAAGCCAATAGTAGCAGTAATTACAGCAGGCAGTGCAGTAGATGTATCTTCCATAGAACCATATGTGGATGCTATTATTTATGCCTGGTATCCTGGCGAACAGGGCGGTAATGCATTGGCAGATATTTTATTTGGAAAAGTAACTCCATCAGGTAAACTGCCAGTTACATTTTATAATTCATTTGGTGATTTGCCAGGCTATGGAAATTATGCCATGATGGAACGCACCTATCGTTATTTTGACGGCAATGTTCAGTACCCTTTTGGCTATGGACTTAGTTATACTTCTTTTACTGATGAATGGTTAAAACAACCAGCTGATATCATTGCAGAAAAAGACAGTATTTCATTTGGCGTAAAAATTAAAAACACCGGCAAGTATGATGGAGACGAAGTTGTACAGGTATATATTGAATATCCTGCTGTAGATAGAATGCCTTTAAAAGAATTAAAAGCATTCAAAAGGCTGAGTGTACAAAAAGGTAAAGATGGCACTCTTAATTTTTCAATTGCTGCCAGCGAATTAAAGAAATGGGACTTGCAGCAACAGCAATGGAAATTATATCCAGGCGATTATTTTTTATGCATCGGCAAAAATGCAAATGAAATGATATTGAGAAAAAAGTTTACTATTAAATAAAATCAATATGTGGATGGATGGGATAAATACCTGTTTTATAAAAGTTTTATTGCAGTTTTTTTTGTTCGGTTATTTTGTTCAAAAAAATTCAGCCTAACATCAATACAATCGATACTTGAAGTTATAAGATATGATAAAATATAAAGTACATCATTGACAGGTTAAAAGCGGCATGACTAATAATAGCTCCAAGTATTGACCCTGTTTTTTCTTTGCAAATAAAAAAAATCCGGCTTGCTGCAAACATCGAAAATACCCATAACAAAGCTGGTATTAATAAAAATTGCCAGCTACCCAATATATAAACAATACCAAAATGCGCCAGATGGGTTAATGCAAATGCTATGCTATCAATAATGGAAGCTTTATTTTCTCCAAATCTTCGTGCAAAACTACCATGTACCAATCCACGATAAAATAACTCTTCGCCAATGGGGCTAAAACTCATGCCTGTTAAAGCATAAATTAAAAAATAAGTATTTCTTTGTGAACCGCTAAGAACAGGCCCTGCTACATTGTAAGATTTGGAAATGTATACAAAGCAATTGCTAACCGTGTGCTGAAACAGCAAAGATGCAACAAAATAAATAGCAGTACAGATTGCCACCCCTGCCATAAAAGAATACAATAACCAGTAATAATTAAGGGGTTTCTTTATCCCGATAAATGTTCTGCCTTTTTTTGTAAGAAATATAAATGGTGAGAACCACATGAAAAAAAATACCAGGGCAATCCTGCTATAGTTTCCCGAAATATTTGCATTAAGAACAATAATAAACCTTGGGATACCTGTCAATAAAATTAAGACAAGCCCGAAAACCCAATTAAACCTGACTATTTTTTCCCAAAAAGGTTTTAACATTTATTCTAAATTTAAAAGTTTTACATGAATTTTTTTAAAATTACTTGCTTCTTTGCACCTTTGGCGTTTTTCTTTTACTGAGGGGTTTCGCGGATAGCGATTTTAAAGTTTTGTTTTCTGTTGTGAAAACCCAACTGATTGATAGGAATTATCTCTAACCGATTTTAGATTTTACAAAATAACATTTGTTTTTCTGTCAACTTAAATTTGTCGATAAAGTTTCCTGCTTTCTTGCTATAATATAAAATTTTTTGAATTATTATTGGACCAGTTATTGACTGATGGTGTATTAAAAATTATAATCAATGAAATTATATACCTGTACCAATTGCAGCAATACACTTTATTTTGAAAATTCTACCTGTCTTAATTGTAATCATGCTGTAGGTTTTGAAGCAGCAAAATTTGATCTTCTTGCATTAGACATCCATCAAAATGCCTATTCCCCTGTTAACGATAAAAATGAATCATACCGTTTTTGCTCCAATGCAATGTATGGTACCTGCAACTGGCTTATCCCTGTTACACAAGCATCCGATTTTTGTATAGCCTGCTCATTAAACCGGGTTATTCCGGAACTTTCTATTGATAAGAACAGGCAAAAATGGACCAGGATAGAAATTGCCAAGCACCGCTTAATTTATTCTTTACTGCGTTTAGGGCTTCCCGTAAGCGCAAAGGTAAATAGTACCGATATCAATGGAATTGCCTTCGACTTTATGGCAGATATATCTGCAACTGAAAAAGTAATGACCGGCCACGACAATGGCGTTATTTCTTTAAATATTGAAGAGGCTGATGAAGGGGAACGTGTGCGCCACAAACTTGACCTGGGTGAAAAATACCGTACTTTACTGGGGCATTTTCGCCACGAAATTGGACATTATTATTGGGACGTATTGATAAAAAATGGCCGACATCTTGAAAAATTTCGCCAACTTTTTGGAAAGGATGAAAAAGATTATAGCGAGGCTTTGGAAATATATTACAAAACTGAAACGCCGGCTAACTGGAACGATGCTTTTATCAGCCCCTATGCAACATCGCACCCATGGGAAGACTGGGCAGAAACATGGGCCCACTATATGCACCTGATGGATACGCTTGAAACGGCATGGTCGTTTGGTATTGATATCCAAAGCGAGGGCATGCAAACCACCATTAATAAAGACCCTTACACCATTGCTGATTTTAACATCATTATTAATAAATGGTTTCCGCTTACGTTTGCTGTAAACAATTTAAACAGAAGTATGGGCGAGGAAGATTTGTACCCATTTATTATTTCGATGCCAGTGGTAGAAAAATTACAATTTATTCATGAAGTATGCAGGACTGGGCTTGATGCAATGCCCAAAACTATTTAGCAAAAACAGGGTATTTTTTTTAAAAACTTTTTTCGCTAACCAGACTTCCGAAGTTTTAAAAACTTCGGAAGTCTTCATTAAGATATTATTTCCGCACCGTAGTACGGCGAGTCGGCTAAGGCCAGACATCGCCTGGGAAGGTTTGGAGACTTAGAGTGGAATGAGGAGAGCGAAACTATCTTATTCTAACGATACCTTCTGCTACTGTTCTAAATTTGGAAAATACAAGCGAATCATGTCCGGGGATAATTAAAGTAATATCAGGTTGTAAAACCTTCATTCTTTTCAATTGCTGTAAATAAGCATTTGCATCAAACAGGTAAGTAGTAATTGGTACTAAGTGTTCAATATTGTAATAAAACCAACAATTATCTGAAGCGATAATTACTTTATCTGTTTTTGTATTTACCAGAAGATATTGTGATTCCCAAGTATGTTTTGAACCAATAAAGGCGCGGATGCCTGGAAATATTTCAATGCTATCACCTTTAATCAGGGTAAGTTTCCCTTCAAGGTTTTTTGCGACTACTTTTTTTACATCCTCTTTCATAAATCCACTATTAGAACCATTTTTCTGCCATGCAGTTCCTACAAAATAGTCATAATCATCATGCTGCATCCAGATCTGTGCAGCGGGAAATAATTCAATACCTCCTATATGATCATAATGTGGATGAGTAATAATTATATCCGTAATATCGGTTGCTTTAATACCTGTTTTTAGCAATGCACTATCTGGCCTTATGTAGGTTTTCATGAAATTATTATCGTTTGAATCCAACTGTATTTGACCTGCATCTACTAAAATATGTTTGCCATTCCCAATTAATAACCAAAACATATCGCAAAATTGAATACTGTCCTTTTCAGAAGCGCCGGCTGCTGCGACAGAAAGAGGATAACTACCGCTTGTAGCAAACCGAATCGCATATACTTCATATCGATTCGAATTTTGAGCGTATGAATTAATTTGAGTACAAAGAAGTAAGAAAAGAAAATATATATTTTTCATTACAGAATAAATTTTAAGTTTCCTTTTAATGCGACAGCATTGCCTACAACTCGTACATATTCTGAAATTTAGTTTAGTAAAATTAAATCTTCCTTATACGGGCTTGTTATATAAATATATACATAAACAAACAATATAAAAAATGAAAGTTTTTTACACTGCAGTTTGTATGAAAACCTTCCACATATGTTTCAATAAAAGCTGATATAATTCCACAATAGTACAAGGGAGTCCCGATTTTCGGGATTAACATAACACAACGATGAACCACAAAGCTTCTTAGCCCGGACAACATTTATTATTGCAAAAATGAATACGCTACCAGTAACGCATGGCCGCCTATTTTTTCCAGAATTGCCGCATGTCTAAAGTGTATGGATACTCTTTATTGATAATAACCGCAGGAGGGTCGCAGAAAAATACGGGGCGGTCCTGTTCTATATAGTGCTGCACGCCACCGCCCACACGTGGGGCGGGCCTTAATACTTCCTGCGTATGGCTGGTATTGCTAAAACGGTTCCAGCGGCGGCTTTCCGCCTCATAACTGTTGACGGGAAAACTGTTGTAGCTTCTTCCTCCGGGATGCGAAACATAATAAGTACAGCCCCCTATGGAACGGCTGTTCCAGGTATCTACAATATCAAAAGTTAGTGGCGCATCTATACCAATGGTGGGATGCAACGCAGACGGCGGCTGCCATGCACGGTAACGGATGCCGCAAACAAACTCGCCTTTTATAGCGGTTGCTTTTAAAGGCACCCTGCTTCCGTTGCACAATAAAATATAACGGCTTCCATTTAAACCGGTTAGTTTTACCTGTACTTTTTCCAGGGATGAATCTACAAATCTTGCTGTGCCGCCACTGCTCATTTCTTCGCCCAGTACATGCCATGGCTCGATGCCCATCCTTATTTCCATTTCAATATTTTGCAATTGTATGGTACCATAATGCGGAAACCTGAATTCGAAGAAAGGTTCAAACCAGGCAATGTCAAATGCGTAACCGGCACTGTTTAAATCACTCACTACTTCCTTCATGTCTTCCCGCACATAATGTGACAGCATAAATTTATCATGCAGCTCGGTGCCCCATCTTACAAGGTCATGTTTATAAGGTTTTTTCCAGAACCATGCAATAAGGGCTCGTATCAGTAACATTTGCACCAGGCTCATTTCTTTATGCGGCGGCATATCAAATGCCCTGAATTCGAGGATGCCCAAACGGCCCGAAGATGAATCAGGTGAATATAATTTATCAATACAAAATTCTGAGCGGTGGGTATTGCCGGTAATATCTGTCAATAAATGACGGAAGATTCTGTCTACAATCCAGAAGGGTACAAATTCATTTTCTGGCACCTGGCTAAAGGCGATTTCCATTTCGTATAATTTTTCATCACGGCCTTCATCTATCCGCGGCGCCTGGCTTGTAGGGCCAATAAATGCGCTTGAAAATAAATACGATAAACCGGGATGGTGCTGCCAGTAAGTAATTAAACTGCGTAACAGATGGGGCCTGCGCAATAGGGGGCTATCCGATGGAGAAGCGCCACCAATGGTAATATGGTTGCCGCCGCCGGTGCCGGTATGCCTTCCATCCAGCATAAATTTTTCTGTACCCAGTCTCGATAAAAAAGCCTGGTCGTACAAGGTATCAATAATGCCCCTAAGCTCTTTCCAGTTTTTTGAAGGATGAATATTTACTTCAATAACACCAGGGTCAGGAGAAACTACCAGGCGTTCCATACGGTAATCCCTTGGCGGCTCGTACCCTTCAATGCGAACTGGTATCTGTAATCTTTCGGCAGTAGCTTCAATAGATGCAATAACATCCAGGTAATGCTCCAGGTAATCCATTGGCGGAATGAAGATGTAAATTATGCCATCCCTTGGCTCGATACATAAAGCCGTTTTGATGGTTTCAATTTCATACAAAGGTTTTATTTCAGGCTCTATTTCTTCAATCTTTTTTACCGGTTTTAAATGGTCTTTTATTTGTTCCTTGCTATCCTCATACTTTGTTTTTGCATGCTTTGCCGGGTGCAGGGTGATGGTATCATATCGTGCTGTAATGGTTTCATCAAAATGTTCCAGTTCGGGCAGGTTGTCAAATAAGCTCCTTTCTACTTTTTGTGGTTCATCATCTTTTGCAACTGCCGGCAACGATTCTAATGGCAGCCTAAGGCCCATGGGCGAATTTCCGGGAATGAGAAATAAATAATCCCTTGCCAATATCCATTTACAACTTTTCCATTTGCTGTTTTCGTAATTCCATTTTAAAGGCAGCGCAAAACCGGCCGGCGTATCAAGGCCTTTTTGTAACAACTGCGCCAGGGTCTTCCTTTCCAACGGGTCGTTCATATTTATTTTAGAAAGATCAATATTAACGGGCATTTTACCTTCTGTCCATAAAAAATAAAACATGTCTTCATAAGCAATACTCATATTTTCAGGACTAACGGCTAACTGCTTCGCCAGTTCTTTTGTAAAAAGTTCAGCTTCTTCATACGCATATTTTTTTTCTATTTTTTCATGGGCAATTAGCTTAATGTTTTTCCATATTGGGTAATTATCTTTTCTCCAGAATAGTCCGTATTGCCACCTTGGCAATGGTTCGCCAGGGTACCATTTTCCCTGGCCATAATGTATCATTCCATCGGGGCCAAATTTATCACGCAGCCTGAAAATAAGTTCATGCGATAATATCCGTTTTTGTTTTCCATCGGCAGTGGTGTTCCATTCATCTGCTTCCATATCATCAATAGAAACAAAAGTAGGTTCGCCGCCCATGGTCATTCGTACATCGCCATCTTCCAAATCTTTATCCACGAATAATCCTGTTGCATCTATATTGCTCCATTGCTCTTCTGTATAAGGTTTGGTAACCCTCGGGTCTTCGTGTATGCGGGTAACTTTATTATAAAAAGTAAATTCGGTTTCACAAACATCTGTGGCGCCTACAACAGGCGCAGCGCTTTCATAATCGGGTGTACAAGCCAATGGAATATGTCCCTCGCCCGCAAATAATCCTGATGTAGGATCAAGCCCTATCCAACCGGCGCCGGGGATGTACACTTCTGTCCATGCATGCAAATCGGTAAAATCATTTTCGGGGCCGGAAGGACCATCCAGTGATTTTATATCGGCAGTCAGCTGAACCAAATAGCCCGATACAAAACGTGCTGCCAAACCAAGGTGACGTAAAATTTGTACCAGCAACCAGGCTGAATCCCTGCAGGAGCCGAGGGCTTTGCCCAATGTTTCTTCACAGGTTTGTACACCTACTTCCATGCGGATGGAGTAGTTGATATCCCTGCTTAATTTTTTATTGATGTACACTAAAAAATCATTGATGGTCTTTGGGCTTTTATCTACACCCGCAATCCATTTTCTTAACAGCGGGCCATATTCTTTAAACTCAAAATAAGGCACCAATTCTTTGCGTAATTGCTCCTCGTAACGGAAAGGATATTTTTCTGCATACTCATCTACAAAAAAATCAAATGGATTAATCACCACCATATTGGCAATCAGTTCTACTTCTACACTTAACTCTTTTGTTTTTTCGGGAAACACCACTCTTGCCTGGTAATTACCAAAAGGATCCTGCTGCCAGTTTATGAAATGTTCTTCAGGGCTTATTTTAAAAGAATAAGATTCTATACATGTACGGGAATGAACAGCAGGGCGCAACCTGAATATATGCGGAGATAAATTAACTAAGCGGTCGTATGTGTAAGTGGTTTTGTGGTTGATTGCTACACGAATTGCCATAATTACAATAATTTATAAATTTAAAAGTATGCCTGGCAAGCAATCTTATTTCACACAAAGTACACAAAGGATACAAAGTTTACAAAGGAAAATTATTTTTGGCTACTATTTCACACAAAGTACGCAAAGGATACAAAGTTCGCAAAGGATAACCTTGCTTATTGTATTGCTTTGTGTCGCGTCATTTTCGTTGCCCGCTTTGCATGAAAGGTATTGCTTTGTGTTCTTTGTTTTCTTGGTTCGCTTTGTGTGAAATTTTTTCGTTGTGCCCTTTGCGTGAAATGTATACCTTCGGACAAATTTTAAATGAATTTCAGTTTCAATGGGGCATTTTAGTGATAAAGTAATACTGATTACCGGCGCATCATCCGGTATCGGCAAGGCAATAGCGTTCCAAATGGCCGATAAAAATGTGCATTTTATTTTGGCTGCCAGGCGGCTTGATGAATTGAAATTATTGCAGCAGGACTGCGAAAAAAAGGGAGCAACCTGCACCAATCTTTTTATTGATATGCAATCGCCTGATGCTATTGCTGGTTTTGCAGAAACCGTTTTACAACAATTTCAAAAAATTGATGTGCTCATTAATAACGCAGGTATCAGTCAGCGGTCGCAAGCCGAAGAAACTGCTATTGAAGTGGATAGGAAAATTATGGAGGTAAACTTTTTTGCACAGGTCAATCTTACCAAAAGCTTATGGCCTTTATTGATTAAATCGCCACATGCCAATATTGTTTTGATCAGTAGTGTAGTGGGTACTTTTGGCTTTCCGCAACGAAGCGCTTATTCAGCGTCAAAGCATGCATTAGAAGGTTTTTTTGAATCCTGGATGCTGGAAAATAAAAGAGAGAATATTTTTTTTACAACCGTTTCTCCGGGCCGCATTTATACAAATATTTCTTATTCGGCATTAAAGGCAGATGGTAGTGCTCACCAGCAATTGGATGAAGGGCGGGCAAAAGGAATCAGTGCAGAAGCTTGTGCAAAAAAAATTATCAATGGCATTATCCGCAACAAAAGAAAAGTATATGTTGTACAGCAGGAAATGGTGTTGGTTATTTTAAGAAAATACCTGCCGTTTTTATTTTTCTGGCTCGTTAAAAAATTAAAATTATCATAATTAGGCCGGTAAGTCGGCAAGTCGTTTAAACAGAAAAAAAATAGTTTGTTGCCGTTGAGACGCTAAGACGTTGAGAAAAACAGAAAATTGGATTGTAGCCGTTGAGGCGTTAAGACGTTTAAATTGAAAACGGCTAAACTGCAATAAAAAAATAGAAAACAAAAAACGCCTTAACGTCTTACCGGCAATTAAAAAACCCATCAATATCTATGGCATATATTTCAGGAATTCAGCAAGTGGGCATTGGATGTACCGATGCTTCAACAACTTTTACATGGATAAGAAAAACTTTTGGCTTAAACGTGAAAATATTTGATGACGAAGCAAAAGCAGCATTAATGACTCTTTATACAGGCGGCGAAGTGCATGCACGCAGGGCTATTTTAGCAATGAATATGAATGGTGGTGGCGGTACCGAAATATGGCAGTTTACCAGCAGGGTTGCTGCCGCAGGCAATACTATAAACTGGGGCGATTACGGTATAAATGCCATAAAATTTAAATCAACAAATGTTGAAAATGCCTATAACATTATCAACGAAAATGTTAGCTGCACCAGCCCAAAAGCAGGCCCTTCATCATCTTTATCTTTTTTGCTGAAAGATGAAGCCGGCAATCAATACCAGGTGGTAAAAGATGAATCCTGGTTCAAAAATAAGGCCTTTATGCAGGGTGGAATTTGCGGCGTAATAATAGGTGTAAGTAATATGGATGCATCTATTGCTTTTTACCAAAATGGGTTTGGCATAAACAATATTGTGTATGATGCAACAGGCAAATTTGATGACCTTGGAGAATATGCAAAAAATATAACTTACCGCAGGGTTTTGCTGAGTTTTAAAAACCCTGTTACCGCAGCATTCAGCCGTTTATTGGGCGATGTACAGATTGAATTGATACAGGCATTAGACAGCCAGGCGGGCAAGATTTTTGAAAATCGTTTTTGGGGCGATATAGGATTTATTCATTTGTGTTTTGATGTATCTGACATGAAAGTATTAAAAACAAACCTCGAAAAATATCAATACCATTTTACCGTAGACAGTGGCGATACTTTTGATATGGGAGAATCGGGCGGAAGATTTGCGTATGTAGAAGACCCGGATGGAACCTTAATTGAAATGGTAGAAACACATAAAGTGCCGGTGCTTAAAAAACTGGGAGTTTATTTTAACCTCAAAAAAAGAAAATCACAAAAACCATTACCCAACTGGATGGTAAGCTTAATGGGATTAAATAAAGTGAAGGATTAGGGGGGAGGAATTATAAGGTAAATAATTATTTATTGGTATAGGCGTTTAGTTGTCCCTGTTAGAATCTGAAGCAATGATATTTATTTTAAGCTTACTGCTATTATTAGCCTCATAAAGCCTAATAAAAT
>JAYTTI010000172.1:0-3870 GCA_043745405.1 Ferruginibacter sp. | reverse complement strand
ATACAAGTGAATTGGTAAAAAAGAATTTTATCGGGCCCGGTATTGATGTTCCGGCACCGGATTATGGAACCGGTGAAAGAGAAATGGCATGGATTGTTGATACCTATGCTTCCTTAAAACCCGGAGATATTGACGCCGCAGGTTGTGTAACAGGAAAGCCCATCACACAAGGCGGAGTACGTGGACGTAAAGAAGCCACCGGGCTAGGGGTATTTTTTGGCATTCGAGAAGTTTGTAATATGCCCGATATTATGGAGCGTCAGGGCTTACCTGTTGGTGTTGAAGGCAAAACAGTTGTGGTGCAAGGATTGGGAAATGTGGGTTATCATAGTGCTAAATTTTTCCGTGAAAATGGTTCTGTGGTTATTGCCATTTCTGAACATGATGGGGCTATTTATAATAAAGCAGGGTTGAATGAAGAAGAAGTGTTTCAGCATAAAAGAAAAACCGGTTCTATATTGAATTTTCCCGGATCAACTAACCTCGCTTCTAGTAATGACGCTTTGGAATTGGCCTGCGATATTTTAATTCCCGCTGCCTTGGAAAATGTGATCAATAGCACAAATGCCTCAAGAATAAAAGCTAAAATTATTGGCGAAGCTGCCAATGGTCCGTTAACACCCGAAGCAGATGATATGATGGCCGAGAAAGGAATTCTTGTAGTACCAGATATGTATTTAAATGCAGGAGGTGTTACCGTCTCTTATTTTGAATGGCTTAAGAATTTGAGTCATGTGCGTTATGGTAGAATGGAGAAGCGTTTTACCGAAAATTTAAACAGCCATATTCTTGAACAGATAGAAACCTTAACCGACAAAAAGGTTACCGACATTGAGCGTAAATTTATTATGCATGGCCCGGAAGAAATTGATTTGGTACACAGTGGATTGGAAGAAACCATGATCACAGCTACCAGAGAAATTATGGAAATTTGGAAAAACAATCCCGAAATACCGGATATGCGTACAGCGGCTTATGTATGTGCCATTAATAAGGTAGGTACTTCTTACGCAGAGCTGGGTATTTTCCCATAAAATAGCTACGGAATTATTTTTTGAAAATGGTGTAAAGGAACAGATGAATTTTGACGATAAATTATAATTCATATTGATATTAACTATCTTATGTTGTTGATTAGCTGTTTGAGTGGTTGCTAGCAAATTTGTTATAGGCCGCTATAATAGCAATTATAGGACTCAGATAAAATGAATGTAATAGAATCTAGTTAGTGTTTATCTGTTTAATACCTGTCATCTAATTACCATTTTGGAGGAAACAGTTTGTATAAATTGTTAGAATTAATTTGCTAAAACAGCTGCTAAGCGTTTTAAAAAATAGTAAATTTAACCTACCCGATATATCACCAAACACCTATTGTAATTCCGTATATATTGATTAAATGTTAAGCAATGCATCGGACTCAGACATTTCATTTTGAAAAACAACTATCTTTGTACTGAACAAAATACCTGTATTATTTGACTGGTGATTTATGGGTTTGACTACCTTTAATTTAATCGAACTTAGCTAAATAATTTTGCAATAGTGTTAATACAAAACAAAAAGAAAAACAAATCGCAGATCAGCCGTATTTTTTATCTCGGCATTAATGATACTATGGCTTTTGATGAAGTGGTAAAAACCTTCATGTTTAATTTGTTTGTGATCATCAGTTTGCCTTTTATCCTTTCGTTTATCCCGATCAATATCATCTACAAAAATTATCCTCTCTTACTGTTTAATATAACCTTGTTATCATTGTACATAGGTGGATTTTGGCTTAATATTAAAAGACGTTTTTTGTGGGGAAGGGAATGGGTATTGCTTTTTGCTACTGCCATATTTTTTATCGGGCCTGCTTTATACAATAACGGTACCGAATACAATATGTTGATAACGCTAATGGCTGCCGTAATTTTGTTTGATAAAAATATTTACTTTTTTATTTACGCAATACTGGTTGTGGCAGCACTATCTTATTTATGGTATCGCCCGGTTTCAGACATACAATTAGTGAGCTCAAAAACAATCAATCACTATACCAATATTTTTTATAGTGAGATATTGTTTGTGATCAGCATTTTTTCTTTCAAGTATATCTATGTAAAGTACCAGAAACAATTACAGATTGGTTATGAACAATTGAAGGATTCGGAAAAGAAGCGGGCCGAAATTTTGCGATTTGTTGCCCACGATCTCCGCAATCCAATTGGTGCCATGAGTAATTTTCTGAATATTGTTCGGTTAAAATATGAACACTCTGAAGCAGAAAGTAAAATTTTAGATTCTATGCTGAAGGCAACAACACATTCACTTGATCTGATCAACGATCTGGAAGAAGTGCAAATTCTTTTAAAAGGCAGGAAGAATATAGACATTAATGAGCTGGCAGATGGGGCAGCAGAGCAGTTGCATCACAAGGCAACTGCAAAAACCCAAACCATTCAAGTGAAAAAAACAGATTCACCATTAATTGTATTTGCAGACCCGGATAAACTGCAAAGAGTACTGGTTAATTTATTGGACAATGCTGTTAAATTCAGTTATGCCAACAGTATAACAACCCTTACTGTTTTGCAACAAGGGCCATATGCAGTGATAAAAGTTGCAGAAAATGGGATTGGTATACCAGCTTCCTTGCATGAAGATATTTTTGTATCATCCGGCAGAGTTGGGCGCAAAGGTACGCATGATGAAAAATCAAATGGGCTGGGGTTATCTATCTGTAAACAAATTGTAGAAGCGCATGGAGGTAATTTAACTATGGAAAGTGAGGAAGGGAAAGGGGCTACTTTTACGGTGTTATTGCCTACGGTTTGATTTTTTTGAAATTATAGCCTAATTTTATTAAATACTTTACTTGCAAAATGCCAGTTATTTCTATGTTTTATGGTGTGATAGTAATGATGTATTATTTTGATACAGATAAACATCATTTACCACATATTCATATCAAATATGCAGATTTTACCTGTGAAATCAGCATAATAGACAGCGAATTATTGGAAGGGGAGTTGCCTAAAAATAAATTGAAATTAGTTTTGCATGGATAGAGTTACACAAAGAAGAATTGTTGGCGAATTGGGAATTAGCTATAACCGGGAATAAATTATTTGATATCAAACCCTTTCAATAATAATGAATAAAATAATTGCAGTAAAGCCACTTATTAATTATCAACTGGAACGCTTGTTCAACAGTAACGAGATACGCTTTTTTGATGTAAAACCGTATCTCGAATTTGGTATTTTTGAAGAGTTGAAGAATGAAGTTTATTTCAGGAATGTTTCTATTCAATTTGATACTGTAGCCTGGAAAAATGGACAGGACTTTAGTCCGGAAACACTTTATTTAAAAAGCACACCTGCTTAAAATTACACGTATCTAACTCAATATATTCAACTTCAATTTTACTTCTTTCACAAAACTTTTGGTGATGATTATTTTTTTAACCGGGGTAATGAGTTCATCATCAATAATTTCTGTGATAAATTTTATCTGAACTACTTCTCCTCGGTTTACTTGCATAAAATGATCCTGAAGATGCAGGGGAACCTGAAATTTTAATGTCATGGCTAAAGTGCTGCGCAGATAATGTTCCGATTTGTCAAGCAGTGTAAGCACGGTATAATTATCTGCTGAAGTGATGGTAACCACTTCTTTCCATTCTATCCGTTTTAGTTTATTGCGTTGTTTTACAAAAAAGAAATCGGCTTCCTGTTGTTTGGTAAATACGGCTGTTTGTTTGTTACTGAAATTTTGTAAAGCAGTTTGTATGCAGGCAAATAATTCGGCAGGGTTGGCTGGTTTTAATAAATAAGCGGCGGGTTGTGCTTTTACAGCTTCTGTAATGATATTTTTATCAGACAT
>JAYTTI010000171.1:0-14753 GCA_043745405.1 Ferruginibacter sp. | reverse complement strand
TAATGAAGCGCTTTATTTACGTTCAATTGATCATACTCTTCTGCAAGTAATTTACTGCACTTGTATATTCCCAATCCATATGCAATTGAATAAGCTGCCCTAAGGCCTTTAGTTGCATAATAAATGGCAGAATCGGTTTGTTGTGCTATTTTAAAAAAACCTGATATGGTAGCGCAAGCATCAGCTTTTGTAAGTTGATCACCGCTTGTGGTTACTCTGACAATACTTTCCCTGATATAATTAAATGAGGTTTCATGGTCACCTCTCCTGAACAAACAGTCACCTAAGTTAGATAAAGCAACAGGATGCCAGAACTCATCATACAACGTGGCATCATAATATTGTAACAGGTAATGGTAAGAAGAATCCAGGTCATATTCAAGATAAGACTGACCAGTTGTTAAGATGTTAAACAGCATCCATTCGCTGACACCTTGTTTATTGATTATTGTCGTAAATAACTTTTGAGATTGTTTGCAAAAATCAACTGCCTTTGAATAATACCCTAAAAACCAGTACCCATTTCCGATGCATGCATAACAAACTGCTGTTTCGAAAACATAATTCTTTTCTTCAGCAATTTGGAGGCCCCGGTATAGATATTCAAATGATTTCGGATAATCTCCCTGCGTTTGAAGATAAAACCCTAAAGCAATTGAGGCGCTCGCTTCGCCTCTGGAAAAATGCATTCGCTGTGCCAAATCCAGCGCTTCATTTGCGTATGAATTGGCAGTGTCAGAATTGAAACCCGTATAAGCGTTTGCGAGCTCTGCCGTAATCAGTACACGGCTTGTGTCATCTTTGGCAATTATCAGTTCATGTTTTAAACTATCTCTTAGCGGGCCTGTTCCGCCCACTTGTGAAAAGACAGTGCCGCAAAAAAATAAGAGCAGAATTGTTATGGTAAAAAGTTTTATCATTTCTTTTTTTTAATTCAGTAATTGAATAATAAACTCACTTCCTTCACCCCGTTCGACCAGATCATCCGGGCGGGCCTACTTCGTTTCTACTTTTATTTCGACAAATATCGGATGATAAAAAATAAGGTTAATTATTTCAAATTCATACTTAACTTAAAACCATTAGATAACTGCGTTTATACTGCATTGCTAGCAATCACATTTTTATACCAAAGCGCAGATGATTTTGGTATGCGTTTTAAGCTTTCCTTTTCTACATAGTGTATCCCGAATTTTTTAGAGTAGCCACTGGCCCATTCAAAATTATCCAGCAACGACCAGATAAAATACCCTTTTACATTTACACCGCTTTCAATGGCTTCCACAATGGCAGTAATATAGCCTTTAAAAAAATCTACCCTTTCAATATCGTTCACTTTCCCATCTACCAACTGATCATCAAAAGCACAGCCGTTTTCTGTAATAAAAATGGGCGGGTTATCATATCTTTCTGCTATCCATTGTAATAATTTTTTACAACCCCATGGTACAATGGCCCATTGCATATCGGTTAATTTCCAATCGGTGGAAATAGTGAGGTTGACATCCTGGTCTTCTGATAAGCCACCATTACCATACACACTACCCTGCTCTTTATTATTGGTAGCATCAGATGCAAACATGGTGGTGTAGTGATTCAACCCAAAAAAATCGGATGACCCTTTCAGCAATTTTTTTTCTGCTTCGGTAAATGCCGGCAAACGTTTGCCCAGGCGATCCTTCATTACCACAGGATAATCACCTTTATAAACCGGATCGGCAAACCATGCAAGAAAAAACTCTAATGCCCTTTGTGCTGCTGCCTTATCTTCTGAAGTATCTGTCAATGGTTCACGCCAGTCGCAATTATTGGTAATGCCAATTAAGCCCTGCTGTTGTTGTTGAAATTTAGTGCGGTATATATTAACTGCTTTGGCATGTGCCAGCAATAAATTATGCCCTGCTATATAAGGCAGGTCGTTCGATTTTTTACCCGGTGCAAATACGCCATGGCCATATCCCAAAATAGCCACTACCCACGCTTCATTAATAGTGATCCAGTTTTTTACCCTATCACCAAAATGTTCAAAGCAGGTAGCGGCGTAGGTTTCAAAAACATCTGCTATGTCCGTTCCTAACCAGCCATCTATTTCAAATTCCAATGCGGCGGGCAAATCCCAATGATATAAAGTTACCCATGGTTCAATGCCTGCAGCCAACAGTGCATCAATTAATTTATCGTAAAAATCAATTCCCTGCTGGTTTACTGCCCCTTTACCCGCAGGAAGTATCCGTGCCCATGCTATTGAAAACCTGTACGCTTTTAGCCCCATGGCTTTCATCAATGCCACATCTTCATTAATACGATGATAATGATCGCAGGCAATGGCGCCTGTATCGCCATCCTGCACTTTACCGGGTATCAAACAAAATACATCCCATATAGAAGGGCCCTTTCCATCTTCGTTCCATGCACCTTCTACCTGGTAAGAAGAGGTAGCGCTACCCCAAATAAAGCCCTGTGGAAATTTTTGATTCATACAACTAATTGCGTTGTGCAATTGATATAAAATAAAATCAATCAATTGCTGATGATACAATCGAGCCGCCAAGGTATTGCATTTATCCAAATCATTTTTATCAACCTCCTATTATTAATAAAAAATTACTGTTGATAAGTTAAGTTTGAAGTGCCGTTGCCAATTATAAATCAGGCAACGCATTTATCAGTTAGTGTAATCAATATTAAGTAGTGTAATAAAACTTTATTTTGATACTGATACTTTTTTACTATTTCTTATTCAACATTTAACAAAAGACAAATAAATACCTGCTGAATAAAAATATTGATTTATTTAAAGCATATATTTAAATCGTACAAGCCAGCCATTTATTTCCAAAATCTTATAATTCTACAACATGTACATTCTTTCAACGATTGACCTGCTTATCATCCTTGCCTATTTTGCGTTAATGATATTTCTTGGTTTTTACATGAAAAACAGGGCGAAGAAAAGTAAAGACGCCTACCTGATGGCGGGCAAGTCTTTGCCTTGGTATGCATTGGGTTTAAGCGATGCCAGCGACATGTTTGATATCAGCGGCACAATGCTACTAACAAGCATGGCATTTTTATACGGGTTTAAAAGTGTATGGATTCCCTGGATGTGGCCAGTATTTAACCAAATATTTTTAATGGTATTTTTAAGCCGCTGGCTCAGGCGCAGCAATGCTACAACCGGTGCTGAATGGCTTAAAACACGTTTCGGCCTTACAGACAGAGGGGTTGGCCAAAGCCATAAAGTAGTAGTGGCTTTTGCACTTATTTTATGTATTGGTTATATGGCTTATGCCTTTGTTGGCGTAGGCGAATTTTTACAAATATTTCTTCCCTACGAACGTATTAAAGATGCCTTTCCTTTTTTAAACCATGGTGAAGCAGCTTTTGCTGTTGGCTCAGATGAATACCGTGCCGCCCTTGATATTTCCAAACATAATGCAGCACAATTTTATGGCGTATCCATTTGCCTGATTGCAATGTTGTATAGTATAATGGGTGGCATGCATGGTATTGTATTGGCAGATGTAATCAAGTATATGATAATGATTGTTTGCTCTTTGTTTGTGGGTACCATTGCCATGCGGCACCTTGGCACTACAGGAGTAAACGTATTGGAGAGGGTACCAAAAGGCTGGGACTCGCCATTTTTTGGTTTAGACCTTGGCTTAGACTGGACCAATAAATTAAATGATGCTAAAATTAAATTAGAAAAAGATGGCTACCAGTTATTTTCAGCCATCATGGGCATGATGCTGTTTAGTGGCATTATGAAAAGTTTGGCGGGCCCTGCGCCTAACTATGATTGCCAAAAAATACTGAGTACCAAAAGCCCGGAAGAAGCCAGTAAGATGAGTGGATTTATTTCGGTGATATTAATGCCTGTAAGGTATTTTATGACGATGGGACTTTGCATATTGGGCATACTATATTTTAAAGACCTTAACCTTAGCAATGGAACAGATGGCTTGCTGAATTTTGAAAATATTATGCCTGCTGTTATAAGTAAATATTTGCCCGTAGGTTTAATAGGATTGGTACTGGCAGGATTTTTAGGTGCTTTTATGAGTAACTTCAGTGGCACCTTAAATGCAGGACAGGCTTATATTGTAAACGATATTTACCTAAAGTATTTCAACCCTTCGGCCGACCGTAAAAAGATAATTACCATGAGTTACCTGAGTGGTATTGTGATGGTAATTTTTGGCATTGGGCTTGGGCTGCTTATTAAAGATGTGAATATGATATTCAATATCATTACGGCAGGTTTATATGGAGGATTTGTTTGCGCCAATGTTTTAAAATGGTATTGGTGGCGCTTTAATGCCAATGGCTTTTTTTATGGTATGCTGGCAGGCATCATTGTAAGTGCCATACCACCGTTATTAAGTGTAACCGGCATCAGTACTTATTTTGACGGAACAAGAATGTTGTATTTCTTTCCGCTGTTTATTGCCATACAATTTATCGCCTGCATTATTGGTACTTACAGTGCACCACCCACTGATGCTGCCACTTTACTAAACTTTTATAAAACAGTAAGGCCATGGGGTTTTTGGAAACCGGTTCATGAAATAGCCCTGGCAGAAGACCCGGATTTTAAAGCCAACAAAAACCTGCCCATTAATATGCTTAATATTGGCCTGGGTATTATTGGGCAAATAGTATTAATGCTGGTACCCATGTACCTTATTTTAAATCAATGGACAGGTTTAGGTATATTGCTGGCATTAACCGCAGTAATTTTTATAGTAATGAAGCGTACCTGGTGGAATCGATTAAAAGAATTTTAAAGAGCCTGATAATACCCTAATACTCAAGGCAGCGATTATTCGCTGCTTTTTTATTGCCATACCAGCAAAAAATACGGCCCCGGAAAACCGGAGCCGCATTACCACTTAACATATACCTATAATACATAAATTTATTAAGGAATTAATACATGATCAATCACATGTATTACACCATTGCTTTGGTTTACATCTGCAATAGTTACATAAGCAATACCACCTTTATCATCCATGATAGCTACTTTTTTATCTTTCATCATAGCGGTTAATTTCTTGCCTTCAACCGTAGTTAGCATTGCTTTGCCATTACCTGCTTTTATCATTGCAACCAATTCAGTAGAACTTATTTTTCCTGCAACAACATGATAGGTTAATATATCAACCAGCATCGCTTTATTTTCTGGTTTTACCAATGTAGTTACTGTTCCGGCAGGTAACAAATCAAAGGCTGCATTGGTAGGTGCAAATACTGTAAACGGGCCTGCACTTTGCAAAGTTTCAACCAGTCCCCCGGCTTTTACTGCGGCCACTAAAGTGGTATGGTCTTTACTGTTTACCGCATTGGTAACAATATCTTTACTGGGGTACATTTCGGCACCGCCAACCATTACTGTTTTTTCACTCGACATTTTGTCCATTTGCGCAAAAGAAGTTGTTGTAAATAATGCAGCCGCTGCCACAATCAATACTGTTTTAAAATTTTTCATTGTTGAAGTTTTTAGTTTTTTTAGTTTTTAGTTTTTTTCTGTTTCATTCATCTACGTTGCAGGAGAAACATTGGATTTAAAAGTTTTTAGAAAAAATAAATTCTTTTTTGAATGAGTATAATCTGTTCAACGAAATAAATAAAAACTAATGCTTTGGTAAAACAGTATTAGTTTAAAATACAAACAATAAAATTTTAATTGAAAAAATACTTCATGAATTGGTTTGGATACCAGCAACTTTTACAATCTGAAAAAAAATTGAAAATATTTTTTTAATATTTAATATGACAGCACTTGTAGCATTAATAAAAATGCCAGGATATTTCATGCAAAAAAATACCAGCTTTTAAAAGCTGGTTATAAAAAATTAAAAAAGAAATAAATTACATTTTGCCCATAACAAACATCGGTCCTTTAGGTGATACATTACCCGCTTTATCTTCAAGTGTTACAGCAAATGCTTGTACTTTTCCGAAAGTTCTCATTTTTTGAATACGGTACTTATCGCCTTTTTTAGAAGTTAAAATCATTCCGCCATCAACCGGCTTGCCATCTACTATACCCCACAACTGGTATTGCTTGCCTTCCGGCGCATTTGGTAAATTACTTGGGTCAATATATACCTCACCTGTATTGGCCATCCAGAAAATTTTAGCAGCAGCATCCGGCGCCGCTTCTAAACCATGCAATGAAACCGGTTGACTGTATTTACTCTGCACCACTTTCATATCACCCTCCATTATCTTATTCTCGTCTTTTAAACCTGCCAATTCCTGCTGTGTTATTCTATTTTCATCCTTTAAACCTGCCAACTCCTGTTGTGTCTGTTCTAAGTTTTTTACCGTGCTGATATTTTTATTATACATCACCATATTTAAGGCGATACTTCCCAACAAAAGGGCTAAGGAAGCAGCAATAGCAAATTTCCCGTAACCCATAGCTACAACTTTTGCTGGGTTGCGTGCAGAGCTATCACTTGATGCATCCATTTTAACCACTTTAACCTCGCTAACACTATCATCAATATGTGCAAATATTTTTTCTTTTACAGACGGAGCCGGCGCAACACCATGTGCTTCGGCATACAATTCCATGCTGGCCTCTATTTGCGCCAGTTCTATTGCCACTTCAGGATATTGAACTGCATATTGCTGTACCTGCTTAGCCTCTTCTGCAGTGACCAAGCCCGTAGCGTATAATTCCAATAATCCTGAAGATATGATGTCTTTTGTTTCCAATTATTTTTGTACTATTTTTCTTAATTCAATAATGGCTGTTCGCATCCTGGTTTTTACAGTCCCGAGAGGAATACCCACTTCTTTTGCAATTTCATCCTGCGTATACCCGTTAAAATAAGCCATATCAATAATAAGCCTTTGTTCCGGTTTTAAATTAGCAAGTTGCTTTTGTATTCCCATCGAATCAAATTTACTAATGCTAAAACTGCTATCCTGTATATTATTTACGGAATTTTCATCAGCAGAGATTTTGCTTTGTTTTTTATAACCCTTGCTGCGCAGCATATCGATAGTAAGGTTCCTGGTTAAATTAAGCATCCAGGTAAATAACCTTCCTTTTGATTTATCGTAGCTGGTAAAATTGAGCCATATCTTTACAAAAGCTTCCTGCAGTATGTCTTCTGTGAGGGTAACATCGTCTACCATCCGGTAAATAATATTATTCAATGCGGGGGCGTAATTGTCGTATAAATACGAAAATGCCTGTTTATCATGGCCTTGCAACAGTGCCACCAGCTCGTCTTCATTATATTTATTAGTATCGTCCAAAAATTGTATGTTCTTAATTTAAGATGCTAAAAATAGCAATTTTTAAAATACCTTTCACCTAAACACCCAATAATAAATAAATGTTACAAAAAGCCGTTCCGGTTTTACCGGCAATTAATATCGGGCTTACCATTGAATTTTATAAATGTAAGCTGGGCTTTACTGCAAAAAATTTTGGCAACTATGCCATATTAAAATACCGCGATGTAGAAATACATGTTTGTATGGTTGACAGCAAGAAAAAAGCGGAACCTGCATCCTGCTATATTTTTGTGAATAATGTTGAAGACCTGTATGCCGATTTAGGTGCCAAAGAATTGATTTACCCCAAGGGGCAATTGGTAAAAAAGCCAAGAGGTTTTAAAGAGTTTACCATAAAAGATAACAATGGAAATTTTATACACTTTGGGCAAAAAAGCTGAAAGCGATATTTATTGACAAGGAAAAATAAAATTGTTATAATTTGTAAAACCTGCTGTTTATCTTGAAATGGGTTAAATTATATTGTTTGTACTTCGTATACCGGGCTAAACAAAAATACTTTACCCGTTGCTGCTTCTATACATTTAAAACGCTTTCGTACCCTTTCTGCTTTAGTAAAAATTCTGCCACCTTTTATTTTAAAGACTGCACCGGATGGTAAGCTTTCTATTAAAAGTACTCCTTCCTTTTTTTTATCGTACTGGTGCAATATCCTTAACAATGCTTCATCTGCACAACTGCTGGCTGCAGGGTTATGAAGGCTTTTAATCAATGTTTGCTGAATATCTGTTGGGAAAATTTTTTTGTCTATAAACCTTGCCAATACTTTACCAAATTCATGCTTCCACTCTTTGCCATGAGCCTGTACCCTGTGTCCAAACCGCTCGTAGGTAAACAAATGTGCCAGTTCGTGTAAAAGTGTAATTAAAAAAGCATAGGGATTGAGGTTACCATTTACGCTGATACGGTGATTATTACCGCCATAAGAATTGCGGTAATCACCCAATACCGATTGCCTTTCACGGGTAATAGTCAGTTGTACTTTATAATGAAGCAGGTAATACGAGACCTCTTCAAAACTTCCTTCGGGTAAATAATTTTTTAGCTGTTGTAATGGAGCTTCCTGCTTAGGCATTCTTTTGACGGTTCAGTTTTGTAATCAGCATAACTTCTATTACCAGGTAAATAAGGTAAACAAACATAGCTGCAATCACTGAAGCCTTGCTAAACTTATCTTTCATTATAAACCAGTAAATAAATATAGCAATAATACAAGTAAACATCTTAATCATCATGCCAGCCATTACACTTCTTACAAAAACATTGGGATTTTTGTTTTGCAAAGCCCGTTGCTGAATAAAAAAAGTAATCAATGCAAGCAGCAGAAATAAACTATTGGCAATGATCAACACCCCATTATCGATGCCCCATTTTGCCAACAGCGTTTTAGCCGAAATAAAAAAACCATTACAAATAATAAATACCAACAACAATGGTAATAATAAATTTTTTTTTGCCTTCATTAAATACCCATTGTTTTAGTAATTAATTATTGATTAACAGCAGTGGCCAATTCTACATTTAACTCTACTACGTTTGCACCCATATGGCAACGTCCGTTAAAAGTAGCTGTTGGTTCCACTTCCAGCTTACCCGCGTAAATATCGCCATCTATATTACATTTGCCTCTTAACTGAAGCACTTCTTTTATGTCCATCTGGCCTGTTACTTTTCCCAGTACGTCGGCATTTTTGCCTTTTACAGCACCTTCAACATAGCCTTCAGCGCCAATTAAAACTTTGGCTTTGCCAATAAGGTTTCCAATTAAGGTACCGTCAATTCTGATATCGCCGCTGCTTTCTATATCGCCATTGATTGTAGTGCCTGCACCAATAATTGTTGTACTGCCATTAGGGGTTTCGTCGGATTTGGTTTTTGAATTGAACATGTGGTTGATTTTTTAGGTTTGGAAGTTATTGAATTGAAAATTTTCTAAAAGTAACGTTATTTATAAAAAGTTCTTGTCTTTCAAATTAAGTAACACTATCATTTAACCACTCCACATATATACTAAAATTCGTCTATTGTATCGCAGTATAAAACTATTATTCCATATGTTATCTGCTGTTTTTTTTATTTTAATTAACAACGTTAAAATAATAATCATGGTATGCCGTTAACATAAAGTTTTTTTATTCATTCGTATTATCCTCTTTTGGCAAGTCTAATTTATTGGTATCCAGCGTAGAAAGTTTTCCTTCCAAAACTTTTTTTAGGTCATCCAGATATTGCTGTTTAAACTTCATGGCATTTTCCATCGAATCGGTTCTGATTTTAAGTTGCCTGAATTCTTTTGCCTGGCGGGCATCTCCATAACCCACCCCGGGCAGATAATATTTTATAGGTGTAAAAACTATTAACGCTACCGTTAATATGGTAAGCAAAACAAAAACACTGCTTAGCACAATGTACACAATTAGGCGGCTAAGACGAAACTTTACTACTTCTTCATAAGTATCTTCATTCATTACCACCAGCAAATACCTGTTTCGCAATCGTTTTAATGTACTGTTTGCATCTAAATTTGCCATATTTCTTTATTGGATGTTAAAAATAAGAAACCAATAGCATTATACGTTACTAATTGGACAAAATAACCGATATTTAGCCGCTTTATTTAATCAATTATTCATGCAAAAAAGGATCTTGTTACCTCTATTGTTCTCATTTGCTCTGTTGGCAATTGCAAACAGTGCTTTTGCACAACCAATATGGACCATCAATTTGCTTGATACAACAAAAAGAGCCAAAAAATTTGAGGATAGAAAACTGGCTTCTGAAAAAACAGATGAAACTAAGTTTACTGTGCCTAAGCATGTTTTTCAAAATAACTTTACACACTATAATTTTTACTTTAATGCCAATAATAAAATAAACACCATTATTGAAATAGCCAAGGCTGCACAAAAAGATAACTTTACCAAACTACTTAGTTATCATCCCTATACTTTAGAAAATACAGCTTTGCAAAAAATACAATTAGACTCAGTTATCTATAAAGCAACTTCAGGTATTTTACTACACGATTTGCGCAATGACTGGGTAGATAATATGTACCTGCTGTTAGGCCAGGCCTATTATTATGGAAAAAAATTTGATTCCGCTGCAGCTACTTTTCAATTTATTAACTACAATCTTTTTCCACGAAAAAAAGGTGAAGATGATAACCATATTGTAGGCACCAACGATGCTTCAAACAACGGCGTATTGAGCATAGCTAATAAAGAAGACCTTAATATTCTGCAAAAAGTAGCAGCAATGCCACCCAGCAGAAATGATGCTTTGATATGGATTATCCGCACTTTAATTGAGCAGGATGAAATGGCACAGGCTTCTTCACTGATCAATACTTTGCAGCATGATCCCAATATGCCAAAACGCCTTGTACCCGATTTAGCAGCAGTAAATGGTTACTGGTTTTATAAACTAACTATCTATGACAGTGCTGCTGTAAATTTAGAAAAGTCGCTAAGCAATTCGCCAACCAAACAAGACCAGGCAAGATCTGAATATTTACTTGGGCAGCTGTATGAAAAAACCCGACAGTTTGATAAAGCTGTTGTTGCTTACAATAATGCATCAAAACATACTACTAATCAACTAATGGATATTTATGCTCAGTTGAACATTGCAAAAATGATGAGGGGTCTTGATTCTACCGAATTGAAAAAAAGTATTGAGAATCTTGTAAAGATGGCTAAAAAAGATAAGTTTGAGCCTTACCGTGACCTTATTTATTACTCAGCAGGAGATTTGGCATTAGAAAGGCCCGATACCAATACAGCTGTAGGATATTATAACAAGAGCGTACAATACAATACATTGAATATAGACCTTTATAATAAAGCTTATTTGAAATTAGCTGATATCGCCTACGACCGTAAACAATTTAAATTGGCATTTGCATATTACGACAGTTTACAAACCGGTGATACTTCGCTGAACGACAGGTTAGCAGAAATACAGGCAAGAAGAAATAGCTTATCAAAAATTGTAGAAAAAATTATTATTATTGAAAGAGAAGATAGCCTGCAAAAACTTGCCACAATGTCGACAGCAGATAGAACTGTATTTATAAATCAACTGCTGAAACGAAACCGAAAACAACAGGGGTTGAAAGATGAGGTTAATGATCAAGGGTTAGCTCCTATAAGTTTCGACAATAAAAAGAATGAAACCACCGATCTTTTTATGAGTAGTAATAGTAAATATTGGTACTTTGACAATGCTACCACGAAAATAAAAGGCTTTGGTGAGTTTAAGAAAAACTGGGGCAACAGAACCAATACAGATAACTGGAGAAGAAAAAGTGCTGTGCCAATTGCACCAAAAGAGATTGGTATAACCGCCCCTCCGGATATGAATGGCGCAGACATGGATGCAGCTGCGAAACCTGGTGATAAACAAAACCAGGCCGCAATGGTAAAGATTGATTTAAACAATCAGCCACCTGCCGAATTAAGCTTTGAAGAGCTATTAGCAAACGTACCATTAACGCCAGAAAAATTAACAGAAAGCAATACCGCATGGTCGCAAAGTTTGTTTGACCTTGCAAAATTATTTCAAAACGACCTGGAAGATTATCAACAGGCAATAGTTACCTACGACCAATCTTTACAACGCTATCCAGATTCTTTGTATGATGGTGGCATATATTTTGGTCTTTATTACTGTTACAAAAAATTAGGCAACCTGGAAAAGGCAGAATATTACAAAAACCTGATTAATACAAAATTTGTAAACAGCCCTTCTAATAAAATATTGACTAACCCGCTTGCGGCAAAGCCTGAAATGAAAAATGCAGAAGGCACCAAACGATATGAGGCCATTTACAATTTATTTATTGAAGGCAAATTTGAAGAAGCCGTTTCTGAAAAGAAAAAAGCAGATAGTTTATACAGAAACAATTACTGGAGCCCGCAATTGCTATATATTGAGGCCGTGTATTACATAAAGCAAAAGCAGGATAGTGTTTCCATTGGTGTATTGAACAATATTATCAGCCTGTACCCTAAATCGCCGCTAATGCCAAAAGCACAGCGCATGATTGATGTATTAAAAAGAAGGGCCGAAATAGAAAGCTATTTAACAAACCTGGTAATTACAAGAAAAGGAGATGATGAAATCGCAACAGTGCCAAAAGAAAAACTGGTAAGGAACGATTCGAACCTGATAGTAACACCCAAACGTTTTGACAGCAGCAAAGCGGTTATGCCAATAAACATACCGGCGTTAAAAGATATTACAAAAAATACAGTGCCGATACATGCACCTATGGCAAAAGATACTGTAAAAAAAGCTGCACCTATTTTAGTAAATGGACCTTTTATTTTTAATACCACAGCAACTCAAAATGTTATGATGATTTTAGATAGAGTTGATGGCACTTACGTAAACGAATCTAAAAATGCGTTTACCCGCTATGTAGCAGAAAGTTTCAGAGGGCAAACGATTGCTGTTACAAAAGATGCAATCAGTAAAGACGTTTCCATATTGATTTTTACTTCTTTTGCCAATGCAGATGCAGCCCTGCAGTTTTTAAATAAAATTAAAAAGGCTGCACCGGAAGAAGTATCGTGGCTGCCGGCTTCTAAATATTCATTCCTTATAATTTCTGATGAAAACCTTCGTTTGTTACAATTAAATAAACACCTGCAGGAATATAAAGACCTTTTAAATAAACAATATCCAGGCAAATTTTAATAGCGTATCCATGGCTGTTGAAAATAATCTTACGAAATATTACAATATCAAAAATTTGAAAAAATCATAATGAAAAAATCAGTAAAAATTTTATGGCGTGTTTTTTTTGGTGGTTTGTTACTACTGGTTTTGCTATTTACTGCAGCCAATTTTGGCCTACTAGGTAAAATGCCTTCTTTAAAAGAACTGGAAAACCCCGAAGCAGATCTTGCCAGTGAAGTGTATACTGCTGATGGAAAGCTGATGGGTAAATATTATGCAGAAAACCGCAGTGAAGTAAAGTACAATGAAATTTCTCCCAATATTATTCATGCATTGATAGCTACGGAAGACCAGTATTTTTATGACCATTCGGGCATTGATGCCAAGGCTGTAGCAAGGGCCGTTATTAAATTAGGTACAGATGGCGGCGGCAGCCCCATTACGCAGCAATTAGCCAAAAATATGCTGGGCCAGGGAAAAGGAAATATTCTAAAGCGGGGTACCCAAAAAATTAAAGAATGGGTAATAGCTGTAAAGCTTGAACGCAATTTTACAAAAGAAGAAATAATTACGCTTTACCTGAACAGGGCTGCCTGGGGAAATAATTATGGAATAAGAAATGCAGCAAGGATCTATTTTCAAAAAGAACCCATTGATTTAAGTATTGAAGAATCTGCAGTTTTGGTAGGGATGTTAAAGGGGTTTATTTATGATCCTATCAGGCATCCCAGCGCATCGCTAAACAGGCGCAATACGGTAATAGAAAGGATGGTGGATTGTAAACAACATTATCTTACTGATGCGGAAGCTAATAAACTAAAAGCAAAACCCCTTATCACCAATTATAAAAAAGTAGATGACAATGTTGGCATAGCACCTTATTTCCGTTTTGCATTAGCAGATAAAATGAAGGACTGGTGCAAGGCACATGTAAACCCAAAGACCAGAGAAAATTATGATCTGTACAGGGATGGCTTAAAAATATATACTACCATCAATTCTACTATGCAGCAATATGCAGAAGAATCGGTAGTGCAGCAAATGCCTGTTATTCAGAGAAAATTAAACAGTTTATTAAAAACCAGTGGCGACGGCATGTGGAAGGGCCATGAGAATGTAATTGAGGCTGCCATGAAAAGCAGCGAGCGCTGGAAAAACATGAAGGAGGATGAGGTAAAAGATGAGAATATAAAAAAGTCGTTTCTGGTTAAAGTAAAAATGAAAGTATTTGCATGGAATACCAAAAGGGAACTGGATACGGTTATGACACCAAGAGACTCTATCAAGTACCACCGGCAATTAATGCAAACATCTTTTGTTGCCATGGATCCCCGGACAGGAGAAATAAAATGCTGGGTGGGTGGCATAGATTTTAAATGGTTCAAATACGATCATGTTACAGCAAGCAGGCAGGTTGGCAGTACCATTAAACCGCTTATTTATGCTTTAGCTGTACAGGATGCTGGCTATACACCATCTACCATTATTGATGGCGGCCCTGTACAATATGGCAAAGAGATGAGGACATTTAAAGGTGGTGGTGGTACATTGGCCAATTGCCTTGCCTTTTCAAAAAATACCGCCTCGGTAAGAATGACCAATCTTTTGGGAGTAGACAGGGTTATAGAATTTGCAAAAACTGTGGGTATTAGTGCAAAGCTTCCTCCTTATACTTCGCTTGCATTAGGGGCAGCAGAAATACCCCTGTTACAAATGTTACAGGCCTACACCATGTTTCCCAATAA
>JAYTTI010000170.1:0-3933 GCA_043745405.1 Ferruginibacter sp. | reverse complement strand
TAAGTTGAAGAATACCGGCGATAACAACCGCTAATAAAAAAGTCGGCCAAGAGCCAAGTGTAGCAATAGAGGTCAAAACTATTACTGCTAATCCGGCGGCAGGTCCGCTAACCCCAAGTGGCGAACCGCTTGCAATACCTACTACAATTCCACCGACAATGCCAGCTATTATGCCTGCAAACAGTGGCGCACCTGATGCTAAAGCAATACCAAGGCATAAAGGAACGGCTACAAAAAAAACGACAATACTCGCCGGCAGGTCGCTTTTCAGTTCTTTGAACATGTTTTTTTTCATTTCCATAATCAGTTGATTTAATAGGGCGAAGATAGGATTATTATTTTTAATGATAGTAATACTATCTCATAGAATTGTAAAACTTTTAACTATTTTTGTGCTGCAGAACATTGCACATTATCTTTATCTGCATTTAAAACAACAGATGCCATAATAAAACCGTAGCTAAAAAATGGAAGTACAATTACAGATAAAAATGAACGAAAAACTGTTTCTCCGTGACCCGGAGCAGACAGAGCTGGGCAAAAAAATCATTCGCCACAGTATTCAGTTGATTTATAAAAACGGGTTTGAATTATTTACCTTTAAAAAACTGGCAGAAGATATTGGCACCACCGAGGCGGGTATTTACCGCTATTTTGAAAACAAACATCGCTTGCTGATGTATTTAACTGCCTGGTATTGGGGTTGGCTGCAATACCGTGTAACTTTTACTACCAATAATATTAAAGACCCGGCAATTAAACTTAAAAAAGTAATTCAACTGCTGGCTACTACAGTTGTGGATGACGATAAAACAATACATATTAACGAAGATCTGCTGCACCAGATAATAATATCAGAAGGCTCAAAAGCCTATTTAACCAAGCATGTATCCGAAGATAATAAGGAGCAGTTATTTAAACCCTACAAAGACCTTTGTGCTATCATTGCCGATATTATTTTAGCGTGTAACCCCAAATATAAATATCCAAGGTCGCTGGCAAGCACTATTATTGAAATGGCACATTTTCAAATTTTTTTTATGAACAATCTTCCGTCGCTGACAGATTTTGGTAAAACCAAAGATGAATTGAAAGTGGTTTCATTTCTGGAAGATTTGGTATTTAGCAGCATAAGGAAAAAATAATTGTTGCTGGAATGGTGTAAGGATTGCTTGCTAGGTTGAATGGCGGAATGGTTGCGGTGCGTTGGCAATTATCACAAAAAAATTGCTGATCATAACTATTTTTTAAAAATCTTTCCGTTGGTATTTTTTTTGCATATCGATAAAATGTATAATCAAATATAGTAAAGAAGCCTTTGTATATTTGCGCCATGCTAAAAACAACACTGCTTAAGGCTATTGATGCAGGTGCCCAACAGCTGCAACATTATTTTAATGGCGAATATAAAATATCAAACAAAGAAGGTATTAATAATTTAGTAACCGAAGCCGATCATGCATCAGAAAAAGCAATTATAGATATTATCAGAAAGGAACATCCGGATCATTTTATTTTAAGTGAAGAAACGGGTGAAATTGTTATGGATAGTGAATATAAGTGGATAATTGACCCTATTGACGGCACAATAAATTTTTCAAACGGTATACCGCTTTGCTGTGTTAGTATAGGGTTAGAAAAAGCCGGGGAAATGATCCTGGGTGCCGTTTATAATCCTTTTATGAAAGAAATGTTTTTTGCACAAAAAGGATTTGGCGCTTCGCTAAATAATAAAAAAATAAACGTTAGCTCTAAAACTGAAGTTATTAAAAGTTGCCTGGTAACAGGTTTTCCATACACTTATTTAGATATGCCCAATGGTCCTTTGGCTGTATTTGAACGTTTTATACGAAACGGTGTTCCGGTAAGACGTTTAGGAAGTGCGGCTATTGATCTGTGTTGGGTGGCAGCTGGCCGCTTTGACGGATTTTATGAACACCATCTACAAGCCTGGGACACTGCTGCCGGATTTTTAATTGTAGAAGAGGCTGGGGGAAAAGTAACAGATTATAAAGGCGATCACTATTCTCCTTATCAACCCCACCTGTTGGCCACTAATGGAAAAATTCATGATGAAATGCTGGAGATCATTAATAACAGGAAACAATTATAGTGTACGGTGTACAATGTTTGATGTACGCCAATAAAATAATTTTACCTTTATTATTTAACCGCAATCCCTGCCTTATGAACTCTGAAGAAATGAAGAGAAGGACAAAATTGTTTGCAATAAACATAGCTTTTCTTACTCAGAAAATACCAGATACCCTTATTAATAAGGCCTACAAAGGGCAAATTACAGGGCATCAAGAAGGGCAAACTCAAATGCTGATTTTATTAATAAGCTTAAAATTGTAGAGGAATAATTGGATGAAATTCTGTTCTTTTTAGAATTACTTGAAGTCTTTAATCCGAAAGAAAAAGAAGAGATTAATACAATATACAATGAGGGTGAAACTTTATTAAAAATAATTGTTGCGTCTATAATATCCTCACGCAAATAAAACGGGCGTACACCTGACATCGTAAATCGTACATTTAAAATTATGGAAGAAAGAACAGAAATAGCATCGCTCGGTGAATTTGGTTTAATAGACCACCTTACCCGTAATAATGAAATAAAAAACACTTCCACCATTTTAAGTGTGGGTGATGATGCCGCTGTGATAGATCATTTTGGGAGGCAAACAGTTATCAGTACAGACATGCTGGTAGAAGGCATTCACTTTGACCTTATGTACACACCTTTAAAACATCTTGGTTATAAAGCTGTAGTAGTAAACTTAAGTGATATCTATGCAATGAATGCTACACCCACTCAAATTTTATTAAGCATTGCCATCAGCAATAAATTCAGCGTAGAAGCCCTGGATGAATTTTATGAAGGCGTGTATGCTGCCTGCGAAAAATATAATGTTGACCTGGTTGGTGGAGACACCACTACATCGCAACGTGGATTTGTGATTAGCATAACTGCTATTGGAGATGTGGCACCTGATAGCTTTGTAAAAAGAAACGGCGCAAGGGTAAATGATCTTATTTGTGTTAGTGGTGACCTCGGTGGTGCTTTTTTAGGATTAACAATTTTGGAAAGAGAGAAAAAAATATTTCAGGAAACCGGCGCACAACCCGACCTTGAAAACCGTGCATATATAGTAGGCCGTTTATTAAAACCCGAAGCAAGAAAAGATGTTATAGAATATTTTACGGCTAATGAAATAATCCCCAGCAGCATGATCGATATCAGCGACGGCCTTAGCAGTGAAATATTGCATATCTGTAAACAAAGTAATGTAGGCTGTGTGTTGTATGAAGACAAGTTGCCACTAAATGAAGATTCGAAAGAGTTTGCTTATAAATTAGAATTAGATCCTACCGCATGTGCGCTAAGTGGTGGAGAAGATTATGAATTATTATTTACAGTGGCGCAGGCAGATTATGAAAAAATCAATAACAATAACGGCCTTAGTATAATTGGATACATTACAGAACCTGCCGAAGGAAAAAATATTATTACCCGTGGCGGAAATAAACACGAGCTGGTGGCCCAGGGTTGGAATCATTTGAAATGAAAATAATATTTCACTTCTATAATTTGTTGTTCTTTAATCTTTTAAAAAAATCCAGTATTTCAGTATCGCTTTTTGCATCTAACTCATTTATTTCAAAGCTTAATTCTCTTTTTGGCATTACCATGTTATGGGTTTGAGAAAATTTTTGGTTATATAAAACGCTGATCTTATAAAGTTTAAACTTGTTAATACTATCAATTGATTTTGACAAAGAAAAATCTGTTTCTTTTATGTGATTTGTAAAATACAATATTACAGTATCGCCATCGTCTTTAATTATTCTGGGAATATAAGTTTTTGTAATTTTGTTGTTTATCTTATCAAAAACAGAATCAATTAAAACTGCATTTTTAATAACCGC
>JAYTTI010000169.1:0-14901 GCA_043745405.1 Ferruginibacter sp. | reverse complement strand
ATGGCCGGAGGCGGTGTAAAGCCCGGTGTGTATGGCGAAACAGACGATTTTGGTTACAATATTGCAAGCAATCCCGTACATGTAAACGATTTTCATGCAACAGCCCTGCACCTGATGGGACTCGATCATGAAAAACTAGTTTACAAACATTTGGGAAGAAGATATCGCTTAACAGATGTAGCCGGCAAAGTAGTTAGTGGCATTCTTGCGTAGCAAAATTATTGTTGAATAAATTCATTCATTACAAAATGATTTTTTGGTAACCAGCAGTAGATTTTCAAATCAACATCCTTGCGTCGCACTCTTCAATGATGAGAATGTGCTGCACCGGTTGAGTAATATTTTTTATCGTATTGCTCTATTCTATAATTTTTTATTTTTTGTTAAACAGTTTTATAAAAAGCACACTTCAATAAACAGTCATCCTTAAAATTGCTTCGGGGGAGCTGCATGGTCTTTTTCAAATTTTAAAAAGGCACCCGTATCCTTGTGCTGGCAGACATTATTGGTTGTTAGGCCTCATGCTGCAGGTGCGACTAAACGGTTAGGTGCTCGTAAAAACTTTTTATTTTTCTATTTAACTGTTACTTAATTTTATACTACCGGACTAAGCGGAAGCAGGCTCTGCTTAGGAGCAACCTGCCAGGAATATATCCGGTGGCTGACGAAGTAATTTGATCATTTCAGGTTTGGTTTATCCAAACCTTTTTTGTGTAATTACTTTTGAAGCCCATATTCCTTAAAAAACCTTTCAGGGTCTAGGCGACGACGCCTGTTACATATTCCTTTTTGTTCTTCAACACAAAGCTAATTCTTGACAACAAGTGTTTCGCTACACGGATGATGGCTTTATTTTTTTCCATCCTTGTGCAATATTGCTTGTACTTCATTAATAATGCAGGGTCTTTACGCACTACACTCCAACTGCTTTCTACCAAGGCAGTTCGCAGGTAGTAGTTATGCCGGTGAGTAATTCCCTTTGTTCGCTTTGTATCACCACTATCTGATGTATCAGGAACCAATCCAACATAGCTACACAAATAATCAAAGCGTTTAAACCGGGTTACATCCTGCAATTCAAACAACATTACCGCTGCATTAATTTCCCCTATAACCCGGGATGCTCCGCAACAATTTAATATCCCCTGCATATTTTTCTTCTCTGCACAATGCCCTGATGGCACGGGTCGCTTCCAGTAACAGTTGCCTTGTTTGCAAATAGTCTTTGATGTGCAACTGCAACGATTGCTGCAAATGGATACTGCTACCACAATCCATTTTTTGCAACCCGTCTATAAAACGTTTGCTCCAGTACGTGCCTTCCTGTTGTGCTGCAGGTACAGGCAATCCGCTAAAATGAAGTAATTGCCATATCCTGTTTTTGCAACGGGTTTGATTATTGACAATGCGTTCCCTGGTGCGTACCAATGTTCGTGCATGCTCCCATTCGGCTTCCGGTATGTGTATGCCTTTCAATTTTTTTGATTGAAGATAATTACACAATTTACGGGCATCTGCCTTATCCTGTTTCTGCTTTTTATCTTTATCCGAAGTTGGTATATCTGCTGCATTTACCACCCAGCACTCACAACCCGATTGTGATAAAGTCCGCTGCATACTAAATCCACTGAAGCCTGCTTCGTAGCCAATCTTATAAACAGCGCCAGGGTATCGCATGGAAAGGTGCTTATGTAAAAGAACTGCATCTGGATTTTGGGTAAAGTCTTCCAGTTCAAATTCACTGTCCTGAATGTTTACACGCCAGCTTTTTTTGTGTACATCTACGCCGCAATAAATAGTTGTACCGCTAAAATCTAATTTCTTAACTTGTGTGATGGGTCTCTGTTTTTTTAAGTGATTGAATGTTGTTACTCAACCTTCAATTTACACTTTTACAGGACCCTTTCTTTTATCTCATACATGAGACCTTGTACGATATGACTATATTGGGCTTTTATATCTATTTTACCTACCTGCAATTTAAATGGCTATTTCTTTTTCAACCGCAGCAAATAGCCACCACCGGGTGCCATTGCAATTTGAATATGATTACCTTTTTTTAGGGAGAAAGTTTTTATAATATAATCGGAAGGATACCGTTCAGCATTGATGCCATCAACACATACAGTAGCTTCATAATTTTCAGCAGTTAAAAAATCTAAATCAATATCAAATGTTCTTGCGGTCCAGTCAGTCATGCCGCCAATAAACCAGTCATCGCCCTTTTTGCGGGCGGTGATAATATAGTCGGAAACCTTTGCTTTAAGTATAATCGTAGTATCCCATGTAGAAGAAATGCTGCCAAGGAGTTCCATAAATTCAGGTTCCAAAAATCCCTGTGAAGGATTGCCGGAAAAAATCTGCAAGGGGTTATCGTATACCACAAACATAGACAGTTGGTGACACCTTGTTCCCTGACTCATCACCTTGCCCCATATGGGTTTAAATTGAGCCTTGGTAGCATTGTCTAAAATGCCGGGTTCATAATCAAATGGGCCCGCGAGCATTCGTGTAAAAGGTAAGGTTACATCATGCTCTGGAGAAGGCTTATCGCTCCATGCGTTGTATTCTGAACCGAGTACACCTTCCCTTGTAACGTTGTTTGGATAAGTGCGGTTAAAACCTTTTGCCGGGTAAGCGCCATGAAACATAATCATCAGTTTATGCTGCGCACATGCTTCGGCAATACGTTTATAAAAGTTCACAGTTTTCTGGTCATCACGGTCAATAAAATCAGTCATAATAAAATCAACGCCCCATTTATTAAACTGGTTTAAAGCGCTGTCTAATTGCCGGTTTAATGTTAAGGCACAGGTCCACATACTTATTTTAATATTCTTTTCCTTTGCATAGGCAGTAAGGGTATCCATGTTGATATTAGGGTTTATTTTAAACAGGTCCTTGGTGTCGCTCCAGCCTGCATCCATCATAATCCTGTCGAAGCTAAAACGTTTAGCAAAATCGATATAATATTTGTACGATGCAGTATTTACGCCTGTTTTAAAAGGAACATTAAAAAGATTTACATCAATAATCCATTCATCGGTACACTTGCCGGGATGTATCCATGAAACATCTTTTATTGTGGAGGGCGCTGCAAGCCGGTAAATTAAATCATTGGCAGGAATTTGTTTGTCTTCTCTTGCAATCATTAATACACGCCAGGGAAAATTTCTTGTACCGGTTGTTCTGGCAATATAATTGGCCCGTTTTGTTACAATGGTTTCTGGGTAATCGGCATCGGTATTTTTTTCTTCCAGAGGATAGCCTGCAAATTCTGCCTGCAATAAAAATTGGCTGCTTCCTTTAAGAAACATACCGGGATAATCTTCCAGGTCAGATTCTGTAAGGGCAATTGTTACATTTTCTTCTTCAACAAGTACCGGCGAAAACATTAAATCGTTTTCATTTAAACTGTCAAGCGGTTTGTTGGTATATAATTCTTCAAAACTGGTATGGTATTTATCTTCATTTTCTCTTTTCTGCATTAAAGGCGCTATAATACGGCTGCCCTTTGCAAACTGAAATAAAGCAGTTTCGTTTTTAATGGTAATGCTGTCTTTAAACCGGGTTGTAATGCGATAGGCAGCACCATCGTTGTAAACCCTGAAATGCAGGCCGAATGGCTGTTTAAATGAAATGCTGAGTTCATTGTAAGTATCCGGAATATTTATTCTTTTATCAGGAACCGGCGAAACAATTGTTTCATTAACTGCCGTTAGTTTTTTTGATTTAACCGTAAGTAAATCAGCTAATTTTTTGCCACCTGCCAGCTCCATATTAATTGTGCAAGGCCCGGCAACCAGCTTGCCATCAACATATATTTTGTAAATGAGCCCTGCCTCTGTTGAAATACTTACACGGATTGTTTTATCGGGCGATAAAACAAATAACGAATCCGCTGCGCGAAGATTATTGATGAACAACAGGCAGCATAAAACAATTGGTATTTTTTTCATAACAGCAGCAATATATTTAACTCATAATTGTAGCAGTATCTACCTCCTGGAAAAAGCGGGACAGCTTTCTGGTTTTTACTGAATCTATATTTGTCATACAAATTCTATTTAATGATGAAAAATATTTTACAGTGAAAGTAACGATAAAAAACAGTTGGCCGAAATTTGTAAGCATCTTATAAACCATCAATAAAATGGCCTTTTTGATGCTGATATAGCAGGGCTTCAGTTTAAATATTTAATGAAAAGGATAATTTACCCCGGGTGATAGGCATCATGTTGCAATATTCCGTGAATATGTTCATAGTAATTCATCTGGTTATTGGGGTAAACTTTTAAAAAGTTGTCAGATTTAAAACTGTCCAAAAACTGCAGCCACTGCTTTTGGGAATCGCCTAATTTTTGTAAGGTTTTTTCCAGGCAGCATCGGAAGGGTCAATAACATTTTCAAAGTAATTGTTGTCAGGGGTTTTGATAATTTTACCATATACACGCTTTAAAATATTCAGCCGCAGTTAAATTTTTTACTATAAAATAAATCACCATGAGCAACAAATTAGCTTTACTCTTTTTACTGGCGCCTTTATTCACTGTCTGTATTTTTCAAACAGGCAAAAACACAATGTATGAACAGGATATAAAAATTTCACCGGCCTATAGTCTGTTGACTGTTCCTCAGTCCCTAAAAAACCAATTGTATAATTTCATAGATCATCAAAATCTAACTGGAAGTAATACAGCGGCAGTCATTTGTTGTTTACAGGTGCCGACATAAGGTAACAGAAAACACCAGCCGGTGGCTTTCCGACAAAATAAAAAAGATCTATACATGATAGACTTATCAGCAGTGGACAGTAAATATATTGAGGAAACAGAAAAAAATCTTGACGAGGTTTTCAGTAATGCGGAAAACAAAAACTGAATATTATTTTTGATGAAGCAGATACATTGTTGGGCAACCGAACCAATGTACAGCATGCACATGATAAATACGCCAACATTAAAATCATTTATCTTTTGCAAAAGATCGAAAGCTTTAATTAACTGGTAATATTGGCCACCAATTCGAAAGACAGCCTAAGAAGAGATGAGCAAATAAAATTCATACATATTGCTGCTCAATAAACAGAACAATTTTCAAATTAAGGGAGCGCTTCGAAAAGCTATAAATGTTCACGGGAACCTCACCAGTTCGCAAAATGACTGTGGCATTAGCAAGGACAAAAAATCATCAAAATAAAACTAATGGCAAGACCATTACCTGTATTTTATCTTATTCTTTTTTGCTTTTTTCTTCTAATATTTTTTTGTTTGCGAGGTCAGTGGAGTCTTTAATTCTTTTTTTCTCTTTCTTTTTAAAATAACCCCTCAATAAAAAATTACTTTGTACAGCTTTCATGTTTTCATTTACACTGTTAGATGTTTTTGTAATACTGCTTGCTGTTTGATTGGCTGTTTCTATAGTGTGCTCTAGTTTTTTTGCCATGTTATCATCAGTGAGGAGTCGGCCAATAGTACCTTTGCCAGTATTTATTTTCTCCATAATGTCAGCTAACCCTTCTGTAAGAACAGTAGCATTATCTGAAATTTTGGCCAGGTTATTCATTATCTTATCTATGTTAATTGGATTTGTACTCGACAACATGTCGCCATCTTTCACCACCGGCGATGCGGAGTTAGCTGCTGCTATCAGTATTAGTTTATCTCCCATTAAGCCATCACTTCCAATACTGGCAATCGCATCTTTTTTTATATAGCGCTGTATCTTTTTGTCAATATTCAATCCAAGCTGAACGGTAGTATCGTTGATAATGTTGATTGTTTCAACACTGCCAATATTTATACCGGCAAACCGAACAAAATTACCTTCCCTGGTGCCCCCTATATTTCTAAATTGGGCATATACTAAAAAAGTACTGCTGAATAAATTCTTTTGTTTGCCAATGATGAAAATAAGCCCTAATAGTAATAACAGGCTCACAATGACAAATGACCCGGTTTTAATTTTTTGCCCTGTAGTAATATTCATAAATTTTATTTAAAAAATGACCGTATAAATGTATCTTCTGAATTTTCCAATTCTTCAAATGTGCCCTCTGCAATAAATTTTCCTTCATCAATAATCAATAGCCTGTCAGCGGTAATTTTTGCACAGGGAATATCGTGGGTTATAATTACTGAAGAAGCCTGGTATTGCTGCTGAATATCCAGTATCAAATGGCTTATTTCTTTGGAGGTAATTGTATCCAGTCCAGTAGTAGGTTCATCATATAAAATGATAGCAGGTTTTATTACCAGTGTTCTGGCAAGGCCTAATCTTTTGCACATACCACCACTAAGGTCTGCAGGCATTTTATCAACAACATCTCCCAACCCCACAGATTGCAGCACTTCCCTGCAGCGGCTTTCTAATTCGGCTTTGTCTTTAATTTTTAACACTCTTTTCAATGGAAAAAAAAGATTCTCCTTCACCGTCATAGAATCGTACAAAGCGGCACCCTGAAATAAAAAGCCCAATCTGCACCGCAATGCTTTAAGTGCATCTTCATCCAGGTCTTTTACCTCTTCTCCAAAAACCCTCAGCGATCCTTCATCCTGTGTCAGTAAACCTGCAATGCATTGTATCATTACAGATTTTCCGCTCCCCGACTTGCCGAGTATCACTACATTTTCTCCTTTCTTTACAGTAAGGCTTATCCCTCTAAGAACCGATTTATCTCCAAAACTTTTTTTGATATCTCTTATCTCAATAACATTTTCTTCTATCATTTTTACAGGTTAAGAATATAAAAGAGAATTACTGATTTGCACTACTATGGCATCAATAATTATTATCCAGATAGAAGCGGTTACCACAGCTGTATTCGCTGCCAACCCAACACTTGCTGTTCCTTTATTGGAGTTAAACCCTTTAAAACAACCGATGAAACCGATGGTAAAGCCAAAAAAAATAGTTTTAATAACAGCGGGGGTTAAATCACTGAAATCAAGTATGTTAACCGCCTTTGTAAAATATAATTTCATCGTTATGCCATTACTTAAAGTTGCGGCTGTAAATCCACCAATCATCGCCATGGCATCTGCAAAAATGGTCAGCAACGGAATCATAATAGTGCAGGCGAGAATACGGGTTACTACTAAATACTGTACAGGGTTGGCGCCAGAAACTTCCATGGCATCAATCTGTCCTGTTACTTTCATACTGCCCAACTCTGCTCCAATACTGGAAGCAATTTTTCCCGCACATATTAATGCAATAATTACCGGACCTATTTCACGGACGATAGAAACTGACACCATGGTGGGTATATAACTTTCTGCGCCAAATTCTTTTAAAGTTGGTATAGACTGTAATGTAAAAACCATGCCCAATATAAAACCTGTTAGTGCTACAATACCTATAGATTTATATCCAATTATATATAATTGCTGAAATAACTCCTCCCATTCAAACCCTTTTTTGAAAGTGTTGCGAAAGAATGATTTTAAAAAATAAGCCTGATCGGCTATGTAGACCAATGTCTTGGTGTATGGCATTTCTTTTAGCATAAGAGTTATTGTTAAAAAGACGAATTACGAATACTCGTTTCAGGCAATCAGTTTTAACAACAGTATACACACCAAATACCTGCCAAAAATAAAACCGGCTGAAAGCCACTGTTTCAGCACTATCTATATAAAGTAATATTAAAAGCTTTATTTATTAAAAAAATTGTTGGGGAAAATTATCTACATAAAGAGGCAATTTTTTTTATTATTCGATAAATAATTGAATGAAAGTTTGTTTATAAATGGGTATTAACTGGCTTCATCCAATTTATTCTAGAGACCTTTTAAGTAATTGCGCAGGTGTTGCAATATGTTCCACAAAAATATAAAATGTAAAAAGTAGATCCACTTTGAATGTAACACAAATAATATTTACAACAACTAGGCCAATGGCATTTTATGTTGTAACATTTGATGATTATCTTTAAGCATCATAAAAAACAAATGGAGCAACAATCACTTACAGAAAATACAGGCTCACCAACAGAATTAAAAAGAACACTTGGGCCCTTGATGCTTTGGGGGCTGGGCGTAGGTTATGTAATATCAGGTATGTATTTTGGCTGGAACCTTGGCCTGCCCGCCGGTGGTACCCTTGGGCTTGCCATTGCAACTTTTTTTATCATTATTCTCTATATTACTTTTACTTTTTCTTATACCGAACTGGCCTGCGCTATCCCCAAAGCGGGCGGTGTTTTTGATTATGCTACAAGGGCCATGGGAAAAGATATTGGTTTTATTGCGGGCATGGCACAGATCATTGAATTTGTTTTTGCCCCACCGGCTATTGCTGCTGCAATCGGCGCCTACTTCCATATTTTCTTTCCGCAATTTTCTGTTATTGCCATTGCCATTACTGCATATATACTTTTTACAGCACTAAATATGTATGGTATAAAAGCAGCAGCAACTTTTGAATTAATCATTACAGCTTTTGCGGTATTTGAACTATTGTTGTTTAGCGGCATTACACTGCCGCATTTTCAATGGGCCAACCTTACCCAAAATTCATTTCCACATGGCTGGACCGGTGTATGGGCAGCAATACCATTTGCCATCTGGTTTTTTTTAGGGCTGGAAGGCGTGGCCAATGTAGCGGAAGAAACGGTAAACCCACAAAAAAATGTACTAAAAGGTTTTGGCTCTGCATTGTTTACACTAATCATTTTGTGCGCCCTGGTATTTGTATCTTCTGTTGGTGTAGGAGGTTGGGAAAAAATAGTATATCCAACAGCAGGTGCCGATGCTTCAGATTCGCCCCTGCCGATGGCATTATCGCAAATTACGGGCAGCAGTGGTATGCTATATCATTTGCTGATAACAATTGGCCTGATGGGGCTGGTAGCGTCTTTTCATGGGTTGATATTAGCAGCAAGCCGGGCAACCTACGAGTTTGGTAAAACAGGCTGCATACCAACCCTGTTTGGCAAAATACATCCCAAATTTAAAACCCCGGCCAATGCTCTGTTGCTGAATATGGCAATAGGGATTATTGCATTGTTTACAGGTAAAACAGGCGATATTATTACCATTGCCTGCTTTGGAGCCATCCAGTTATATATTTTTGCCATGATTGCGGTACTGGTTTTAAGAAAAAAACTGCCCGATCTTCCCCGGCCTTTTCGTGTACCAATGTATCCCCTCTTCCCTATCACTGCATTGGTAATTGCTATTGTTTCTATGATTGCGATGATTACACTCAATATTAAATTATCGCTCATCTTTTTTGCTATACTGGCACTTGCTTATATTTGGTTTTATTTTATTGTAAAAAACAAAATAAATGGCCAACCAACAATTTCCCCGCGATAGAATACTTAGGCAACTGGCAGAACAAAATACTGAAAAAGTAAAACTGGCAATTACTGATATTGATGGTATACTGCGTGGAAAAATGATCAGTTTTGAAAAGTTTATTTCTATACTGGAAAAAGGTTTTGGTTTTTGTAATGTGGTATTTGGGTGGGATGCCGCTGATATTGCTTACGACAATAATCAATACACCGGTTGGCATACCGGTTATCCCGATGCTACAGCAGTAATTGATCTTGGTACTTTTCGTCAGGTTCCATGGGAAAATGATATACCTTTTTTCCTGGCCGATTTTAGGGATGCAAAAGGAAACGATTTGACTGTTTGTCCACGCAGCCTGTTAAAACAGATAGTCAAGCGGGCTGCCGATAACGGCTATACGCCGTATTTTTCCCAGGAGTTTGAATGGTTTAACCTGGTGGATAATGGCAATAAATTATATGAAGGAAAATTCCGCGATACACAACCAATTACCCAAGGCATGTTTGGTTACTCTATGTTGCGGGCAGCTCAGCAAAGTGATTATTTTAACGACCTGTTCGACCTGCTTAAAAAGTTTGGTGTACCCATTGAAGGGTTACATACAGAAACCGGGCCGGGTGTATATGAAGCAGCCATCAGTTATTCAGAAATTCTGGAAGCTGCTGACAGGGCGGTACTTTTTAAGAGTGGTGTAAAACAGATTGCCCACAACCATGGCGTGCTGGCTACTTTTATGGCTAAGTTCAATGAAAGTTTACCCGGCTGCAGCGGGCATGTTCACCAGAGCCTGTGGAATAAAGCAAAAAAACAAAACCTGTTTTACGATAAAAAGCAGCCATCGGGTATCAGCACTTTAATGGAAAGTTATATGGCGGGTCAGTTAGCCTGCCTGCCATTTATATTGCCCATGTTTGCACCTACAGTTAACAGTTATAAGCGCCTGGTAGAAGGAGCCTGGGCGCCAACAACCTTAACATGGGGTATAGACAACCGCACCACTGCATTGCGAGCCTTGCCTGGTGGTACCAGATCTACAAGGTTAGAAACAAGAGTGGTGGGCTCAGACAGCAATCCTTACCTGGCGATGGCAGCCTGCCTGGCAGCAGGTTTATATGGCATTAATAATAAATTAAAATTAAAAACGACTGCAACGGTCGGTAACGGTTATGCAGATACAAATAACGGAACCTTATCAAAAAATTTATGGGAAGCTACACAGGCCATGAAAGCATCACCCATTGCAAAAGAATTATTCGGGCAGGCATTTGTGGATCATTTTACCGCAACAAGGGAATGGGAGTGGAAACAATTTTCAAAAGTGGTAACAGATTGGGAACTGAAAAGGTATTTAGAAATAATTTAAAAAGATTTTGCCGTTAAGGCGTTGAGACGTTTTTTATTGTTGGCAAATCAATCTATGCCTTCTTTTAAAAAAATAAAATTATTTAAATGACTGATTTTAATGTAATACGACAATTTAATTTTCCAACCACTGTTCGCTTTGGTGCCGGTGCTGTAAAAGAATTGCCTGATCATTTACTGGCCAATGGTTTAAGCAAGCCATTGTTGGTTACCGACCCAATGGTAAGTGGGTTGGATTTTTTTAAGGCAATAAAAAAAAGTTTAGCAGCAAAAAATATATCTGTTGAAGTGTTTTCAGACATACATAAAAACCCTGTAAAGAGTGATGTGTTGAAAGGCGGGGATACCTACAAATTAACCAACAGGGATTGCATTATTGGTATTGGCGGTGGCGCTGCAATGGATGTGGCACGTGCAATTGTACTGCGCATTAATCATCACCGCGATCTTTTTGATTATGATGATCTTACCGGTGGTGATCAATATGTAACAGAAGATGTACCCTATTTTATTACGGTACCAACAACCAGCGGCACAGGCAGCGAAGTAGGAAGAAGCGCCATTATTTCTGAAGATGATACACACCGGAAAAGAATTTTATTTGCGCCTAAACTAATGGCAAGAATTGTTTTTGCAGACCCTTTACTTACCATGGAACTGCCAGCTTTTGTAACAGCAGCAACAGGGATGGATGCGTTAACGCATAATATGGAAGCCTATATTTCAAAAAACTTTCACCCGCTGGCAGCAGGTATCGGTTTGGAAGGAATTTTTTTAATCAACCAATCAATTGCCGATGCGGTAAACAAACCAGACCTGGCATCAAGAAGCAGGATGATGATTGCTTCGCTGATGGGTGCAGTAGCTTTTCAAAAGGGCCTGGGTGTGGTACATTCACTGGCACATCCATTATCTTCTTTGTTAAATACACATCACGGTTTGGCAAATGCGGTAAACCTTCCATACGGCATGCGGTTTAATGCACCCGGATTGGAAAACGAATTTAAAAGAATGGCACTTGCGATGGAACTGGCCACTACAACCGGAGAAGCAGTGGTCAATCATTTGTTTGCATTAAACCAGCAAATAGGATTACCGCTAAAGCTCAGTGATATTGGTGTTAAAGAAGAACATATAGAAACATTGTCGGACCTGGCATTGGCTGATTTTTGTCATCCAAACAATCCCAAACCGGTTACCAGAAATAATTTTAAACAATTATACTTAGAAGCATTGTAAGAATGAAGAAGGAAATTAAAATTGGAGTTACTTATACAGGCACAGACGAAAAGCACAGCAATTATGTACAATGGCTAAAGGGTAATGAGCATATAGAAATAATTACCTTATCACCGCTTCATACTGAATTGGACAGCATACATAATTTTGATGGTATTGTATTATCAGGGGGTATTGATACACATCCGAAATTTTATAATAACAGTATTACAGACTATCCCAATGCACCCCAGCACTTTAATGAAAAAAGAGATGAATTTGAAATAGCCGTATTTGAAATAAGCCAACAAAATAGTATTCCTTTACTGGCCATTTGCCGTGGTATGCAATTGGTGAATTGTATTCTGGGTGGAAACTTAAAACAGGATATTGGAACTATATCAAATGCCATACACCGTTTTGATCAACAAGATAAAGCACATGGAATAAATATTGTAACAGGTAGTTTATTGCATGAAATAACCGGTATTGAAAGAACGGTTATCAATAGTGCGCATCACCAGGCTATAGATATTGTAGGGAAAGGCTTAGTAATTAATTGCAGTGCTGATGACGGCACTGTGGAAGGTATTGAGTGGCAGGATAAAGACAATAAATCATTTTTCCTGGGAGTACAATGGCACCCTGAAAGAATGTATAAATTTCATCTTAACGACTCACCTGCAACAAAAAGCATCAGAGATATTTTTATCAATGCCATTAAAAATAAGATAGCTACCCAATTAAAAAATGTATGAGGATGAATGAATAATCCCTTTACTAAAAAATTAGCACACATGAAAATTATCAACCCGGCAACAGAGGCAATCATCAGGGATATAGAGGAAGATATCGATGAAACAATCAATGAAAAATTTGAATTGCTTACACAAGGCCAGCGTGTATGGGCAAAGGTTAGTGTGGATGAAAGAATTGCGGTAATTCAAAAATTTTACGATCTGCTGGAAGAAAATAAAGACGAACTGGCTAACACACTCACCAGCGAAATGGGTAAACCATTGCAGCAGTCGTATAATGAAATCAATGGGGCACGTGTGCGGATTAAATTTTTTATTGACCATTCAAAAAAATATTTATCGGAAGAATGGATCACTACAGAAGGGGCCACCAAAGAAAAAATTGTGTATGAACCATTAGGCGTAATTGCAAATATTTCTGCCTGGAACTATCCTTTCCTGGTGGGGGTAAATGTTTTTATTCCTGCATTGATAGGCGGCAATGCTGTTTTTTATAAACCTTCTGAATACGCCACTTTGACCGGTTTGCATATCAGGGACCTTTTATACAAGGCTGATATCCCTTTCAATTGTTTTAAAATAGTTATTGGCAGAGGAAACGTCGGCGAACAATTATTACAGCTTCCGCTGAATGGATATTTTTTTACCGGCAGCTACCGTACAGGAAAATATATTGCTGAAAAAGTAGCCGGTAAAATGGTGCCTTTTCAATTGGAGCTGGGTGGTAAGGACCCTTTATATGTGATGGATGATATAGAAGATATTGATAAGGCCGCAGCAGATGCTTTGGAAGGGGTAATATATAATAGCGGACAGAGTTGCTGCGCAGTAGAAAGAATTTATGTGCATGAAAATATTTATGATGCATTTGTAGACAGTTACACAGCGCAATGCAGAAAATTAAAAATGGGTGACCCGCTTGATAAAGATACAGATATCGGGCCGCTGAGTAGGAAAGAACAGCAGGCATTTTTATCAAGCCAGGTGGATGATGCAATTATTTTAGGGGCAACCATTAAGTGTGGTGGAAAAATTCCGCAAGGCAAAGGGTATTTTTTTGAACCTACCGTTTTAGTCAATGTAAATCATTCCATGAAGCTAATGACCGAAGAGTCTTTTGGTCCGGTGGTGGGCATCCAAAAAGTAAAGGATGATGCAGAAGCCATCCAATTAATGGGAGACACTAATTACGGCCTTACGGCAGCAGTATATTCAAAAAGTTTTGAGCGGGCTGAAAAAATAATGCAACAGATGAATACCGGTACAGTGTACTGGAATTGTTGCGACAGGGTGAGTGCTTCTTTACCATGGAGCGGACGAAAACAATCTGGTTTAGGGTCCACTTTATCTTACCAGGGCGTCCGGGCTTTTGTACAGCCAAAGTCGTATCATATCAGGGGATAATCAACAAATTAAAAACCACCTGATTTTGCAACCGGTGGTTTTTAATAGTTTGTAAAATGTTGGCGATATTACTCAGCCTCATTCATAATCATTTTTTTTACGTCGATTTTTTTTCTGGCTTTTTTACTTTCCAGGTAAGGGGTATGATATTCTTTGTAAAATTGTTTACGGCTATCGCGGTAACTGTTTACTGCGCCAAGTGTATGCATTAATTTTACATAACACCAGGCAAGGTCAAGCTGGTAAGGTAAAAAACCAGACCTTGCGCTTTTAGGGTACAGGTGATGATTATTATGCCACTCGCCTGCAACATAACCCGGCCATATCTGGTTAATAGACATATCGTTTTTGTTATGGTCAGTTCCTTCCTGGCGTTTATCAGAACCTTTTCCGTGCCCCTCATAATTAAAAGTGCGCACACCAACGGCCCAAATAAAGGCACCGCCAAATAAGGCACAAACTAGCCCCATGCCACCTATTAAGTAAAAGGCTCCAATCCAAAACCCCCAGTTCAACATCCAGTTTACTATACTTGGAAGCGGTCTGGCAAAAGAACCCCATTCCTGATAATTTGCATAGGTGTTACCCTTTAATCCTGTATGTTTCATTAAATGCACCACCTGGGCATATTCCGTTTCTGAAAGATTTTTTGCAATAGGTTGATGATTTACATCAGCTAAAAAACAATATAAAAATCCCCCTTCTGCAAAATAGGGGTCGCCTGGTTCATCGCTTTTTGCATGATGCACATGATGCGATACCACATAAATTTCTTCGGGAATAACGCTTAGCATAAGATTTTTTGTAAAAAATTTCCACCATCTATTACGAAAAGTAAAAGCCCCATGTGTACAATA
>JAYTTI010000168.1:0-47650 GCA_043745405.1 Ferruginibacter sp. | reverse complement strand
ATTTTTATTCCATTTTCATGAATGATGATATTTGTATCAAATGCTACAGATAAAAATCCTTTCTGTTGTTCCATTCCTTCCAGTTCCCGAACCGGTACATCATTACGTTCATAAATACCTTTGGGCGAAAATAATTTTGCAAGTGCATCTACGATGGCCGGTTTCCAGATATCAATGCCCAACGCCAGCGTTTGCACCACAAAATAATCATTGAATTTATCAATGATCAGTTGCGGAAGATCGTCTGCTTCGCCAAAAATCAGGCGGCAGTTTTCAGTATACCCCAATGTTTGGCGATAAGTCCATGCCTGTTTTATTTTATTGTAAAAAAAGGCTTCGTCAATAACAGCATCTTTATCCCTGGTAAGCAACCTTACCATTATTTGCGATTGGGGATTTACATAACCCTTCCCGATAAATTTTTTATCATGTGTAAATACATTCACTATTTCACCTGGTTTGGCAGCCGCATCCAGGGCTTTACCCCGGTTTATTTCATTGGCAAAAACCCATGGGTGACCATTTTCAACCCTGCTACCCACATTTTTATTAAGGAAAAGACTTTTCATGCCGCAAAGGTAACTTTTAACGTGTCCACCTGTTCAAATTTGCAGTAGTGAACTGTTCAATTGCCAATTTGGCTGTAAATGAAGGTTGGCAAAATGTTTGACTATCGTACATTTGCACACAATTTTAAAGCCTTTTCGAAAACTTAATACAAAACCGTTTGTACAATTAATAAATAATATGGAACAAAAAATAACACCAACAGAAGCCGAAGAGTTATTATCAGACGAAATGCAGGGTTTTGAGGATATAAATTCAGATTCAGATATTCCGGGAAATACACATTTAACAAACCCGGAAGAGGATAGTGATATTGAAAAAATTCAGGCCGAACTGGATGAGCAAAAAGATAAATACATACGTTTGTTTGCAGAATTTGATAATTACAAACGTCGCAGTGCCAAAGAAAGAATTGATTTGATTCAAACTGCCGGTAAAGAAGTTATCACTTCTTTATTGGATGTATTAGATGATAGCGAAAGAGCTGAAAAACAATTACAAACCAGCAACGATTTGGAAGAAATAAAAAAGGGTATTGCGCTTGTTTTTGGTAAACTTAGAAGTGTTTTGCAAAGCAAGGGCTTAAAAGCAATGGAAAGTATTAATACACCTTTTGATGTAGAGAAACATGAAGCCATTACAGAAATACCGGCTCCCACTGAGGCATTAAAAGATAAGGTAGTAGATGAAGTTCAAAAAGGATATTATCTAAATGATAAAATAATCCGTTTTGCTAAAGTGGTGGTAGGAAAATAACAGTGGCTTAGAAAAATACCGGTTAAAAACAATATACAAAAATGCTTTATTTTTTAAAAAATCGGGAACAAAAATAAAATCATCCTTAAGGATCACGGGTTATGAAGAAAGATTTTTATGAAATATTGGGAGTTACAAAATCCGTATCTCAGGATGAGATAAAGAAAGCGTACCGTAAAGTGGCTATGCAATACCACCCAGACCGTAACCCCGGCGATAAAGCTTCTGAAGAAAAATTTAAAGAAGCCGCAGAGGCTTATGAAATATTAAGCGACCCTGATAAAAGGGCCCAGTACGACCGTTTTGGCCACCAGGCATTTGGCGGCAACCGTGGAGGTGGGGGATTTAATGGCGGTGGGGGTATGAATATGGATGATATATTCAGCCAGTTTGGAGATATTTTTGGCGATGAAAGTCCTTTCGGAAGTTTCTTTGGCGGAGGTGGTGGACGCCGTTCTTCTGGTGGGCGCAGCCAGGGAGTTAGAGGTAGCAACCTTAGGATAAAAATAAAACTGAATTACGAGGAGATGGCCAAAGGCGCCTCTAAAACAGTTAAAGTAAAAAAATATGTTCCCTGCACTACCTGTAGCGGCAGCGGAGCAAAAGATAAGAATAGTGTGCAAACCTGTGGCACTTGCGGTGGCAACGGCCAGGTAAGAAAGGTACAGAATACTTTTTTAGGACAAATGCAAACCGTAACCACCTGCCCAACCTGTAATGGCGAGGGTTCAACAATTGCCAATAAATGTACATCCTGTAAAGGCGAAGGAAGGGTTTACGGAGAAGAAACCGTAACCATAGAAATTCCGGCCGGCGTTCAGGAGGGCATGCAGTTAAGCATGAATGGCAAGGGCAATTCCGGCGAGCGTGGAGGTGCCAACGGCGACTTAATAATTTTAATAGAAGAAGAAGCACACGCACAATTGCACAGGGATGGATTGAATGTTGCGTTCGACTTACATATATCTTTTCCTGAAGCCGTATTTGGCACCAATATAGAGGTACCTACTATTGACGGTAAGGCAAAAATTAAAATTCCACCGGGTACACAAAGTGGTAAAATATTCCGTTTAAAAGGCAAGGGATTTCCTGCTGTTAATTCGTACGAAAAAGGCGACCAGTTGATACATGTAAATATCTGGACCCCGCAAAATATCAGTAGCGAAGAAAAAGCAATGCTGGAAAAAATGCAGGAAAGCGAAAATTTTGTTCCAAAGCCAGAAAAGGGCGATAAATCTTTCTTTGATAAAGTAAGGGAAATGTTTGCTTAATTACTCTTTCTTTTTTCTTTTTTTTACGTAAATCTTTTTTGCAGCAGCAACCAACTCAATAAACTGTTTTTGCAGGTAGTTTGATGGGTCGTAGGCACTGTAGGCAATTCTTTCAATATCGGTCCATTCAGAATTAGGGAAAAATTTTGACTCTCGTAATTTCATGCCAAACATTGCAATGGCTGTTCCTAATTGAAATTCTTTGTCTATATCAGTAAAAGGAATATAATTATTCGGGCAATTATAATTTAATTCCTTTCGGTTTGCTGAATTTACAGGAACATTTGGAAGAACATACCTTAATGACACCTGCGCCGGTGATTGTGCGAAAGTGCCACTGATAAATTCTTCTTCTTTTAGCAGCGTTATTTCAAAAATTGCCAATACACTATTGCCACTCCCTATATCTCCTCCTTCAAGCTCGCCGGTACTGTCTGTAATGGCATCCCGCTTATTATCGAACCCAATTAAACGATAGCTTTTTATAACGTTCGGATTAAAATGCACATTTAAAAAAACATCATCGGCAACAGAATAAAAAGTTTGTGTAACTTCTTTCACCAATACTTTTTCAGCCTCGTTAATATCATCCAGGTAGGCATAATTGCCATTGCCTCTTTTTGCCAGTATTTCTAATTTAGAATCTTTATAATTACCCATACCAACACCCAGGCATGTTAAATAAACACCGGTCTTCTTCTCTTTTGTAATAAGATCATCCAATGCTTTTTCAGATACCTCACCAACATTAAAATCGCCATCTGTTGCGAGTATTACCCGGTTATTTCCTCCTTTTATAAATGTGTGTTCGGCGAGGTTGTAAGCCATTCTGATAGCCGATTCGCCGGGGGTATCGCCACTGGCCGTAAGTTCTTCAATAGACTGTATAATTTTTTGCTTTTCAGCACCGCTGGTAGGTTGTAACCAAACTGAAACTGTACCTCCATATGCTACAATGGATACAGTATCTTTTTCACGTAGGTTTTTTATCAGCATTTGAAAAGCAGCTTTTACAAGCGGCAACCTGTTAGGCATATCCATACTTCCCGATACATCTATTAAAAAAACAAGATTGGATGGAGGAACATTTTCCATATCCAGTTTACGTGCATTGACATTAAGAAATAATAATTTGCTCTCCACATTCCACGGGCAATCTGATATTTGTGATTCAATACTGAAAACATCTTTTTTTACAGGTTCCCTGTAATGAAGATTAAAATAATTTAATAGCTCCTCGATGCGGACTGCATCCGGCGGCACCATGCTTTGGTTATTGAGAAAGCGCCTGATATTACTATAGGAAGCTTTATTTATATTTAGTGAAAAACCGGTATTGGGGAATTTATTGACATCTACTATTTCATTTTCAACAAGCGAAAAATAAGATTCATCGCTTACGTACCAATTATAGGTTGAAGAAAAATTCTGATCCTTTGTTATGGAAATTAATTTCTGCCGGTTTTTGTTACTGTTAGAAGATAATGCCTTTAAGGTTATCTGTTGAAAGACATCTGTTTTTACTGCGAATGATTTTGTTTCATAGCCATCTAAAATTAATGTAATGGAATCAACAGGATTCCGGCAGGTAATACCAAAGCCACCTGAAGTGCCGGAATAATAAATATACCGGGTAGAGTGGAGCATTATTTTTACATTCTGTAAATATTGGTTTTTTTCGTCCTTTACTTCTCCCCGTAGGTAATACTGTGCATTGGCCTTAGGAAAAAAAAACAAAAGAGAAATATAGAAAATTAGATTTTTCAACTGGTATAAAGTTGAAGTAAGTTATAAAATTTATGTGACAACCTATAATTATCTGACAGTCGCTATTATTAGTCTTCTACCAACTGGTATATTTCTGCAAAATTCCTGCCCAATCCATCGTAATCAAGCCCAAAGCCCAATAAAAATATATCGGGAACACTAAACCCAAGATAATCTATCACAACAGGATATTCCAGTGCAGTTGGTTTGTGCAGCAAGGCAGCAATTTTTAATGATGCTGGTTGCTGAGCATATAACTGCGGTAAAAATTTATTAAGTGTATTTCCGGTATCAACAATATCTTCTACAATTACCACATGCCTGTCTTTTAAAGGCTCATCAAGCCCAATAGATGTTATCACATTCCCGCTGGAACGGGTTCCTTTGTAAGAAGCCAATTTTATAAAACATATTTCTGCATCAATATGTATTTGCTTAAACAGGTCTGATGCAAACATAAAAGAGCCATTTAAAATTGCTATAAATATTGGCCGCTTACCTTCATATTCAGCATTAATTTCTGTTGCTAATTCTTTTATCCTTATTTCAATTTTTGAAGCGCTTATGTATGGCTGAAATTTTTTATCAAATACCTGTATTACTGGTGTTGAAGTGGGCATTTGCTTTTACTTTAATAAATTATTTTGAAACAATTAGTTGTTGGCCTACTTTTAAATTATCATCTGCCAGGTTATTCCACTCTCTTAATTGCTGTACACTAACCTGGTAATTCTTTGCTATACTATACAACCCTTCTTTGGGTTGAACCTCATGTATTTTGTTTACGGTGGTAGCTGGCGTAGCAGAAATACCCCCCAATTTTCGATTTTCGTTAACTACAGGCTGCTTTAACGCAACAGAATTCAGTTTCAATAGCGTTCCTGCAGCTACCAACGAATTTTCTGTTAAATCATTATACTTTAAAAGATATTTAAATTGTATGCCATTTTTTTGCGATACATCATACAGGGATTCCTTCAGTTGCATCACGTAAAAATCTTGTTTACCCGTTTTAGGTTTTTTTTGCAGAAAAATAATCTGGTCGCTTTTAAGAATACCGTCATCTTCCATATCATTATAAGACAATAATTTGCTTAAATCAATATCATTTTCGGAGGCTATAGCTAATAAAGAAGTACCCTTTACAGCAATTATATATTTGCTTCCATTAATAAAATTTGTTGATTCGTTAGCTGCAGAACTATTTCTTTTATTAGCTTCATTATTAAAAGGAGATCTATTTTTACCCTGAGCCTTTATAACCGCAACGCCTTTATCTGTTTTATTTTTTCCAGCTATTACTGTATCCCCCTCTTCTTTCATTCCTTCAATTGTATATTGTTCAAGATTGTATTGTTCAATATTCCTTATCAATATTTCAGGGTATTTTGGATTGGTAGCATAGCCAGCTTTTCTTAATCCCTTTGCCCAACCTTTATAATCTGTTAGTTGAAGTGCAAATAAAAATGCATACCTGTCAGTGCCACGCAAATAATTACTATGATCCCTATAAGAGGCTTCTGCGTCTTTATAACTTCTAAAACATTCACCTGTTGCATCATCATCATGGTACACTGTTTCTGCTGTCCAGGTGCTTTTGCACTTTATGCCAAAATGATTATTTGATTTTTTTACCAGGTCGCTGTTTCCACTTTCTGTTTCCAATAAGCCTTGTGCAAGTGTTATCGCTGCAGGTACCCCCATTCGCCTCATTTCTTTTTTTGCAAGGTCCTTGTATATTTCAACATACTGCACAGGGGTAAGTGTTTGTGCAGTTGCATTTGCAAAACTACCTGCAACAATTACCAGCAAATAAAATAATTTTTTACCCATACTCAATCCAATATTTTTAACGATTATTTTTTATAATTTTTGTATTAACATCAGGCCATCTCTCACTGTCAATAAAACCTGCTGAACCCTGGTATCATTTTTTATATACTCATTAAAAGCCTGAATGGCTTTGGCATTTTTGCCACTGATATTTTGCTCCAATACCTGCCCGTGAAATAAAACATTATCAGCAATGATAATACCGTTTTGCTTTACTAATGGTAAAACTAATTCGTAATAATCAATATACCCTGTTTTGTCTGCATCTACAAAAACCATATCCCATTGTTCATGTAATGTTGGAATGATTTGATTTGCATTACCTACGAGTAGCTTTATTTTATCTTTATTAATTGACTGTTCAAAATAAGATTTTGCAGTAGCTGCATCATCCTCTCTTAATTCAATAGTATACAATAAGCCTCCAGGCTTTAAACCCTTGGCCAAACATAAAGCACTGTAACCTGTAAAAGTACCTATCTCCAAAATTTTTTCAGGCTGTAAAAGACCGCTTAATAAAGTTAAAAAACTTCCCAGTACGTGGCCACTAAGCATATGTGCATTTTCATGCGTACTGGTAGTATGCAAATTTAGTGCCTGTAAAAGTTTATCTTCTTCAAAAGAATATGCAGCAGTATATTCTTCTGCTATGCTATTTACCAGCTCCATATCAGTTTTTGTTTTATAACACAAGTGCCACTCTTATTTTATTATGTTAATAAAGAATGGCACGTGTGATTATACAAAAGTAAAATTTAAATTGGTTTAACTACTGTTTTTTAGAAATGATTAACAAGCCTGTAAAAGTAAGCAACCCGTTAATAATAAGAATTTCAATTCCAATTACATAACCATTTAATAAATGAGGAGCATTTATTTGAAGAAAGTAACAAATTACGGGACTTAGCAACGCTATTAATGCAATAATATATTTATCCGGCAAGCTTCGTTTTGTTAAAATACCAAATGAAAACAAGCCCAATAACGGCCCATATGTATACCCCGCAAGATCTAAAATTTTGTCAATGATGGACCTGCTGTTAATTTCCCTGAAAATTAATATGCTTATAAAAAATATGACCGTCATTATTAAATGAACAGTAAGCCGCATTCGCTTTTTTTGTTTTTCATTTAAATCATCTCTTTCTTTAATACCCAATATATCTATACAAAAAGTTGAAGTGAGTGCTGTTAATGCACCATCAGCACTTGGAAATAAAGCTGATATTAAAGCAATAATAAAAATGACTGAAATAAAAGATGGCATTGATTGCAATAAACCCAATGCAACAGAAGGAAATAAATTATCGCCGGTTATAATCAGGTTGTTTTGAACAAATGCCCATGTGGGTTGATTGTTTACCATTACTGTTGTAAAACTGGCTCCGTGGTTGTATGCATATAAATACAAAAGGCCACCCAATAATAGAAATAATAAATTTACAAAAACCAATATCACACTAAAACTCAACATATTTTTTTGTGAATCTTTCAGGTTTTTTACACTGATATTTTTTTGCATCATTTCCTGGTCCAGGCCCGTCATGGCTATAGTAATAAATGCACCTCCTATAATTTGCTTTATAAAAAAGCCCTTACTTTTTATATCAGTATTAAATATTTTGGTGAGGTTTTTTGCTTCCATCGCATTAACAGCCTCGGTTACAGAAAAATTAAGGTGAGATAATATATACCCGATACAAACAACCAACCCAAGTATCATTAATGTTGTTTGCAAAGTATCGGTATAAACAATTGTTTTTACACCTCCTTCAAAAGTATATAGCAATATCATTATTAATACTACCGCAGCAGATACCCAAAATGGTATATGCATTCTTGATAAAATAAAAATATGGAGTATATTAATTACAAGATAAAGCCTTGCGGTGGCACCAACTGTTCTTGATAAAATAAAAAAAGAAGCCCCGGTTTTATAAGCCCAGGTTCCAAAACGTTGTTTAAGATAATTATAAATAGAGGTTAAATTGAGCTTATAATAAAGTGGTAACAATACATAAGCCACTACAATGTAACCAATAAAATAACCGATAACCACCTGGAAATACCCAAGCGCATTTGGCAGTAATCCTGCTTTACCAATATTGCCTACACTGCCTGGTACACTTACAAATGTTACACCGCTTAATGAAGTACCAATCATACCAAAAGCAACCAGCATCCAGTTACTGTTTCGGTTACCAATAAAAAAAGAATCGTTATTTGAATTTTTACTGGTATACCATGCTACAATAAATAATAATAAAAAGTAACCGATAACGAAATACAAAAGCGTTGAAGGAGACATAATGAATTAATAATTAAAAAATAATGCTGCTAAATTAGCAGATGTAAAACTAATTGATGAATTTTAAATAATAAGCATCACTATGACATTCCAATCCATAGCAGTTTTTTGTGGCAGTAAGGCCGGTAACAATATTTTATTTGCAACACAGGCAATAAAGCTAGGTTACCTGTTAGCAGAAAAAAATATCACCTTAATTTATGGTGGTGGCAACAAAGGTTTAATGGCATCAATAGCAAATGCTGTATTGGAAAAAGAAGGGAAAGTAATTGGCATTATTCCACAGGTTTTAACTGAATGGGAACACCAGCATGAAGGTATTACAGAATTAATTGTAGTTGAAAATATGCACGTGCGTAAACGTATGCTGTACGAAAAATGTGATGCGGCTATCGTATTACCAGGTGGTTATGGCACATTGGATGAATTGTTTGAAATGCTTACCTGGAACCAGCTGAGCATACATGATAAACAAATTTTTATTTTAAATACCGATGGCTTTTATGACGGGTTATTGATGCATATGAATAAAATGTCAGAGGAGGGTTTTTTATACAATCAATTGAAAGAAAACTTTATTGTTGTTAATAAACCCGAGGATATATTCAGGTAATTAAATAATTGATTATTTTACCTGCCCTGGAAGAGCGCAATATTATATCCTGCTTTTATAACAGGTATTAACCTTCCATAATAGTCTACATAAGGTGAATTAGCCTGCTTTAATACATCAAACATTAATGAAAAATAAAAATAACTATTGTTTAACGGGCCCCGACCGGTGCAATAGCCTAACCCTAATAGTAAACTATTTACTTCAGCATTATAAGAAGACACAGTAACCCCTTGCGGCGTAATAAATTTATTACTAATAAAATTATGTTCATATTGAGCCTGTACGAATAAAAAATTTAAAGGGTAAATTTTTATAAATGCCCCGGGGCCAACATTTGATTGTTTGTATTTATTTCCATACCTATCATTTTGGCCTGCATAAAAATAATTTAAAATTATGGCAGCATCCAGCCAGGTTGTTGCGCTATAACCAATATACGGACTTAAGCCAAATGCAATACCTCCCGAGTAAAATGATAAACCCATGCCGCCACCTGTAAATAATTTATCTTTTTGAAATCCTGTATTTTTATTTTCGGAAGGCTCATTTTCCTGAGCAGATATTGTAACCGAAAAACAAGTTACCAGTACTAAAAAAACTATTTTTTTCATGGCGCTTATTTAAAATACAATCTGCTTATTATGGTGAAAATTAGTGAAACAATAGCTTGGCACGATAAGCGGCATAATATTTAAAATCTTGGGCAAAGCACCTGGTGAGTATCTCCGCCTGCTTTGGGATAAAAGCCTTTTTTAATTATACTAAATTCAGTTGCCCCCTGGCCATTATTAAAACTTTTCAAAGATGATGTGGTTGCATCGTAACTAAATGTAAAACTTATATGTTTTATTTCAAACCCCAACATGGGTATAAATGCATCGCCTGCCCGGTAATACACCCCGGCTATTAATTGCATTTCGCCACCTGCGCCAGAGAGATTATAGTTGGCATTTAAACCAATTACCATTTCACTTGCTTTTGCCTGGTTGCTATAATAGGCATTGGGATTAATAATAACCCTGTCATTTATTTTTAAAAGTGCATTTACAAAACCTGTATGCCGCATAGATATCCTGCTGGAGTCATAATTTTCAGAAAAAAAAGTTTCCTTTGGCTGGTTTACATGCATCAGGGAATAACCACCGTTTATATAAACATTTTCAGTAGGGAAATACGCGTAATTTAAACCAACCTGCATATCAAAATAATTGATGCTGGTAGTGGTTAACTGAACTGTAGTGGGTGTACTGCCATCAAAAAACTTTCCATCAAACTGATCAGGAAAATTTAATTTAGATGGGTCAATCACTTTATTAACCCACCCCACATTAAATCCCGCAGAAAGTAAGCTGCTTACACCAAGCATCTGATGATAGGCCATTGATGCATATACCTTGTTAGAACGAAGGCCGCCACTGCCGGCAATATCGCTTAATATTACACCACCCAGGCCTACCCAGCCATTGTCAAACCGATCACGCAAAACCTGTGCATCACCAAATACACTAACCGTTTTATAAGGCGATGCCAATATAGAAGAAAACTGGTTTCTGTAAATGGCGCCAATTCTATAATCCGCATCAGGAATAAACCCTGTATTAGCGGGATTGGTGATAAGCGGAGCATTAAAGAATTGAGAAAAATGCAGATCCTGTGCCTGCACAAGGGTTACCAATGTGAGGCTCCATGCAAGCAGAAATAATATTGTTTTTTTGTGTTTCAATTATAAAAATATTAAATACTTATACTCATCTTACTAAAGTGATATCACCCGTTTTTCTATAAGTTTGGCCATCCGAATATTGAACATCTAAAGTGTACGCATATACATCCATGGGCTGTAAGGCCCCTTTAAATGTACCATCCCATCCAATGCTTTTGTTTGAAGATGAAAAAACCAACTGCCCCCAGCGATTATAAATATTCCAGTTCATTTTTGCAATTCCAAATCCTTCTACTTTTATAATTGCATTTTTTCCAAATTTGCCCGGCGTAAACGCATTGGGTACGGCAATCAATGGGGTAATTTTTGCAGACACATCCAAACAAAAAGTATCTATACAACCAGCAGCATTAATTGCCTGCAGGCATACATTAAAAACACCCGTGGAGGTAAATTGGTAAAGAGGGTTAATTTCTGTAGATGTTTGCCCGTCGCCAAAATTCCAGATATAACTGGATGCCCCCACAGAAAGATTAGTAAACTGTGTAGGAGTATTTTCCTGAACTCCAGGGTTAGGCGATGCAGTGAAACCTGCAGCTGGATTGGCAATTACAGTTACATTAAAAGTAGTGGAATCTTTCTTATTACAGGTAGTAGTATCAAAAGCAACCAATTTAACGGTATAGGTACCCAAACCGGTATAAAGATGAGAAGGGTCTACTGCTGTTGAAGTAGTTCCATCTCCAAAATACCACAGAAAATCAGTTCCTCCTAATGAGGTATTTTGAAAAAGAGCGGTGTAAGGAACGCAACCAGTTGCCGGTGTTTCAAATTGGGCCTTAACGGCAACAGCTAAACGCACCTGGTGAATGACCGAGTCTGGTGCATTACAGAAAGTAGTATCATCTACCACCAGCTTAACATTATAGGTACCAACAGAAGCATAGGTATGTTGAATGGAAGTAAGTCCCGCCCTTACCTGGGGGCTGCCATCACCAAAATCCCACAAAAAGCTATTACCAGTAAAACTGGGCACAACTGCTGTAGTAGTATTTGTAAAATCGTAAGAAAGATTGGTACAAGGTGGGATTTTTGTAGCAAAGAAACCGGAAGTTACCTGGTTATTACCCACTTTTACAGTTATGTATGCGGTATCAGAACCATTACAGGTACTTGAATCAACAGCAACCTCCATCACTGTGTAAACACCCACCTGTGTATAAGTATGCGATGCAAAATTATTGGGAGCATAGGTAGTATCGTTTTTGGTGCTGAAAGGATCACCATAATCCCAAATATATTGTTTGCCTTTTGCAAGTGTATCTACAAATTTTATAGTTAATGGTACACACCCAACCGTATCAATAACGCCATTAATAGTGGCTGTAACGCTGGCAATAACACCTCCAAAATTCATCTCAATTTTAACAGCTGCTTCATTACAATTGTTAGATCCATTTACTGATGCCCAAACACCAGGTGTAGTGGGGAAAAAACCTGGTGTTTTTGGCCCACCACAATTAGCGCAAATAGCTGTATAAATAACACCTTGGGCATCAAACCTACTGGTACCCCCGTCTACATGATCATCAAAGCCGCCTGTTTGTCCATAGAAGCTACCGAATAATTGACTTGTTGCATCTCTTTGCAATACAAAAAAGTAAAAATCACCACCGTCTGTAGTTTTTTTAAGTGCATTAGCAGTAATCGGCAATCCAAATGTACCTGCACAAGGATATCCAAGCTCATTATTAAATTTACCACCCCATCCTGATACATACACATTCTGGCAACGGTCAACCAAAAAAGCAACAGGCGAAATATTAGGGATAGGAGAACCTGAACCAAATATGGTAGAATAAACAAAGCCTGATAAATCTGGCTTTAATTTAGCAATAAATTGTTTACCGTTTGCATTACTATAGGCAGCATTTTTAACCGGCCAGTTGCCAGTAGTGGCCCCCATAATATAAGGAAAACCAAATTTGTCAATTTGTACACCATACACCAAATCATTACCACTGGTGCCTGCAAAAATAGTTTTAATAATAGCGGATCCGTCGGCTTTAATTTCTGTAACAAAACCGTCTGTTTCCCCCCCCTGGTAATTGGCACTTATACCTGCTTCAGGAGTACCACCCGAAGTGCCCGCCAGTGCTGGACTTGTTGTTCCCCCTGCTACGTATAAATTATTTAAAATGGGGTTATACGTCATAACAAAACAGGCATCAGTACCAGTTCCGCCAAAATAAGTACTAAACATTAACGCTGTGAGGTTGGGTGTAAACTTCAATATTACACCATCCTGCCTGCCACCACCATAAGTATTTTGAAAAACTCCAGCTGTTATGGGAAAATCACTTGACTGTGTACATGAAGCAAGATAAATATTATTTGCACCATCCAGTATTACTTCACTTCTTGCATCATCACCATAATTCCTTCTTGTTTCAAAAGCACCATCTCCTATAGTGGGATCAATCACATACTTTGGTTTTATATTAACCCCATCATCCTTTGTACCGCCTATTTTTATAGAACCAAACAGAGCACTGCCAGCAGCATTAAATTTTGTTACTACAATATCATATCCCCCCGGTGTGCCAATAGTACTTGTAACAGGGTAATCGGTTGAGTTAGTTCTGCCTGCAACAATAAGATTGCCTTTATTGTCACAAATCATACTATGTGGTTGTTCGTTACCATTGGCGCCGCCAAGATAGGTAGCATATAACCTGTTAACACCATTGGCAGATAATTTTATGATTGCAATGTCATACCCTTCTGGCTGGGAACCCTCTGTGGGGCCGCCATTATAAGTTTCATCAAATCCGCCGGGGGATGCGGGATACCCTGAACCAAAAGAAATTCCACCCGCGAAAAAGCTGCCATCCGGCCCCGGTGTTGCAGTATAACCCCAGTTATCTGTTGTGCTTCCGGTAAAAGAACTAAAAATTAGTGTTGGGTCTATAATAACCGTTGCATCGGGAAAGTAATCTTTTAACTTAAATGTTACCACATTATCTTTTACCACATACTTACAATCAACTGTTGTTCTGCCGGTTTTTTCTACCTGGTAAGAATAAGGATATAATTCTTTTACATCCCCAACAGAAGTGCCAATAATAAGTTCTTTATTTTTTACTTCCAGTTTATCTACCCCTTCATACTTTAAAGCGATATCACTGATTTTACCCCCTGGATGCACTATCAAATCATACTTTAGTGTTCCCATATCGGTGTAATACCTTATATCAATATGGGGATATACATTTTTGTAAGTAACTCCCTGATAAATTTTACAATTGCTTTTCCATTTTGATTTATCGTTGCCGATATAATAATTATTATAGGTATCCAGGGCCTTATCAGGAAGTGTTTCTGCGAAATTTGAACCACCCAAAAAACTTACACGGTAAGCATGCGAATGAATGGTATAATTAGTATTTGAATTTCCGGGTAAATTACCGATGCCGATTTTTTCTGTACTGGTATTTAACTTTACACTATCAATTTTATGATGTCCATGAATATGTTCTGTGTATTTTTTTAAATCATCGGCATTGTGCAATAAAACAGTAAATCCATTTTTTTGGAGAAAAAAAGCACCACCGGATATTTCACTTTTAAAATCAACCTTGCTGTCCCACTGTCCCTTATTTTCAATAAATTGCAATTGAGCAAAGGATATTTTGCCTATAAGCAAAAGTGGTAATGCCAGGGATAGGTAAACAACTATTTTTTTTATAAAATTCAAGAGAGGTATTTTTTACAAATTACTTAAATTTAGTCATAAAGCTACCGGATTGTACCTTTAAAGATTGTTAATTATTATTTACGATATTTTGCTCCACACTGTTTTACCTTTTTGAACCTGAAGATAAATTTTTACAGGTAAATTTTCAGTCAATAATAAGTCCGGGTCGGTATCTATTATTTGAGAAGCTGTATTTTTTGCCGCCTCCAGCATTATCCTGTCATTGACTATATTCGCCAGCTTAAAGTTTAATAAGCCACTTTGTTTTGTTCCTTCAATATCGCCTGGACCACGTATTTCAAGGTCTTTTTCTGCTACTTTAAACCCATCGTTGGTGGCACATAATATTTTTATTCTTTCCTTTGCATCATTTGATATTTTATTGCCGGTTAGTAATATACAAAAACTTTTTTCACTGCCCCGCCCTACCCTTCCCCTTAACTGGTGTAATTGCGACAATCCAAATTTTTCTGCGCTTTCAATAACCATAATAGAGGCATTGGGTACATTTACGCCAACTTCAATTACAGTTGTACTCACCATAATTTGTGTATCGCCATTTACAAACCTTTGCATATTGGTATCTTTTTGTGCTGCAGGCTGCCTGCCATGCACCATACTAATCCAATACTTTGGTTCCGGAAAAAAAGATTTCACTTCTTCAAATCCCTTCATCAGGTTCTCATAATCCATTTTAGCTGATTCTTCAATCAATGGATAAACGATATATACCTGTCGCCCTTTTTTTATTTCAGATTTGATAAAATCCATTACCATTGGTCGTTTATTTTCAAAACGATGCACCGTGTCTATTGGTTGCCTGCCCGGTGGCAGTTCATCAATTACACTGTAATCGAGATCGCCATAAGCTGTTAGCGCAAGGGTTCTTGGGATAGGCGTTGCCGTCATAACCAAAATATGTGGGGGTAATGTATTTTTATTCCACAATCTGGCTCTTTGTGCTACTCCAAATTTATGTTGCTCATCTATCACTGCAAAACCAAGGTTTTTAAATATTACTTTTTCTTCAATTACTGCATGTGTACCTATTAATATGGTAAGCGACCCATCTTCGCAGGCTTTTAAAATTTCTTTCCGGTGTTTTGTAACAGATGAACCAGTTAAAAGTTTTACATAAACAGGCATATCTTTTACAAGGGCTGTAATAGTGTTATAATGCTGTTGTGCCAGTATTTCGGTAGGAGCCATTAATACACTTTGAAAACCCTCCCCATCTGCCTGGCGGATATTATCAGCCGCAATCAGCATACTTAACAATGCCACAATAGTTTTTCCGCTACCCACATCTCCCTGTAAAAGGCGGTTCATTTGTTTGCCGCTTCCGGTATCTTTTCTTATTTCTTTTAATACCCTTTTTTGTGCATTGGTCAATTCAAAAGGCAGGTAACTATTATAAAATGTATTGAACAGATCGCCTACTTTATTAAATTCCCAACCCTTGCTAAACCGGTGTCTGGTGCTACGGATAAGGGCCAATCTTATTTGGGCAAAATACAACTCTTCAAATTTTAACCGTCTTACTGCATGGGTATACATTTGTTCCGTGGCGGGAAAATGAATAGAACAAAAAGCATCCCATCTTGTAATAAAACGATATTTTTTTATAATAGCATCAGGCAAATTTTCGGGGAGATCACTGGAAGATAATTGTTGCAACAAAGCATAAGTCAGTTTTGCAAATGCCCTCCCATTCAACCCTCTTACTTTTAGTTTTTCGGTAGAAGAATAAATGGGTTCAAGAAATTTTTTTCCATCTGATTTATCGCTGGAGAATAATTCAATTTCGGGATGACTGATCTGTGCTTTGTTCATAAAAAAACCAAGCTTGCCAAACACTAAATAATGATGGCCAACAGTTAATAATTTTTCTGCCCAGCTTATTCCCTGGAACCATACGAGCTCCAATTCGCCTGTATCATCCTGCAGGTAAGCCACTAAGCGTTTACTCCTTTTTTCGCCAATCAGTTCAACATGCGTTAACCTGCCTGAAACCTGTGCGTATTCTGTATCTGGGCCAAGTGAACCTATTTTATCAACTTTGGTTTTATCTATATGCCTGTAGGGATAATATTCCAGTAAGTCTTTAAACGTAAATATGCCTAATTCTTTTTTCAGCAGGTCGCCCCGCAAAGGGCCCACGCCTTTAAGGTATTCAACAGGGCTAAATAATATATTGGCTGTGGACGAAATAATAAATTGTTTGCACAAATATATTTCATTGGGGGCAATTGCCCATCGCCGTTGTATTTCAATTTGCCACTCTTTATTTAGGAAGTAGTGAATGGCCGTTGAGACGTTAAGCAAAAAAATGCCTAAACGCCTGAACTGCAAAATCAGGCAACCACTTGTTGGTACAACAATTTAATAACCATCTAATTTGAAATATATCTTTCCCGCTACTGCGTTGGTAAGTTAATTTATGAAGATTTGCGTGCCGGCGAATTTCTGTTAAAATGCATGGACTTTTTGCCATGCCTGTGCCCCCCTTCCCTTGGTACAAATGTGGAAGGTGTATAAGCAGGTGTTTCGCCAAATTGTTCAGGCACTGTTTCTTTTTGTACCGGCTTGCCGAGTAATTTTTCTATAGAAGCAAATTTGCGTTGTTCTTTTACACTTATGAATGTAATAGCCGTTCCATCTGCAGCAGCCCTGGCAGTGCGGCCAATACGATGTACATAATCTTCGCCATCATGTGGTACATCATAATTTAATACCAGGCCAATATTATCAATATCAATACCACGGCTAAGTATATCAGTAGCTACTAAAATCTGCAGGCGCCCGCTTTTAAAATGCATCAGCACTTCTTCTCTTTTGTCCTGCTCAAGGTCGCTGTGTATTTCATCAACTGGTAAGCCAGTTCTTTTAAGCTGCCTGTTTAATTCCTTAACACTGTTTTTACTACTGCAAAATATAAGCACACTGGAAAAATTCTTTTGAAGCAGCAGGTATTTAACCAGTGGTATTTTTTGGGTATCGTATACCACATATGCCAGCTGAATAATTTTTTCGTTTGGCTTGCTGATGGAAATATTTATTTCGGCAGGCTGGTGCAAAATACGCCTAGCCATTTCTCTTATCTTCTGCGGCATGGTTGCCGAAAATAAAAGGTTTTGCCTTTTTGCAGGCAGGGCAGCAATGATGCGCATGATATCATCATAAAAGCCCATATCCAGCATACGGTCGGCCTCATCTAAAATCAAATATTTTAATCCCTGAAATTTTACATAGCCCATATTGATATGCGCCAGCATTTTACCGGGTGTACAAACCACCACATCTGCGCCCACACTTAATGCCTTTTTTTCCTGTATAAAAGCATTGCCATCGCCACCACCATACACTGCAATAGAACTTACAGAGGTAAAATAACTTAAGCCTTCCATATGCTGGGCTATTTGTATGGCGAGCTCTCTTGTTGGTACAATTACAAGAGCCGTAATACTGTGGTGATTGAGTGGGCTGGAAATAATATTATTGATAAGGGGTAATAAAAAAGCAGCAGTTTTACCAGTACCGGTTTGTGCCGAAGCAATAACATCTTTTCCTGCCAATACGAGTGGGATTACCTGCTCCTGAACCGGTGTTGCTTCATTGTATCCTGAGGCTTCGATACCTTCAATTAATCTTTTGTCAAAACCAAAATCTGTAAACTTCAAAATATATAAGGGTAATTAAATGTAAATATTTAGTGTTTTAAAAAGTAAAAATATTAACCCTGCTCTGTTTCTAATGCTGCAGTTTCGTTTGCTGTTACAGGTTGTGGTGTAGTATTTTTTATAGTAAGCTGAAATTTAGTATTTAAAATAACTTCAAACTGGCCAGTACGTAAAACGGCTTTTGTAGCATCATCTTCCAGCATGGCAGCGGCCAAATGACTCGCTAAATCCGACCCGCTGATTACATTACTTACTTTGCCATCAGTATATGCAATCGTAAACTTATAGCCTGCCTTTCTGCCTGTTCCGGCTCTTTCAAAATCATCCCTGTTAAGGTTTAGCAATTGATCGCCTGTTGCAGATTTTTTTAATAAAATCCTTATCACCGGCAGGTATTTGTTCCAAATATATGTGTACATATAAAAAAATTTAAATATTGAAGTTGTCTAACCGATGACGGGTATCTTATCTAAAATAATTACGGGTTGATAAAGATACGCTTTATAGGTGGATAATGGTACTTTGATTTGCAGATTCCTGAAAATGAAGCGGTTTTTATCGCAACAATAAAATTTATTTTAAAAATTTGAATAGCAAGTTCTGCCGCATCTTTATATTTCTGGTTATGTTATGCCCTTAGGTTTTAAAAGAATGATAAGGAAGGCTATAAGGCTTCTTTTAAAAACACTGTAATAAAGATTTGAACCTAAAATATTAAATGCTAAAATTATAAATACTACATTAGCATAACAAAACGATCGTATGCTACCTTGCATTTTTAAAAAAATTACCCCTTTAAATTTCATGCACTTTTGCTTTTGTTTTTTTAACAACTCCCGACAATCCTACTTATTTTCTTCATTAAAATAATCAATAACCAACCTATATGCAGCAATATATTTTATCATTCGACCAGGGAACAACCAGTTCGAGAGCCATTGTTTTTGATCAAAAAGGTTCCATTGTTTCACTTGCCCAAAAAGAGTTTACACAAATTTTTCCAAAACCGGGCTGGGTAGAACATGATGCCAATGAAATATGGAGTACGCAGTTTGGCGTAGCTGCAGAAGCCATCAGTAAAGCGGGTTTATCGGCTGAAAATATTGCCGCTATTGGTATTACCAATCAACGGGAAACCACCGTGGTGTGGGATAGAAATACGGGCATACCTGTTTACAACGCCATTGTATGGCAGGACAGAAGAACCGCTGTCTTTTGTGATGAACTAAAAGCGGCAGGTACCGATAAACTGATTCAGCAAAAAACGGGACTAATAGTAGATGCTTATTTTAGCGCCACCAAAATAAAATGGATATTAGATAATGTGGCTGGCGCAAGAGAAAAAGCCAATAATGGCCAATTGTGTTTTGGTACCATCGATACCTGGCTGATATTTAACCTTACAAAAGGCAAGGTACATGTTACTGATGTATCCAATGCATCCCGCACTATGTTGTGCAATATACATACCCTTCAGTGGGACGGAGAATTGCAGGAAATATTTGGCATACCCGGGAATATGCTGCCCGAAATACGCAGCAGCAGTGAAGTGTACGGCCATACACAAAATATTTTATCGGCTCATAATATACCTATTGCCGGTATTGCCGGCGATCAGCAATCGGCATTGTTTGGGCAAATGTGTACACAGCCGGGCATGGTAAAAAATACCTATGGTACTGGTTGCTTTATGTTAATGAATACCGGCGAAAAACCGGTAGCATCCACCAACAATTTATTGACAACTGTTGCCTGGAAAGTAAACGGCATTACGCATTATGCTTTAGAGGGCAGTGTGTTTATTGCGGGCGCCATTATACAATGGTTAAGGGATAGCCTGGGCATTATTAAAACATCTGCCGAAGTAGAAATACTGGCGGCAAAAGTAAAAGATAGTGAGGGTGTGTATGTGGTACCTGCCTTTGCGGGCCTTGGTGCACCACACTGGAACCAGCACGCTCGTGGAATTATTACCGGGCTTACAAGGGGTTCCAATGCATCGCATATTGCCAGGGCCGCATTAGACAGTATCGCTTATCAAACAATGGATGTATTAAAAGCTATGGAAGCAGATGCGGGCATCAGCATAAAAGAATTAAGGGTAGATGGCGGAGCTACTATTAACAGCATGTTGATGCAGTTTCAAAGTGATATTATGAATACCACCGTAATAAAACCTGTTATCACCGAAACTACGGCGTTGGGTGCCGCTTATTTAGCAGGACTTGCTGTTGGCTACTGGCCAAATATGGAAGCCATACAACATCAATGGCAGGTAGATAAAAAATTTACTGCAAACATGCAGGAAGAAGAAAGAAATAAATTAACCAGGCAATGGCAGCGGTCTGTAAAAACTGCCAAGGCATGGGCAGATGAAGTATAATACTGCCCGGCACCAGCACTAAAATTATCACACAAAAAGTTTACGGCAGCAGTTACGGAATTCAAAAAAAAACAGCAGCAGCAATAATCATTATGGATAGGAATACAATGTTACAACAACTGCAGGATGTATCAGAATGGGACATCATTATTATAGGAGGTGGCGCAACAGGCTTAGGATCTGCTGTTGATGCAGCTTCCAGGGGATATAAAACTTTGCTGATAGAGCAGGCAGATTTTGCAAAGGGCACCAGCAGCCGCAGCACCAAACTGGTGCATGGCGGTGTTCGCTACCTGGCTCAGGGTAATATTAAACTGGTAAGAGAAGCGCTGAGGGAAAGGGGCCTGTTGTTGAAAAATGCCCCGCATGTTTGCCATAATTTATCTTTTATTATCCCTTCATTTCATTGGTGGCAAAAATGGTATTACGGTATCGGGTTAAAGTTGTACGATGTAATGGCAGGTAAATTAAGTTTAGGCAAAACGAAAATGCTTTCTAAAAAAACAATACAGCAATTGTTACCCGCAATAGCCACACAGAATTTAAGCGGCGGTGTGCTTTACCACGACGGGCAGTTTGATGATTCAAGACTGGCCATTAATCTTGCACAAACAGCTGTTGAACAGGGAGCCACTGTTATCAATTACTGTAAACTTATTGCACTAACTAAAACGGATAAACGCATTAGTGGTGTGGTGGTGCTGGATGTATTATCAAACAAAGAATATACCCTTAGCGGCAAAGCGGTTATTAATGCCACCGGTGTATTTACCGACGATGTAATGAAAATGGATGATCCCAAACACCATGCGATTGTTTCCCCATCACAGGGCGTTCATATTGTTGTGGACCAGCATTTTTTTCCGGGCGAACAGGCAATGATGATACCCAAAACAGATGATGGCAGGGTATTATTTGCAGTACCCTGGCACAATAAGGTTGTATTGGGTACCACTGATACACCCATCAGCCATATCTCTTTGGAACCAACTGCTTTAAAAGAAGAAATTGATTTTATCATTAAACACACCAACCGTTACTTAAGCACGGTGGTAGAGTACAAGGATATAAAAGCCGTGTATGCGGGGTTAAGGCCATTAATAAAAATAAAAGGAAAAAAAACAACTTCACTTTTACCACGAGATCATACCACCATCATTTCTAATAGCGGCCTGGTTACGATTACGGGTGGCAAATGGACCACTTACCGTACCATGGCAAAAACTGCTATTGACAATGCTGCATTTGCCTGTAAGCTAACAAAGCAGCCGTGCGTTACTGCGGAATTGAACATTCATGGACACAAAATAAATATGGATTACGCCGATACTTTAAATATGTATGGCAGCGATGCAGCAGAAATTAAACAATTAATAATTGATCAGCCGCTACTAAAAGAAAAAATTCATGAGTCATTACCTTACACCAAGGCAGAAGTTGTATGGGCCGTACAGGAAGAAATGGCCATCACGGTTGAGGATGTGCTGGCAAGGCGCACAAGGGCATTATTTATTGATGCAGGCTCAGCCATAGAAGCAGCACCGCTGGTTGCAAACCTAATGGCTTCAATCCTGCAAAAAAATTACGATTGGCAACAGCAACAGGTAAAAGCATTTACTGCTGTTGCCAATAATTATTTATTACAATAACTTTTTTATGCCTATTTTATAATTAAAAAATAAATTGTACAATGACTCCTTTTATAGCAGAACTTACCGGCACCGCTTTATTGATTCTTTTAGGCGATGGGGTTGTTGCCAACGTGGTACTTAACAAAACTTATGGCCACAATGGCGGATTGATAGTAATAACTTTTGGCTGGGCCATGGGTGTATTCGTAGGTGTATATGTGGCATCACCTGTAAGCGGCGGGCATTTAAACCCTGCCGTCACTATCGGACTTGCGGTACTCGGAAAGTTTGAGTGGGCCAAAGTTCCATTGTATATAACCGCTCAATTACTGGGTGCAATGATTGGCTCATTTTTGGTATGGCTCACCTACCGTAAACATTTTGACGCAACACCTGACGCTAATTCCAAACTAGCTGTTTTTTGTACAGCCCCTGCTATTGCCAGTACTGCAGACAATATTATATCCGAAGTTATCGGAACTTTTGTGCTGATTTTAGGCGCATTATTTTTAGTAAAATCTTCAAATAGTATTGGTTCCCTACAAGCTTTACCTGTGGCATTATTGGTATTGGCCATTGGTGTTAGCCTGGGTGGAACCACGGGATATGCCATCAATCCTGCAAGAGACCTTGGACCAAGAATAATGCATGCAATTTTACCCATCAAAGATAAAGGAAGCAGCAACTGGAAATATAGCTGGATACCGGTTGCTGGGCCAATTATCGGAAGCTTACTGGCAGCTTTATGTTTTTCATTGATACAATAATTGAATTACTGGTTAATATTAAAATTTACCCTCTTAAAATTTAATTTCAGGCAAACCATATTGCGCTGAAAATTTCATGTATTCATCTTTTGGCAACTGAACCAATAATGGATTGTCTGAACTTTTTATCCAGTGCAGAATTCTTAACATGTCTTCTTCCTTCATTGCGGTGCAGCCCCAGGTACCTTCATGATCGTTGCCCCAGATATGAATAAAGATGCAGGATCCATTTCCGGGAATTTTATTTGTATTGTAATTTACAAATAGCCCCCACTTGTAATAAATTTTCTGCATCAGCATATCTTCATGGCTGTTATAATCTTTTGTTGCTGTATCAGTTTTTACCAGTTTATTGTAATTAACTGAATGCTGGTCATCCACGCAGATAAGTGTATCAGTACACATGATATAGCGGTTATTTATCCAGCCTGTCTCTTTGTAAGGTGCATTGCCAAAAGCAGTACCAATTGAAAAAACACCAGCCGGTGCCCTTAAGTCACCTTCTTTTTTTATGGGCACATTGTCAATGGTAATTGGTATAAGTCCATCTCCAAGGCCCAAACCTTTTTCGCCTAAAACTATCGGGTTACTGAATTGTAAAATCCATTTACTTCCAACTTTATTGTAGGCATACAGACTGCCCTGCAAATTGTTCCACCCATCAGCAACTACAATTAATAATTGACGTGCAGGCAAACTGTCCTTTTTACTGATAGCCTTTGTTGCCGTGTTTTCAGCCTTCACCAAAACAGAAAACAAACAGGCGGCCAATACAAGCATAAAAAAGAGAATCTTTAAAAATTTCATGCTGTAAAATAATATTATTTTGCTAAAGCTACAGGCTGCAATTTTTTTGCTTACTTAATCTGTAATAAAAGGAAATGTTGCCTGCGCATAAACCGGCTGTTTTATTTTTTCTTTTAAATTATTAAATGATTCGTAAGGGCCATTTACCGAAAATAAATTCGCTAGCCATGCAGGTACATTTTCGCCAACATCTAATTGAATCCGGTAATCAATCTTAATCTTTTTATTGCCGATAGGGGTAACTGTCCATACGGCACTTGAATATTTAAGCCGGACAATATCTTCTTTTACAGGTAAATAATTATCCGTATTTTTTGCTTCAATAGTCAGTACTTTGGTTACGGGATTTTGCCTCATCGCCATGTGTACAACCATATCGCGGTTTTCGTATGGCCAGGGAACTTCAATTTCGGTATAGAAAAAAACATCTGCAGTGTTAACCTGCTTCAGCATTTGCGATTTGATTGTTTTATAGGCCCATTGGTATTGTTTGTTTACATCAAATAACAGTGCAGCCAGCTGCGAAATCCTGCCATCAATTTCACATTCTACTTTTAGCTCATCAAACTTAAAATTTTTGGTTGGCCTCGAAAATACCTTTATACCATTTTTATCTTTTCGCAGGGTCCAGCTCTCCTGGCTTTTTACAGACACCGCAACCAGTATGCACACAAGAGTTACGATAGGGGTTGCGAATTTCATTATTGCTAACGTTTTAAAATTATGTTATAACATAAAGCTAAAAAAAAATTACAGGCTGACACAAAATATTTGTGGATCTTCTATAGGACTAGATTTAACAGTTCCCACTTATCGGGATAGTAGATTATCAATTATTCCCGAATATCAAAGGTTAGCAGTGACATTGAATTTACTGGTAATTTTTATATCAATATTCTGTGTGGGCACCTGGCGGGTTACTACCGATGTTCTTAAACTATAACTCGTTGCTTTTATATAATCATCCAGTTTTGCCTGGGTAGCAGTTAACGAAATAGTATTAGCAGTTGAAGAAATATTATCCATTGAAGCTAATTCTATTTCGTTAGATGAGTTAGTAGAAATATAAATATGGATTGATTTAAGAAATGCAAAAGTTTGACTGGATGGATTAGTAATATTTAATTGCAAACTCTTTAGTCGTATATCTTTTACATACTTTACCCTTGTATTATTATTTTTAAATTGCTCAGACGAATTGGTAGTAACCTCTGGGCAGGGAACGTTAAAAGGCAGATTAGCAGGTGTGGTGCTGTTAACACTCATACTACTTTCGTTGGAAATTGTAAAGGTTAATAACTGATCTATTTTTTTGCAAGAAAAAAAGCCAATACATATATAGCTAATTAGTAGTAAAATTTTTCTATCTCTTAATGCAGTAGATTTCATAGTCTTTTAAATTATTACATCAACGATATTTGAAAGAAATTATTTTAAATAAATTTTTTAATTTTTGTGGTTTCAGTTGTTGGTCAGAAAATAAGAAGAAGCCTTTCGGAATAGTTTTACTCTTTTATTAGTCACAATACAATGCTAAATAAAAAAATACATGGTTTTAAATTCATTTGTAGCAAGGAATTTGCTTTACTCTGTTAAAAATACTATTCCCGGTAATTCATCGTTGAACCTTTAAACCATTAAAATATGAAAACCATTCTTTTTATACTTGCAGGCCTTATAAGCATACCGCCAGTGGAGGCTCAGCTAAAAGTAACCCCTGTTTGCCCAGCTTTTGTAGTGGACGTACTGGAAGGTACCGTAAATGAAAAATTATTTACATTTTCCTCCTTAGCAGAAGTGGAAAATAAATTCCCCTGTTTTACAAGTACTACACAGGAAACAAATGGCAATACCTGCGGCGGCGTTTTTTACAAAGACAAAGACATTTATTTTTTTACCGAAAGGGACTATATAGAAGTGGGCCCCAATTTTAAAGGCACCATAAGCCTGCCAATAATGGGCGCCAGCCGCGGCAGCCTTTTTAAATGGCTGGGAAACCCTAAAATAAAAGACGTAACCTGGGATGCTTATCAGACAAAATATGGCATTCTTATTTTATACTTTAATAAAGCGAATAAAATAAATAAAATACAACTAAGCAACAAGGGTGTAGAATCAATAAAGCTTTGTGATTAAGAAAAGCATTGTAATTGATGAGTAACTCAATTATTTAATGCTGCAATTTTGTTTCATTTGTAAGGAGCCGAACTGGCATAAAATAAAACAAGGAACTATTTTGCAATAGCACCTTGTTTTATTAAAATTTAAGATCTCGTTAAAGACTCCAGCTTTCCCTGTAGGTACGTTTTACAAACTGGTTGGCTTCATCAAAATTAGTGATCTTCATATTCGGGCCATCCCAGAGTAATTTTATATTACGGCCTGGATAATCATAATCATCGCCTTTCTTTTTACGAATATCATAACTGCGTATGGCCAAATTTCCCATCAGCACACTTTCTGTAAGTGGCCCTGCAACATCAAAATTAGAACTGAGGTTTTTTGCCTTATCACTGCCGTACCCTGCTATGGCAGCTTCTACCCAGGCTGCATAATGGCCGTCTTCTCCATCTTTTACACGGGCTACTGTTTGTGGTACTTTAACTTCGTTTGTGCGTGAAGTTGGCAACAATTTCGGATCTACTCCATAAGTGCCGGCCATCATCTTTCCCTTTGTTCCAATAAAGATTACCCCATTGCCGCCATCACCCATTACTTCATTAGCACCTAATTCTTCTGGCCTTGTCGGTTGTATACCTCCGTCCATCCAGTGCAACTGCACATCCGGCTTGCCATTTTTACCCTTAAAGTTTAAGGTAATATGCGAAGCAATCGGGCCGCTTTCAGGGTAATAGGCACGGTTCCAGTTTTCAATATATTTTGTTGCTACGCTGCATTCTGCACTGGTAGGATAACCCAGGCCCATCACAGCAAAAGCAGGCGCCATAATATGACAGGCCATATCGCCCAATGCACCGGTACCATAATCCCACCAGCCACGCCAGTTAAACGGCAATATACCTTCAAAATATTCTTTTTTAGGGGCAGTACCCAGCCATAAATCAAAATCTAGCCCGGTGGGTATTGGTGAACTATTTCCCGGACGGCCAACGCCTTGAGGCCATATTGGCCTGTCGGTGTAACAATAAATGGTGTGTACGTCACCCACCAAACCTGCATTAAACCAATCCTGTAATTGGCGCACACCATCACCTGAAGAACCCTGGTTACCCATTTGCGTTACTACTTTATATTTATGTGCAGCTTCTGTTAACATCCGTGCTTCATAAATATCATGCGTTAATGGTTTTTGCACATACACATGTTTGTTCAATTGCATGGCTGCCATGGCCGCTACGCCATGCTGGTGATCGGGTATAGAAACAGACACTGCATCAATTGATTTTCCTTCCTTAGCCAGCATCTCTCTAAAGTCTTTATAGTATTTTGCTTTCGGAAATTTTTTACGGGTTTCCACGGCCTGGCGGTCATCAACATCGCATAAAAAGCCAATATCGGCTTTACCGCTTTTAAAAAAGTTTTCAATATCACTGGAACCTTTTCCACCGGCACCAATACCTGCCACTATAAGCCTATCGCTGGGTGCAACAAAACCACGGCCCAATACATGACGTGGTACAATAAAAAACCCGGCAGCAGTCAATGCTGTATTGCGGATAAATTTCCGTCGGGAATCCTGAGGAACATTTTTCTTTTTCATTACGATGTATTTTATTTTTTAGTGTGAAATTTTTATGGTGATGCCTGAACTAACAGGTGTACAATATACTTGAAACATTTCATTTTTTACCTACCATTGATACTTTTCTGTCCAATTAATATAGCTAATGAAAAAAACTTATTTAGGTTTTGCTGCATCATTATTTAATTTTACCAGAAAACCGTATACAATGCCAATAATATTCCCATGATTATAATAGACCCAATAGCAAACCCTGTGGTAATACGAAACATAGATGTATCTACTTCAATAGCATGTGTATCACTTTCTTTTCTGGGATTGATAAGGCTCATGGCAATCATCACCAATACAATGGATACAAAAGTTATGCTCATCCTGTCTAAAAAAGGATAATCAGGAAAAACACCATTTGTCCATACCGGCAAAAATTTCAATACTGTTGAAATAGGTATGGTTAGTAAGGCCCCTGCCATAGCTGCGCTTGCAGTAGTGCGTTTCCAGAAAAAACCCAGCAAAAAAATGGCCAGTACACCAGGCGAAATAAATCCCACATATTCCTGTATAAACTGGTAGGCCTGGTCGAGCGATTTTAATGCAGGTGTTACTATGGCGGCAATTACCATGGCAATTACAACAGCCCATCTTCCCACCAGCACCATCTTTCTTTCAGAGGCTTCCTTATTAAAATATTTTTTATAAATATCGAGCGAAAAAATAGTGGATATGCTATTTGCTTTACCAGCCAGTGATGCAACAACAGCAGCAGTAAGCGCAGCGAATGCAATACCTTTTAAACCGGCGGGTAATAAATTCATTAATGTTGGATAAGCGTGATCTGGTTTAAGTGTGCCGGCAGCATCTGTCATTTCCTGCTGAAACATTCCCTTGTTGTGCAATACATACATTACAATACCCGGCAACACGGCTATAACAGGAACCAGTAATTTTAAAAAAGCCGCAAATAAAATTCCTTTTCGTGCAGTCACTAAATCAGCGCCGAGCGCACGTTGAACAATGTATTGGTTACAGCCCCAATAGGCAAGGTTATTCACCAGCATACCACCAAATAACACCGACATACCGGGCAACTCTTTGTAATATTTGTTGGACGAATCAAATATCATGTGAAAATGTTCTGGCGCTTCCTTGCGTAAAATTGAAAGCCCTTTAAAAATATCTTTACCAAAACCATACTGTTCTGATAATAAAGACAGCGCCAGGTAGGTTGTAACAAGCCCCCCGATAATCAACACAATTACCTGTACAACATCAGTATAGCCAATTACCTTCATGCCACCCAATGTTACAAACAAAGAAAAAATTACCAACCCAACAATGCTCCATTCAAAACTGATGGTGGAGATTGAGGAAATGGCGAGCGCCCCGAGATAAATAATGGAAGTAAGGTTTACAAATACATACACCAGTAACCAGAATACTGCCATGATGGTACTTACTTTATCATTATACCGCTTTGATAAAAATTGCGGCATGGTGAATATCTTATTTTTAAGATATACAGGTATAATAAAAACAGCAACAATAATCAGTGTTGCGGCGGCCATCCATTCGTAAGTAGAGATAGCAAGTCCCAATGCAAAGCCAGAGCCCGACATACCAATAAAATGTTCTGCAGAAATGTTAGAAGCTATCAACGAAGCCCCAATGGCCCACCAGGTAAGCGAACCTTCAGCAAGAAAAAAATCTTTTGAATTGGTGGTGGCGGATTTCTTTTTGTGGTAGATATAGTACCCGTAAGAGGTGACTGAAACAAAGTAAATAAAGAAAACAATATAGTCGAGGTTTTGCAATTGGTTCATCAGCAATCGTTAAGTTGATTAGTTGTCAAGATAAGTAAAATTGCAGTTTGTTTGCACAATACATTGTTTGATAAATAGTATAATCAATACTTACAGCATTGTAAAACTGTGATAATTTAATTTTATAAAACAGGACTAAAAATTATTTGTCAATTAAAAAAATAAAAGGATATTAAATAAAAACATTTTGAAGCAATAACCATATTGCTACAGTTAAAATTTTAATGTGACTGGCAAATATTTTTTTACGAGTGCCTCGTAATATGGTTTTAATTCACTCCAGTCGGGAGGTGTGGGATTTTTTGAATATAAATCGTAGGGGTTAAAAAGATCAACCCATTTAAACATTTCATGGTCATGCTCATTCATCAGGTGATCATAAGCATGCTCCCTGTGCTGTGCGTAAAAAGAGTGATACCGCAGCATGTATAAACCTTGCTCGGGCAAATAATTTTTTGCTATCTGGTAAATATATTCGTCGTGCCCCCAGGAAAGGTGCACATTATCTAATCCACAATTGGCGCTATACACTCCATATTTTGTGTTGTATCGTTCATCGCTAAAATCAGGACTACCTTTAAAAAATTCGGGGTACACTATTTTATCTGAAAAGGCACAACCGACCGGAAAGGTATCTCCTACTACAGACCATTGAGGTTCACCAAAAAGACACAATACTTTTCCCATATCATGCAACAATCCTACCATCACCATCCAGTCGGGGTGGCCATCTTTGCGGATGGCTTCTGAAGTTTGTAACAGGTGCTGAAACTGATCAAGGTCTGTATCGGGATCAGAGTCATCTACCAACTGATTTAAAAATTGAAAAGCGTCCCAAACAGGCATTTCCTTTTTATCAAATTTTAAATAGTTGGCTTTTTTATCTAACACAAAATCATAAGTCTGGTAAGTATGGTTGAGGCGGTAAAATTCCTTTACAGTATCCCTTTCGGTAGTTTCGTAGTTTCGGAAAGCTTCCGCTGATTTTTCTTTTACAATAGAAGCAGGATCAGGATAGCGTTCCAATACATCATCTTCCCACACATCAAGGCTTTTTAAAGGGTTGATATCCTGTTGACTTAATTCATTTATAGAAGGTAGCATGGGCAAACGTTTAAAGTATTACAAATTCGTCCTGCTAAGATATTCATTTTTAAAATTACCTGAGTATATTAATGGTTATTTTTTAGGTTGTTACTTTTGATGAAATGCAGCAACAATAAAAAAATTTGCCAACAGATAGGTGCGTTGCCCCTCCCTATATACCGCTAAAACTTTCGTAAATAACTCCTACTTTAGCTGCATTGCTGTAAGTTTAGATAACTAAGCGAGGTAATACAATAATAGTGGAAAAAATTGTGTCATGTTAAGTAAATCAAAAATCCTTTGCATATTTCTTGTACTACTTTCATTCTGCGTATTTGGACAAGGAACTGTTAAAAAAGCTACTATAAATGTGACAGGAATTTATAAATATGTTGGAGTTACAACTAGAATGGGTGATGATACTTATGGAAGTTTTGGAAACATTAAAGTGAAGCAACTAGATGGAAATAATATTGCAATAAGTTTTTATTTTAATGCTGGTGCTAAAAGCTATAATACTGGGTCATTTGTGGACACGTTGACATTAAAAGAGAATTCAGCAATTTATAAAATTCCTGAGTGCGACACCTTTTGTACATTGACTTTTAAGTTTTATAAAACAGGAGTAAGAGCTATCCATAGACCAAATAACAATGACTACAATTTTAGTTGTTGTTTTGGACAGGGAGTAAATGCTAATGGATATTTTAAAAAAATATCAAGCAAGACCCCAATTATAGTAGACCCAGTTCCGTGAAACCAAAAGCTTTTCTAGCTCTAGTAATAGGTAGCAGTTTCGTCACTGTTATTGGTTCTACATTCTTTTGGTGTTCCACTCATTAACCTAAACATGACACTTAATCCTGAAAGCCGCAGTTGAATCTTCATGATCAACATCTATCTCCAAGATGTATTGCTTAATCGGATCAAAAAGTTGGACACCGAGAACTAGAAAAAAACAAAATGGAAAAAATAAAAACGGGTATATAAAAAGTAAATCCTTTCATATACCCGTTAAGTAATTGTATAAGTTTATAAAAATTTCAACACCGCTTCGCCCATTGCCTCTGTGCCTAAAATATTTTCTTTAGTTGTTGTAGCATCTGCAATATCAATAGTTCTGTAGCCTGCTTTTAATACCTGGTCAACTGCATTGATCACTTTTTCAGACTCTGCCTTCATACCAAATGAAATATCGAGTAACAAAGCAGCAGAAAGTATGGAAGCCAAAGGATTGGCAATTCCCTTACCCGTGATATCATGTGCCGAGCCATGGATGGGTTCATACACACCTGTACCATCGCCAATAGAAGCAGAGGCAAGCATACCCATGGAGCCTGCAATCTGCGAGGCTTCATCAGTTAAAATATCGCCGAATAAATTGGCCGTTACTACCACATCAAAGCGGCGTGGATCTTTTATCAGCATCATAGCAGTAGAATCTACAAACTGGTATTCAACTTCAACATCTGTATATTCCAGTGCCAGTTTTTGAATTTCTTCACGCCATAAACGGCTTGTTTCTAAAACGTTTGCTTTATCTACCGAACATAATTTTTTGCGGCGTGTGCGTGCCGCTTCAAAAGCTTTACGTCCAATACGCTCTACTTCGTAACGGCTGTATTCCGCAACATCATAAGCTGTATCTCCATTATTTTTTCGGCCTTTTTCCCCGAAATAAATATCGCCTGTCAGTTCCCTGAAAAACAAAATATCAGCCCCTTTTAAAATTTCTGGTTTAATGCTGGAAGCGCCCAACAATTCATCAAATAATTTTATCGGGCGAAGGTTGGCATATAAACCCAGTTCCTTTCTCATCTTCAATAAACCCTGTTCGGGCCTTACTTTAGCAGAAGGATCATTATCGTATTTTGGATGGCCCACTGCACCAAACAATACAGCATCCGAATTGCGCATTTTTTCCAATGATTCATCCGGTAAAGGATTGCCTGTTGCTTCAATAGCCACATGGCCAATCAGCGCTTCATCATAGGTAAACTCATGATTAAATATTGCGGCTATCCTGTCTAATACTTTTTTTCCCACCAGGGTAACTTCCTGCCCTATTCCATCTCCGGGAACAATAAGGATATGTTTTTTTGCCATCGCTTTTTTTTATTTTTTTATTTTTATTACATTAATTATGAACACTGATTACACGAATTTTTAAAACACGAATTTTAAGGCACGAATTACACCAATTATAAAACAGGTGTTACTAGATGATGTTTAACATTTTTTCTGTTGCCTTTATAGCTGCTACCGTTTGATCGCTATCTAACCCACGTGTTTTAAATTCTTTATTATTATGAAGCCAGGTAATGATTGTTTCGCACAGTGCATCAGATTTTCCGCCTGGAGGAATACGCACAGTATAATCTGCCAGTAAAGGCAACTCGACGTTCTTTTTTTTGTAGATTATATTTAAAGCATTTACAAAAGCATCATATTGCCCATCTCCCTGTGCATGCTCCTCAAATAATTCGCCATTTATACAAATATGTAAGGTAACCGAAGGTCTTAAATTTTTAGAATGAGTGAGTACATAATTTTTTATCTGCACTTTTTGTTCGATGCTATTACTATCTAATACATCGCTGATAATATATGGCAGGTCGGCCTGTGTCACCATTTCCTTACTATCGCCCAATTCAATAACCCGCTGTGTTACCTTCTTTAAATCATCGTCAGATAACTGTATGCCCAATTGCTGCAAATTGTTATCTATATTGGCTTTGCCACTAGTTTTACCCAATGCATATTTACGTTGCCTGCCAAATCTTTCCGGCATCAAATCGTTATAATACAGGTTGTTTTTTTTATCGCCATCTGCATGTATCCCGGCAGTTTGTGTAAATACATTTTCGCCAACAACCGGTTTATTGGCTGATATCCTGAATCCAGAAAAAGTTTCTACCAGTTTACTAACTGTATACAAAGATTTTTCTACCACCGAAGTTTTTACACCGGGCATAAAATCATTCAATACAGCTATTGCACTTGCTAATGGTGCATTGCCAGCTCTTTCGCCCATGCCATTTACCGTAAGATGCAATCCATGTGCACCAGCCTTAACTGCCTCTAAAACATTGGCAATACTCAAATCATAATCGTTATGTGCATGAAAATCGAAATGCAATTGAGGATAACGGTTTACCAGCGCTGATACAAACTCAAAAACTTCGGAAGGAATTAAAACGCCTAATGTGTCGGGCAGCAAAACACGTTTTATAGGCTGGTGCTGTAAAAAGTCGAGATATTGCAATACGTATTCTTTTGAATTACGCATACCATTACTCCAGTCTTCCAGATAAACATTGCATTGCAAACCTTTTTTATCGGCCAACGCAATTACAGCGGCAACTTCCGAAAAATGCTCTTCGGGTGTTTTCTTCAATTGATGTGTAAGATGATTTAATGAACCCTTGGTAAGCAGGTTCATTACAGTTGCACCGGCCTCAATCATCCAGTTTACAGAGGTTTCGCCATCCACAAAAGTCAGTACTTCTACTTTATTTAAATACCCATTGGCCTTAGCCCAATCAGTAATTTTTTTTACGGCCTGAAACTCGCCTTCTGATACCCTGGCAGATGCAATTTCAATCCTGTCAACTTTTACTTCTGTAAGTAATAGCTGGGCGATGGTTAGCTTTTCAGAAGCTGAAAATGACACACCGCTGGTTTGTTCACCATCACGGAGTGTAGTATCCATTATTTCAATATATCGTTGTGTTTTTTTCAATTGCTGGCAGCGAAGGCTGGTATTTATTTGTACTGTTGAAAGATTGATTAAGAAGACCCGTAAGGATTTGCATACAATATTAGATTGCTTTTTCTTTGGCAAAGGAAATAATATCCGGTTTCATAGCCTGCAAATAATCGATATCATCATAGCCATTTAACAGGTTATTTTTTTTATACCCATTGATGCTGAATGATTCTTTTTCGCCAGTGGCAATTATGGTAACAGTTTGTTCGGGCAGGCTTATTTCAAACTGTGCTTTGGGATCGGTCTCAATAGCAGTAAATATTTTTTCTAAAAATGCAGGACTTACCTGAACAGGCAAGATGCCCATATTGATAGCATTGTTTTTAAAGATATCAGCAAAAAAACTAGATACAACACACCTGAACCCATAATCATAAATAGCCCATGCAGCATGTTCACGACTACTGCCGCTGCCAAAATTGGTACCACCAACCAGTATCTTTCCGGTATAAATAGGATTGTTTAAAATAAAATCCTGCCGGGGTGTATTATCAGCATTATAGCGCCAATCCCTGAAAAGATTATCACCAAAACCTTCACGGGTAGTAGCTTTTAAAAAACGTGCAGGTATAATCTGATCGGTATCTACATTTTCAATGGGTAAAGGAACTGCTGTACTTGTAAGCGTATTAAATTTATCGTAGGCCATATTTTTAATTGATAATTGATAATTAATTAATTGATAATCCGGACGGCGCATTACATCAACTCTCTCGGATCGGTTACAAAGCCTGTTACAGCAGCAGCAGCAGCCACCAGCGGGCTTGCCAGTAGAGTACGGCTTCCTGGCCCTTGGCGCCCCTCGAAGTTGCGGTTACTGGTACTTACCGCATATTTTCCTGCGGGTACTTTATCATCATTCATTGCAAGGCATGCCGAACAACCGGGCTGACGTAAAATAAACCCTGCCTCAGTTAATATATCCAAAATGCCTTCTGCTTTAATCTGCTCTTCTACAATATGAGAGCCAGGCACTACCCATGCAGTTACATGTTCAGCTTTTTTACGCCCTTTAATAATTGATGCAAAGGCCCTGAAATCTTCAATACGGCCATTGGTACAACTGCCTATAAATACATAATCTACTTTTTTACCGATCATCTGGTCTTCCTCATGAAAGCCCATGTAATTCAATGATTTTTCATAAGTAGCAGTACCCCCCGTTAAACTAGCTCCTTTAGGAATTGATTTGGAAATGCCCATACCCATACCTGGGTTGGTACCATAAGTAATCATAGGTTCAATATCCGTAGCATCAAAATTATATTCCTTATCAAACTCTGCAACTTCATCAGTTTTTAATGTTTTCCAGTAAGTAAGTGCTTTATCCCATGATGCTCCTTTGGGTGCCATCTCACGTCCGTTGATATATTTAAAAGTAGTTTCATCCGGCGCTATCATTCCGCCACGGGCACCCATTTCAATACTCATGTTACAAACCGTCATACGGCCTTCCATACTCATTTTTTGAAATACATCACCTGCGTATTCTACAAAATATCCGGTAGCGCCGGCAGTAGTTAATTTTGAAATAATATATAATGCAACATCTTTTGGTGTAACTGCTTTACCCAAACTACCGTTTACGTTTATACGCATTTTTAATGGCTTGGGTTGCATGATACATTGAGAAGATAAAACCATTTCTACTTCTGAAGTACCGATACCAAAAGCGATAGCGCCAAATGCACCATGTGTGGAAGTATGAGAATCACCGCAAACAATCGTCATGCCCGGAAGAGTGATTCCATTTTCGGGGCCTACTACATGTACGATACCATTTTTAGGGTTACCAAGGCCCCAGTGAGAAATGCCATATTTGGCTGCGTTTTGTTCCAATGCCTTTAGCTGGTTATTGGATAAAGGATCTGCAACCGGTAAGTGCTGGTTAATAGTAGGTGTATTATGATCGGCGGTGGCAAAAGTATGTTGTGGAAACATTACTCCCACTCCCCTCGTTTCCAATCCCAAAAACGCCACAGGGCTGGTAACTTCATGAATAAAATGCCTGTCAATAAAGAATACATCCGGGCCATCTTCAATTTTCCTCACTACGTGTGCATCCCACACTTTATCAAACAAAGTACCTGGCTTGTTGCTCATTGTAAAAGTTTTTTTGAATTATTTTGCAAATATCCATCGTTATTAGGGAAAAATTGCAAAAAATTCGATAAATCTAATTTTCTGTTGAATAATATCTGCCTAAAGCGGGAAACTCATTTTTTATATAGTTGATTGTTAGACTTTTCAGTCGGGGAGATTAAAGGAGGTTATACTTTTACTTTGATTACGAGTTTTTTTATTTCACCATCGCTAATCATCGGCGCATGTACATCTTCGGGGAAAAGGATTGCGAACTGCCCTGCTACTAACCGAAAAAACATGTCGGGTGCATCATAATATAACTGCACATCTTTTTCTGCATCATAGCCTCCGTTGGGCATGGTACAATTTTGCCTTGGTTTCCAGCCAAACTGTTCTGTACCATTAATGCACAACTGTATATCGATATGTTTATTATGGCATTCAAATTCTGCGGTTGACGCTGATTTGGTAATTCCCTTGCCGGTAGAAAAAATAGCTCTTAATTTATCCTGTTCAATTATATAATGACCCATTTCAATTGTACCCAAATCAGTTAATTGAATATATTGAAATGCTTTTTCAAATAAAGGATGAACCGAAAAATATTTTGAGGCATTCGCCACTGTATCTATTATCATTGATTATAAGTTAAAATATTCCTTTGCATTATTATAGCAGATACCCTGGATGATTTCTCCCATCCATTTTTCATCATTTGGCAACAGCCCATTTTCCATTTCAGTACCAAACAAATTACATAACACTCTTCTGAAATATTCATGACGGCTATAAGATAAAAAACTTCTGCTGTCTGTTATCATGCCAATAAATGTGCTCACAATACCCATATTGGATAATGCATTCAATTGTTTTTCAATTCCATCCTTTTGATCTAAAAACCACCAGCCCGAGCCATACTGAATTTTACCTTTGCTGCTACCATCATTAAAGTTGCCACACATGGTAGCAAATAATTCATTGTCTGCCGGGTTTAGATTGTAGACAATTGTTTTGGTTAGTTCATTACGTTTATCCAATTCATTTAAAAAATTGGATAGCGCTGTAGCCTGTGAAAAATCCCCAATAGAATCAACTCCTGCATCTGCTCCCAGCATATTTAACAGCCTTCCATTATTATTACGCAATGCCCCCAAATGAAATTGCTGCACCCAGCCTTTTTTATAATAAGTGGTGCATAAAGCCATTAAAACTGATCCTGCAAATATCTCAGGTTGCGAAAATGTTGCCGCACTTTTATTTTCAATAAATTCGATAAATTCCTTTTCCAATGCAGCAGTAAATGTAAAATGGGATGGCATTTTTGTGAGACCATGATCGGCAATGCGGCAACCATTTTGATGAAAATAATCAATTCGCTTTTCGAGTGCTTCTATTAAATTGGTATAAGATTTAATTTGTACGCCGCTTGCAGTTTCCAATTTTTCCAGGTACTGTAAAAAAGAAATTTTATCTGAAATATTAAACACTTTATCTGGCCTGAAAGAAGGTAAAACCTTTACTTCAAAATCATCCTCCTTTATTTTTTTGTGGTCCATCAAATCATCGCAAGGGTCGTCTGTAGTACCCACCATTTCTACATTAAAATGTTTTAATAAGCCCCTTGTTGAAAAACTATCTTTTTGTAATAACTCATTGCAATGTTTATAAATAGATGATGCTGTTGTTTTGTTCAGGTATGTTTCAACACCAAATGGATTTTTAAGTTCCATCTGCGACCAGTGAAAAAGCGGGTTTCGTACTGTCTGGGGAAGACAGCCAGCCCATGCCATCATTTTTTCTTCGGCAGATGCAGGGCCGGTAACATAACTTTCATTTATGCCCAATGTGCGCATGGCACGCCATTTATAATGGTCGCCCTTCAGCCATATTTCTGTAAGGTTTTCAAATTTTTTATTGGCTGCTATTTCATTTGCGGGTAAATGATTATGATAATCTATAACTGGTAAATCAGCAGCATAATTAAAGTATAGTTTTTTTGCCTGTTCAGTATTTAACAGAAAATCTTCTGTAAGCAATGTTTGCTGCTTAGCTGTTTGTAAGCTACCGGGTATGTTTAAATTTACAGACATAATCAGTTTTGTTTATTTTCTATTTCTAGTAAACTCCTCAATACACCTAACTCAACACCACGTATTTCGGCCAGCCCACGTAACCGGCCGATTGCTGAATATCCCGGGTTTGTTTTCTTTTTTAAATCATCCAGCATCTGGTGGCCATGATCGGGCCTTACGGGTATTGAACATTTACGTTGCTGCATAATTTTTACCAATGCTTTTATAGCCGCATACATATCAACATCACCTTCCAGATGGTTGTCTTCAAAAAAATCGCCGTTACTATTTCTTGTTGTATTTCTTAAATGAATAAAATGAATACGATCGCCAAATATACTTACCATTTCGGGTAAATCATTAATAGCAATTACTCCATACGAACCAGTGCAAAAACAAAGGCCATTGTTAATTGATGGCACTGCTTTAATGAGTACATTTATATCTTCTGCAGTACTTACTACTCTTGGTAATCCTAAAACCGAAAATGGCGGGTCATCAGGATGAATGGACATCACCACATCACAGGATTCTGCAGTAGGTATTATTTGTTGTAAAAAATAAATAAGGTGCTGTTGCAATTTTACTCTGTCAATATCTTTATAAGTATCTAATGCCTGCTGAAATTGTTTGATAGTAAAACTTTCCTCACTTCCCGGAAGGCCTGCAATTATATTGCGTTGCAATAACAATTTCTCATCATCGCTCATTTTTAAAAACCTCTCCCTGGCTCTTGCTATGGTAGCAGCATCATAATCTTTATCCGCATTTGAACGTTGTAAAATAAAAAGATCAAACGCTGCAAATGCCGCCATTTCAAAACGTAATGCCTTTGACCCATCTTCTGTTTCGTACGCTAAATCGGTTCTTGTCCAATCGAGCAGGGACATAAAATTATAGGTGATATTTTTTATACCACAGGCTGAAAGGTTTTGAATAGTTTTTTTATAATTGTCTATATACAATTCAAAGCCCGCAGTTTGTGTTTTAATGGCTTCATGTACAGGAACACTTTCTACCACGCTCCATACCAATCCAGTTTTTTCTATTATAGCCTTTCGTTTATTTATTTCATCCGGCGGCCACACCTGCCCGTTAGGGATATGATGCAATGCAGTTACAATACCAGTACAACCTGCCTGCTTAATATCTGCCAGAGACACGGGATCATCCGGGCCATACCAACGCATGGTTTGCTCCATACGATATTTTGTATTTTTATAAGAAGGGGGAATTTTTTGGCTCATTGGTTTATGTTACTGTTTAGGTATGGGTATTAAATTATCGTCTTGTAAAATAATAAAACAAAAGATAATTACTTTCCGATACAAAAAGTAACTAAATGATTAAAACCTACTGTTTATAGGACTCTACAAAAATACAATACTTTCAAGGTACAAATAAGATACAATATTTATCAGATACTGTAAATTTTACCCATGAAGCTGAATCATTCGATTACTAATTATCCATTGCTTTGTCCTTACTAACACTAATCAATCAAAAGACTTTATATAAGCCTCCCCAATCTTCTCGACTGCTTCCATTAAGAAATTAAGCCTTTGATGGCCTTCAAATAACTCCCGCCGGTTATCACTATCCAACAATGCAAACTCGGGGGAAGCAACCATGGCAGCAAATGTTTTGTTAATAAATGTATTCCGTAATTCAGAAATTCTGCAGGTTCCTTATCATTACGAGCAGTATCTGTTTCGGTACCCTTTGTATTTGCATACAAAGAACTTTTAAGCCCATTCTTTAAACTTCTTATGTTCATTAATTTATATCCATAACTTTAGGTAATATGAAAAAGTTATTTGTTATTATAGCACTATTACCAACCCTTTGCAAAAGCCAAGAAATTGTAGTTAACAGAAGGATGGATAATTTTTGGGATTTCAAACTTGAAAAATCCGTTCAAGACTCTGTTAGTAGTGTAAATGGGTGGTTGAATGCAGGCGACGATGGTAAGGCTAATATAAATTTCCCTTATTTACAATTCGCCATTGAAAGAAGCAAACGAGAAGGTATTACTTTACTATTAGATGGTAGTTTTATAGCGGAAAACTTTACATCCACTTCCTTGAAAGATTCAGTTGATATAATATTTGAAAATAATGAAATAATACATCGTGTTTGCTGGGGGAACTGTCAAACAGGCGTAGACTGTAGTAGTATGGGTTATACTGGTAACGGCGGGACCACTGGGTTTGAACTAAAGCTGTCATTAAATAAAAGTGATATTTACTTCTTAACATCTTTGCCAATTCTCAAAATACGATTTTATTCAGCGAAGTCAGCGGATACTAATGTAAAAGGAGAATTATTTGTAAAAGATAATTTCAAAAATGAATTAAGTAGTAAACTAAAGGCTTTGTTGCTATAAAATTAGTTCATGATATTTCCCCCTTTTTTTTAAATCAATATTAAATGTTTCCATAAGTTAACATTTGACCACTTGACCAGTGTTCGGTATTGGTGGCAATGTTGTTTTTAGAATAGATTCGATGGCATTAAGTTGACCTTGGTCTAAATGCTTTATTGTTTCCTGGCTTAAGACAGTACCATTAATTTGTATGTAGTTGTTTTGGGTATTGATACTAGTACCGGAGGGACATTGATTACCTAAACAACCTATAACTTCTAAATATAACCTTGCAGCTTTTACATCGCCTTTCCCTTCTACTGCAATTTTTAAAACCTTTGCCAGTACTCTATTATTCATAAATTTAAACTGCTGCATTTGTTCAACATAAAAGGGATGTGTTGCATATTCTTTAAAGTGCTTATGAATGGTTTGGCGGCTTAATCCGGTGTCAGCCGCTATTCGGTTTTTTGGTGGCATCGTTCCGTAAGTTTCAATATACTTAGAAATTGATACAGACATTTGATGGTGATTACTTTCCCAGAGCTGATTTTTAACATAGGTAGGAAGTAAAGCGGAAATCTTTTCTAACAGATCGTGTTTACTGTCGCCCCCCGACTTACTAATCTGGTTTGCAAGATAGTCCTGGAACGAAGCTATTTCTTTTTTATTTAGAATTGCCTTAATATCGGACTGCTCAATCTTTTTTTTACTCATTAAAAGATTAAACTTTTTTTGTTTTTCTGTAACCTTTTGTAAATCTTTTTGTGTCATATTAATTTGAATTTGTGATCAATCAAAGTCCGTGTATTCTTTAAAGTTTACTAAATACATTATTTGCTTTTTGGTGTGAAAACATAGTTACCTTTTTGCCCGGGCAATACTTTTTTATGATCGTTATCTCCAAATATAATTTCATCGGGTATATTGTCAAATGCTTTACATTTCCCTGCTTTAATTCTGTGTTTACAATTATTGCAGATAACGCTTCTAAACGGGTTGTAATCAGATATAATGTCACTCATAATTAACGGTTTATAGTTCTTTTAAAGTTACTGAAATATCCAAACAGGAGGTGACAATTCTACTGCACCATATTTTTTAAGCATTTCTTCCATCTTATCAATGCTGATTTTTTTGTTTTCTTTAATATAAGCTTTCCAGTTTGATACGGTGGTGCGCTCAACACCTAACTTTCTATACACATTTTTTTCTGTAATCATTTGACTGAATGCCTCCCTGGTTCCTGTAATTTTTACCATGGTTGATTTTCCTATAAATATATCAATTTTAAAAGCTATCAAACCCACAAACAACATTTTAAACAATAGTTACAGCATTTTTATCCGTGGTTAATATTTGTTTCAATTCATGTAACCGGTGCAGATATGGCAAAAAAGTTCGTTTACCGTTATACGCTTTCACGGTGGCAAAATGGCTTTCAATGAATAGGGAACAGTTTGTTATTGTGCTGGCCCTATTTAACTTTACCGGCTGGGTTGGTAGTTCTATTCCCGTAAAGTAATTTTCAAGTTCAATAATATCCCGTTCCCAATTTTCAGGCTTCGGGGCTTTGTACTTACTAAATATATTTGCCTTATTAAAAGGATGGTTTGCAAATTGAAAGCTATTTTCTATGGGCGGTGTGTGTGTTTCAGGCTTAAAAAAATAAGTTTGTTTTAGGGCTTCACTATTTTCACCTTTTTCACTTTTAGGGACCGGTACGGGGTCCGTTATTGAATGGTGTTGTTCCTGTATTACCTCTGCTATTCTGAATTTTCGCCAATCCTGTTTTATAAGTACGTCCGCTATATCAGCCCCGTACTGCCTTAGTTCAGTTGGTGCAAGTGTTTCCAGTAAGTCCGAAACTTTAAACTGTGTATCTGGCAAACGGTTAGAAAATTCATTGGCTTTACTGCTCCATAACTCAAAGGCTTTACCATCTTTTGATAAGTCGGGAAATAAAACAACGTCCCTGCCTTGTAAAGCTTTGCATTTTTCAAGGCTTAAACTGCTTAAATTGTAAACGGCTAACCAAAGTAAGTTTTCGGGCTGTTCAGGAAAGCCGAAATACAAAGTACCGTAAACGGCTGTCTTTGGTGCTTCAACTATTGCAACGGGGTTTAGTGGGTATCTGTTCAAAAGGTGTTCGCCAAACAAACAGGAAACCGTTTTTTCATTCCTTTTGTATGCCTCCAACCAACCGGGTAAAGGTTCGTTTCTTTTGGTGAGGTGTTTCTCAATGATTGAATGTAAAAAATCTGTACCAATGGTGTGGTTAGTTTCATTAAACTGTTTTACTTGAACAGTCCTTATATTTGCAGCTTTGTCAATAAAAGGAAATGTAATTGCCCCTTTCCTGTAACCGTTGCAAACCGTTCCCAAATTATATTGAGAAATTACCTGTTCAATATCTTTAACTTCAAAAGGAAAAGGAACACGGCTTAACAGGTTTTGAATAAAAACGTTTTGTTCATACCCCTGCCTTGTTTGTGCAAATACATCAAATGGAATAAATACAGTTTCAGCTTTTGGGGCTGGCTTTGTTCGGGGTGTTGGTCGCTGTGGTTTCCAGTTGCTTGTATAGCCGCCCCGTTCTTTTTCAAATACGGCTTTACTGTAACCGTCTTTGTATGGGTTTAGGTGGTGAGAACATTTGCTTTCCCTGTCACAACGTCCATACTGTTCGGGCAATAATTCGCCTGTTTTGGTATCAAAGTACCGGACAAAGGTTTTTTTCCTGCAATCCGGGCAAGGGTGCTTTTTGTTGCCTTTCTTTAAATCATATCGGTAATCTTTCATAATCTAAAAGGTTTATAGTCGGTGAAGTATTCAGGAAAATGAAGACGGATAACCATAAGTAAATGATCTGTCTTCGCATCTGTAATGATAGAGCTCACCAATCCAATTAGGCTTTCAAATGGTGTAACCTCACTAGAATGTGCCATTATTTCAGTTATTAAAAATTGAAATTTATCTTGAAAATCTTTTTCGTTTCTCATACTCAATTAATTTAAAAAAAATAAAGTTGTTTTTCATTCTTCACTTAGTTCGCTTCGTTCACTTTTCGGCTTAATTGGTGAAAAAAGTGAAAAAGGTGAAAAAGGTGAACGTTCAAAACAATCTTTATTTTTTGCATTAAAATGTTTCGGGTTCAAGTGAAAGGAAAGCCACGTTTCCAATATTCCTTTTCTCAACCTGCACCCCGAAACTCTGTAGCCTCTTAATAAAATTGGTTTTGTTTACGGGCTTAAATCCGTCATCTAAACAAAAAGTTCGGTAAGCAGTATAAAGGTCTTTTACTACTTTGTATTCGCTGGGGCTGGGTTGGTAGCTGTTTTCATCAATAAAAAGTTTCACACTATCGGACTGGGTTTTATATTTTTCAACAGCTTGTTTAGCTGCTTCGCAATGTGAAAACCTCTTTTGTTCCAATAGTCGGTTAAGCCCTTCCAGTACCCAGTTAAAAACCCCTGAAAGTTCGCTTTCAATAATTTTTGTATGCAGTTGCTTATCCTGTTCATGTTCCGGTATTGTAACATCAAAAGGAATAATTAAAAATCGCCTGAAGTAGGCTCTTGTGTGTTCAACCTCTTTTGGTAATTCATTACAGTTAAAAATCAGTTTTGCATACTGCTTTATTTGCATCGGCTTGCCATAGGGTAAACGGGCTTCAACGGGTTCGCCGGAAACTAATTGTTTGAAAATTGACGTTTCAAGGTTTCCATTTATTTCACTTGCATAGTTTACTAGCTTGTTGGCAATCATCGCCCGGAAATATCCGGTTGCATCGGTAAGGCTTTGCAAAGAATAACTGCATACATTTTCAACCCCCAGTAAAGCGTTTACTATTTCAAAAAACACAGACTTGCCATTTGCCCCAGTGCCGTAAAGAATAAGGGCTTTTTCCTCTTTAAGATTATTATTTCCATTCTTTACAAATACATACCCTAAAAATTCAGCTAATACCTTTTGCCTTTCTATGTCAGGCAGTACTCTATTTAAGTAAGATTGAAACAAAGGGGCTTTAACTTTTGGGTTATAATCAAAAGGTAATTGATAAGTAAGAAAGTCGCCGCGGTCAAACGGCCTTAATTTAATTCCTTTGGCAGTTACTTCAAACGTTCCATTTTTCAGATTGATATAAACCGCTTCTTTTGGCGGCTCGGGTGTTGGCAAATATGCAGTTGAAATAAATTGTTTTATTAGCTTTTCACGAAATTCATAATCCCTTGCTGTGAATTTTGCAACGTTCATTTTTTCTGCTGCTTCACCTAAAAACTTTTGGAAAGCTTCTTTTTCTATGTACGTCCAGTAAGCCCCGTTATACAGGTAAATAAATTCCATGTTCTTACACAAGCCCCAACGATTTTTTTCGGCAATATTTAAAATTTTTTCAATTGATAAAATTCGATAGTGTTTAGCGTTCAGTTTCAATTTTTCTAGTGCCTTTTCAATCTGTCCCCGTTCCGTTTGTTTAGGGTTATTCTCTTTTCCTGTACTGGCTTTGCCGCCCCAGCTTTCTTTGTCTGTTTCAAGTTCAGAAAGTCTTTGCCTTAATTTCTCAACCTGGGGAAAGGCTAAGACTTCAAAGTCCAAAGGTTCAAGCTGTTCAACTAATTGCTTTAAAATTTCCGTGTGTGGGGTTGGTTCAGCTTTCTTTATTATATCTTGAATGTGTTTAATTACTGTTTCAGGTTTATTAAGGTCATTAAATACCGGGTTTATTTTTATTGCTTCCATTTTATAAAAGGGTTAACGGGTTTGATAAATGGTTAGGGGCTTTGTCTGGGTTGGTTGATAAATACCATGCTTTGAAGCCTGTTTTTTTACAGTCTTTCTTTTCAATTTCCCAGAGATGCCCGCCTTTTTCTAAATCCCTTTTATACCGGGTAATACATTTTTGAGGAACCCCTGTTGCGTCTGCAATCATTGAAGCCGTGGCAACGTGTTCCTGTAAGTACTGAAATATGGTTTGTAACTGGCCAAGGTGTGTTATACCTTCGCTTTGTGTTTTTTGCCGGGGGTTTGTTTCATGTTTATGCATGACTTACCCCCTTTTTTATTTTTAGATAATTTTCGGCTTCGATGGCTGTTTCTGCCAAAGTCTTTTTTCTGCCTTGTTTCAACCAGTTATCAATTTCCGATTTTAGAAACCTCAACTTTTTTCCACCTTTGTGTACGGGAATAGTACCAGCGTTTACCCAGCCGTAAACGGTCGGCTTGCTGGGCTTGTCGGGGTGGTAAATACAAAGTTCGTTGAGGTCAAACCAACGGTCGGTTTCAGTTGGCTGTGGGGTAGTGGGTGTGTTACGTCTTAAACACGAATTGACAGTTTCGGCAATTAAATCCTGAAAGTCACTTTTTGTAAGGGATAAAAAAACTGTTTCCATTTGCTTTATATTTTGTGTAAAGCGAAATAAGAAACAAATAAAAGGGAAAGATTAACAAGGCTGCATCATGTTAATGTTGTTAGTGTTGTTAGTGTTTTATAGTGGCAATTTCATTTTCAAAATGTGTTTTATAATTTTCGGATGCTCTTTTGTTCCCTTGCCTAAACAAGCTGCCTGAAACTCCTAAGCCTTTGAAATTATAATTTAATGTTTTAGCCCTTTCAATATCATTGATAAAGGAACTATTGAATACCTTTTTTTGCTCTAAAGCGTTAAACCAAACTACAAAGGCCCCCTTATTTCTTATGAACTCATTATCTTCATTAACACATGGCTTATCAGTTTCTTTCAATAGGTTTATACAGTCGTTTATTATTTGAGGGTTAATGAATAGTTCACTAAATTTTAAAGGCTTTAACATAATTAGTGAGGCTGTGGGTTTTTTCGTTTCAGGTTGATGAGATACCTTGTTTTCAGGGATTGCGTTCAACCAATTAATATAATTTTTTAACACCCTATAATTATTATTCATTCTAAGAGTAAGTAGAGGGCTTTGTTCAAGTTCTTTTATTTTTCTTTCAGTAATTTTTATTTCATTTTGTCTAAACTCTTCACTAACTGTTTTTTCAATAAAAACTTTGCCGGCAATTTTCCTTTGTTCATTAAGGTAAATAGAAAGCCTTTTTCCAAAATATTCAGGTAAAAGGTCGGGGTAATTCATAGGGAATGCAATTTCATTTTCATTTCTAAAATAATACACCCTTGCACTATCAATTCCTGAATAAATTTTTCTTTCGCTTCTCGAAGCAAAATATATTTCTTTATTTTGAGTAAAACTTTCATAGTTCGGGTCGCCCTCTTTCTCATAAAATCTTGTAATCTGTAATTTGCTAAAGCCACATTCTTTTAGTCTTTTTTTTGTTAACTTTTCTATCATCGGGTTTTATGCTTTAAGTTTAAAAATTCAATTTTATTTTGTTGGCTGCTTCACGTTTGGTTTGGTCTATAATCTTTGCGTAAATCTGTGTTGTTTTCAATTCACGGTGTCCCAGCATTTTGGAAACGGTGTAAATATCTGTTCCCTTTGATAGTTGCAAGGTGGCGTATGTGTGGCGAAAACAGTGGAAAGTTATATCCTTTGTTATTCCTGCTGCTCCAATCCATTGGTACAGGTGTTTGTTTTCGTATGCTGAATAAGTAAGCCCCTCAAATACTTTGTCGGTTGGTTCTTTACGTTCACCCAGTAAGCTGTAAGCCTGTTCAGAAATAGGCATCATTTCAACCCCTTTTGTTTTTTGCTGTTTGAATTGTATAAAATACCCGTTCCCCTTAATGTATTCAAGTTCACCCCAAACAAGGTTTTTAATATCTGAAAACCTCAACCCTGTGAGGGCTGAAAATATGGCTGCACGTTTCAATAAAGGGTTATTACATTCAGTTTTTACAAGGCTGTTCAGTTCCTCAATGGTTAAAAAGTTCCTTCGGGTTTCAGCTTGTTTAACGGGTTCAATTTTTGCGTTCAGGTCGCTGGGTAAATACCCGTCTTTATAG
>JAYTTI010000167.1:0-3995 GCA_043745405.1 Ferruginibacter sp. | reverse complement strand
GCCAAAAAAGTACAGGGTCTTCAAAAAACAGTAGCGGAAGAACAACGCCGTCAACAACTAATTCAGCAGGCACAAATTGAAAAAGAAAACCGTTTAAGGCAATATGGATTTATCGCTGGTTTGGCTATCATGCTTATGATAGCATTTATTCTTTACAGAAATAACCTGCAAAAAAAGAAAGCAAATATTTTACTACAACAACAAAAAGAAAAAGTTGAAAGCACCTTAACTGAACTTAAATCCACCCAATCCCAACTCATTCAATCAGAAAAAATGGCTTCCCTCGGTGAACTCACCGCAGGCATTGCCCATGAAATACAGAACCCGTTAAATTTCGTGAATAATTTTAGTGAAGTAAATAATGAATTGATTGACGAAATGCAAAGCGAAATAAAATCGGGTAATACGGATGAAGCAATCAACATTTCAAATGATATAAAAGGAAATCAGGATAAAATAATTTTTCACGGCAAAAGAGCGGACGCCATTGTAAAAGGTATGCTGCAACACAGCCAGAGCAGTGCAGGTATAAAAGAACCAACAGATTTAAATGCATTAGCTGATGAATATTTAAGATTGAGTTACCAAGGCTTAAAGGCAAAAGACAAAACATTTAATGCAATAATAAAAACTGATTTTGATGAAAGCATCGGCAGGATCAACATCATTCCGCAGGATATTGGCAGAGTGTTATTAAATTTATACAACAATGCATTTTATGCAGTGCAGCAAAAACAAAAAGAGGCGGCATCCAAAGAGGTGACACCTTTTGAAAAGATGTCACCTCTGTACGAGCCTACTGTTTCAGTAAGCACAAAAAAAATTGCTGGCAAAGTAGAAATAAGAGTAAGTGATAACGGCAACGGCATTCTGCAAAAAATAGTTGATAAAATTTTTCAACCATTTTTTACCACTAAACCGACAGGACAGGGAACGGGACTGGGTTTATCATTAAGTTATGATATTGTAAAAGCACATGGTGGTGAGGTGCAAGTTGAAACTAAAGAAGGAGAAGGCTCAACATTTATTATTCATTTACCAACTGCATAAAAAAGTATATGAAACAACTTTTCTCAGCTTGTTTTCTGTTATGGTCCATTACAAGCATGGCTCAAACTTTCCCTAAAAAATATGTGGATAGTTTAACGGCTATTGCTTTGTCCACCAAGAGCAACTACCCTTTAGTACTCAATCGGGACAGCGTACTCAAACTTATGTGGCAGCCTAATACATCGGCTGACCGAATTGTTATGTTTTATAACATTACCGACAATTCAGATCTGCTAACTCCAGAGCAAGCCTTATATTATCACCAGCTTATTTTGGAAGGAGCCCGAAAGGCCGGTGATAAAGTTCTTGAAGCTTCAGTGATGGCAGAATTAGGTTATGTTAGGGCACAAAATGGAAATACAGCTGACGGACTGAAAATGATATATAAAGCATTAGAATTGGCAGAAGCCACTGGCAACGCACAGGCCATCAGCATAGTGTATGACGATTTGGGATTGTGCTATCCAAACAATAAAAAACTTGCCAAAGAATATTATTTAAGATCACTGGAATACTCCCGTAAAGCCAATGCTTATTTAAATACATGTTATAATGCGCTCAATTTGGGCCGCTTGTATATGCTTGATCAAAACAAGGATTCAGCATTACCCCTGTTTATTGAATGTTATCAGTTGGCTGTTGAGAAAAATATTGAAACCTCATCATTGGCATGGGGCTTATTGAACTTAGCTGAAGTAGATGATAAAGAAAATATGCTACAGTATTACCGCCAGGTGAGCTTGATGCCAATAACTATTCGAAATGATGATGTGAAATTCTGGGTAGCCCTATTCACTGCCCGTTACTACATCTATAAAAATAAAATGGACTCGGCTTTTTTCTATGCAACCAACATGAATAATTATATTCCTAAAGTGAGCTTGTATCGCAGGTTGAAAGCCCTGGCATTAATGGGTGAATATTTCCGGGCTTTACCCAACACAGACAGTACCCTTGTTTACCTGGAAAGTTATTACAAATTAAAAGACAGTCTTTATGGTGATAAAGTAACGGAAGAAGCGCAGAGTATGGCCTATACGGATATGCAGCGGCAAAAGGAATTGATAGCAGAGAAAGCAGCTTTTCAAAACCGAATGGTACTTTATACTGTAAGTGCAGCGGCTATCTTTTTAATGGGGCTGGCTTTTATTTTCTGGCGAAGCAGAAGGAATGAGCAGAAGGCAAAAGCATTGGTGCAGCAACAAAACGAAAAACTGGAACAAACACTTCACAAATTAAAATCCACCCAGTCCCAACTTATTCAATCAGAAAAAATGGCAAGCCTTGGAGAGCTTACTGCAGGTATTGCCCATGAAATACAAAACCCGTTAAACTTTGTAAATAATTTTAGTGAAGTAAACAGAGAATTGATTGATGAAATGCAGCAAGAAATAGACAAAGGAAATTATACTGATGCAAAAGAAATTTCAAATGATATAAAAGACAATGAACAAAAAATAAATCACCACGGCAAAAGAGCCGAAGCTATTGTAAAAGGTATGCTGCAGCACAGCCGCAGGAGTAGCGGAGTAAAAGAACCAACAGAGGTTAACGCTTTATGTGACGAATATTTACGATTGAGTTATCATGGATTGAGAGCAAAAGACAAATCTTTCAATACAACAATGACAACTGATTTTGACGAAACGATCGGCAACATCAATATCATTCCACAGGATATTGGAAGAGTATTATTGAATTTATACAACAATGCGTTTTATGCAGTAGCAGAAAAGAAAAAACAAAGTGGTAATGGATATGAGCCAACAGTTACAGTAGCCACAAAAAAGAGTGGCAATAAGATTTTGATTTCTGTAAAAGACAATGGCAATGGTATTCCTCAAAAAATATTAGATAAAATATTTCAACCATTCTTTACTACCAAACCAACAGGGCAGGGAACTGGGCTGGGTTTATCACTTAGCTATGATATTGTAAAAACGCATGGCGGTGAAATAAAAGTGGAAACAAAGGAAGGGGCAGGAAGTGATTTTATTATTCAAATACCAAATTAATAAGCCGAAATGACAAAAGCTTTTACCATCACAAGTATATTTTTATTTTTTTGTGGCACCACCTTTTCACAGGTGGGTGGAACTGATCAGTTTAGAGATAGTTTAAAACATGAATTGGTAATAGCCAAAAATGATACAAGCCGTGTAATCATTATGTCACAGTTGGCTAGTGCATATACCGGCTTCTATCCCGACACTGTAAACCAATATGGAAATGATGGGCTGAAATTAGCTGAACTGATAGGTTTTTCCAGGGGAAAAGTAAGTGTATTAAATGCTTTGGCGCTAAGTATTCAATTACAAGGGGATTATCAAAAATCATTTGAATACCTGTACAGGGGCCTTCAGATTGCCGAGGAAAAGAATTATATTTTCGAAACAGCTGTTTGTTATTCAAACATAGGAAACGCCTACTGGTTCCTGGGAGATTATACTAAGACGGTAAGCTTTGAAAAAAAATCTCAGGACTTATTAAAGACAATTAGTAATCAACAGGGCGTTAGCGAATGGATGTTGTTTAATAACTTAAACATTGGTCAGGCTTATCTTGAATTTAACCTTGATTCTTCTTACTATTACTTATCGCAATGTTATAATGCAACAATGCATAATAAGCTCTGGCACCCATTTGCTTTAGCACAGCTTGGCGACTGTTTATTCAGGCGGGGTGATTATGAAACCTCATTTAATTACGTCAGGGCAAGTATAGCCGGAGCAATGGCAAACGGTGACTACGTCACGATGGTTGAAGCTTATGTTGTTATATCAGGTTTTTTTAAAAACACACAACAACCTGATTCTGCCATTTATTATGCAGATAAAGGTCTTGGTGCAGCTTATTCAATTGCATATGGATTGGGAATATACAAGTGCAGTAAATTACTTGCAGAAGAGTATGATCAATTGAACGTAAATAAAGCGCTTCATTAC
>JAYTTI010000166.1:0-4003 GCA_043745405.1 Ferruginibacter sp. | reverse complement strand
TCTGTCATAGTATTTAAATCGACATCACTATAGCCTTTGGTTAATATAATTCTTGCGCCAATAACCGGGGCCACTGCTGCGGCCAGTCCATTAAAAGATTGGGCAAGATTTAGCCGTTGTGTTGCCGTTGCCGGATTTCCTAAAGCGGCAGCATATGGATTGGCGGCTGTTTCCAAAACTGTTAAGCCACAGGCAATAATAAAAAGTGCAATCAAAAAATAATTATAAGATTGATAATTGGCAGCAGGGATAAACAAAAAACAACCAAGGGCAAAAAACAGCAATCCACTTATGATACCCATTTTGTAACCAAACTTTTTTATGATAAAACCTGCCGGCAAAGCCATTATAAAATAGGCAATAAAAACTGCAGAATCTACCAGGGTAGCCTGTGTGGTAGTTAACGTAAATGATTTTTTTAAATGAGGTATTAATATGGGATCGAGATTATGAGCAAATCCCCATAAGAAAAACAGACTGGTTATTAAAATAAATGGCAGCAGGTAAGCATCGTTTTTTTTCATTCAGCAGTAGTTGTATTAATTTTCTATTTATAAGCTATAACATGTTGTGTGGATTGTCCAAGTCCATCAATTCCCAATTCAACAATAACGCCAGGCTTCAGGTATACCGGGGGTTTCATGCCCAGACCTACACCAGCCGGTGTACCTGTTGAAATAATATCGCCTGGCAGCAGTGTCATAAATTGGCTTACATAGGAAATGAGGTAAGGGATATTAAAAATGAGGTTAGCGGTATTGCCATCCTGCATTAATAGGCCATTAACGGTAAGCCATAACCTGCAGTTATTTATATCTTCCACTTCATCCGGGGTAGCCAGGTAAGGGCCAATTGGAGCAAAACTATCACAGCCTTTTCCTTTATCCCAGGTGCCACCCATTTCCAATTGAAATGCCCTTTCACTTACATCATTGTGCAGGCAATATCCTGCTACATAATTCAATGCAGTTGCCTCATCTACATAAGATGCCTTGCTGCCGATAACAACAGCCAACTCCACTTCCCAATCTGTTTTTTGTGAATTTTTTGGAATGATAATGTTGTCATTAGGGCCAATTAGAGCCGTAGTAGATTTTAAAAAAAGTATTGGCTCAGCTGGAATTGCAGCACCGGTTTCATTTGCATGATCCTTATAATTTAGTCCGATACAAACTATTTTGGAAGGCCTTGCCACAGGTGAACCTAAACGAACATGCTTGCTTATCTCCGGTAACTCAGGATTTGTTTTTAAATAATCAGTTAATTTTTTTAAGCCATCCTGCTCAAAAAAATCTTCGTTGTAATCTTTTACAAAAGAAGAAACATCTACGTGTTTATCTCCAATAATTAATCCCGGTTTTTCATAACCGGCTACTCCAAAGCGAATCAGTTTCATGTGTATTTTTTATTGGTTTTTAATGCAGGGCTATCAAATTAAAATCAGCAAATCCTAATCTTTTTTATTTTAATTCCAATTGTATAATCGTATCAACATCATCTAATACCACTCCATCTAAATATATAAATGTTCCTTCCGGCAGCTGCTTAAATTTCACTTCCTTTTTGCCATTAAATAAAAATGCTTTGGCAATAGGTTGTTTTAGTTCTGCAATAAAAATAAAGGCTGGTTGCTCCGGCTTATCCAGTATATGCATGTACATTGATTTGCCTTTTATAGTAAGTACTCCCCAGCTTTTAGGAGGTACTACATTGCCCCTTGTTCCATAAATAGTAGCACTGTTTTGCTCCATCCATTTACCCATTAATTTTAACGTGTCTACAAACTCCGGTTGAATGATTCCATCGGGCATTGGTCCTACATTCAGTAAAAAATTGGCATTATGTCCCGCAGCTTTTACCAGGTATTGAATTAGTATTTTAGATGATTTATAATTTCTGTCTGTGATGTTAAAACCCCAGCTGTCGTTCATTGTTTCGCATGTTTCCAATGGTAGTTGAGAAATGGAGGCACCACCAAAACCAGTTGTATTGGAGCCCGGTAAATCTTTTTCAAATGCCTGAAAATCTTCACCAGGTATGGGCGTTAAATGATGATTATTGCTGATTAAACATTGGGGTTGCAAACCGTGAATTAACGAGTAAATCTCATCATAATGCCAGTTTACTTTTGATTGTAATGTTTTGTCCACATCATTATCCAACTGATCCCAATGCCCATCAAACCATATCCCTGAAATTTCTCCGTAGTTGGTCAATAATTCTGTTAGCTGCGCCTTCATAAAACGGATGTAACTATCCCAGTTACTTTTGGTGGTACGCCCAGTTCCTTTACCGGTTTTTCCTGTTTCATATTGGTAATCGCTGCGGTACCAATCCAGTAACGAATAGTAGCAAAATAATTGAATACCTTCTTTATGGCATTCTGCTGCCAGTTGTTTTAATGCATCTTTTTCGTAGGGGGTTTTGGTAATCTTCCAATCGGATTGTTTGGTATCCCAATTGCTAAAACCATCATGGTGTCGTGTAATAAAAGTGATGTATTTCATTCCGGCTGATTTTGCTACAGCCACCCATTTTTTTGCATCAAAATTTTGAGGGTTAAAAATATTAATTAACCTGCCGTATTCGTTCACATGTATGTTTCGGTTGTTCATCACCCATTCGCCATTTCCCAATACACTGGATGCTCCCCAGTGAATAAACATACCGAACTTATTATCCTGGAAAATGGTTCTTGCTGCCAGGTTTTGTGCAGCCGGTGTGTATTGCTGCGAATGGGAAACAACAATTAAAAAAAGTAACAAGAATAAACTACAAACTGTCTTTTTCATATGTTTAGTTTTAGCGTTTTAGTTATTAAGATTTACAAAGCCACCATCAATTAAATAATTATTGCCGGTGATAAATGCCGCTTCATCGCTGCACAGATACAATGCCATTGCTGCAACTTCTTCCGGTGTGCCCATACGGCCAATGGGCTGACTTTTGGATAATTTTTCAAACATCTCCGATTCTTTTCCGGGGTAATTTTTTGCAATAAATCCATCTACAAATGGCGTATGAACCCTTGCGGGAGATATGCAATTACACCTGATATTATGCTGCATGTAATCCTTTGCAATACTCAGTGTAATGGCCTGCATAGCGCCTTTGCTCATGCTGTAAGCAAACCGGTCGGCGATGCCGACAACTGCGGCGATTGATGCCATGTTAAGAATAACGCCACCCATGTTTTGTTTCATTAGCGGAATGGCCGCATACAAACAATGATATGTGCCTTTAACGTTTACCGAAAAAATTCTGTCAAAATCTTCCGCACTGGTTTGCTCCACATTACCCACATGGGCAATGCCTGCATTGTTTACTAATATATCTATTTTTCCAATCAATTTAAAAACGGCATCCACCGTTTGCTGATTGGTTATATCGATACTGTGGGCAACTGCTTCTCCACCGTAAATTACAATTTCTTCAACTACTGCTATAGCTGCTGCCGCATTTAATTCAATAATATGTACCACCGCACCTTGCTTTGCAAATAGCACAGCCATTGCTTTGCCAATGCCGCTACCAGCACCAGTTATCACTGCTATTTTATTTTTTAGACTAAACATCTGTTTCATTTTTTTCTGTAAGATAAAAGTCATGCCCGACTTGGTAAACCAGGCCGGTTAGGGACTATTTTGTCATTCATTACCATGACACTTAACGAAGATTAATATCCTGATTGAAAGCATTTATGTTTTACTTTAATTTTATTTATAAACTAACACCTCGTTTCCATGGAATAAAATCATCTTGCCCCAGCAATACTGCCTTGGGTATTATTTCCCCGCTGGCTGCCCGGATAACATAATCCAGTATCACTTCGCCCATATCTTCAATAGAGGAGGTTCCTTCAATAATGCTACCTGTATCAATGTCTATAATATCACTCATGCGATTGGCCAACTGGGTGTTGGTGGCAATTTTTATAACAGGACAAACGGGGTTTCCAGTAGGCGTTCCTAAACCGGTTGTAAATAAAATTAGCGTGGCACCG
>JAYTTI010000165.1:0-15168 GCA_043745405.1 Ferruginibacter sp. | reverse complement strand
AGTTAAATCAAGCCTTCACAAGGATTGAATCATCTAATAAAATAACAGACCCTCTGAAACAGTTGATTTTGTTCGATTCATAGTTGGACAGTAGTGACTTTAGATATGTACTAAAAAGGGGGAGCTTACAGTCACGGTCTAGCTCTATTTCATCTGATAATTCATCTTCATCTATATTTTCATATACACCGGATGGTTTTAGTTCATCAAGTTCTAAACGGAAATAATTCCATTCTGGGTCATACCCAAAAGACTCAAAAATTAATTGTTTTGGTTTTATTATATCAATTAGCTGAAAATCTAATTCAATACAACCTTCTTCTTTTGATAATCTAACATTTTCTAAATCCAAACCGCCGCCATTAGGGAAAAACATATGATTCAAATTGTCATGGGAACATATAACCTTCAAAACATTGATAATGTCATTTATCTCCTCCCAAATAACTTGTTTCGGGAAAGCTGTTGGAAAAAGTCTTGTCTGAATTTCAAACCATTGTTCAAGATTCCTTTCATGAAAATCTTCGTTTAAAGTTTTCCAATTTTGAAGGGCATAAATAAATTCACTGATATTTGGTCGAGAATCAGGGTCATTATCGGTACAAGCTGATAATAATACATCTATGGGAGTTGTATAACTTTCTTTGTAAAAACGTTTAAGTTCAATTATTGATTGGGTTGAATATTGCCCATCAAAGCCTTTTGGATTTTCAGTAAGAATAATCCAAAGCGTTTTTGCCAACGAGTATATGTCTGCTTTAATGCCATCTGCTTGTGACGATTCTCTCTTCATTTCTGGTGCCATTGTCCACTTGGCGCCAATTTCTTCGTTTTTTAAAGATATATCCTTTTTATCGGGATAATCAACTAACCCGAAGTCTACTATTGAAAAACGAGAATTATAAACCAGCAAGTTTGGTGGTTTTAGGTCTCGATGGGAAATTTTTCGCTGATGTAATTCATGAAGGGTTTGACAGAGTTCTAATACTGCATTGATCTTTTCCTCTATAGATTTTCCTCTTAGTTTATTTTCAGCACTTTCAGCAACAGGCATTACAAAAAAAGGAATTCCTTCTTTTGGATTTGCGGGTAGATATTTATCAATCACTGGAATAATTCCATCAATGTCTGAATTTTTTTCTATGATTGTTGTTTCATCAAGAAAACGAGCGTAAGACTTTGGGTTTACAGATTTAATGAGTTTGATAGCACCTGTATTGCCATTAGTAGTTGAGCACTTCCACACTTCCCCATTTCCTCCTCCACCTAAATATGCTTCGAGCGTCCATTTACCAAATACTTGCCCTTTCTTGAAAAGTTTTTTTTTCATAATAGTATAGCTATTCGAACATAATGGCACACAACATTTAGAAAAGTATCAACCGATTCTTTTCTAAATGTTTGTTTTTTAAATTAAGTTTAAGTTTTCAAACGCTTTTCCTCATTAATAAATGCCCTCAGATGTTTTGATGATTTAAAAGTAATGATTAAAATTTTCACTTATAATTTTTTTTGCCTTTGTTGGTGTTCCACTTTTCAATTATAATAAACTGCCAACTCCGAAGGCCGCTGTTGGTCTTATTGGATCAACAGCGGCCTAGGCTAACAAAGGTTTCGTTCAACAGCGCTTCCATTTCTTGCCCGTTGGGCAAACGAAAGCTTAGTTATTATGGGCTGCCTTTTGTTCTTTTCTACTGTTTTGAAGGCAAATTGTCGCCTTTCTTTTTTGATGAATTTACCATCCAAATACCAAGTCCCAAAATACCAATTCCCATAAATAATTTCGGTCCTGCCTTATCTGCATACACTGTTGCTAAACCTGCAAAACCGACAATTATGTTCAATGCACCAATGATGATGAAGAAAATTCCAAATCCTTTTTTCATTTTATTTTTTATTAATTGTTAGTTGTTTCATTGTCAAAAACTTTTGGACTTAACATAGTTATTATGCCACCAATTATTGGACTTAAGAATAGGCATAGGAAAAAACTCCAACCAAATCCAATTTTACGTTTTTCTCCGGCTTTTGCTATTAAAAAACAAATACCAATGTTGATTGCTAAAAGTAAAATTACTTCCATATTATTTGTATTTATTTAAGATTTTATGTCTTCGTTCTGCTATGTAGTCCTTTCTTGCTCGTTCATATAAGAAGTAACAAGCTGTTCCATACATTGCAAGCATTAAAAGTCCAAAAATGCCACTTACTTTTGCCATTACAAAAAAAGAACTAACTACACCTGCACCACAAATTAGAATGAAAATTATGTTAGGCGTATAACTTATGCCAAGTCTTAATTCATCAATAATTCTGTCAGCAAAATCGTCGTACTTCATTGAAGCATATTCTTCTGCTTTTTTCCTTCCATAGTTTGTCCACTCTTGTGCCTTTTCGGTTTTTACATATTCTCTATTTTCAGTCTCTTGCCCTTGTGTTCTAAAGTAGCTTGAATACAGGTTATCATACTGATTTTTTTTGATGTCGTTATTTAAAACTTCATAGGCTTCGGTTATTTCTATGAATTTTGCTGAAGCGTCAGGGGCTTTATTTTTGTCAGGATGATATTTTAAAGCAAGTTGTCTATATGCTTTTTTGACACTTGGAATGTCTGCCCCAAATTCAATTTCTAAAATTTTATAGTAATCTTTCATTCCGCATGTCATTCTTTAAGGTTGCCCACAACTCGTTTATTTACGCAAGCTCTATTCGTTAAATATTTGTAAACGAATATAAGTATTTGTAGATGTTTATGAACTACTATAATCTCAAAATAAAAAAGGCTAACCATAAAAGTCAGCCTTTTAAAAAAATATTTTAAGTTATTTATGCTTCCTTGGCACGGCAGTTCTTAAACTATTTGCCGCTACCACAGGGGCATGCATCTTTCTGCCAATCTTTGGTTCTACACGTATCGGTTCCTGCTTAATGCCGGGTGAGGGATCGTTGTAATCATCCAGCCCCGGTCGGTGCAACACCGGCTGAAACCTCCAGCGATAATTTGAAAGCACGCAATGATGATTAAACGTAAATGAGTTTTTTGTTTATCTTTAGTTTTAAGCTTGTTCATTATGTCACTACTAATTCTTTTGCTTGGCATTGCATTGCTCATTGTTTTAATTACCTGGGCCAGGTTAAATGCTTTTCTGGCCTTTATAATAGTATCAGTTTTAATTGGGTTATTTAATGGCATGAATATTACAGCCATCACAGCTTCACTGCAAAAGGGAATGGGTGATTTGCTGGGTTCCATCATCATTATACTTGGGCTGGGTGCCATGTTAGGCAAACTGGTGGCAGATAGTGGGGCAGCTCAAAAAATTGCGTCTGGTCTCATGAATGCTTTTGGCAAAAAATACATTATGTGGGCGTTGGTACTTACAGCATTTGTTGTTGGTATACCGTTATTCTATAATGTCGGTTTTGTTTTATTGGTACCACTTATTATTACATTATCAAAAAAATACAACATCTCTGCTGTTTATATTGGGGTACCAATGCTGGCGGCGTTGTCCGTAACACATGGTTACCTTCCACCTCACCCTTCACCCACAGCTTTGGTTTCGCAATTTCATGCCGACTTGGGTGTTACTTTATTATATGGCTTTATTGTTGCCATTCCTGCTATTATTATTGCAGGGCCTGTATTTGCATTAACACTAAAAAAAATTAACTGTCAGCCACTGGAAATTTTTGCAGGAAAAGATATACCTGAGGAAGAATTGCCGGGAATGTTTACCAGTATGTTTACTGCCTTTTTACCGGTAATTTTAATTGCTGCAGGAACCATCGTTAAATTGCTAACAAATTCCGAAAACATTTTTACAAAAATTATTATTTCTCTTAGTGACCCTGTTATTGCCATGACCATTACTTTATTGTATGCCATTTTTAGTTTGGGTTTGCAAAGAGGTAAAAAAATGACTGAAGTGATGTTACCGCTTACAGATGCAGTTAAAGATATTGCCATGATTGTTTTTATCATTGGCGGTGCAGGCGGTTTAAAACAAATATTAACAGACACAGGAATCAGCGGACAAATTGCACAGGCTTTACAGGGCATGAGTGTTCATCCTTTACTGGCAGCCTGGAGCATTGCTGCTATTATAAGGGTTTGCCTGGGATCTGCTACTGTAGCGGGTTTAACAGCAGCAGGTATTGTAGCGCCACTGGTAGCATCAACAGGGGTAAACCCCAGCCTGATGGTATTGGCAACAGGTGCCGGAAGCCTGATGTTTTCGCATGTAAACGATGGTGGTTTTTGGTTGTTTAAAGAATACTTCAACTTGTCGTTTAAAGATACCATCAGAACATGGAGCGTTATGGAAAGTATAGTTTCGATAGTTGGTATTATTGCCGTTTTTATACTCAATTATTTTATTTCATAAATATTGGTTGTAAACAATTTATTTTTTAATACTTTAAAACAAAACTCATGACCCCGGATGAAAAATTTGCAGCACTTAATTTGGAATTGCCACCTGCACCTGCACCGCTTGGTGTGTACAAACCTTTTTTAATTGATGGTAACCATTGTTACGTTTCGGGCCACGGGCCTTTATTAAACGATAAAACTTTAATGGTGGGCCGCATTGGTGCAGGCATGAGCAAGGAAGATGGCAAGCTTGCGGCACAGCAGGTTGGGCTAACTATTTTGGCAACACTAAAACATAATCTTGGCTCTTTCAATAAAATAAAACGGGTTATAAAAGTGCTGGGAATGGTAAACTGTACCAATGATTTTGAACAGCATCCTTTTGTTATAAATGGCTGCAGCGAATTATTTGCAAAAGTATGGGGCGAAGATAATGGCATTGGTGTAAGAAGCGCTGTGGGTATGGGGTCGCTGCCAGGTAATATTCCTGTAGAAATTGAAGCATTGTTTGAACTGGCCTGATTTTTTAACCAAATGATGATACTATGGATTGGTTTACTATAAAAAATATTGATACCATTGATTCCCCGGCTTTGGTTATTTATAAAGAACGTGTACGCCAAAATATTTGGTTACTCAAAGGCATGGTAAATGACAATGCAGCACTGCTTCGCCCACATGTTAAAACAAATAAAATAACAGAAATATGCAGTATGATGATGGAGGCGGGTATTACAAAATTTAAATGTGCCACCATTTCAGAAGCAGAAATGCTGGGGATGATAAAAGCACCGGATGTGTTGCTGTCTTACCAACCTGTTGGGCCAAAGGCAAACCGTTTGGCAGCTCTTGCTGAAAAATATCCATCAACAATTTTTAGCTGTGTAATAGATAATATACATGCAGCAGAACATTTGTCAAATGTATTTTCAGAAAAAAAAATATTGCTTACTGTATTTATTGATTTAAATACCGGCATGAACAGAACGGGTATTCTTCCCGCTTACGCAACACAGTTGTTTGAAGCCGTTGAGTTATTGCCTTCTATAAAAGCTATTGGCTTGCATGCATATGACGGGCATATAAGAGATACCGATGTTAATCAGCGTAAACATAATGTTGATAATGCTTTCAGCAAAGTAGCCATACTTGCTGCAACTATTGAAGCAGTTACAAAAAAGCCATTGATAATTGTTGCAGGAGGGTCGCCTACATTTCCTGTATATGCCGAACAAAAGAATGTAGAGTGCAGTCCGGGTACTTTCGTATTCTGGGATTGGGGTTATAAACACACCATGCCTGATGAACCTTTTGAATACGCAGCATTGGTGATAACAAGGGTGATATCTATCGTTGATGAACACACCATTACAACAGACCTTGGCCATAAATCGGTTGCGGCAGAAAACCCCTTCCCCCGGGTACATTTTCTAAATGCACCTGAGGTCACACCCGTATCACAAAGTGAAGAACATATAGTTGCCAAAGTGCCTGATGCCAGTTTATTTAAAATAGGAGATGTGTTGTATGGAGTACCGGTACATATTTGTCCTACCGTTGCCCTGTACGAAAAAGCAATTGTGATTGAAAATAATATAGCAGTGGATGAATGGAAAGTGATTGCAAGGGATAGAAAAATAAATATATAGCGTAATAGCAAGATTGAAATGGTTACGACGATTATTATTACACAAATTTGCAATAGCATTTATTAATTTCTAATCCGTAATAATTAGTGTATAGATTTAAAGCAAAAATATAGTTAACACCACACTAATAAAAATTCACATAAAACATGTTTACAATTGATGCACATTTAGACCTTAGTATGAATGCAATGGAATGGAACCGTGACATGCGTAAAACTGTTTTTGGCATTCGGGAAAGAGAAAATAAATTAACTGATAAACCTGACAGGGGAAAAGGTACGGTTGCATTTCCCGAATTGCGAAAAGGCAATATTGGATTCGTGGTAGCCACACAGATAGCAAGATATGTAGCGCCGGAAAACCTTTTGCCAGGCTGGCATTCGGCAGCACAGGCCTGGGCACAAACACAGGGGCAACTTGCCTGGTATAAAGCAATGGAAGCCTGTGGTGAAATGGTGATGATAAAAGATAAAGCAGGCTTAGAAAAACATGTTGCATTATGGACAAATGATGAACCAAATGATAAAAAACCCATTGGATATATACTTAGCCTGGAAGGGGCCGATTCAATAATAACACTCGAGAATTTGCATACTGCTTATGCATACGGTTTGCGTGCAATAGGCCCGGCCCATTATGGTCCGGGGCGCTATGCGAATGGTACAGATGCAACTGGCCATTTGAATGAACAAGGAAAAAATTTGCTGAAAGAAATGAAGAGCCTGAACATGATTCTTGACGCCACTCATTTATGCGATGATGCTTTTTGGGATGCAATGGAAATTTTTAACGGGCCTGTTTGGGCTAGTCATAATAATTGCAGGGCGCTGGTAAATCATAACCGTCAATTCAGTGATGAAATGATTAAGGTATTGATTGAACGCGGAGCTGTAATTGGCAGCGCATTTGATGCCTGGATGATAGTGCCGGGTTGGGAGAGGGGCAAATCATTGCCTCTGCAAATGAACTGTACTATTGAAAAAATAATCGACCACATGGATCATATCTGCCAAATTGCAGGTAATACTTTGCATGTGGGTTTGGGTACCGATCTTGATGGTGGCTATGGCAAAGAGCAATCTCCTTACGATTTAGATACCATTGCAGACCTGCAAAATATTCCTTCCATACTTTTAAAAAGAGGCTACTCAAATACCGATGTAGAAAATATAATGCATGGTAACTGGTTACGGTTTATACAAAAAGCATGGAGTTAACATACCTGTTTTGTAAAATAATAAACCACACAAAAAACCCCCTAAAATAGGGGGCTCTTGTTTATCCAAACAATCCATAAAAACAAAAGATCTTAGGTTGTTAGCACACTACTTTTGATAACATTGTTGTATAGATTGCTGGATGTATATAACTGCGTTTTTTTGTCTAAGACAATGCCGCTTTTATTTAATGAAGAAGATATAGCCTTCCCACTAAAACGGGTTACCTGCACAGCGTTATGTAATAATTGATTTTCGGAAAATGAAGAAGAATGAAGGTCCTTCGACTTGAGCTGAATAGAAAATAGCAGCATCAATATGCAACACAATAGATTGTGTACATCATTTTTCATGAGGGTTCAGAGTTTAAGTTTCTTGGGTTTGCATTAAATGCCTTTACAAAACGTGTAATCGTAAGCTTTAGTATATCATTTGTAAATTGATATTGAACAGGTAGTATATAGATGAAAATATAGATGCTTTTAATAGCAAATATTACAGGTTTTGCAAATAATAATATAAATATTTAAAAGGCTTTTAATGATAGCCGGGAAGCGGTTAAAGCCTGCGCATGTGTAATACTTTCGGATCAGTGCTGCCCCATGGAGCTAATTTTAATACGGGGGCATCTTTTTTTGTGAATTTCCATTCCCTGTTTAGAAAAGCAAATTCGGCAGGTATTGATGGGCTATTGAGGTTAATAACCAGTTTGCTGTAATCGCTGTTACTGACCCATGTACCGGAATAAGTAACGCCGTTTTTTGTACCGGTCATTTTACCATCATAATATGAGGTTGTATTTGTCAATACAAAATCAAACCCGGTATATTGAGTTGTTATATCAACACTACTATCGCTGGCAAAGTCTACAACAAAAGTTCTGTTCAATACCTCTTGAGCAAAATATTTTTCCAGTGTACTTTGGTCAGCATTTATTAATGCTAATTTTTTGCAGCTTAATAATAACAGTAGTAATGCGCAAATAACCGCTATAGCAAATCTTCCCCGGTAAAGTATAGCAGGCATATCTTTTAATTTATTAGTTATAAATACCGTTAAATTTTTTTGAAGCATAGTCAATAAAATATTTTGTGTTCAAAGGTTGGCCAGTTATTTTATTACATAATTCCTGTGAAGTAAACTGGCGGCCATATTGATGAATATTTTTTCTAAGCCAATTCAATATATAGCCCGTATTTCCTTCAGCCACTTCCTTATTTACCAATTCATTTTCTTTTTCAATAGTTGCATATAATTGCGCAGCATACATACTGCCAAGGCTGTAAGTGGCAAAATAACCAAAGCTTCCATGGCTCCAGTGTATATCCTGCAAACAGCCTCTTTTATCATCTGGAACAGTAATACCTAAATATTTTTGATAGTGTTCGTTCCAGTATGCTGGAATATCTTTTGTGGAGATACTTTCGTCAATTAACATCTTTTCAATTTCGTACCTTATCATAACATGAAAATGATAAGTAAGTTCATCCGCCTCGGTTCTTATTAATGAAGCCTGTACCTTATTGATGCCTTTATAAAAAGCATCAACTGTTACTTTGTTACACTGCTCTGGAAACAACGTTTTTAATAAGGAAAAATTGTGTTGCCAGAAGGGAAGCCCACGCCCTACAGAGTTTTCCCATAAGCGGCTCTGGCTTTCATGAATACTCAGGCTGCAATATTCGCTTAATGGCAAGCCATATTCTTCTGCGGGCAGTCCTTGTTCATATAATGCATGACCGCCCTCGTGGATACAACTCCATGTCATATTACCAAGGTCATTTTCATCAATTCTTGTTGTAACCCTTACATCCTGGTTATTAAAACTGGTCGTAAAAGGGTGTACACTTATATCCTGCCTTCCTGCTTCAAAATCGAAGCCAATTTGCTTCAGTACCTGCATGCCAAATTTCCATTGATCATCTTTATTAAAATACTGGTGCAAAAAGGAATTATCTATCTGAGGTTTATTTTTTATAGATTCAAGCAGGGTTAATAATTGAGGCTTTAAATCGCTGAAGATGGCATCTACAGTGGTAACTGTAAGTCTCTTATCATAATCGTTCATTAAGGCATTGTAAGGATGAGTTTGATAACCCAGCATATCGGCTTCGGCTTTTTTTAATTCAATCAGGGTATGCAAGGGTTGTTGAAACCCGGTAAAGGAGTTATCGTTTCGGGCCTTTACCCATGCATGATAACTCGTAGTAACCGCTTCGCTTATCTTTCTCACAAAATCGCTGGGTATTTTTTTATTGCGGTTATAATCTTCCTGGCTAAGCGCAACATTTCTTTTTTCAGTATAACTTAAATTGTCTTTGCTATTTAATTCGTTTAGCAATGCACCCATTGAATCGGTTGTAAATTGTTGATGTGCCAACTCACTTAATGTGGCCAGTTGCCTTCCTCTAAAATGATTTCCCTTTGCAGGCAAATAGGTCTCCTGGTCCCATTGTAAAACTGCAGTAGCGTATTTTACATCAGCAATTTTTTGCATCTTTGTTTTGTAGTCTGTATATAATTCAACAGCATTCATCTATTTTAATTTTTTTGTTATATGAAAATTCTGGATATCAGTTCTTTTTTAGAAACAATTGCGCCTGCAAGTTTACAGGAAAGTTATGATAATGCCGGATTATTAACAGGCAATGAAGATTGGGATTGTACGGGCATTATTACTACGCTGGATGCAACAGAAGCGGTAGTGATGGAAGCTATTGAAAAGAAATGTAATCTCATTGTAGCGCATCACCCGATTATTTTTAGTGGCTTAAAAAAAATAACTGGTAAAAATTATATTGAAAAAACAATTATTGCTGCTATTAAAAATAATATAGCCATTTATGCCATACATACCAACCTTGATAATATACTAACGGGTGTAAATGGAAAAATGGCCAATCAGTTAGGCTTGATTAACCGACAAATATTATTACCAAAAAAGGGCACGTTAAAAAAACTGGTCACTTTTGTACCATTGGCGCAGGCAGAAAATGTTCGTAAAGCTTTATTTGCTGCGGGGGCCGGTCATATTGGTAATTATAGTGAATGCAGTTTTTCTGTTGAGGGGGAAGGCACTTTTAAAGGAGGTGAAACCACTGTTCCATTTGTGGGTAAACCGGGTCAATGGCACAAAGAGAAAGAGTTACGGATGGAAATGGTTTTTCCTGCCTGGATTGAAAATAATTTGCTAAAAGCTTTACTGGTGGCACATCCCTATGAGGAAGTGGCCTACGATATATTTATAGTGGATAATAAGCACCAGGGTATTGGCAGCGGATTGGTAGCAGAGCTGGCTGAACCTATGGAAGAAGCTGAATTTTTGAGCTTGCTAAAAACCGCATTCGGGTTAAAAGTTATCAGGCATACGGCTTTAAGGGATAAGCCAGTAAAGAAAATAGCCCTTGGCGGTGGTGCCGGAAGCTTCTTAATCGGGGCCGCAGTAGCTGCCGGGGCCGACTTCTACATAACCGGCGATGTTAAATATCATGAATTTTTTGATGCTAATGGTCAACTGGTTATTGCAGATATCGGTCATTTTGAAAGCGAGCAGTACACAATTGACCTGTTATTTGATATTTTGAGGGAAAAATTCCCTAACTTTGCCGTCCTTAAAACAGGGGTTAAAACCAATCCTGTTAATTACTTTGTTTAGAAAAGAGTATAAATTTTAAGCAAACTAAGATTAGGTAGCAGCAGCACAACTTTAAAAACAATAAATTTCAAACAATAATATGGCCGCAGTAAAAGATTTCTCCGTTGAAGAAAAATTAACATCGCTTGTTCATTTACAAAAAGTGGATTGTAAGCTGGATGAAATTCAAATTTTAAAGGGTGAGTTACCAATTGAGGTAAAAGACCTTGAAGATGAAATAGAAGGCTTGCATGCCCGTCAGACCCGTGTTGAAGAAGAAATCAATGGTATGCAGGAATTTATTAACCAAAAGAAAGAAGCCATTAAAGAGGCCGAAGCATTGGTTAAAAAATACGAAAAACAAAGTGAAAACGTAAAGAACAACCGTGAGTTTGAAGCAATCAATAAAGAAGTTGAAATGCAAACGCTGGAAGTAAAACTTTGCGAAAAACATATTAAAGATGCTACCGAAGAAATTGGTGAAAAAGCCAAGCAACTTGAAGCAGCAAAGAAAGCCGTAGGAATTAAAGAAGGCAACCTTACAGGGAAAAAGGGCGAGCTGGAAAAAATTATTGCAGAAACTGAAAAGGAAGAAAAACAATATGACAAACAGGCTACCGACGCAAGAAGCCATGTAGACGAACGTTTGTTGCTAAGCTACGACCGCATCCGTAAAAATTACCGCAATGGCTTGGCAGTAGTACCTGTTGAAAGAGACAGTTGTGGTGGATGTTTTCATGCTATTCCTCCACAAAAACAAAGCGAAATTAAATTACGTAAAAAAGTAATTGTTTGCGAAAACTGCGGACGAATTTTGGTAGATGTAGATTTAAATGACAGTATTGAAATAAAATAATCGCCATAAGGAATAATGAAAAAGCACTTCAATTTTGGAGTGCTTTTTTTATGTTGTTGACTCCAGTTGAAAGAATGATTGTTACATTTTAATGTTTTTTTTATGTGGGAAAATCAATGCAATCTGTCGCAAAAAAAAACTAATTTGCTGTTTCAATTATGCTTCAAAAACTTCATATACAAAACTACGCTATCATAGATGAGATAGCGATTGATTTTAGTACCAACCTGAATATTATTACCGGCGAAACAGGCGCCGGTAAAAGCATTTTAATGGGTGCCCTCAACCTTATATTGGGCGAACGTGCAGAAAGCACCGCCCTGATGAATAAAGAAAAAAAAATTGTGGTAGAGGGCTTCTTTAAAACTGTAGACAGAAAAGAAATAAAACAGTTTTTAAAAGCCAATGAGCTTGATGTAGAAGAAGAATTAGTGATTAGAAGAGAAATAGCTGTTAATGGAAAATCAAGGGCTTTTATAAACGATACACCGGTTAACCTGGCCCAGCTAAAAACCTTAAGTTCTTTGTTGGTTGATCTTCACCAGCAGTTTGATACATTAGAATTAGGCGACAGCGATTTTCAAAGAGAAGTGTTGGATGCATTGGCAGGTAATGGAAACTTGTTAACTGAATATGTTGGTTTTTTTAACCAATACAGTAAAACAAAAAAAGATTTGCAGGAATTGCAGCAACAACAAGCTGATGCTAATGCGGCACTGGATTATAACCAGTTTTTGTTTGATGAACTGGAAGAGGTTGACTTAAAAGAAAATGAGCTGGAAGAATTAGATGCAGAATTGAAATTATTAAGCAATGCTGAAAATGTAAAACAGCAATTGGGTGCTGTTTATTTTGAATTAAAAGATAGTGAGCAGCCTATTGTACAACAATTAAAATTGCTCAGCAATAAATTGCATAGTTTACAACAATACCATGGTTCTATTGAAGACCTCACCAAACGCTTATCGGGTGCACAGGCAGAGTTACAGGATATTGGAGAAGAACTGGAAAATATTGATAATGGGGTACAATACAGCCCGGAAAGAATACAGATAGTGAATGATAAAATTTCATTAGGCTATAAATTATTGAAAAAGCACAATGTAAATTCAACCAGCGAATTACTACATATTAAAGAGGGCCTACAGCAAAAACTAAATGACATTTTAAATATTGGCGACGCTATTACAGCAAAGCAGCAATTAACACAAGACCTGCTGAAAAAATGTGAAGAGCTGGCTGCAGTTATTACTGTAAACCGCAACAAAGCTGTTAAGCCTTTTACTGAAAAAGTAAACAGCTTATTGGCACAGGTAGGTATGCCCAATGCAATTATAAAAGTACAATTGCAAAAAGTGGCTTTATATATAGATGGAGCAGATGCCATCGAGTTTTTATTTGACGCCAATAAAAGTAACCGGTTCGAGCCCTTGCGGAAAGTTGCCAGTGGGGGCGAACTGAGCCGTTTAATGCTTTGTATAAAATCGCTGGTGGCAAAAAAGTTACAATTGCCTACTTTAATATTTGATGAAATAGATACAGGTATCAGTGGCGAAGCTGCCAAACAGGTAGGGGTAATAATGAAAGAACTATCCGGCGCCCACCAATTAATTGCTATTACTCATCAGCCGCAGATAGCCGCCAGGGCTACGGCACACTATTTTGTATACAAAGCGATCAAAGGCGATGCAATACACACTGCCATACGCCTGTTGAACAACGACGAACGGATTACTACCATAGCGCAAATGCTGAGTGGAGAAAAGCCAACTGCAGCTGCATTAGAGAATGCCAGGGAAATGGTAGGAAATTAATTGATAATTAATAATTGATAATTAATATTTAACGCAAGTTGACTATTAAAATAAAGCGAGGCTGCTAACTGGTTTAAGGAAATCAGACATCAGACATCAAAAAATCCAACATCATATCATAGAGAAGATTTTTGTTTAAACAATACAAACCTTACATTTACGCCTTAAATAAAATAAGCTATGTCTTACAACCTGCTAAAAGGAAAAAAGGGAATCATATTCGGCGCATTGGATGAAAAATCAATCGCCTGGAAAACGGCCCTGCGCTGCCACGAAGAAGGAGCCGAACTGTTATTGACCAATGCCCCGGTAGCTATGCGCATGGGAGAAATAAATAAGCTGGCTGCAATAGTAAATGCACCCGTAATACCCTGCGATGTGAGCAGCAATGAAGATGTATTGAATCTTATTGTTAAGGCAAAAGAACATTTTGGTGGGGGAGTAGATTTTATTTTGCATTCTATTGGCATGAGTATAAATGTTCGTAAGGGCAAACATTATACAGAGATTGATTATGGTTTTAATGCCAAAACCCTTGATATATCTGCTATGAGCCTTCATCGTGTTTTAGCGATTGCCATGAAGGAAGATGCTATTAATGAATGGGGCAGCGTAGTGGCGCTTACCTATATTGCTGCACAACGTGTGTTTCCTGATTATAACGAAATGGCAGATGCCAAATCGTTGCTTGAAAGTGTTGCCCGCAGCTTCGGCTACCATTATGGTGCAAAAAAGCATGTAAGGGTAAATACTATATCGCAGTCGCCTACACGCACTACTGCCGGCAGTGGTGTAAAAGGGTTCGACGGCTTTATTACATATGCAGAAAAAATGAGTCCTCTTGGTAATGCAAGTGCAGATGATTGCGCCAATTATTGCGTAACCTTATTTAGCGATATGACTAAGATGGTTACTATGCAAAATCTTTTTCATGATGGTGGTTTTTCTTCAACCGGTGTAACTGGAGAAGTAATTGAGCAAATGGAGAAATAATTTTTGTCCGGGCAAAAACAGCAATGGTCGTGATTGTTGCGTCGCCCTCTTGTACCACATACCATTGTGGAACCCGTTTATAGTAATTGGTATTCTCAAAGAATAATAATTATCATTTAAAATAATAGTTACATGCCATTTTAATCGCCAATGCGACCTGTAAAATCTTTCATACTTTTTATAACTTTGGCATTTTGCCTGAGTGCATGTGAGACCGAACGTACACCTGAGACATTTTTATTAACAGAAAATTTTAAAGGGTTCTTTTACATTGTGTATAATGAGACTTACGGACAAGACACAGCATTTGAGCAGAATCGTAGAATTTATAAAATTCCAAGTACAGGAATATTATTTACAAAACTCAAAAATGACTGGCGAAGTATTAAGTTTGAAAATGGAGTGATTAATCAACAATTTTATTTTATTGCTGACAATGGACAAAAGAAAAAAATAAGAGTTCTTGACACTGGCAACTTTAATAGTTTAACGACGGTTTACCCAAAGCCAGAACTTTATTCGAGGGACAGTTTGTAAGCTCCCCCTTTTTAGTACATATCTAAAGTAGACTTTTTAATTCATTTATGGGTACACGCTGGTGGACGTAATGGAGCGGAGGCGTAGCCGAAG
>JAYTTI010000164.1:0-4013 GCA_043745405.1 Ferruginibacter sp. | reverse complement strand
ATGGGGTTTATCCATTATGGGTTACAACCAGTTTTGGCGGTATGCCTGCTTTTAATATCATATATGAAGGGGCCTACTCACCCTTATACACTGTAGATAAATTGTTTCAATTGTGGCTGCCCAAGCCGCTTAATTTTTTCTTTTTAAGTTGTATTTGTTTTTATTTTTTATGCATGTGCCTCCGCATCAGGCCTTATGTTGCTATACTTGGCAGCCTGGCATTTGCATACAGCAGCTATAACCCTATACTGGCAGCGGCAGGGCACGATACAAAGTTGCTGGCATTAGCTTATGCGCCTGCATTAATTGGGGGCATTCTTTTATTGTTTGATAAAAAATACATCAGTGGTTTTATTTTTACGGCACTTTTTTCTACCATGCACCTGATGCAAAACCACCAGCAGATCAGCTATTATGTGTTGATAATAATTGCTATAATGACCGTTTTTTTTATCATAAAATGGATGAGGGAAAAAGATACCAAACACCTGGTGAAGGTTTTGCCATTGGCATTAGGCGCTGCATTGATAGGTGTTATGATTAATGCCATACTGCTATTACCCGTTTTGGATTATGCCAAATACAGTAAACGTGGTGGCCAATTGGTGATGGATAACAGGGTAGACAGTAAGACGAACGTTATTAAACAAAATAAAACCACGGGCCTTTCAAGAGAATACGCTTTTCAATGGAGCTATGGCAAACTTGAATCTTTAAGTTTACTATTTCCGGGTATAACAGGTTACGGATCTTATTTTGCATTACGTGATGAAGAATACAGCATTTTTCCAAAATTATCACCAACATCTAATGTAAGTAATTACCTGATGGAAAAATTAAATGTTCCGGAAGACCAGGCAGGCGATATCGCCAATAACCTTTCAGGCAGCATTTATTGGGGCGACAAACCCTTTACTGTAGGTTCTGTTTATTTGGGGGCTTCAATTTGTTTCTTGTTTGTTTTAGGAATGTTTTTACTGGACAATAAACACAAATGGTGGATATTGACTGCAAGTGTTTTTGGTATTATATTGGCCATGGGTAAAAATATGCCAGCAATAAATAATTTCCTTTTTGAATACCTACCCATGTATAATAAATTTCGTACGCCAGAGATGGCGCTTGTTATACCCCAGATTTTATTCCCCATTTTAGCAGTACTTGCAGTCCAAAAAATACTCGACAACGATGATGCCCTTGTACAAAAAAAATTAAGGCTAAGTGTATTTACAATGGCCGGTATATTTATTATTGCAGGCTTATTATATTTTAGTCTTGATTACACTAAAGAAAATAAAGAAAGAACAAGTGCCGTCAACACAGCTTTTGCTACACCTGACAGCAGCTTAAATATAAAAATGCAGGAGATCAATCAAAAATATGAAGGACTGGCTGACAATAAAGTATATGAGAATTTTTTGCAGCAAACAAAAGGGGATACAAAGGTTGCAAGAGCCGTAGTAACGGCTTTGCGTAAAGACAGGCAATCATTTTTTGGAAATGACATATTGCACTCTTTAATTTTTGTTGCCCTTACCATTGGTTTGATAGGGCTATTTGTCTATAAAAAAATAAACGCTGTTATTGTAATGATAGGTTTACCATTGCTTACATTATTTGATCTTATTCCATTTGATATGCACTATATCAATGAAAAAAGTTTTGACAATGCAGAAAAATATCATGCAAGTGAATTCCGGGAAAGTAATGCAGATGCTTTTATCCTCAAAGATGTTGATCCCAATTACCGTGTGTACAATTTAAGCGGCGGCGACCCTTTTCAGGATGCCAAAACCTCATACTATCATAAATCAATTGGAGGTTACCATCCTGCAAAACTGGGTATTTATGACGACCTGATTACTTATCAGTTAAGTGGCCAGCCAAATCTTTCGGTGCTGAATATGCTGAACGCCAAATACATTATACAACAAAATCAAAAAGGAGATAATTTAACAGCTTACCCAAATATGCAGGCATTAGGTAATTGCTGGTTTGTAAAAGGCGTAAAATTTGTAAATGGCCCTACAGAAGAAATGAAGGCATTGGATAATTTTAATCCGAGAGACACTGCCATTATAGACAATAGTTATAAAAATATTGTTACCGGTTTTACCCCGGCAGATAGTCTGGCTAATATAAAACAAACTGCTTTTGAAAATATGGCCATTAAATATGAAAGTAACAGCAATACAGCTAATGTAGCGGTATTTAGTGAAATATTTTATAAAGACTGGAATGCCTATATTGATGGTAAAAAAGTGCCAATTGCAAAAGCAAACTATGTGTTAAGGGCATTGGTTATACCAGCAGGAAAACATACTATTGATTTTAAATTTGAACCCGCAGTGTACAAATTAAGTTATAACATTTCAATGTTTGCAACATGGCTGCTGGTTGTTTTACTAATTGCTTATGCTGTGTATGTTTATAAGCAAAGCAACAGGCAAATTGCATAATAATGACAGAACAGCAAAGCAAAATTATTTTTTTAAAGTACCAGGATCAGTTAGCTGTACAAATAAATAAAAAGGCTGTTGAACTATTTTTAACTTTGCAAAATTTCGATGCCGCATCGCTGGATATAGAGGATAGTTTTAAAGATTATTTCATTAACCATCATTTAGGCAAACGATTATTTTTTTCTATTCAAAACAGCGCACATATTATTTACCAGTCTGTAAAAAAAACAGGTAAATTAATTGAACACATTATAATAGTGGATTATGGTGCAGGGCTTGGCACACTATACATGTTAGCTGGTATGTTGCCATTTAAACAGGTTGTGTATAACGACTATTTGCCCGATTGGAAAAACACGGCTGAAATGATTTGCAAAGCCATGCAAATTAATATTGATGGATATGTAACCGGTGATATTGATGCAGTATTAAACTATGCAAACGACAATGCATTGACGTTTGACATCATCGCTTCAAGAAACGTGATTGAGCATATTTACAGCCTTCCATTTTTTTATGAGGAGATTTTCATGCATAATCCGAGTGCGGTTATTTTTTCAACTACTTCTGCCAACTATCACAACCCGGCAATGTATTTAAAACATTATTTATTGCATAAAAAAATTGAAAGACAACAATATTTACCGCATCGAAAAACAGCCATTCAAAATATATGGCCCGGTATTTCAGCAGAACAACTGGATAAATTGGGTGCATTAACAAGAGGGAAAGCAAAGGAAGATTTTATTAATGCTGTTGACAACTATAAAAATGCCAGGCCAATTGTTCCCGTACAGTTTTTAAGAACCAATACCTGCATCAGCACCACAGGCTACTGGTGCGAACACCTGCTATCGAAACAAGAATATAAAAGCATTATTACATCTGCAGGCTATAAAATGGAGTATACATCAGGTTACTGGGATACAAATTATAAATCGGGTATAATGAATTTACTCGCAAAATTTTTTAACAAAGTAATAAGCCTGTCAGGTAAAAAAGGGTATTTTTTTTCACCTTTTGTAAATGTGATAGCTTATAATTAATAACTAATAATTGACCTCTATTGACAATTGACTATTCACCATTGACCATTCACAACCAAACCGCATGGATGTATCAATCATCATAATAAATTATAAATCTGCCAAACTGGTACTGGATTGCGTGCAAAGCATTTACCAGCAAACACAGTTGTATAGTTTTGAAATAATTATTGTTGATAATGATTCAGAAGATGATTGCGAAGAGAAAGTTTTGACTGCATACCCAAATACACGCTGGCTTCAAACCGGCTACAATGCAGGTTTTGCAAGGGCCAACAATGCAGGTATGCGTATTGCCAATGGCGACTATGTTTTAATATTAAATGCAGATACCATTATCTCAGATGGAGCCATTGATAAAAGCGTTGCTTTATTAAAACAGCAAGCTGATGGAGTTGGTTGCGGTGTGCAATTATTAAATACAGATGGCAGTAACCAGATTTCTGGAGCCCATTTTATTAAAGGTGGTTTAAATACTTTATTGCCGCTACCCTACCTGGGCAAA
>JAYTTI010000163.1:0-4025 GCA_043745405.1 Ferruginibacter sp. | reverse complement strand
TGAGTTCAGCCATATCAATTTCCAATTCTGTGGGTGCACCATAGGAAGTGGAAAGCCATGCTTTTTCCTGAATGGCTTTTATTACGGGCTCGTAGGCATGACCTAATATCATTGGTCCCCAGGAAGCGATATAATCTATATATTGATTGCCGTCTGCATCATATAAATAAGCGCCTTTGGCAGATTTCATAAATACCGGAGTTCCGCCCACGCTTTTAAATGCCCGTACCGGGGAATTTACACCACCGGGAATTGACTGTTGCGCCCTTTCGAAAAGTTGTTTGCTTTGGAGAGTATTCATAAATGAAAGATGAAAAATGAAAAGTGAAAAAATGAAAAACAGCATTAAAGTAAAAATTTTATTATTTAGTGGCTTTAGCTGTTTTTACAGATGCAACTAACATTGAAATCAGCTCACGGCAATTTTTTGAAAGTGATGCAAATAATTCTTCAGAAATATAATTTGTATCTTTTAATAAATTAATCTAGTACAATGTTTCATTCGCTTCTTTTAAAGAGATAGAAATTTTATTTATAAAATCAGGTTTGCTTTGTGCGAATTCGGCTTCCCTGATTAAAGCCCCAATAGAAGTGCCACTTCTAATTGTTTACTCAACACATATTCTTTTCTTTAAGAAATAATTTGTTCAGAAGTTTTTACAATCTCAATAGCAAATGAGTAGCTTTTATCTTTCAAAATATTTTCGCTCATCTAACAAATTTTATTTTTCATTTTTCGTTTTTCACTTTTCAATTAGTTTAACCGCGTCTTTTGCAAAATAAGTCGCAATCAAATCTGCCCCAGCTCTTTTGATAGAAGTTAAACTTTCCAATATTGCTTTTTCTTCGTTGAGCCAGCCCATTTTAGCAGCCGCTTTTATCATAGCATATTCGCCGCTTACATGATAGGCACTAACGGGAACATCTACAGCATTTTTTACTTCACGGATAATATCAAGATAAGCCATTGCCGGTTTTACCATTATAATATCTGCCCCTTCTTCAATATCCATCAATGTTTCTTTGATGGCTTCAATACGGTTGGCATAATCCATCTGGTAAGCTTTTTTATCGCCAAAACCCGGGGCACTATCAAGTGCATCCCTGAATGGGCCATAAAAACAGGAAGCATATTTGGCGCTGTACGCCATGATGCCTGTTTTGGTAAAATTATTTTGTTCCAATACTTCTCTTATGGCGCCAATCCTTCCATCCATCATATCACTTGGGGCCACAATATCTGCGCCTGCAACCGCATGGCTGAGGCTCATTTTTACCAATGCTTCTACAGTAGGGTCGTTTACAATTTCTCCGTTTAATACAATGCCATCATGCCCGTAAGAAGAGTAGGGGTCAAGCGCTACATCGGTTATTACAACCATTTCAGGTACTGCATTTTTAACAGCTTTAATGGTACGCTGCATCAATCCATCAGGGTTCCATGATTCTTTACCTGTATTGTCTTTGGTTTCATCTGCAGCTTTCACAAACAGTAAAATACTTTTAATACCAAGGCTCCATAATTCCTTTACTTCTTTTACAGTTCCATCTATCGAGCGCCTGTAATAGCCTGGCATAGAGGAAATTTCAAAAACTATATTTTCTCCTTCATCAACAAAAAGAGGAGCTATAAAATCGGATGGTTTTAAAGTAGTTTCAGCAACAAGGCTCCGGATAGAAGCATTGTTTCTGAGTATTCTGTTTCGTCGCTGTAAAAACATGATTGTATGATTTTAATATTTTAAAATGCTACACTATCTTTTAATAGTTAAGAGGTGTTTACTTTTTTTGACCAGTCATCTTCATCTATATCAACGGATGATTTAATCCAATCGATGGGGTGCAGACATACCTGTAGTAATTTATCTTCCTCACTTCCCGCTACGGGCTGGTGATTATACTCAAATCTTACTGTTGGCGGAAGGCTCATTAAAATACTTTCTATTCTGCCGTTTGTTTTTAATCCAAAAATAGTGCCCCGGTCATGCACCAGGTTAAACTCGGTATATCTTCCTCTTCTTATTTCCTGCCAGTATTTATTTTGGGTACTGTAAGGTAAATTTTTTCTTTTTTCAACTATAGGAATATAAGATTCTATAAACGCATAGCCGCAGACTTTTGCAAAGGCCATCCAAAAATTAATATCCTTGCATTCGGAAGGTTTTTTGTAATCGTAAAAAATACCGCCAATACCACGGCGCTCATTATTTCGGTGAGTGTTAACAAAATAATCATCGCAAACTTTTTTAAAATCTGTGTAAAAAGAAGGATCAAATTGATCACATACATTTTTATAAGTTTGATGAAAATACCTGGCATCTTCTTCAATTAAATAATAGGGTGTTAAATCTGTACCGCCACCAAACCACCTGTCAGTTATTTCACCATTTTTATCATACAATTCAAACATGCGGTAGTTGCAATGCACAGTGGGTACAAAAGGATTGAGCGGATGAATTACAAGGCTTGTCCCTGCTGCAAACCATTTATCGCCATCAATTTTTAACTGGCTACGCATCAAATCGGTAACATCCCCAAATACGATGGATGTATTTACGCCTCCTTTTTCAATTACATTGCCATTACTGATTACCCTTGTTTTTCCACCACCACCTTCAGGCCTTTCCCATTTGTCTTCAATAAATGCAGCTTTGCCATCACTTATTTCCAATGCGCTGCAAATATCATCCTGCAACTGGTGAATAAAAGCAATCCATTGATTTTTGAATTCCATGTTTTATTTCTACTTTATTATTCGCATTTTTATGTCTTCCGCCGCAGCGGAGAGATTTAGAGGGGCTGTATCTGATATTCTTTCACAGCATCTACAAAAGCCTTTGCATGATCAACCGGTACATTAGGTGTAATGCCATGGCCTAAATTGGCAATGTACTTTTGCACACCAAATGCATCAATCATTTCTTTCACCGCTTTTTTAATATCAGGTATCGGGGCCAATAGTTTTGCCGGATCAAAATTTCCCTGAAGGGTAATTTTATTACCAGTTAATTCCCTGGCCATTTGAGGTGATACACACCAGTCAATACCCAATCCTGCAGCACTGCTTTCACTTAGTTCTTTTAATGCATACCAGCTTCCTTTAGGAAATAAAATTACCGGCACAATATCTTTTAAAGCATCGGCAATTTGCAGTAAATATGGCTGCGCAAATGTTTTAAAATCTGCCGGACTTAAAGCGCCGGCCCAACTATCAAAAACCTGTACCGTATCAGCACCGGCCTTTGCCTGTGCCTTTAAATATTGAATGGTAATGGTAGTAATTTTTTGTAATAACTGGTGTGCCAAAACTGGTTGTGTATAGGCAAACTGCTTTGCTTTGTCCCATGTTTTACTGCCTTTTCCCTCCACCATATAACATAAAATGGTCCATGGCGCACCGGCAAAACCAATAAGCGGCACACGGCCATTCAATTCTTTTTTTGTAAGCGATAGCGCATCATACACATATTTCAAACTTTCTTCTGCACCCTCTGTCACAAGCGCATCAATATCCTGCTGTGTTTGTATAATTTTTGGTAACGAAGGGCCCTTGCCTTCTTCCATCAATACTTCTACACCCATGGCCTGTGGTATTACCAATATATCGCAAAAGATGATTGCAGCGTCTACGCCTACCTGTTCTACCGGTTGCAAAGTAATGGCGGTTGCCAGTTCAGGCGTTTGTACACGTGTAAAGAAATCGTATTTGGCTTTAAGCTTTAAATAGTCTGGTAAATACCTTCCTGCCTGGCGCATCATCCATACTGGCGGGCGCTCAACTGTTTCTCCACGAAGGGCTCTTAAAAGAAGGTCATTTTGTAATTGGCTCATTGTGTTGTTGTATATGGTGAATGGTCAATGGTGAATAGTCAATGGTTTATTATATTTAAGTTCCAGTCAAATTTGTTTAAGCTTGCTTTTCAAAATGTCTTGTCCTGAAAAAAGTAGACACTATTACTACTACTACCTTTTTTCTTTTTTTTGCTTCTTTTTTTTCTTTTTTAGTTTCCACATTTATTTTGTGG
>JAYTTI010000162.1:0-15263 GCA_043745405.1 Ferruginibacter sp. | reverse complement strand
TTAAGCCCCTTATGGCCGATGGTACTGGTATTCCAACCGGGAGAGTAGGTAGCTGCCATATTTATTGATAGCCCCCCGATTTATCGGGGGGCTTTTTTATTGCAATAATTTTTTTTTAAAAATTATCTTGAAACAAAAAGATTTTCACTGGTGAAGTTTCTTTAAAAGCATTTCTTTACGGCTTCTGGATACATTTACAATAGCGCCGTCACTCATTACTAAATAACCTCCGTCTCTACGAATGTATTTACTTACTTCATTCATATTAACCAGGTAAGAATGATGCACTCTCATGAATGAAGTAAAATTAAGTACCTGATCTTCTATTTCTTTTAAGGTTCGGCATGCAACAATTTTGATTTTATTTTTCAAATAAAGATGTGTGTAATTATTGTCTGATTCGCAACTATCACCTGGTCTGGAACGGCAATTTTATTAAACCCAACATCATTATTTTTTATCTGGCTCATCAACATCTGAAACTGTTCGGATAGCGGTAAATATTTTTGCGTTTCAACTTTTTGTACTGCGGCAATCAGTTCTTTGGGATCTACGGGTTTTAATAAATAATCCAGTGCGTTAAACCTGATTGCTTTAATTGCATATTGATCGTAACTGGTGGTGAAGATGACAGAAAATGGAATTTCCTTGAAGTGTTCTAAAAGGTCAAACCCATTCATTACAGGCATTTCAATATCAAGCAACAGCAATGTCGGCTGAAGTTTTTCAATCATTTCAATACCCCGCTTCGCAGACATGCATTGTTCGATCACTTCAACCTGTGGGCAATGATCGCTTATCAATATGCTTAACGTATCAAGGCAATGCACTTCATCGTCAATTATAATGGCTCTAATCATATCGTATTGGTAATTTAATTATTACTTCAGTACCGGCGGAACTGCCATCAGCATTCATTAAATCATTAATAACTACAGGTGATTTTATCGTTTCAGTATTTTGGGTAATTGCGATTCGGCTTACAGTAATGCGAAGACCCATTGACTTGTGTTTGGTTGCTGATTTACTTGCTAATTCTGCTGCCTTTTCTCGCCCAATTCCGTTATCAGTTATTTTAAAATAAAGATGATCATCTTCTTCAGATATTTCAACATCCAATTGTCCTTTTTCTTCTTTATGCATTAATCCATGCCATATTGCATTTTCTGTATAGGGTTGTAAAATAAGAGGAGGCACTTGTAAAGCTGAAATATCTAAATCTTCAGGAACAGAAATTTTATAACTGAAATGATAATTAAACCTCAACGCTTCTAGCTTGAGATATAATTCCAATGATTCTAATTCACTTTCCAGGGTTATTAATGAAGATTGTGAGTTTTGTAATATTAACCTTACAAGCCTTGAAAATTTAGTAAGATATTCGGAAGCTTGTGCTCTTTCGTTTTGAAGAATAAAACGATTAATAGAATTAAGTGAATTGAAAATAAAATGTGGATTCATTTGAGAACGAAGTGCCTGCATTTCAAGTTCAGAAGTTTTATGTCTTAATTCAGCAATTTGTTTTTCTTTTTCAGACTGCTGGAATTGATGTTGAAATTTTTTGTGTAATCGCCAGCGTATTAACCGATAAATAAGTACTACTGCACAAGCAATCACAACTATCCTGAACCACAAGGTATTCCAAAAGGCTGTGCTGATGTTAATGAATAAAAAAGTTTCCGGTCCGTTAAATTCATTTGATATATTAGACGCCTGCATTATTAGCTTATAATTTCCCGGTTGTAGATTCTCGTACCGAATTGTATAGTAGCATGGCCCATAATTCCAGCTTTCATTTGTGTTATTTCCTTCAAGTTTATAACGGATGCGGCTTTTACCATTCGAATAATAATCTATAATGCCTGTTTCTATTTCAATTTTTGTTTGATAGTATTTCAGTGATAATGTATCAGTATAATTACTTGCTTTTAATATAAATAGCTTTTGATTAATATTTAACGATTTTATGTAAGAACTCGAAACCGGAGAAATAAAACTATATGGGCTTATCTTGTCAAACCCAAATCCCAACGTACCACCACAATAATAAATGCTACCATGCGCATCCTTACTTACAAACGGTGACAACGCAAAATTTTGCTTTTCAAAACCATCAATTTCAGATAGCGTTTTAATTTGACCTGTGGCAACATTTAACTCTTGTATTGACCTGTCTGTATGAAACCAAATATTACCCTTGTTATCATCTATCAAACCTGTAATCGGCAATTCAGGCAAACCATTTTCTGCCGAATATATTTGAATAACATGAAATCTGTTATCAAGGTGAAATAGTTTATTTTCCCCGGCAACCCAAAAGGTTTTATTTTCTTTTATATAGGCTATTGAAGTCCACCTGATGCTGTCTAACTGCGTATGTATGCGCACCCATTTTCCATTTTTATTTTCATAAGACTGGTTGCCTTCTTCATCAAAACTTCCCTGAAAAAACAAAAAATGATTTTGAACAGGAACCGTCTTGAGCATATCAAAAGGACGACTTGTAAAAGAAAGTATATTATGCGCAGTATCACTATTAAGATCTAAAACAAAAACATCTTGTGTATTCACATCATTATCACTAAAGATAAATATTTCCTTTCCATCAAATTTAGCTAGGCCCATAATTGGTTTTATTTCATTGTTCGGTTTTTTGTAAACAATGGGGCTGCATTTTCGGGTAAGCATATCTGCTTTAAAAAAACCGATGTCTGTTTTTAACCATGCTTTTTGTGCAAATGTATCAATCGCTATAGGATCTATAAAACCATTACCTGTTTGTATGCCTGGAAGATCTTTTTGCTGCAATGTAGAGAAAGTATTTGCTTTTTTATTTAAGGCATTAATTCCATTTCCCGTACCCAACCATATTTCGCCTTTGCCTGCATCAGCGGCTGAAACAACAAAAGTACTGTGTAAAGAATCTTTCTTTGGACTTCCGGCATAGTAGTTAATAACAGGAAAGTATGGAACCATTGCATAAATACCTTTTCTCAACCAAAAACCCGACCATATAATATTATCACGGTCGAAATAAATGCAGGCATTTGCATCAGAAACACTATGCTGTGTGGCCGAATCTGCAGGAAATGGAAAGTTTACTGATTCATCGGCCGGGTTGTAAATAATAATGCCTTGGGGGTCAGTCGCAAACCATACGCGATCTTGTTTATCAAGCGTAATTCCAACAAAGCGTGTATAGTCCTTTACCTGCTTATATTTTTTTAAAGCATTGATATGATGGAATCGTTTATCAGCTAAGGTGAACCGAAGTAATCCTTCTGTACTGTTAACCCATATACATCTCCTTGCAGCATCGTAGCATAAGTATTCAGCAAAGGCCTGGGAATTTTTTTTTCGTTGATATTCAAATGTAAAAAAGTTTTTATGACCGGTAGCAAGCACCATTTCCAATAACCCAATTTTCCCTTCAGGATTTTCTGCAAGGCACCATATACTATTGGTGCTGTTATCAAAAATGGAATATGCTGCTGAAATCCCTAAGGTGTGTTCTGCATATTCACCCAAGTTTGCAAGCACTCTTTTTTGCAGATGAATGTATATTAAATGCTGTAATTATTGATTCACCCTCCATACAAAACACTTCATTTTTTGTAGCCCAAAAAGGACTAAATCCTTTAAAGCTATTTTTCATCGTTGTGTCAGGGGGAAAATTTGTAAAATCTCCTGTTCTGATATTGTAACGCGATATTCCCTTATTTGAACCTATCCAGATATTGAACAGGCTGTCTTCTACTAATCCACCCCTTGCATCATTAGCAACAAGCGATTTATCGTTGTTACGTTGGTGCGTATACACTTTAAAAGAATTGCCATCAAAACGGTTTAAACCATAGCGTGTACCAATCCATAAAAAGCCATTGACATCTTTTATCATGTGATAGGTTTCCCCTTGTGATAAACCTTCATCCAAACCCCAATGAATGGCACGGTATTTTTCAGGTTGTGAAGTTTCGTTTCTTACGAGACCGTTTTGTCCTGAAACAGAAATACAGACTGTTTGTAAAAGAGTTATTATCACAAAAAAATAGCGCATAAGCCTTTTAAAAACTTTGAATGTTTTCTAATAATTGTGCATAAAGAATCAGAAATAGTAAAGTGCATTAAAGCTACTGCCAATTGTGCATTTCTTCTAAATTTATTGAGCCAGCTCCAGTAATAAATGACGAATGGGTGTTTTGAGTGCGTAGTTTGTAGAAGCAATGCCTTAGAAACTTTCGGTATTCAGCCATACAGCGTTTGATTATGTCTGTAAATCAATAACTCATTTCAGCAAACTACCATCAATTTCAGCAAACTACTCATTCAGGCTTTTTATCTTATTTATAAGAAAATAATTTCATTTTGTAAATTTTTTTTAATCATCAAAATAAAATGCATGAAAACTTTACTCAACAAAAAAATTACGATTGCTTTATTGACAACAGCGTCAATTTGCATCATCAGCTGTCAGAAAGAAACTAAGAATCCTGATAGCAATCCATTACAATCGGTACAGAAGGAAACGAACGTGGTGGCAGGTTTAAAAGCGAATGCCATAAATTACCGGGCCTCGGTGGAAAAGACATATCCTTTGGTACTTGCGAAGCGGAAAGCAGCAATGCAAAACATTGAAAATTTTACGCTTGAGCGGATGAAGCATCTTAATAGACCAGAAGTAATGTCAGGCGCTAAGTCAGGAACGAAATCAGTAATCCATGTTCCGGAAGATTACTCAACTCTGCAGGCTGCTGTAAATAATTCCATTGATGGTGGTAAGATCATTGTAGATGGAACAGTGTTGCAGTCGGGGAATGTCATGGTAAATGTCCCCAATCTTACGATTCAGGGAGAAGGAGAAGATGGTGAAGAATCTTCGACCATTAATGACAATGGTAATGGGGGAGCTAACCTGATTGTTACGGTCTCGGGTGTCACAATAAAGAATCTAAAATTATTGAATCTCGGAATTGTTATAAATAATGCAGAAGGCGCAAAATTGATGAACCTGAACGCAATTAACTCCAATCCCGGAATTCTTTCAGTTATTGGCCTATTCGGAGCCACAAATTCTGTTTTAAAGAACTGCATAATAACCTACAGTATTCTGGGCGTCAATGGCGTAACTGGAATCGGAATCTTTCTGGATGATTTTTCAAATAACAATGAAGTCGCTAACTGTAAAGTTTCGAACACACAATTCATTGCGTATGGCATTGAGGGTTCTAATAACCGCATAAACAATTGCGAAGCTGTAAATTTTAATCGAGGTTTTTATTCAGAAGATGGTGTTTCAACAGGTAATGTCTTCACGGGGTGTGTCGCCAATCATAGTTATGCAGATGCCGGGTTTGTATTTTTAAATTTTTCTCCTAACAATACCACGGTACCACTAAAAAATTGTACTTCTAATGATAACGTGGCATTTGCAAGCATTGTTGATTTTGGTGGATCGGTGATATTATCCAATTGCACTACAAATTCAAATACTAGAAATACTGCTGGTAATATTCCTGCTGGTATGGTATTTATTGGTATTGGTCAAACCGGGGAGTTTGCTAGTGTTTCCAATTGCACCGCCAACTTAAATGCTTGGTTCGGTATGGCAATTATTGATATGAATTTCGTGGTTACCAATAACACCTGCAACAAAAATTTAGGTATTTTACCTGCAAGCGGTACACTTTCGCTGATAAATGATAATGGAGTTCCGATTTCGGGTACTCTTAAGGGCAATAATACTGATTTCAATGCCAATAATTCAACCGGGATAACTTTAATTGGGGTCACCAATTCAAGCATTATAAACAACCGGTCAATGAATAATGCAGTTTGTGATTTCAATCAGACAAATTGCAGCGGAAACACACTTACCAACAATCAATTTGGAACAAGTTGTACAGGTTTATAAAAAATGCATAAGCTTTTTCCCACCAAAGCGCGGGGGTGTAACATAAAAAAAATTGTTTTTATCCTTCCACCGTGCGGATATCTTCACCAGGCTTTTTTCCGGATTAATATTTTCTTAGAAAAATGCCTTGTGTTTTTCTTGCCTCTGTTGGTCTTTCGCTTCTCATTTAGAACGTTTACAAAACTAAAAGAACCGCCGATGTTGGCTGTTCGTGCGGATGTTTTTGCAGTACTGCAATCACCAACATCAATTTGGAGCCATACACTAATTATCTTAGGTCATCCAATGCGTTAGAAAACCAAACTCATCTATTCCATTCACATTATATTTTGCTGAAGAGTATTTATAATCCTCTGCATTAATACGGAGGCCCCTTCTCCTGGCTGGAGTCTCACCTCTTCCCATACCGAACAGAGAAGTTAAGCCCCTTATGGCTGATGGTACTGGCATTCCAACCGGGAGAGAAGGTAGCTGCCATATTTATTGATAGCCCCCTGATTTATCAGGGGGCTTTTTTATTGTGTCTAACTCAATAACTAAAGTTTTACGATCTGCCTTTAAAAAAAATGCTACTTATATATTTGGTTATCACTGTAGTAATGTATTAATGCGCTATAGCAAAAATACTGAGCTATTTGTAATATATTTTCCCTACTGAAATTAACACTGCGTTATTGCAATTATTTAAGCAAAATTACGGTTGAGTGCTTTTACCTGAAAATAATTTGAACTCAATAAGTAGTTAAAATGGGCGTTCTAATGAGTGCTGATTAATCCTACTTGTGTAAATAGTGGTACCTCTCTTTTTAAACTATGAAAAATGCGAAAAATTTACTTCCTTGTACAATTTGTACTACTTTCTTCTTCAATTTTTCCTATTATAGTCAAAGGGCAGGATTGTTCACTACTAAATGCCACCTTCACAACATATGAATCCCGTTGTGCAGCTACAGGATCGATAAAGGTTTTTGCTACAGGCGGTTCGGGTTCTTATAAATACAAAACTATTGGACCGGTTACCTCTAATTTTACATCTTCTGATTCTTTAACAGGGTTATCTGCCGGCACCTATTCGGTATTTATTACTGATATTGTTTCTAATTGTACATTTATCCAAACCAATTTAATTGTGTCTGGTTCTTATCAGGATCCAAGATTTGCTTTAATTAAGACTGATGTTAGTTGTGATGGAATTAATAATGGAAGTATCCAGGTTAATGGACAACAGTATGGAAGATCGCCGTTTGTTTATTCAATTGAGGCCCCTTCAGCAATGGGAGTTGGTACAACTAATAGTACAGGATTGTTTTACAATTTATCTGCAGGTGATTATACAATAAGACTTACGGATTCTTGTGGCGGTATTCAGACCAGGCAAATAAGAGTGAATGATTACAACTGGTGGATAGACTCATACCTGTTTAATAAAACAGATTGCAATACAGCTGCAGGGTTTATAAAAGTCGTTGATAGTAAAGGCAATATTAGTACAGTAGGTGGAATTGCTGGTTTTGAGTACGGAATAGTAAGACAAGCGGGTGATACTGTTTGGTCATCATCACCTAATTTTATATTTAACCTTGCCGGCCGTACAAATTTTGAAGTAATTGCAAAAGATAACTGTGGAACAATCAAAAAAGTCCCTGCCTCTTTAATTATTGCACCTTCTTTGAATGCGGTAGTACTTTCTTCAAAAAGCTGTAATACTTTTACCGCTTCAGTCAGCGGGGTAACTAATTTCTTTAATCCAAATTTTTGTTTATTTGATAGTAGTAATGCATTATTAAATTGTAATACCACAGGTATATTTCCTGGCCTTACCTACGGAAGTTATTGCATCACGGTACATGATTCCTGCACCAATATAACAATAACACGTTGCTTTACTGCCATACCGCCACCATTAAGTATTAGTAATACCGTATCAATTACCAATAAAACCTGTAATTATTTTTCTGCAAAAATAACAGGGCAAAATGGTTTAACTAATCCGGATTACTGTTTGTACGATGCAACCAATTCTTTAATAACCTGTAACACAACTGGTGTATTTAATAATTTATCTTATGGATCATATTGTGTAAAAATGACTGATGGATGCAGGGATACAACCATTACAAGATGTTTTAGTGCAAGCAGGCCGGTTCCTACCGTTCCTGATATTATTATTCCACATTTTACAAGCTGTACAACTTTTGATATTTCAATTGGTGGGCTTAATTTAACCAATCCCCAATATTGTTTGTACGATAGTGCCAATGTTTTAATAGTATGTAATAATACAGGTATTTTTAACGGGCTTACACTTGGCTCTTATTGTGCAAATGTGCATGATTCGTGCTTTGATACAACTTTTATCAGGTGCTTTATAGTAAACAATCCTATTGTAGTAAATGATCTTACTATAACAATATCCAATAAAAACTGTTCAACATTTACTGCAAAAGCAACAAGTGGTTTAATAAATCCGTTCTATTGTTTGTATGATGCGAGCGATTCTTTAATAGCCTGCGATAGTAGTGGTATATTTAGCAATATTCAAAATGGCTCTTATTGTATAAAGGCAAAAAATGATTGCCCAGATACAACTTTTACAAAATGTTTTACTGTAGCACCAAATCTGCCTTCAGTCAATGACTCTGTAAAAATAATCAATACTACATGCACCAACTTTACTGCTCAGATATTTGGTAAAATAAATTTAAATAATCCAAGTTATTGCATTTATGATACAGCAGATGTACAAATAGCATGTAATTTAACGGGACAATTTGATAGTTTGCCATATGGAAGTTACTGTATTAAAATTGTCAATAACTGCTATGATACAACAATTGTAAGATGTTTTACAGCTAATCCCAAACCTGTAAAACTAAATGTAACTTCAAGTAAATCGTGTTCATACAATTATGCAAAATTTAGAATTACTGTATCAAATGCTTCTGCTCCTGTTAATATAAAAATTTATTCACCAAATGGCAGTTTGTTCATTGATAGTAAGTATAACACCAGTAGCATAACAATAGATAGTATCCCGGGAACCATAACCAGCCAAACTTATAAAATTATAGTAACAGATGATTGTGGCAACAAGGATTCAGTAAGTATTGGCGCAACGGCAAGTTATCTTACTCATATTCCAAACCCGGTTGCAAAATGCCCGAGTGGTACTTTTGTAAATGGTTCAGGTGACATACAAACTACGGCATTTACAAATATGGGGTCACTTACAGTAAGGGTAATTAAAAAAGATAATGTTGCGCTCTCACCTCAATTATCGCCCAATACCTTTGTTGGGGGAGTATATACTTTTCAGGATTTTGGCCCAGGTAACTATATTCTGAATTATAAAGCTAATGACGCCTGTAATATTTATTTGTATGATACAGTAGTTATTAAGCCTTATCAATTTCCATACTTAAGCCGTACTTCTGCTTATCAATGCGATGTAAGTGGGTTTAGTTTGGAAGCAGTGGTTTCAGATGGTGTAGGGCCCTTTACGTATGAAATTATTGGTAGCTCGCCAGCAACGCCATCAATAATTGCCGGCCCTCAGTTATTGCCTGTTTTTAATATTAATAATGGTACCAATTATTCTTTAGTAAGATTAAGGGCGCTTGATGCATGTGGTAATGCCACTTTAGCTGATGCCAGTATTTTGCCATTGGCAAATAATAGAATAGTAAACCTTTTTAACTGTTTTCAAATAGCTACAACGCTTAGTCTTGATACAGTTTACAATTCAACTTATGCATGGTATAAAAAACCAGACTCTTCGAGTACTGATAGTATTTATCTTGGATCCGCAGCCAGTATATTTATTCCGGAAGTATTGCCCGGTGATACAGGCATATATGTCTGCTACTTTGTACAAAGTGGAGGCTGTATAAACCGAACGTATACTTATCATCTTGATGGATCTTGCTATAATCCCTTACCCATTAACTTACAATCATTCACAGGAAAATTTGTAGATGGAACAAGCATATTAAACTGGAAAATAGACAGAAAACTTGAACTAAAGACTTTTATTATTGAGCGTAAAACAACCAACAATAGTTTTATTGAAATAGGCAGCGTTAATCCACATGAAAACTCAGGCAATTCGGACCAATATAATTTTATAGATGCAAAACCACTAAACTCAAACTTCTACAGGTTAAAATTATTTAATAAGGATAACACGTTTACTTTTAGCAATATTATTGTTATAAATAAAAATCATCCCATCAATAATATTCTGCTTTATCCTAATCCTGTATATGATGTACTGAATATAAATTTTGGCAAACAGCAGAATCACAATTATAAAATAAGTATATTAACCACCCTCAACCAAGTTGTTAAAGAAATTAAATTTACTGGCTCAAGTAGTAATACTTTGCAAATAATCAGAACAAAGAATATGAGCAGGGGTATGTATATTTTAAAAATTGTTGACCTAAGTAACCATGAAGAAACAACGCAAAAAGTGATTTTCCGCTAACTTCAAACAGCCATAATTTGGCATTCTTGACAATTTTAATAAAAAAAATAAAATATTTACGGAATAGTGTTTCATTTTAAATGAGAAATGCTACCTTTGCCGTCCAAAAATAAAGGGTTCACAATGCCTACAATACAACAGTTAGTTAGAAAAGGAAGAGAAATTATTAAGGCCAAGAGTAAATCTAGGGCTTTGGATGCCTGCCCTCAACGCCGTGGCGTATGTACAAGGGTATACACTACTACCCCTAAAAAGCCAAACTCTGCTTTACGTAAAGTAGCAAAAGTGCGGTTAACCAATAAAATTGAAGTTATTGCCTATATACCAGGTGAAGGACACAATTTACAGGAACATAGCATTGTACTGATTCGTGGTGGAAGGGTTAAGGATTTACCAGGTGTACGTTACCATATTGTTCGTGGTAGTTTGGATACTGCAGGTGTAAAAGACCGTAAACAAAGCCGTAGTAAATATGGTACTAAAAAAGAAAAAGCTAAAAAATAATTCATAAAATTTCAGCCAAAGATTAATTTGCAGAGGCCGAAAAAATAAATAACAATGCGTAAAACACAACCCAAAAAGATACCATTAGCACCAGATCCAAAGTTTAACGACAGATTGGTAACACGTTTCGTTAATAATTTAATGTGGGCTGGCAAAAAGAGTGGTGCTTATATTATATTTTATGATGCTGTAGATAAAGTAACTAAAATTACCGGTGAAAATGGTTATGAGGTTTGGAAAAAGGCATTAAGTAATATTACTCCGGGTGTTGAAGTTCGTAGCCGCCGTATTGGTGGTGCTACTTTTCAGATTCCTGCTGAAGTTCGTGCGGACAGAAAAGTGTCTTTAAGTATTAAGTGGATGGTTAAATACAGTCGTGACAGAAATGGTCGCAGCATGGCAGACAAATTAGCTAACGAAATTGTTGCTGCAAGCAAAGGTGAAGGTGCTTCTTACAAAAAGAAAGAAGATACACATCGTATGGCTGAAGCGAATAAAGCGTTTGCTCACTTTAGAATTTAAGTATAAGAATATATTTTTAATAAGGCTACTCTTTCTAGAGTAGCTTTTTTTTTAGTATATTTTCACCCATTTTATTGTTTACCTTCCTTAAAATATTGATGGCTTAACTAAATAGTTTTTGCATTTGAAAAGAAAAATAAGCATTTACACAGCATCTGCAATTGTGGTGGCAAACATGATTGGTACCGGGGTGTTTACCAGTGTTGGTTTTCAACTATCATCAGTACAAAATACCTGGAGCATTTTATTATTATGGCTAGCTGGTGGCTTACTGGCATTATTTGGTGCGTTTGCATATGCTGAGCTGGGTACGCATTTTAAAGAGTCTGGCGGTGATTATATTTATTTGTCGAGGGTTTTTCATCCTGTATTAGGTTACTTATCTGCATGGACAGGGCTTACAGTAGGATTTTCAGCACCAGTTGCACTGGCCGCTATGGCTTTTACAAAATATCTTTCACCATTTGGATTACAAAATAATTTATGGCTGGCAATTGGGGTTATCCTGCTAATTGGGTTGATGCATAGTTTTACAATCCGGCATAGCAGCCGTTTTCAAAATATTTCTACTATAATTAAAGTGGTTTTTGTTATTGTGTTAATTGCGCTGGGGTTTATTATACAAGGGGATAAAAACAATGCGCTTAATTTTAGCAATTCCTGGCACACAGAAATTTTAAAGCCAGGCTTTGCGGTATCGATGGTATATGTTGCTTTTGCTTACATTGGCTGGAATGCTGCTGCATATGTAGTGGATGAAATTGATAATCCTGCAAAAAATTTGCCGAAGGCATTGGTTGGCAGTACTTTGTTTGTTGCAATAGTGTACATTCTTTTTCAGTTTATTTTATTAAAAAACGCTTCAGTTTCTCAATTAGTGGGTAAAGAAGAAGTAACTTTTATTTCCTTTAATAACCTGTTGGGCACTGCCGGTGGTAAATGGGTAAGTGTATTTATTGCCATACAATTGATTGCCACTATAAGTTCTTATTTGTGGGTAGGGCCAAGAGTAACAATGGCAATGGCAAACGAAAACAAACTATGGCAGCCATTGGCAAAAAAAAATAAGCATGGTATTCCGGTAGCCGCAATTTGGATTCATATTTTTATTAGTATTTTATTGACTTTAACCGGCTCTTTTGAAAAACTGTTATTGTATGTCGGTTTTGTATTGCAACTGATGGCTTCATTAACAGTAGCCACAAGTTTGTTTTTAAAAAACAGCCCGGATGGATCTTTCAGAAGCCCCTTTAAGCCTGTATTACAAATAATATTTTTACTTTTTAATGCATGGGTGTTGATTTTTACAATAATTGAACGCCCAACTGAAAGCTTAATTGGTATTGGTATTTTATTGATTGGGCTTGTAATTTATTTTTTTGACAAACCTCTGCAAATAGAACCGAATATTTCAATTTAACAGTTTCTTCAATTTGTAAATATTAAAAAAACACTTACCTTTGCGGCGCTAAAAAGTTCAGTAATTAGAGGTGATTTTAGGTAGCTGCAATTTATTTAGCATATTATGAGAGTACATTAATCATATTAAAGCAACCCAGCACTTACGGGTTTAATGGCATGGCAACAGCTATGCATAGAAGATCAATATTGAAATATAGTACAAGAGTGCGACGCCAATGAAGCTTAATTGTAATTCAAAAGACGGGTACAAAAGAAAAATAGCTAACAAAAGCAGTTGCATTTTTCATCAAATAATTTTTCAACTTTAAATTTTTAATTCAAATAAAATGGCAGATTTACGTTATCAACGAAACTTTGGTATTGCGGCTCATATTGATGCCGGTAAAACCACTACCACCGAACGTATATTATATTATACAGGGGTGAATCATAAAATTGGAGAGGTGCATGATGGCGCCGCTACCATGGACTGGATGGCACAGGAACAGGAAAGGGGTATCACAATTACCAGTGCGGCTACTACATGTTTTTGGAACTTCCCGATGCAGAATGGTAAAAAATTGCCAGAAACAAAACAATATAAATTCAACATTATTGATACTCCCGGCCACGTGGATTTTACTGTAGAGGTAGAACGTTCACTTCGTGTGTTGGATGGTTTATTGGCTTTGTTTTGCGCTGTATCTGGTGTAGAACCACAGAGTGAAACTGTTTGGCGCCAGGCAAATAAATATAAAGTACCCCGGGTAGGTTTTGTAAATAAAATGGATCGTGCAGGTGCAGATTTCTTAAATGTTGTAAAACAAATTAAAGAAATGCTTGGTGCTAAAGCTGTGCCACTTCAGTTACCAATAGGTGCAGAAGATAATTTTAAAGGTGTGGTAGATTTAATTACCATGAAGGGAATGGTATGGGATGAAGCCGGGCAGGGTATGACTTTTAACGAAGTGCCTATTCCGGAAGATATGATTGAAGAGGTGAACGAGTGGAGGCAGCATTTAATTGAAGCTGTTGCAGATTACGATGATAAACTATTAGAAAAATTCTTTGATGATCCTAATACGATTACAGAAGATGAAATTCATGAAGCTATCCGTAAAGCAACGATTGATATTTCTATCATCCCGATGATGTGTGGTTCGTCTTTTAAAAATAAAGGTGTACAAACTGCATTGGATGCTATTGTACGTTACCTGCCTGGGCCAATGGATATTGAGGCGGTGAAAGGAACTAACCCTGATAATGGAGAAGAAATTTTCCGTCACTGTGATGTTAAAGAACCATTTAGTGCGCTGGCATTTAAAATTATGACAGATCCTTTTGTAGGAAGATTAGCGTTTTTCAGGGCTTACTCCGGTCGGTTAGATTCTGGTTCTTACGTGTTGAACACCCGTACAGGAAAGAACGAACGTATCAGCCGTATCATGCAGATGCATGCCAACAAACAGAACCCTGTTGATTATATTGAAGCAGGAGATATTGGTGCAGCAGTTGGTTTTAAGGATATTAAAACAGGCGATACGTTGTGCAACGAAGATCATCCGATTGTGTTGGAAGCAATGACTTTCCCTGAACCGGTTATTAGTGTTGCTGTTGAACCAAAAACACAGGCCGACGTTGATAAAATGGGTATGGCAATAGCCAAACTTGTAGAAGAAGATCCTACTTTACGGGTACGCACAGACGAAGAAACAGGCCAAACTATTTTAAGTGGAATGGGCGAGTTGCATTTGGAAATTATTGTAGACCGTATGCGTCGTGAGTTTAAAGTTGAAATTAACCAAGGTGCTCCGCAGGTTGCTTATAAAGAAGCTTTCCATAATACGATTCAACACAGGGAAACTTTGAAAAAACAAACAGGTGGCCGTGGTAAATTTGCCGATATCGTTTTTGAGATAGGGCCTGCTGAAGAAGAATTTTTGAAAGAGGGAAAAAGCAATTTTCAGTTTGTAAACGGATTGTTCGGCGGTAGTATTCCGAAAGAATTTGTACCGGCCATTCAAAAAGGTTTTGAAACTGCTATGACAACTGGTGTGCTGGCAAGTTACCCAATGGTAAGTATGCGTGTTAAAGTATATGATGGTAGTTTTCACCAGGTGGATAGTGATGCTATGAGCTTTGAATTGTGTGCCAAACAAGGCTACCGTGAAGCAGGCCGTAAAGCAAAACCAGTTTTGCTGGAACCAATCATGAAGGTAGAGGTGTTAACACCAGATCAATACATGGGTGATGTTACGGGAGATTTAAACCGTCGGCGCGGTATGCTGGAAGGTATGGATAGCAAACATGGTGTACAGGTTATTAAAGCCAAAGTACCCTTAAGCGAAATGTTTGGTTATGTTACGCAATTGCGTTCTTTATCAAGTGGCCGTGCTACTTCTACCATGGAGTTTAGTCATTACGCTCCTGCACCAAACA
>JAYTTI010000161.1:0-15286 GCA_043745405.1 Ferruginibacter sp. | reverse complement strand
TAATTGAATTCAAATCGAAAAATATTTTATTCCCTCACAATGTACTGTTTATAGTACTTTCAGCAAATCGGAAGGGGCAATAGTTGGACAGTAGTGTATTAGTTTCATTAACTAAATCCATCCGTTGCCATTTCTTTATTAACTTTTTGTACCAGCCCCTGCAATACTTTACCAGGGCCAACTTCTGTAAAATGTGTAACTCCGTCAGCAATCATAGCCTGTACACTTTGTGTCCATCTAACAGCCCCGGTTAGTTGCTCAATTAAATTATTTTTAATCTCTGATGCATCAGTTACTGCTTTTGCTACTATATTTTGGTATACCGGGCAGCTTGGAGTATTAAATGTAGTGGCTTCAATAGCCGCCGCCAGTTCTTCTTTGGCAGGCAACATTAAGGGTGAATGAAATGCCCCGCCAACAGGTAATACTATTGCTCGTTTAGCACCAGCTGCTTTCATTTGTTCGCAGGCAATTTCAATACCTTTTAAAGAGCCGCTTATTACCAGCTGTCCGGGACAATTATAATTTGCCGGTACTACAATTTCGCCGGTTTCTTTCTGCACGTTTGCACATACTTCTTCCACTTTGTCATCAGCCAACGCCAATACGGCTGCCATTGTTGATGGGTTTAATTCGCAGGCCCGTTGCATTGCCTTTGCCCTGATGGAAACAAGTTTAAAAGCATTATCAAAACTTAATACACCATTCGCAACCAGGGCAGAAAATTCTCCCAATGAATGCCCTGCAACCATGTCCGGTTTCGCATCAGTCAACATCTTAAATGCAATAACTGCGTGTAAAAAAACAGCAGGCTGCGTAACATTTGTTTGCTTCAAATCTTCATCTGTACCGCTAAACATTATATCCGAAATACGAAAGCCGGCTATTTCATTTGCCTGCTCAAATAATTCTTTTGCCAACGGGTTACTATCATATAAAATTTTTCCCATCCCGCTAAACTGCGATCCCTGCCCCGGAAATACATATGCATGTGCCATAATTAAATTATTTATTCTGCAAATAAAACAAAAAATCCCTCAATAAGAGGGATTAAAAATATTTTGAGCTTTTATATTAATGCAACTTGGCACTGATAAGTTTTACAAACTCACTCCTTGTTTCATTCTTTTCAAATTCGCCCCAAAAAGCCGATGTAGTGGTAACTGAGTTTTGTTTTTGTACACCCCTCATCATCATACATAAATGCGATGCCTCAATAACTACTGCAACTCCCAATGGATTAAGTGTTTCTTTTATTGAATTCAGTATCTGGTGGGTCAATCTCTCCTGTACCTGTAAACGCCTGCTGTACACATCTACCACTCTTGCAATTTTACTTAAACCGGTTATCCAGCCATTGGGAATATAGGCTACATGTGCTTTGCCATAAAATGGTAACATGTGGTGCTCGCACATGCTGTACAATTCTATATCTTTTACAATAATCATTTCACTCACTTCTTCGTGAAATTTGGCAGAGTCCAATATGGCATTGGCATCCTGCTGATATCCCTGTGTTAAAAACTGCATGGCTTTTGCCACTCTTTCAGGTGTTTTCTCAAGCCCTTCCCTGGTTGCATCTTCACCTAATAAACCTAAAGTTTCTTTATAAGTTTTTACCAGCCCGGATGTAACTTCCGCATCATACTGATCTATTTTTTTATATGCCATCGCTAAGGTTATAATTTTATTTTAGTGAGATACGGGTAATAACAATATTATATTCCATTTTGTTCGTTTTAAAAAACACCTATATCAATTAACCGGGTATTCAACAAAATTTCTTTCCGTTTCGTACAGGCGTATACTAAGCTCAAAACTCGGTTCTATTTTTGCCCTTAAAATATTATATATAACTACCGCAATATTTTCTGCACTGGGATTTACATTTTTAAATTCAGGGGTATCTAAATTTAAATTTTTATGGTCAAAGCGCTCCAAAATGTTTTCCTGTATCAATTCACTCAATAGTTTCATGTCATACACATAACCTGTATCAATATCAGGAACCCCTGTAAGCTTTACTATAAGTTCGTAATTATGGCCATGGAAATTGGGGTTATTACATTTACCAAAAACCCTTATATTGGTGGCTTCATCCCAATTAGGGTTATTCAGCCGGTGAGCTGCATTAAAATGCTCTTTTCGGTAAACTGCTACTTTATTATTCATATTGAATTACAAATACACCATTAAATGTTTACAATAGCCCTATAAATTAACGACTGTGTAATAAGTTATCAATTTGCAGGTGCCTGCTGTATGTTATAACAGAAGTTTGCTGTTTAAACATATCTATTACGAAGTATTATACAATTGAAGTTACTGTTTGTTTACAATAACCTGTGTTTTAATTGCCGTAGTACTCTACAAAAATACGGGGTGTTTCATACAATTTAAGACAATGTAATTGTACACCTGTGGGTAAATGTGGATTTAACTGTTCCCAAATACCAATTACCAAATTTTCTATAGAACAAATTTTTCCTGCCATAAAATCAACATCTACATTAAGGTTTTTATGGTCCAATTTATCTATTACATGTTTTTTTACAATAATGCTTAGTCTTTTTACATCGTAAACAAAACCAGTATCGGGATTGGGGTCGCCCTTTAAAGTAACATATAGCTCAAAATTATGCCCATGCCAGTTTTCATTGGCGCATTTACCAAAAACTTCCTCATTTTGCTGATGGTTCCATTTAGGGTTAAATAATTTATGTGCTGCATTAAAATGTTCTATACGTGTTATGTAAACCATCCCTTTGGTAAATTTTCGCAAAGGTAATTGCTAAATCCTGAAATATGAAGTGTATACACGAATTTTGCAAAATGCATATTTTATTAACGGCGGCTACTGAACTTGAAATAAAACCCATTTTATTGATATTGCAAAAAGAACAATACCAACTAAACGGGCATACTATTGAGATATTGATAACCGGCGTTGGGCAGGTAAACACTACTTACCAATTAACAATAAGCCTTCAAAATAAAAAACCTCACCTTGTTATACAGGGAGGTATTGCAGGCAGTTTTAGCAAACTGTTGGTTTTAGGAGAAACCGTTTTAATTAAGCAGGATGGTTTTGGTGATGTTGGGATAGAAGAAAAAGAAAATTTTATAACTTTATTTGATGCAGGCTTTGCCGAAAAAAATGATTTTCCCTATACTGATGGATGGCTTATCAATACAAATAAAATATTGCAGCAATCAACATTACCCATTGTTAAAGCAATTACTGTAAACAAAGTAAGCGACAGTTTGTTACATATGAGGCAATTAAAAAATGAATTTGATGCAGATATAGAAACTATGGAAGGGGCCGCTTTTCATTATGTTTGTTTGCAGCAAAAAATTCCATTTATACAAATAAGAAGCATTAGCAATGTGGTTGGAGAAAGAGATAAAAGCAAATGGCAAATAAAAGATGCAGTCAATAATTTAAATATTGAACTGGAAAAACTGATTAAGCAGTTACCATGAAATTTACTGTAGGATTTTCACCCTGCCCCAACGATACTTTTATTTTTGATGCATTGGTGAATAAAAAAATTGATACGGGCAATTTTGAATTTGATGTTGTGCTGGAAGATGTACAAACACTTAACCAGTGGGGAATGGAGGGCAAGCTGGATATTACGAAATTAAGTTATGGTGTATTGCCAAAGGTATTGGATAACTATGCTGTTTTAAAAAGTGGCAGCGCATTGGGCAGAGGGGTTGGCCCGTTATTGATTACCAAAAATGACAATCTTTTTTTGAAAGTAGAAGATTTTACTATTGCCATACCTGGCGAACAAACAACGGCACATTTGCTTTTTTCACTGGCATACCCACAGGCAAAAAAGAAAATATTTTTACGCTATGATGCCATTGAGAATTTTGTTGCAGAGGATAAAGGCCTGGGGGTGATTATTCATGAAAACCGGTTTACTTATTTAAATAAAGGCCTTAAGAAAATTATAGACCTGGGTGATTTTTGGGAAAAAGAAACAGGCAATGCAATACCATTGGGTGGAATTGTTATGAGGAGGGAAATTGATACTGCTACTCAGCAACAAATAGATGCGCTTATTAAAAAAAGCATTGAATATGCCTTTAGCAACTATCCGCAATTAAATGATTATATCCGGAACAATGCACAGGAAATGAGCGAAGATGTAATGCGCCACCACATTGACTTGTATGTAAATGATTATTCTATTGACCTGGGTGAAGAAGGGAAAAATGCAATAAAAAAATTATTGCAGATATACGAACAAACAAACAATTTTTCTATTAACTATAAAAATATATTTATCAATTGAAAGATACAATCATGAAAATTAAAGCTTCTTTAAAGCCTTTGCATACACTTCAAGGCAACGCTTTCTTGCAAAATCATGATCAATAATAGGTGCAGGATAATCAAAGCTATCCAGCTCAGGAACCCACCGACGAATATATTTTAATTCTTTATCAAATTTTTCCGTTTGCAAACGCGGGTTGAATATCCTGAAATAGGGTGCAGCATCGCAGCCACTGCCCGCAGCCCACTGCCATCCGCCATTATTTGCAGCAAAATCAAAGTCCAATAATTTTTGGGCAAAATAAGCTTCACCTAAACGCCAGTCCAGTAATAAATGTTTTGATAAAAAAGATGCAACTATCATCCTTACACGATTGTGCATAAAGCCAGTTGCATTTAATTCTCTCATGCCGGCATCTACAATTGGATAACCGGTTTTACCAGTACACCATTGCTCAAATTCGCCTTCATCTTTTCGCCAGTTGATGAAATCATATTCTGCCTTAAATGCTTTTCCCTGGCCAACTTTAGGAAAATGCCATAAAATCATGTGGTAAAAGTCACGCCAAATTAATTCATTCAAAAAAATTTCTGAAATCTTTTTACTTCTGGCAGCCAGTTCCCTGATACTAATGGTACCAAAACGTAAATGGATACCTAATTTGGAAGTGCCGTCAATTGCAGGAAAATTTCTATCCTCTACATATTTTTTTATCAATTCCTCATCTAATGATTTTGAAGGAAAAGATTTATCTATAATCATAAAACCCATGGAACTTAAAGAAGGGATTTTACGCAGCGGCTGCTGAAAAAAATTCTTACTATATTTTTTTGACGGATAAGGCTTCACGTGAAAATCGGTTAGTATGGATTTCCATTTTCTGCTGTAAGGTGTAAACACAGTGTAAGGGTTACCATCATCCTTTATTACTTCTGCCTTTTCTAATAAAACCTGGTCTTTAAATGTAAGTAAAGATGCCTGATGCTGTTTTAATAATTCTGCAATTGCAAGATCTCTTTCCAAAGCATACGGTTCATAATCGTGATTGGCAAATACTGTTACTATTTTGTATTTACATAATAATTGTTTGAATACTTCTGATGGCGATCCGTAGTAAACTTCTAAGGTTGACCCGATTTCAATTAATTCTTTTTGAATTTCTTCAAGTGCAGCATGAATAAATTCTACCCTCCTGTCTGTTTTATCTTCCAGCTTATCAAGTATATTTCTATCAAAAATAAAAACAGGTACTACAGGCAAACCCGCTTTTAATGCATGATACAAGCCGGCATTATCATTCAACCTTAAATCCCGGCGAAACCAAAAAATATTTACTGTTTGCATATAACCTTAACTCTATTGTGGAGTGACAAATGACAACAAATTATTCATTAAATAGTTGAATGTATTACAGCATAAATTTTTTGCGTAAGGGTATTTGCGTACCCCTTATTTTCTATAAGCTTGACCCACTTTATATAATAAATACAATTGGTTAAAAAAACTTCATCTGCAGTAAACAAATCATCGCTTGTAATTTCTTTTTCAACCAGGCTCAATTGAAGATTTGCCATTTCCTGTATTACTTTTTTTCTCATAATGCCGGCTATGCAGCCTTCTTTTAAAGCCGGGGTAAATATTTCATTATTTTTTATTAAAAAAATATTGGCGATAGCTGTTTCACAAATTCGCCCATAGGCATTTAAAACAATAGCGTCATTCCACTTTTCTTTTTTTGCTTTTAAAGCAGCTAAAACATAGGGCAGGCAATTATTGTGTTTTAAATTACTTAGTATGTCACAGGATTTTCTGGCGTCTTCATAAATACCTACAACCAAACCGTTACTGTTCCATTCCTGATTGCCTTCTTGTATTGGCCAGCTTTGAATAATATAATTAGGCACATGGCTTTGTGCATCGTATAAACCCCCGTCTCCCCTAAAAATAGTAAGCCTTACTCTTGCAATATCTTCATGCCGGTTCTTTTTTGTCAACTGCACAATTTCTTCATGTAATTTATCCGGTGTAAAATGTTTCGGGATATCAAATTGTAAAACAGCCATTCCTTTCCATAACCTTGCAAAATGTTCGTCTGCAAAAACTATTTGGCCCTTAATTACTTTAATAGTTTCAAATAAACCATCGCCATAACGAACCCCACGATTATCTGCACCGACTACTAAATCTTTATCATTAAATATTTTTCCGTTGCAATTAAAATAATTCATTGTACAAATATGCCAAAAGTTTGGCTTTATTGATAAGGTTGAAATAAAAAATCCCACCAAATTTGGTGGGATATTTCTTCATCGGGGTTAAAAGAGAGAGAAAAACTTTTCCTAATTCCTATTATTTACAAATCTTCGTTTAAAATATTATTTTTTACTGCATACATAATTAAGCCTGCAGTACTTTTTGCACCGGTTTTTACCTTTAGCTTATCACGAATTGCTTCAACGGTACGAGGGCTAAGCTCAACCAAATCCGCAATTTCTTTTGTGCTTTTTTCTTCACACATTAATTTCAAAATCAACATCTCCTTATCATTTAGTTGAGCTTCCTGCTGTACAAGTTTTTGCGGGGTCACCTGGTTGCGTTGTTTTAGATTTGTTAGTAATGCCTTATTGGTAAGGGCATTAAAATAATAGTCTTGTTCAAAACAGGTTTTAATAGCCTCATAAATAACTTCAATATCACTGGTTTTACTAAGGTAGCTGTTAGCGCCTAATTCCATTAACCTGGTTACCATACTATGGTCTTCCAACATAGTTAACATGATAACTTTAATATTTGGCCAACTCTTTTTTATTTCAGGCAATGCCGTAACACCATCCATTATGGGCATTTGAATATCGAGTAGTATTACGTCGGGTTGAACCATTTTCAACAAGTTCAATAAATGCATCCCATTGTCTGCTTCGGCAATTACCTTAACATCATTTTTTGAACTTAAGGCTGTTTTTACACCGGCCCTGTACAACACGTGATCATCTGCAATTAATACTTTAATAGGTTCCAAATTTGCTGATTTTTATTAAATTAAAAGGGTATAAAAGAGCTTTTGTAATATCCTCTTAAATTATAAGTGATGCAATATCATGCTATTTTTTTTAATAATAATAGTATAATTACTTATTATTTAAAATAGGAAAAATACGATTTAAAAGTGTTTGTTCCTGGTATTTATAATTACTGCTTAAAATATTAAATACCTTAATTAATAGGTATTTTTTTATTTTTTAGCTAATATGCCAGCCCCGTAAAAGGAATAATCTATGCTTGAAAATGAAAGATCATTTTTGGTATTTTCCTTTCAAAGCTCTCAAAAAAAATTAATCAATTAACTTATTACGCATGCCATACATAATTAAACCGCCAATGGTTTTAGCATTTACTTTCATCTTCATATTTTGCCTAATAGTTTCAATTGTGCGTGGACTTAGAAAAATAACTTTGGAAATTTCTTCAGTGGTTTTATCTTCAGCAAGTAGTTGCAAAATTTTTATTTCCTTCTCGTTGAATTGTACTGCAGTTGTAGAACCATAATGCTGCCGTACACTTTTTTTCTGCATTAACTTTCCCATCACAGCCTTATTTACAAGGTCATTAAAATAGAAATCTTCGTTCATGCATGTGAGAATGGCTTCGTATATTTCTTCAGGGTCTGTAGTTTTTGTAAGATAGGCATTGGCGCCCATTTCCATCATTTTACTTATCATCTGGTTATCATCGTACATACTAAGTACAATAATTTTAATTCCGTCATACTCTTTTCTGATAAGCTCAATACCATTAATTCCATCTATTTCGGGCATCCTTATGTCCATCAATAACACATCTGGCTTCTTAATGGCAATTTTATGCATCATGTCTTTGCCGTCTTCTGCTTCCCACAGCATTTTAAGGTTTTCCTTTCCGGAAAGTGCCATTTTTATTCCATCTCTAAATATTTTATGGTCATCGGCAATGGCAATTTTAATAAAAGAATCTGTAGAGATTGACATAAGATAAATTGGGTTATTTTGGCTCTTTCACTAAATTAAGTATTTATACTTAGTTAATCGCCACGTATTGAATATTTTTTTGCATTTTATATATCAGTTATTCATTTTTTATATTATATGTAGGATATTTTTCTATTGTGCGGATAACGCAATTATTTTAAAAAAATTGCGTACCAGTACTCAGTATTTATACCAATTCAAATACCAACACACAAAAAATACAATTAAAATAGTAGCCGTTTTTATGAATTTTTATACTGTTTACTATTTGTCTATTGGCAAAATATTATACCAGATTAAAATATTGATTGTTGTTTATAAAGGGTCGTTAAACATTAATAAACAGAATTTTCCTATGCTTAGCCAATCATTAGATGACAATATTGAATTCAAAAAAATGTTGCAAATATACCCAAATTTAGATTGCCTTTTCAGTTACAAAAGGGAATTTTTGCTATTTAGTACAATTACTAACGTACAACTACTGTAAAACTAAATAGTATTTTTACTATTTTAACTTCGTACATTTACCAAATTTTAAGAACCTTTTTACTTAGTATGTTTCGACGAAAGCCTTATCAATACTGTATCTTAGCGATATTTAGCCCTTTACTGTGCAATTTACCCATTGTTTGCGATATAGTTTTAATGGAAGTTTACTGTTCGAAACCATTTTGTTAAAAGGTTTAAATCCATTTATTATGTACGCAACGTTGGTTCACACATTGAAATTAATTTTCGAAGGTGGGATTATGTAAGTAATTTTCTTTGTTGATTAATAAGGTAGATTTTGAAAAAAGTTAGTTACTTTTGAAAAAACTACAATTAATCTTGCAGATTTTAGAAAACCTTAACTACCTGTCAGAAATTTTACCTTTCTTTTTTTGTTTATTATTTTTTAAAAAAATTAATAGCAAAGAAATAAAGGTTTTTTTCGTTTATAAAACCCTTGCCGTTTTATTGTTAGCCATTTCGTTCATTACAAAATTTAAATATACCAGTATAGTCGTAAGTATCCAAGTTTTATTGGATTTCGTCGTTCTTTCGTTGATGTATTTTTATATAATTAAAAGTTTGGTTGTTAAGAAACTAATTATATTTTCTATTTTTTTATTTGTACCATATTGGATATATAATTTCTTAAAATTCATCTTACCGGAATTTCAATTTGATTTTTTAACTGTTGCCGTTGAATCTCTTTTTTTTACATTCATAATTATATTTTATTTCTATGAAGTAATGAAGTATAATTTTACAATTCCACTTTTTAAGCTTCCGAGTTTTTGGGTTTCAGTGGCTTTTTTAATCTTTTTCTCGGGCTCTTTTTTTCTTTTTCTATATTCAAAAACCATGTTTAATTCACCTGGGTTTGATGCTGTTCTGTATACATTTATTATCAGCATAATAACAATTATAAAAAATATATTGCTCTGTGTCGCCCTTTTTGCCAATAAAAATTTAGTTCTTAATAAAGATAATAACCCAATCCCCTCCAATTTAAACTTAGATACCTTTCAACCACTAAACAACCAAACCAATTTTTAAATCATCAAATGATTTTTTTACAGGTAACAACAAATCCTTCGTCGATTAATTATGTGATGCTTTTTGGCACATTAGCCATGTTAAGCCTTACCCTGGGTATTGTGTTTTTTGTAATTTTTCACCAGCGTAAGGTTATCAGGTTCAATGACCAGCTAAAAAAACTGGAAGACGATAAGCAACAGATATTGCTGAACGCCTCTATTAAATTTCAGGAAGAAGAGCGAAACCGTATTGCAGCCGATTTGCATGATGACGTAGGCCCTTTACTGGCTACTGCCCGTCTTTACCTAAACGAGAACCTCGTTAACCAGGAACCTGCAGCCCAATTACAATCCATATTCAGTGCCAAGCAAATAATAGATGATGCAATTCAGCTGATTCGCAATATCAGCCATAGCATGATGCCTCCAACACTAAAAAACTTTGGCCTGGAAAGTGCCATGAGTGATCTTTTTCAAAAGATAAATGGAAGCGGCACCCTCAATGCCAGTGTACGTTTTCATGATTACCGCACCCGCTTAAAATTAGAACAGGAATTATTAATATTCCGTATTATACAGGAGTTGGTAAATAATATCATTAAACATAGCAATGCCGGCTTTATACATTTAACTCAAAATGCAAATGCCACACATAGTTATTTCAGGCTTCACCACGATGGACAGGGTATTGTACAAACAGAGTTTGATAGGTTAAACCATGTTTCGACTGGTTTGGGATTAAAAAATATAGCCAGCCGTATTAAAGTTTTAAATGGGCGCATTTTTTTTGAAATTGATCCCAGCCACACTTATTACAAAGTAACATTAGAGATACCCAAAGATTCAACGTATTAATTTAGTCAGGGTTTATTAATATTTTACAAGAGACAAAATTTTGAGTATTTGATAGTAAACCAATTAAAGTGAATTGATTCAGGATTGGCTAAATTTAGAATGATCCTTGCAAATTGAAACCCCAATTCTTTTTCATAGATTTGTGTAACCCAATTTTTTATGGAACTCATTAAAGTTGCGATAGCCGATGACCATCAGATTTTCAGGAAAGGAGTAATTCTTTCTATGCGGCCTTATACAGATATTAAATTTGTAATGGAAGCGGAAAATGGTGAAGATCTTTTGGCAAAAATTCCTGAAGCCGCTCCCGACGTAATTCTGTGCGATTTAAAGATGCCTTTAAAAGATGGCATAGACACTACTAAACAGATCACTAAAGACTTTCCTACAATTAGAGTGATTATTTTAACTATGTATGAGGACGAACGGTTTGTTGGTCACCTGATGGATTGTGGTGCTGCAGGTTATTTATTAAAAAGTACAGACCCTTCAGAAATAAAAAAAGCCATTATGGAAGTTATGCGTACAGGCTTTTACCTGAATCCTTTTGTAAATAAGGTATTGATAAAAAAGAATTACAGCAAACAGAAATTTAATCCTACCCTCTCTACAGAAATAGTTGTAAGTGAACGTGAAAAAGAAGTACTTACCCTGGTTTGTATGGAATATACTGCTACAGAAATAGCACAAAAAATGGATATAAGTTCAAGAACAGTGGAAGCCATAAAAGACAGGTTAATGGAGCGCTTTGGCGTTAAGAATTCTGTAGGACTTGTTTTTTATGCCATGAAAAATCAATTGATCGACTAGAGCAGAAATCTAAAACAGCCCAAATAATTTTGAATCAATACTTGTAATTATTTGCCCCAAATGTTCTTCATTTTCTGCAAACTTATTTTTGTCAGCATCTATAATCAACAGTGGGCCTTCCTTATAATTATCAATAAAATTATTATAAAAATCATTGAGTTTTTTTAAATAGTCCAGCCGTATATTTTCTTCATATTCCCTTCCCCGCTTTTGTATTTGGGCCACTAATGTTGGTACAGACGCTTTTAAATAGATTAACAAATCCGGTGGCTGTACCATGGTTTTTAGTGTTTCAAAAAACTGGTAGTAGTTATCAAAATCCCTTTTACCCATCAGGCCCATATCGTGCAGGTTAGGTGCAAATATGTTGGCGTCTTCATAAATAGTTCTGTCTTGTATTACCGTTTCGGTGCCGTGTTGAATTTCGAGTAGCTGCTTAAGCCGGCTGTTTAAAAAAAACACCTGAAGGTTAAAGCTCCACCTCGGCATATCTTCATAAAAATCATTCAGGTAAGGATTATGGTCCACATCTTCAAATTGTGGTATCCATTTATAATGTTTGCTTAACATTTCTGTTAAGGTAGTTTTACCGGCACCTATATTTCCGGCTACTGCAATATGTTTTGGTTTTTTTAATTTAGCCATGTTGCCCCAAGCCCTTGGGCTATTTTAAGATTATAAAAAATTACTGTTTTATTTATTGAAAAGTGAATGTAGGGAAACTTTATAATATTACTGGTACAAAACTTTAATAGTATTTAAGAAAAAGGCTAATAATTTAAACCCATTGCTTCTCTAACCAATAGCATGGTGGCTTTTGCCTTTAACCTAGCTTTAGCTGCACCCTTTTCCATAACGGCTTCCAGGTATGGTTCATCATGCAAAATTGTATTTATCTTCATTCTGATGGGGGCTATAAAGTTTACCATATCCTCTGCCAATTGTTTTTTCATATCGCCATAGCGGATACTGCAATTGTTATAATCGTTTTCAAATTTCACAATTACATCTTCAGCACTTACCAGTTTCATCAAACCAAAAACATTTTCAATATAATCAGGCTTTACCGAATTCATAACAGTTGGGCCGCCATCGGTTTTGGCTTTTATCACTTTTTTCCTTATAATATCATCCTCATCAGACAGGTACAAAGTAGCCATCTGGTTTTCACTTTTACTCATTTTTCCTGAGCCATCAAGACTGGGAACTTTTACCAGTTCCTGGTTATAATTAAAAGCATAAGGTTCAGGAAAAACTTCTCCATAACGATGATTAAAGCGATTGACATAAGTTCTTGCAAACTCCAGGTGTTGCTCCTGATCTTTACCAACAGGCACATATTTGGCCCGTTGTAAAAGAATATCTGCCGACATTAAAACCGGGTAAGTAAGTAATCCGGCATTTACATTATCAGGGTTCTGGCGAACTTTCTCTTTAAAAGTAACCGTTTTCTCCAACTCGCCCGTATAGGCCAGCATGTTTAAATATAAATACAATTCAGCTGTTTCGTACACATGGCTCTGACAGTACAATGCCACTTTATCAGGGTCTAAACCACAGGCAATATTTTCGGCCAATACCCTGTGTACATTAGCTTTTAGCTCCTTTGTATCTGGATGTGTGGTAAGCGAATGTAAATCGGCCACCATAAAATAGCAGTCAAAATCTTCCTGCATCTTTACGTAATTACGTATGGCCCCAAAGTAATTACCCAGGTGTAAAAATCCGGTTGGCCGGATACCACTCATTACTATTTCTTTTTTTAGAGTCATAAAGGACGGTAAAGATAACAAAACTCAATAGTCATCAACCAATAGTTACCCGGAAAATTAAATGCCATTCATATAAAATCATCGTGGCCTGTCGGCCTAATCCATTATTTTTGTTTGATGGAAGTAAATGATGCTCTTGTTGATAAAATTGCACACCTTGCAAGGCTTCAGTTTAATGATGCAGAAAAAGCAGCAATTAAAACAGACCTGCAGAAGATGATTGTATTTGTAGAAAAATTAAATGAGCTGGATACTACCGGCGTTGAACCACTGCTACATATGAGCGATAATATTAACATACTAAGAGAAGACGAGGTAAAGGGCAGTATCAGTAGCGTGGAGGGTTTAAAAAATGCCCCATTGCACGATACACAATTTTTTAAAGTACCTAAAGTAATTAAGAAATAATATTCGCATTAATATGTTGATAGTTTGATAAGTTTGCTAAACTAATTACCATTCAGCTATATCAATTGTGGGCAAATAACTTTTAAAAGAATAAATAAATACAATCATGCAGGGAATTATTCATTTAGAAAATATTTGTAAAAGTTATTATTTAGGCAAGCAGGAACTGGAAGTATTGAAAGGTATCAATATTGATATTTTAAAAAATGAATACGTGGCATTGATGGGACCAAGCGGATCGGGCAAATCTACTTTGATGAATATTTTAGGTTGTCTTGATACCCCTACAAGAGGAAAATATATTTTAAACGGGCATGATGTAAGCCGCATGATTGATAATGACCTTGCTGAAATACGCAACAAGGAAATTGGTTTTGTATTTCAACAGTTTAATTTATTACCAAGATTAACAGCCGCAGAAAATGTGGCACTCCCCCTAATTTACAGTGGCATTGGACGCAAAGAAAGGACCGAAAGGGCCATGGAAGTTTTAGCAAAAGTAAAATTAGTTGACAGAAGCCATCATAAACCAAATGAATTAAGTGGCGGCCAATGCCAAAGAGTAGCTATAGCAAGGGCATTAATCAATGACCCTGCTATTATCCTGGCTGATGAGCCTACAGGTAACCTTGATTCTAAAACATCGCATGAAATAATGGATATTTTAGGTAAGATACATAATGACGGTAACACAGTTGTATTGGTTACCCACGAAGAAGATATCGCCGGTTTTGCCCACCGTGTAGTGCGTTTAAGGGATGGCGTTATAGAAACAGATAAATTGAATGCCCACCCTTCCTTAATAAGCCAGCCTGCCTGACCTTTATTTTTTATAAACTAATTATCCTTTTTTTTGTTGCTTTGCTATATTAACTATTAACAAGTAAAATATGGCAATGAAGATTTATACCAAAACCGGCGACCTTGGTAAAACCAGTCTTATTGGCGGAACAAAAGTCCCTAAAAGTCATTTACGCATTGAAACCTATGGTACGGTTGATGAATTAAATTCTCATATTGGCCTGGTAAGCGACCTTATTGATGACCCCGCCTCTAAAATTATTTTAAAAGAAATTCAGGATCGTTTATTTACAATTGGATCTTCCCTTGCATGCGACCCGGAGAAAGAGCCCCTCATGAAAATGCCTGACCTTAAAGAAGCAGATGTTGTTTTGCTGGAAAATGAAATAGACCGGATGAATGAAGTACTTACACCAATGAAATTTTTTATTTTACCCGGTGGGCATGTTGCTATTTCTTCCACACATGTTGCCCGTTGTGTTTGCAGGCGTGCAGAAAGATTATGTGTAAATATGCAGGAACATGAATTATTTGTAGATCCGTTGGTAATAAAATATATAAACCGCTTAAGCGATTATTTATTTGTTTTGTCGAGATATGTTGCACACCTATTGAAAGTAGAAGAAATAGCGTGGAAACCCAGGATTAATTGATAATGAAATAATGTTGTGTTGTTGTTGTTGTTGTTGTTGTGTTGTTGTTGTTGTTGTTGTTGTTGTTGTTGTTGTGTAAGCTCCCCCAAAAATAGTACGTTTTAAAAGTAGACAAAATTGTTAACTTTAAAAATGTAAACTATTATGAAAAAGAGTCAATTCAGT
>JAYTTI010000160.1:0-4049 GCA_043745405.1 Ferruginibacter sp. | reverse complement strand
AAAACTCAACTTTTACGTGACGAATCAGTGATGCGTCACATGTATACTGTACTCGATAAATACGCCGTCGATTACAACACCAAAAAGAGAAGTGGCGGAAAATATTCACCAACAGAAAAAGCGGAGGCATAAATCATGGCAAAACCAAACGAGATAAAATATCTTACAGCTATCAAGGCTGAAAAGCGCCCAAAGAAATATTGCCGCTTTAAAAAAATGGGTATCCATTATATTGATTATAAAGATGCCGATTTTTTAAAAAAATTCCTGAACGAACAAGGTAAATTATTGCCCCGTCGTTTAAGCGGAAACTCTTTAAAGTTTCAGCGTAAAGTGAGCGATGCAGTAAAAAAAGCCCGTCAAATGGCAATTTTACCGTACGTTACAGATTTATTGAAATAAAATTTTTCACCACCCTAACCTTACTAATAAGTAGAGAAAGTCCGCCGCGGCGGATTGGGTAAAAATGCAAACAACATGCAGGTAATATTAATACAGGATGTAAACAATCTTGGCGGTACCAACGAATTGGTAACAGTAAAAAATGGTTACGGACGTAACTTTTTAATTCCTTCTAAATTAGCTATCGAGGCAAGCCCTGGTAATCTTAAACAAAGGGAAGAAAAAGTAAAACAACAGGCTAAAAAAGAAGCTAAATTATTAGCTGAATTGAATAGCGTAATTGCTGTTTTAACAAATGGTCCATTAAAAATTGGTGCTAAAACCGGTACAACAGGTAAAATTTTCGGTAGCGTAACTTCTGTTCAAATTGCACGTGCAATTAAAGAACAAAAAGGCTACGAAATAGACCGCCGCCGTATCTCCATCCTTGATGATGTGAAAGAATTAGGTACATTTAAAGCAAAAATTGATTTTGGTAACGGTAACGAAACTGAAGTTGAATTTGAAGTAACTGCCGAATAATTGTATCGTACATAATTACTGATCCATCTCGTTAAAGGGGATGGATTTTTTTATGTCAAAACTTTAATGGCTATAAAACCCCGCAATTGTTTTTCTTTGCTTTTTATTACTATCTCTACACTATTTTTAAAACTGCTCAAAATGCTATCCAAGTTAAAAAAAATTCTTACTTCTGTAACTATAGCAAGTTTTTTTGTTAGTATTATTTTTACCGATTGTAATGGGAAAACAAAAGGAACTCAGTCAACCAACAATACCATTCCAAAAGATGCCACAAAGGACATAGGTATTAAAGGAAGCTTTAGTACACAAACAAAAATTACATTTGATAGTGGACTTATAAAATCCTTCCTTGATAGTTTCCCTAAATTTAAAACATTTCAAAAAGACATTTCCAGTTTTTACAAGGGCAGAAATTACGTCTATGCATGGTATGATGATAGCGGAATGATTGAACCGGCTAACAATCTGTACAACCGCATCCAAAATATAGCTGATGAAGGTGTTTCGCATCCGGTTCCTTACAAAACAGATTTTACTACCTTAATGGAAACAGAAGAAGAATCTGATTCCATCTCGATATTGGTAGAGCTTATGCTTACTTCGCAATATTTAGCCTATGCAAAAAATGTATGGCAGGGATTGGATGAAAAACAATTATTGGCCTTAGATTGGTTTTTACCACGCAAAAAAATAACGAGTCAGCAATTACTGGATTCATTGGTAAGTGGAAATAATATTTTAGAAAACACACCCGTTTTCAGGCAATACAATTTACTAAAGGAATATTTAAATAAGTACAAACTGATACAGGTTAAAGGTGAACCGGTAGTCATTAAAGTCGATAAAAAAACATACCAGCTGCATGATTCGTCCGCCATAATTTTAGCTATAAGGGAGCGACTTTTTTTATTGGGTGATCTTGCAGCAAATAATCAATCCGCCATATTTGATACAGAGTTACAAAACGGAGTAAAAAGTTTTGAGCGCCGGTTTGGGTATAAAGAAGATGGCATTGTAAATACACCACTTCTTGCCGAAATGAATCATCCAGTTGAAAAAAGAATTGAAGAAATAATATTGAATATGGAACGGTCCCGATGGATCCCGGTTCAGTTAAATAAAAATTATCTTGTTGTAAATATCCCTGAATATAAATTGCACGTTTACGAAAACGACAGTATGACTTTTAGCATGAATGTAGTGGTTGGTAAAGGCCAGCATAAGACGGTAATTTTTAATGGCGAAATGAAGTATGTGGTATTTAGCCCTTACTGGAATATACCTGCAAGCATCTTAAAAAATGAAACATTGCCTGCTATTAAAAGAAATCCCAATTACCTGGCAACGCACAATATGGAATGGAACGGTGGAAATGTGCGCCAAAAACCTGGCCCAAATAATTCTTTGGGATTAGTAAAATTTTTATTTCCTAATACACATAGCATTTATTTACACGATTCACCAGCCAAGTCGTTGTTTAATGAAGATAAAAGAGCATTCAGCCATGGTTGTATACGTTTAGCGGAACCAAAAAAGCTGGCTCAATACCTTTTAAGAAAAGATCCTAAATGGACCGAAGAAAAAATTACAGCCGCTATGAATAGTAAAACAGAACAATATGTAATACTTAAAGATACTGTCCCTGTTTTCATTGCGTATTTTACTGCATGGGTTGATAAAGAGGGAAAAATAAATTTCAGAAACGATGTTTATAACAGGGACAGCCGTTTGGCCAAAATGATAATGGAAAATCCCGGTTTATGATTTTTACTGAAAATTGTTGTTTTTTTAAATAAATAGTTACATTTGTAAGGCTATTAATGGTTTTAGTATTTCGTCGCTAGCTGATAGATGTCTTTTTAGAAGGTTGTTTTCAGTTCATTGTGCCCGCTAAGTCATTAAAGTTATTATTTAATTTTAAAAAGTTTTTACAATGAACATCTACGTAGGAAATCTCAGTTGGACAATGACGGATGAAGATTTAAGCAATCTCTTCACTCAATTTGGTACTGTTACAAGTGCTAAAATTTTAAAAGATAAAATGAACGGCCGCAGCAAAGGTTTTGGTTTTGTTGAAATGGACGACGCAGAAGCAGCTAAAACTGCTATTGCCAGCTTAAACGAAAGCGAAGTACAAGGCCGTAAATTAATCGTTAACGAATCGCAGCCACGCACAGAAGGTGAAGGCGGCGGCGGTTATAAAAAACGCAGCTTCGGCGGTGGAAGTGGCGGCGGTGGCGGCTACAAGAAAAGCGGCGGCGGTGGTTACGGCGGAAGCGGCGGTGGTGGAAGAAGCGGCGGCAGTGGTGGTTACGGCGGAAGTGGCGGCGGTGGCAACAGAAGCGGCGGTGGCGGCGGTTACAACAGAGATTATTAATCAATTTAACAACCGATAAAAAATTAAATCCTTCACTTTTGGTGAGGGATTTTTTATGTAAACTTATCAGTAATTATTAAAATGAAAAGTGAAGAAGAAATTATTGAGCAAACAAAAAAGTGGATTACCAGTGTGGTAATTGGTTGTAATTTTTGCCCCTTTGCTGCAAAAGAAGTAAAACAAAATTCCATTCATTACCAGGTAGAAAACAGTTCAGATAAAACAGTATGCATGCAGGCGTTTTTGCAGGAATGTATCCGGTTGGACGTAGAGAAAAATATTGTAACTACTATGCTGGTTTTGCCAAATGGGTTTGAGCAATTTGATGATTATCTTGACCTGCTGGCAGAAGCTGAAACCTTATTGGAAGAAAATAATTACGAAGGCGTTTACCAGGTGGCCAGTTTTCATCCTCAATATATTTTTGGCGGTGCACCGGTAAATGATGCAGCCAATTATACTAACAGAAGTGTATACCCGATGTTACATTTATTAAGAGAGGAGCAAATAGAACAGGCACTTGAGCGGTATCCTGATCCTGAAAAAATCCCTGATAACAATATTTATTTCGCACGTGAAAAAGGTGTGCAATACATGAAGATGCTGAGGAATGCCTGTTTATAATGATGAGTTATAAATTATATGTTATCACTACTGTCCAACTATTGCCCCTTCCGATTTGCTGAAAGTACTATAAACAGTACATTGTGAGGGAATAAAATATTTTTCGATTTGAATTCAATTA
>JAYTTI010000159.1:0-49176 GCA_043745405.1 Ferruginibacter sp. | reverse complement strand
GCTACTATGGAAGTAGTGGGATATGAAGAAGGTACTTTATTGTACATTGGTGTTGAGGCAGGAAGTGCCGCTAAAATAAATGAAATTATTGCCATTGTTGGTAAGCCTGGAACTGATGTAAGCGCTTATATAGCAGCCGAAAAATCCGGTGCCAATGCATCGGGAGCTGATGCAGGTTCGTCGGCAGCAACGACCCCAGTTATTGAAGTTGGCAACACCAACGAACAATCAACAACAGTTAACGGACAAGAAATTTCTTCAGATCAACGTATTAAGGCATCTCCACTTGCAAAAAAATTAGCCGCAGATAAAGGAATTGATTTAACAAAAGTAAACGGCAGTGGAGACAATGGCCGCATTACAAAAAAAGACATTGACAATTATACCCCTGCTGCTGCACCTGCTGTAATCAAGACTGTAGCTCCGGCTGCAAAAGCTGTTGCACCTGCATTTTTACCAACCGGGCAGGAAGGTTTTACTGATGTGCCGTTAACACAAATGCGCAAAGTAATTGCTCGCCGCTTAGGTGAAAGCAAATTTACAGCGCCGCATTTTTATTTAACCATGGAAATAAACATGGACAATGCCATGACTTCAAGAGTGGCTATGAATGAATTAAGCCCGGTTAAAATTTCTTTTAACGATATGATTATTAAAGCCAGCGCTATGGCTTTACGCCTGCATCCCGATGTAAACAGCAGCTGGATGGGCGACTTTATCAGGCAGAACAAACATATACATATCGGCTCGGCATTGGCTTTACCCGAAGGTTTGATAGTGCCTGTAATACGTTTTGCCGATCAAAAATCATTATCACAAATTGCTGCCGATGCAAAAGAATTATATGGCAAGGCAAAAGATAAAAAATTACAACCCAACGAATTTAGCGGAAACACTTTCACCATCTCCAATTTAGGGATGATGGATATTGAAGAATTTACTGCCATCATCAACCCGCCAGACAGTGCTATTTTAGCTGTGGGTGCCATCAAAGAAAAAGTAGTTAAAAAAGGCGAAGGCTTTGGTGTAACCAACATCATGAAACTTACCCTAAGCTGCGATCATAGAAGTGTGGATGGGGCCGTGGGAGCTGCTTTTTTACAAACATTAAAAAAATTCCTGGAAAATCCGGTTACCATGCTGGTATAAATTTCCTAAAAATATTGCAAGGCGTTGGTTTAAACCAACGCCTCTTTTATTTACTGATTTAACATAGCTAAAATATTGAATCAGTTAATAAGTGTTAACTTTGCTATATAATGGCAGCAAACCCCATAATACTATTCGACGGTATTTGTAATCTTTGCAATGGTGCAGTGCAGTTTATCATCAAACATGATCCTGAAAAAAAATTTCTCTTTACTTCCCTTCAAAGTGAAGCAGGGCAACAGTTGCTGAAAAAATATAAACTTCCTTCAGAAAATTTCAATTCCTTTTTGTTATTACAGGATGATGCAATTTTCAGTAAATCAACTGCCGCATTAAAAGTTGCCAGCCAGCTAAAAAGTGCATGGAAATTATTGTACATTTTTATAATTGTCCCAAAATATATACGGGATGCTGTGTACAGCTATATTGCAGCCAACCGCTACAAATGGTTTGGTAAAAAAGATAACTGCATGATGCCAACGCCTGAACTACAGGCAAGGTTTTTATCTTGATTAAACCATCTTTAATTAATTAATATGGATTATTAATTCGTTAACACTCCCCGGTTAAATGTATTTACAACCATCCTGATCTCCTGAACAGAAAAAAAATAATCACACAAAGTGAAACAGTAAATACCACAACAATCGGGTAGCCATAATGCCATTCCAGTTCGGGCATAAATTTAAAATTCATTCCATAATAACCAGCCACCATTGTTGGCACGGCAATGATGGCGGCCCACCCTGCAAATTTTTTCGACACATCGCTTTGAGAAATGGAGATAAGGGAAAAATTGGCTTCCAGTGCTGTGTTCAATAACTCACGGGTATGATCCACCATTTCATTGATCCTTACTGCATGATCATAAATATCCCGAAAATAAGGCTGTGTTTCTTCTGAGATAAAACGGATATCAAAACGCATCAGCCGGTTGCAAATATCTACCAGTGGTGATACCGCTCTTTTTACTTCCAGCAGTTCTCTTTTTAATTGATAGATATGTTCTGTAGTTTCCCTGCTGGGCCTATCTTTAAAAACTTTCTCTTCTATTTTTTGCAGCTCTTCTTCCAGTGTTTCCACTACAGGAAAATACTGGTCTACAATAGAATCCATCACCGCATATAAAGCAAAGCCTTGCCCTTTTCCTAACAGGTGCGGTGTACTTTCGCACCTGGCCCTTACAGCAGCATAAGAAATGGAGGAGCCGTGCCGGATATTAACCAGAAAATTATAGCCCACAAAAAAATGGGTTTCGCCAAATTCAATATGATGTGTGGTTTTATTGATTTGCGCAGTACGCAATACAACAAAAAGGGAGTCGCCAAACATTTCAATTTTGGGTCGCTGGTGTGCGTTGTGTGCATCCTCAATGGCAAGGTCGTGCAGGTTAAATTGTCGTTGAAATTGCTGTAGTGTTTCTTCACCTGGTTCGTGCAGCCCAACCCATACAAATTGATTGGGGTTTTGTAACACCTCGCTGATATTATTTACATCTACGTTGGCAAGTCTTTTGCCATCCAGGTAGGCGGCGCAGTTAACAATTTCATTGTCCATAGCAAGCAGCATTAACTGAAGAAAATTGTTTGTATTGAAAGTTAGTAAATATAAAATTACCGGCGAAATAAGAAAAAAGAATTTGGTTCACTTTATCTACCAATAATAACATTTTGCCAAAGCTGAATAAAAAATTATCCTTTTTTTCATCGGGGCTGTATTGCATTTCCTTTACAGAATTATGCTGTCGCCCTTGCAAATTTTTGTAATTTTGAATGATGGAAAAGAAAAAAACGCTGGTTATAGGTGCTTCAGAAAATCCTGAACGTTACAGCAATTTAGCAGTACAAAAACTGACTACTCACCAACACCCGGTGGTGGCCATTGGATTAAAGAAGGGCAATATTGGTAATACCCCGATTGAAACAGAAAAAATACCGTTTACAGATATTGATACTGTTACCCTGTACATTAACCCTTCACGCCAACCTGCCTATTACGACTATATTTTATCGCTTAATCCAAAACGCATCATTTTTAATCCGGGCGCTGAAAATGAAGAACTGTATACCCTTGCCAAAGAAAAAGGCATTCTGCCTCAGGAAGCCTGCACATTAGTGTTATTAAGCACCGGTCAATATTGATTTGTACATCTTATTGAAATTTTCTACCATATTTTTCCATTGTAAGTTCCAGGCTTTCATAAAATAATTATTGCATATCTGCGTTTAGCATAGTGACACTATTGAATGAACGTTCAATGGTAGCAATATCCTTATTATCTAAAACATGAAAAACCTTACAACTATTACCCTTATGGTAGTGCTCACCCTTTGTGCAACTACCAGTTTTTCACAAAATAGCCCCGTTGTTAAGCCTTCTCTTTTTAATAAATTTTCAGATACAATTAACTGCACTGCTGCACAACTGAATACTTTTTTTGAAACTGTGCAGGGCCAGAATATAAAAGTAGTTTTCAATAACTCCTTTTCACTTTCCGGCAATATTAAAAGTAACCTTGTTAAATACACCAACCTGCAAACAGTGCTTATAAAATTGCCCTCCTTTAATAATATATTATTCTCTCTTTCAAAAAGAACAGACAACCATGAAATTGTTACTTATGTGGGGCACATTTTTGACAATGAGTATTCAGACGGATACGAATTAAAAAAAATCAATAACGATAATTACCAATTCATAAAAATTTCGATGCAAAAAATTTTACCGGCTTGTAATCAATAAAAAAATACACCAATAGCTTATAGAAATCTTTATCCCTTACCTGCCGGGTTAAACCGGGAAGTAAAAAACAAAAAATGAAAAAAACTGCTACATACCTTATACTGTTACTGACATTATTGGTTTCGTTTAGCGTTTATAGCCTGCCGAAACTTAGTAGTTTTCCTGCAGCTTCTGCCACCATTTTTTTAGATTTTGATGGATACAATGTAAACAGCGGCGTATGGCAGTCGGGCACCCCATTCACCTGTGCCCCTGCTGCAGTTTCAGATGCACAAATAACGGAAATTTTTTACCGGGTGGCTGAGGACTACCGGCCATTTAATATTAATATCACTACCGACTCCGCTGTATTTTTAGCAGCACCGCTCGAAGCAAGGATAAGGGTTGTAATAACTTCTACCAGTGCATGGTTCCCTGGTGTTGGCGGCGTTGCATTTGTTGGTTCATTTACCTGGGGAGACGATACCCCATGTTTTGTATTCAGCGACAGGCTTGGTCCTAACAGCTCTAAAATTATTGCAGAATGTTGTTCGCACGAAAGTGGCCACTCTGTTGGTTTATCTCACCAGTCGAAGTATGATGGTAGTTGTAACCTTACTGCAAAGTATAATGATGGTCTTGGTTCAGGAGAAGTTTCCTGGGCACCCATTATGGGCAACAGTTATTATAGAAATATGAGTGGCTGGAACAATGGCCCTACACCTTACGGATGCGCCGATATACAGGATAATTTATCTATAATTACAACGCAAAATGGCTTTACTTACAGAACGGATGATCATAGCGATGACATTAACGCTTCGCCAACTGCTATCAATATTTCACCCATTCCTGTAAATGGAATTATCACAACTTCTACTGATGCGGATGCGTTCAAATTCAATATTGCTGCAAATTCAAATTTTCATATCGATGTTACTCCTTTTAGTGTTGGTATCAATAACCAGGGGGCAGACCTTGATATAAAAGTTTCTATTTATGATGCCACCAAAACATTGGTAAGTACCTACGATCCTGAAGATAAAATGAACGTAGCTATCGACACCATTTTAAATTCCGGTGATTATTATATTGTGGTACAAGGTGCAGGCAATAAAAATGTAAGCGGTTATGGAAGTCTGGGTTCGTACAGCATAACCGGTTTACAGGGTACATTGGCCATACACCAGGTAAGCCTAACTGGAACAGCAGAAAAAAACAAACACCACCTTAGCTGGAATATTGTTTCGGATGAACCGGTTAAATCAATAACAGTAGAGTCGTCAACGACGGGCAGGAATTTTACTGCTGTTACTACTACTAAGGGTACAACTAACAGTTTTGTATATGCGCCTTTTCAATACAGCGATATATATTATCGTATTAAAGTGCTGTCTGTTTTAAATCAAATTGCTTATTCAAATACCATTTTATTAAAAGCAATCGAAAAAACAGCGCAATCTTTTAATGTATCAACATTTGTACACAGCCGGGTAACGGTTACCGCAGCAAATAATTATCAATATCTATTAAGCGATATTAATGGCAATACCATTACCCAGGGAAAAGGCAAACAGGGATTTAATCAATTTGACATGGAGAACCGTCCGGCAGGTATGTACATTTTGCAGCTTATAAGCAACAACCAAAAACAAACAGAAAGAATTATAAAACAGTAAGGTGGATTCATGTGTAAGTTAAGGGGCGGCTTAAGGGGCTTGCCCCTTTTTTATGTAACCACTCCTGCACATTAACCAAAAAACAATGACAGCTATATTTTTACAGCATAATTATTTATTGCTATTTGTCTGTAATACAGTCTGTACAAGGGTTTTAATACAACTCACCGCTATGCATATGTTATCGCAACCATAATTTTTCCCGGTTTATAATTTACCGCAATGCAATTAGACAAACATTAAATTAATATTACAGCTATGCCTAAACGCTGATTGTATTAGTTTTTTAAGTAACTTTAAAAAACCTCATTTATATGTTATGGAGAAAATTCAATGGTGACCCCATTCAATTACCTATTAAACAAGCAGTGGAAGAAACCATTAAAAGAGAAACCACAGCCGGCAATCATCTTAAAGTTTGCATTGGTACCGACAGCCAGGTAAAAGGCAAAGAAACAGAGTTTGCCACAGTAATTGTTTTTTTACGTGAAGGCCACGGAGGCTTTATGTTTATTCACAACGAAAAAACTTTACTCAAATACAGCATTAAAGAACGTATGCTGGTTGAGGTTGCTAAAAGCATTGAAATTGCCTATGAATTATGCGACCTTTTTACTTTGTACGATGTGGATATGGAAGTTCATGCCGACATCAACACCAATCCGCAGTTTAAAAGCAATGAAGCATTAAGGGAAGCAATGGGTTATATCCTGGGTATGGGATTTGCCTTTAAAGCCAAGCCAGAAGCCTTTGCCAGCAGCAGTTGTGCCAACAAAGTGGTAAACTAATTATCCTTATTTGATGTAGGTGTTTGTACATTTTGAATGTACGAACATTGCAACTGACTCCTTCATAAAAACTTACGGCTTAATTTTTAAGTTTCTTCTTTTGTCTCATTTTTTTCATCTATGAGTGCAAGTATTTTATCTTTTCCTAATTTTTTATTGGCGCTGCTTACAAAATGTTGTGGCAAAAATTGCCATGTTTTTCTTAACCGTTCCAAAAATAATTTTACATTCTTTGCTACTACGGCCTGTGTTTCTTTATCCGCTTTTGTAAATATCAATGCAAAAGGTATCTGCCATTTATCAAGCTGGTTTAAAAAATCAAGATCCAATTTTTGAGGCGTATGACGGGCATCTATTAATACAAAAACCATTTCAAGGTTGGCCCGGTTGCGTAAATAATTCTCAATCATTTGCTCCCATCTTCTACGGCTGCTGATACTTACTTTGGCAAAGCCATATCCCGGCAAATCTACAAGGTACCATTGTACATTTTCGCCCTCTTTTTTTTTATTTATAGCAGAGGCTGAAGTAATTTGAAAATGATTTATCAATTGCGTTTTACCGGGTGTGCCGGAAGTTTTTGCCAGTTTATCATTATTACAAAGCATATTTATTAATGAAGATTTACCCACATTACTGCGCCCGATAAAAGCATATTCCTTTTTATCGGGTGCAGGGCATTTCTCAAAATCCGGGCTGCTGATGATATATTTTGCTGATTTTATTAGCATCCGGCAAAGATATGGAAGAAGGTGGAAGAGGAAATTTCTTTGACTATATTATTGGTCAAATACTGAATGAGGCTGCCGTCATAAAATTCTAACTAATGTTTGTATTTACTTACTAAAAATAATCCATTGAGTAAACACAACCAAAGCCTGCTATTTATTCCTTCTGGAATTATCGCACCTACAACCCCGAGTAATAATCATACCCCTGCTCGGCCCAATAATCCGGCAGTCGCTCATCACTGAAAGAAATGGAGCCTACCCTTTTTAAATTTTTGATGCCGTATTTTACGGGTATTATAAGCCGTAATGGCTGGCCATGTTTTACCGGCAATGGCTTGCCGTTTACCTCGTATGCCAGCAGGGTTTGGGGATGCATAGCACTTGGCATATCCAATCCTACATAATAGGCTTTGTCAGGTGTAACCATGCCGACATACTGCAATGCTGCCTCTTGCTGCAAATTGTAATGCTGTATAAAATCGCTGAAGTTTACGCCACCCCAATGCGATATCTGGTCCCATCCTTCTACACATTTAAAGTTGTACACAATTTCAGTTTTTGGCAGGGCCATAATATCCTGCAGGCTTAATTGCAATTGGCTGCCATCTTTTTTATTGACGGTGAGCGACCATTTGGCGGCATCAAAATTGGCATCTTCAATACCAATCAAACTGTTCACCCTTACATTGGGATCGGCCATGGAAACCGGGTATGTTTTTACCAAATGATCGTTGCTAAAAGTTTTCCGAAGCAGCAATTCGTTTTGATTAAGAGCCTTGCGCAACGGCTTTCTTACGCCTGCCGTAATGCCACTTTCTTCTTTCGAAGATTTGTACAGCCATCGCCACCCACCAAAGGCCAATGCATTAAGGCCAATAAAACTGGTAAAAGCAATAAAGTTGCGGCGGTTGATTTGCTTTTGTGATAGTATTTTTTCTGCCGGCTGTTTGCTAAACGGGTTTTTCATCTTCAGTAATTTTAATGTTGGTAATTGGCTGCTCCTTTACAATTTCAAATCCGGATATCACTGATCTGAAATTATTCCATCCGGCAATTATTACCTGCACAATATGAATAACAAAAAATAAAACATACCCGATGGTTAAAACAAAATGCTCAATTCTTGCCAGGTGGTAACCACCGCAAAGCCAGGTTGCCCAGTAAAACTGCACCGGCTTATAAATGGCCAGTCCGGTAAACAAAGAGCCAAAACCCATCACAATGATACTTGTGTAAGCAATGCGCTGGGCGGCATTGTATTTGTTTTGTGGCGGCAGCATTTTCCTTATATGAAGATCGTGCAACAATACCAGCCAGGCTTCTTTAAACGACTGCCTGTTCGGCAGCAACTGTCGCCATTCGCCGGAGATGGCCGTGTATAAAACATACAAAAACCCATTGATGGCAAAGAACCACATAAACAAAAAATGAAAGGCCATGCCTTCTGCAAGACGGAAAGGAATGTTCAACGCTTTATTAAACCAGGCAGGAAAAAATTTAAAAAAAGTGTGCCCGAAAATAGTAAACTCATAAACATCATTGGCCCAGTAAATAAGCATGCCCGACCAGATCATAATCATCAGCACGGGGAAGTTTACCCAGTGTGCCCACCTTATGGCAAGCGGATGTTTTTCTTTTATTGATTTCATATCAGTGAATATTTTTTGCCTGACGGGTTGCTGTTTTTAATTGGTTACCGTATTTTAAAAGAAACGGCTATTATGACTATAACAATTTCTCATCTGCCATATAAATTCTCTACAAGCTAATGAATTAGTATTGTTATTGCTACTTTATTTCAGCCATTGCGGCACCAATAATTTTGAGGTTATTGCTTTGCTGCAGGTAAGCAACTATGGCCGTATTACTGACCGAAGGCAAAGGAGATGCTTTAAAATTAATTAAGCCTTCTGCTGTTGCCGGAATAGAAATAAACTGGCGGACTACATTTTCGTTCGTTAATGTAAGGCCACCATTTTCACCCCGCTTGATAGATGTTGTTTCGCTGAGCGATACCAAAGCAAAATTTATATTGCAGCCTGTATAATTTCCATCCAGCGAAAATTTTACCTGGGGTGGCGTATTGTTTTGCAGGGTTGCGGTGAGGGTTTTAAAAGCGGCTGTTGGTATGGTGTGTAATGATTTATCCAGCGCATCTTTTAAATCCTTTTCATCTGAACCAACAAATTGCCTGCTGCCATTTACAATCATTTGTGGTGTGTACACTGAATTGTCGTTTAACTGCGCTGCATAAGCTCTTTGCCGCTGGGAATATTCATTTGTGCTAAAAGGGTCTGCCCAGCCAAGGCGGTTCCAGTAATCCACATGAAAAGAAAGTGCAAAGATTTTTCTGCCATCTTTTTTTGCTTCATTGATTGTTTGCGATAAAAGCTGGTCTGCCGATGGGCAACTGGAACAACCCTGTGAAGTAAACAATTCAATAACAGCGACAGGCTGAAAAGAAGCACTGGATTTAAAATTGGATTTAAAAGCAGACCCTGCAATCAGCAGTGAAATTATGACGGACAGCAATATTACTTTTTTCATTTTATGAGATTAAACTATTTATAATTGGCTTTGAATTTTTTCTTAAAAGACAAAAATTCCGGGATAGAAACATTAGCTACATAAGAGTTATCCGGGTTGTTGTGGATGTATTCCTGGTGGTAGCCTTCTGCTATATAAAACTTTTTAAACGGCACCACTTCAGTAACAATTTTGTTTTTGTACACTTTCAAATCGGTGAGGCGTTTTATCTCGCTTTCAATTATTTGTTTTTCTTTTTCATTTCTATAAAAAGCCATGGAACGGTATTCGGTACCTGCATCGTTTCCCTGCCTATTCAGTGTAGTAGGGTCTTGGCTTGCAAAGAAAGCCTTTACCAGTATTTCGTAACTTATTTTTGAAGGATCATAATATACCTGCACCGTTTCTGCATGGCCGGTATTGCCTCCTGCAACTTTTTCGTAAGATGGGTTGGTATCTGTTCCGCCTGCATAGCCAGAAACTGCATCCCGTACGCCATCCAGGCTTTGAAAAACAATTTCGGCATGCCAGAAACAGCCTTCGGCAAAAGTAGCTACCGCCTCATTGGCCAAGGGTTTTGTTGAACCAACAGGAAAATTTTGTGCCGAAGCATTGAGGCCAAGGCTAAGTAAAGAAATGATTGCAATTAATAGTTTCATTGTATATAGTTTTTATTTTGATGTAGTGGGTGGAGTACCGCCTTCGGGTACAAAAATAAGTGCACCTGAATTCATGCAATAACGTTTGCCGGTTGGTGCAGGGCCATCATCAAATACATGGCCTAAATGCGAGCCGCTTTTGCTGTCTACAACTGCAATACGGGTGCTGCCTAAACTGTTGTCAACCACCAACCTTACAGCATCAGGATTTACCGGTGCAAAAAAACTTGGCCAGCCGGTACCTGAATTAAATTTTGCTTCCGAACTAAAAACGGGTTGCAAAGATGCAGCAGAATAGTAAGTACCCTTTTTGTAAAAGTGATCATACTTTCCGGTAGATGGCCTTTCAGTTCCTTCCTGGCGTAAAATATAATATTGCTCATCGGTTAATTTTGCCTTCCATTCTGCATTGGTCAATTGCATTGGATAGGTTGCATTATTGGTTGCCACCGGCGGGTCAGGGTATTGTTTGGAAGCTGATTGTGCATTGCTGCAACTGGCAGTAAATAATATCATTGCAGCTAGTAAAACAGGAGTAATCTTTTTCATAATGATTGTTTAATAATTTAATGATGTAAAATTATTTTTTAAGTATCACGAAACTATCACGAAAGGATATTGATTTTAGTAACAACTGATCTTTAACACAGATGTTAAAAAAGTTACCATCAAAATAAATCCTTTGCCTTTATTGATAACAAAAAAACACGTTACTGGTTTTGATAAACCGGCAGCCTGAAAATAAAGGCACTACCGGTATTTACTTCGGTCACCAGTTCAAGGGATGATTGGTGAAGGTCAAGTATTTTTTTTATGATGGCCAGACCCAATCCTGTACTGTTTTTAAGATCAGTAAAATTATTGGCTTTGTAATAGCGGCCAAAAATCTGCTCCCGTTCATTTTCAGGAATGCCTATGCCTGTATCAGCTACGGTGATCTCTACTTCGTCCTGGTGTTTGTTTGTTTTGATGATGATACTTCCTCCCTCAGGCGTAAATTTCATCGCATTGTCAATCAGGTTTTGCATTACCCTTTCAATCAATGAAACATCTGCAAAAACGGGTGGTAATTCTTTTGATAAGAAAGTAGTGATGGCAATATTTTTATCTTTTGCAATCAGTTGGTATTTGCTGCTGATATCATTTACAAGTTCGCTGATAAAGAAAGGTTCTTTTACCGGTTTTACCTGGTTGGCTTCCAGCTTCGACAATTCAAACAATTCAGATACCAGTTTTTCCAATTTGCCTGTGCTTTCTGAAATGATGTCCAGGTAGCGCTTACGATCCTCGCCTATGAGCGTATCATTTTTCATCTGCAGGGTTTCAATGTACCCCTGTATGATTGAAATAGGAGTTCTTAAATCATGCGATACATTGGCGATAAGTTCCCGGCGCAGTACCTCTACTTCTTTTAGCTTTTCAATATTTTGGGTTAAGATATCAGCCATCTCATTAAAAATATCGCCCACCTGTTTTACATCACCGGCAGACTTTACTTCCACCCTCGCAGCCAGGTCTCCCTGCCTGAATTTTTGCATCACTTCAAGAATGCGGGAAAAATTCCTGGTGATAAAACGGATGATGACAAGACCAGCCAGCAATGTTACCAGCAGTGTTATGATCATACCACGTAAACCAAGTTGCCATAAATAATTGCGGGTTAGACTTTTGGAAACAGCATCATACTCTTCGCCTGCCAGTACCGCATAAATATAGCCAGCCTGTGTTCCATTGCTAATAACGGGTGCTGCCGAAAATATTTTTTCAAGTCCCACATGATGAGGGTCACTGCCTGTTACATATTCATTTCCCTTTGTGCCGATAAATTTTTTAACGGGTAGCAGGTCTATTTTGTCCAGTACTACTTTTTTCTGTGGCGCATAATAAGAGAGGATTTTTCCATTGTTATCTAACAGGTACACTTCAAGGCTGGGGTTGATGGACATTACATGATCAAACATTGCTTCCATTGCCTTTTTATTTACTTTTCTATCGGTAAAAGGGGTGGAGTGGGCAGCAATATCAGCCGCTGTATTTTTATTGAGCCGCTGGTTTATTTCTTCAAAATAGAGGCCCGAATAATGCACGGTTATGAATACAAAACACAAACCGATAAATACCAGCAGTATAAAAAAAATGGCAGCGATGCGCCAGAATAAACTATTGAACCGGTTTTTTATCATGCGTTTTAATTTCGTCGGTGAAGCGGTAGCCGATACCCCAGGTGGTAAGTATGTATTGTGGTTTGTTGATGTCGGGTTCTATTTTTGCCCGCAGCCGGTTGATATGGGAATTTACGGTATGCTCATACCCTGTGAACTCATACCCCCACACAAGTGTCAGCAGGTTATCCCTTGAATAGCTTTTGCCGGGGTTGCTGATGAACAAATAAAGCAGGTCGAATTCTTTTGGAGTGAGCTCAATTTTATTATGGCCCAGCAATACCTTTCTTTTTTGCGGATCCACCGTCAGCTCATCAAAAGAGATGATCTTTTTCTGTACATCCCCGGCGTTTTTACTTATCTCCGTTCTGCGCAGGATGGCTTTTACACGGGCCATCAACTCCCGTATGCTGAATGGTTTGGTAATATAATCGTCTGCACCGGTTTCAAGACCGATTACTTTATCTATTTCTTCTGTTCTTGCAGTGAGCATGATGATGGGGGTAGAAATTTTTTCTGCTCTCAGTATGCGGCATATTTCAACACCATCAATATCCGGCAATGTTATATCTAAAAGGATCAGGTCGAAAGCGGTTGTTAAAGCATGCCTGATACCAGCCTCTCCAGTACTGGCAGTTGTTGTTGTGCAGTGAATATCTTTAAGATGGATCTCTACCAGTTCAGAAATGTTGGGATCGTCTTCAATCATTAAAATATTTTTCATCCTGCTTATTAAATTTACTAAAACCTTTTTCTACTCTTTATAAATAATAAATGTACTATAATAAAGAGAAATACGAAAGACTATATTTTTATAAAAGGAGCAACGTTTGATTAACGGCTCCTTTTATAAAATGAATCCACTTTAAGCATTTTTCACTTACATTTTACCGTTAGCTTTTACTTTTTTAATTCTTTTTCTTCTCCTCCTCGATCTTTTTATCCTCCATCATTTTTTTGTTCTCCATCTTCTTCTTGTCTTTAGCCATTTTCTTGTCGTCCTTCATTTGTTTGTCCTCCATCATCTTCTTGTCCTCAGCCATTTTCTTGTCATCCATCATTTTTTTGTCCTCCATCATTTTCTTGTCTTCAGCCATTTTCTTGTCATCCATCATTTTTTTGTCCTCCATCTTCTTTTCCATTTTTTTATCCTCCATTTTAGAAGGATCGGTTTGGGCAAAAACACCTGCCGTAAAAATCATTGCGATTGCTGTAATAATAATTCTTTTCATTTTTTTATTTTTAAGTTTTACAATAGATCAAAGGAAAAGAGAAAGTATTGCGAAAGTATCACGGAAGGATAACGTTTTGTGGGTAGTCCGGCAGAGGGGTTTTTAATACAAACGTACAAGAGTTATTATGCATCAGTATTATGCAGGAAGGCTCATATTTTGGAAGGAGATTTTACGAAAATATCGCTGGTTAAAGAATGTTTTTGGCATGCCTGAATTAATACTTCGGTTAGCATGTTTCGTCTGTAGTGTATTTACCTCTTCATTTCAAGTGGTGGTTTTCTCTTTCTGTTTAAAATTTCACTTTCTCAGCTTTTCAGTGCTACAATAGCAGCTAACTATGATTGAATATAAACCAAATGCAGAGGACGGAAGGCGGAAAACAAACCTGTTGTAGCTTTGTTACTTAAAATGTTAAACATACCCAAATCTTCAACAACAGGTTTCCAAAAAAATGTAATCCTTTATATTTGCACCACAATGACCAGATTTGCACATGACAACATCGTTCCGTTAAAAGATTCATTGCTTTCTAAAAAGGAACAGGTTGCCAATATGTTTGATTCAATTGCAGGAAGATATGATTTTTTGAATCGTTTTTTAAGTGGTGGTATTGATGTGTGGTGGCGTAAAAAAGCCATCCGGCAGTTAAAAAAATTAAACCCCAAAAAAATACTGGATGTAGCTACAGGTACTGCAGATGTTGCTATCATGTCTACCGGTATTTTACACCCTGAAAAAATTACCGGTATCGATATCAGTGATGGTATGCTGAATATAGGCAGGAAAAAAATAAAAAAACTGGGTCTTGAAAAAACAATAGAGCTGTTAAATGGAGATAGTGAAACAATAAAATTTAACGACAACTCGTTTGATGCGGTAACAGTAGCTTTTGGTGTCAGGAATTTTGAGCATTTAGAGAAAGGCCTCAATGAAATAAAAAGGGTATTAAGACCCGGCGGAAAATTGGTGGTACTCGAGTTTAGCAAACCTAAATCTGCAGGTATAACACAACTATACAATGTTTACATGAAATTAGTGGCGCCCAATGTGGGTAAATTATTTTCAAATAACCGCAATGCATATAAATATTTAGATGAATCAATTAAAAAATTCCCTGAAGGCAAAAATTTTACTTTAATCCTGGATAACCTGGGATACACAAACACTTATTGTAAACCCTTGAGTTTAGGAATATGCAGCATCTATTGCGGAGAAAAATAACCTCCATCCTTATTGCTTTTTTGACACTCCCGTATATCGGGCTATCACAGTTACGTGGCAGCGAACAGAACCTTCCGGACCATGATAATAAGTTATACCATTTTGGTATTAACCTTGGGTATAATAAATCCTATTCCCACTTTACCCACCACCCTGATTTTTTACTGCAGGACAGTGTTATGGGTATTGAAAGTATCAACAGTTCCGGTCTTAGCCTAGGCTGGATGGTAAACCTGAACCTTGACGATCATTTTGATATACGCACCTATCCTGTTAACCTTACTTTTAGTGAAACTGCTTTTCAATACTCCCTTTTATACCCTGATATACCAGCAGGAGAAAGCACATTAACCACTAAAAAAATTCAATCTATTACTCTTAGCTTACCCCTTCAACTAAAATTCAGCAGCGACCGCATTTATAATTACAAGGTATATACTTTTGGGGGTGTAAAATTTTCTTACGACTTTTCTGCTAACGCAGGGAAAAAAAATGCTCAGGAAATTATTCAATTAAAAGGCTTTGATTATGGGATACAGGGTGGTATTGGTTTTCATTTCTATTATCCCTATTTTGTTTTAACTCCTGAAATTAATTTTAGCTGGGGGCTCGCCAACCTTCACAGCAGAAACCCTTCACTGAAATTTTCAAGTAATATTGATAAAATCAACTCCCGCATGATCACTTTTTCAATAATGGTTGAGTAATAAATTTTAACTGGTACAAAATCTATTTTTGAACCACTCATATTGAAACAGTAATAAAAAATAAGAGTCCAGGTACTATTGATGCTTCGAAAAAATAATCAATTATTTCAGTTCGTTTGTCTAATAATCATATTCCCTTTTGCGGATGTTTAAACGAATACCCGCTGTAATCATTGATGTATTATTAGTGGACTCATTTAGAATTTCATAATTACGTTTCTGTGCGGTTAATTCAAAAAATAAATTCTCTCTAAACTCATATGATAAGCCCAATGAAGCATTTAAGCAGTTCGCTGTTCTACCAGTGCCAATGAAATATCCATAATCCTCTACACGGGTGTTATAATCTCTAAAGGGATTGCTGCCATAATTCCTTCCATCCAAACTATCCAAACCCTGTTTATAATAAATGATCCTTGCATTGATATACCATTTTGGAGCAGGCTGGTACATAGCTATTCCAATTAACTCCGAAAAATTGGCTCCCAATGGATGTGCAATTGGCTGATTGTAATGGGTGTAGTTCGCAACCTCCCCATAATGCGAATACGTGAATGGCCTTACACTATTTGATTCAAGCTGCAGGTCAAGATTAGGTACTCCAAATGCATCTATGTATTTAGCCCCCAACTGTATACCCCATTTATTTCCCCACCATCCTGTATTGGCTTTTGCCTGACTCAATACAAATTCATCCAGCATAAACTGTCCATAAAACTGTAAATGATGCGCCACATTCGCCTTAAAATCCAAACCGGCCAATGCATTATCAGGGCTACCCAAAGAACCTTCTACAGACCTGAAGAAAATAAGTGGATTAAGGTATGAAAGTTCGTAACTATTTGTTCTGCCAAAAATGATACTTTCAAATAAGCCAATATTTAGCCACTTTGTAACATTTACACTTAAATGATGCATGGTTGAATATTTCTTATCCAGTAAGGTGTCGCCAGTTTTTGTAAATTGTGGCGTTAGCTCGCTATAAATAAGTTGGTAATTTAATTTCCAAATTTTGAGGTTTATTTTTGCAAACAGGTTGCTGTTACCATCATTTCCAAAAAATAAACTTCTATACCCATTACCTATAAAAGTTTTATCATAACCAAATTGTATGTCGATATACTTTGCCACATTTACTGCCAGATATCCCCTTGCATCAAAATAATCAAATCCGTTTGTTTTAAAATTTTTGTAAAAGCCGGCACCAGGCACCGCATTAAAATTGTTTACTTTTTGCTGAAAGTACAAAGGGCCGCGTTCCTGGTTATCGGTGACACTTGAATAAAATCCGACCTTTTTTGATATCATCCCCCTTATATTAAGGCCACGGGTATTTAAATAAAGTGTATTGTCATTGCCACTCTCTTTACCTACCTGAAACTGTAATATTGGATTAACTACTAAAAAGAAATCTTTGGTATTTACTTCAAACATGTTTGTTTTGGTAACATATAAAGATTTTAGAAATGGCTTTTTACTTAAAAAACTTTCTTTGGAACCAGTTACCCATTCTGAATTATTCATGTAAAAACTGTTCTTATTATATTCGTCAATTGGAGTAAGTTTGGGATGAATATTCTTGAAATCTATTGTTGAATCTGTGGTGGCCCTTAAAATACTATCGAAATATTCGGTCTCCTGTACTATGTATTTTCTATTGTATGGCTTTATTGTAGAAAAGTTGATATCAGTATTTACCTGCTGTTTAATTTCCAGGCGGTCCATAAAATGATAGCCCTTATCCCCTTCGGGTAAATAGGTTGATTGAGCCGTCGCCATAAAGGGGCAAACAAAAACTAGCAGTTTAAAAAGGCTTTTAATAATTTGCATTGGATTTTTATAATTTAATTAAACATTCTTTTATCATATTATGCAAAAATACCTTTTTAAGAACATACATATTGTTAATGAAGGAAAAATTCAGGTACTCGACCTTTTAACAAATGGTGAACGCATTGAAAAAATAGGTTCGCTGCTCGATAATAAACGTGGTGCAATAGAACTAAATTGTGAAGGAAAATTTTTGCTTCCCGGCGTTATTGACGATCAGGTACACTTTAGGGAACCCGGCCTTACACATAAAGCCAATATCTATACAGAAAGCAAAGCCGCTATAGCTGGTGGTGTTACCAGTTTTATGGAAATGCCCAACACTATACCCAATGCTTTAACCATTAATTTACTGGAAGATAAATACAATATTGCTGCACAAAGTTCGCTGGCCAATTATTCCTTTTTTATGGGGGTAAGCAATACCAATGCAGAAGAAGTATTAAAAGTAAATAAATTAAAAGCAGATATCTGTGGGGTAAAAATTTTTATGGGCGCCAGTACCGGCAATATGCTGGTAGATAATTATGGTACATTAGAAAAAATTTTCAGGGAATGCGAATTGCTGATTGCTACCCATTGCGAAGATGAAAAAATTATTAAAGAAAATTATCAGCGCATAAAAAATGAAAAAGGAGTATTATCAGCAGCAGATCATCCCTTAATAAGAGATGACAATGCCTGTTATGAGTCTTCATTATCTGCAATACAATTAGCAAAAAAATACAGCAGCCGCCTGCATATTTTACACATAAGTACCGAAAAAGAATTACAATTGTTCGGTAATATGTTACCCTTAAAAGATAAAAGAATTACTGCCGAAGTATGTGTGCACCATTTACATTTTACATCAGATGATTATGAACGCCTGGGGTATAAAATTAAATGCAACCCTGCTATTAAAGCGCCATATAATAAGGAAGCTCTGTGGAAAGCCTTGCTGGATGACCGTTTAGATGTAATTGCCACAGACCATGCACCTCATTTACTGAGTGAAAAAGAAGGAGATTATGAACATGCACATGCAGGCCTGCCCTTGGTGCAGCATCCCTTGCTGTTAATGTTGCATTATTGCCGGCAGGGTAAAATTTCTTTAGAAAAAATTGTTGAAAAGATGAGTCATGCAGTGGCAGAGTGTTTTAATATAAAAGACAGGGGTTATATACGGGAAGGTTATTTTGCCGACCTTGTAATGGTAGATATGAACTTACCCACCACCGTTAGTAAAGAAAATATTTTATATAAATGCGGCTGGAGCCCGCTGGAGAATTTTACTTTTCCTGCAACCATCACCAATACTTTTGTAAATGGCAACATGGTTTATGGAAATGGTGTGTGGAACGAATCTATAAAGGGGCAAAGGTTAAAATTCAAACTAAACCCCCTCTAACTCTACGCCGCGGAGGAGGAGAACTGAAATGCATAGATTTTATCGTGGCACTGTATAATGATGTTTAAATTGAAAATTAGCTACATATCATGAATAAAAAATCAAGTTATAAAGTCACTTCTAAGAATCCCCCCTCAGGGGGGAGGTTGGAGGGGCTTCCTTTTTATGGAAATAGATAAAACAACACTAGCTGATCTTACCATCTTTAACGCAATTGAAGATATTTCTGTGTTTAATAAACTTAACCTCTGCCGAACCGTAGGGGGACGGGATAAGCTGTATGATAATTTCAACAATCCGCTTAACAGCATTGAAGCAATAAAGGGAATACAGCAAACCCTGCAAGTAATTTTACAAAATTTTGAACAATGGCCTGCAGAAATCAGCAATGGTTCGGTACTGATGATTGAAAAATTTTACCAGGCTACCATTGATGATATCCCCTCAACCCCATCTGCTATTACTGCATATAGTTACAAATTTTTTCACAAGCCCGATTTTTCTTTGGTAGAATATTCTGTTGGCCATGTTTTTGATTTTATTAAGGGCATGCAAAAACTGATTTCACTTTTTTTATCAGAAGATGCTCCTGCACCCTTGTACAAAATTTTATTCACTGCCCGCCAGATCATAAACAATCAACAATTTTCTATAATTGAAAAAAATAAAAACGCTTCAGACCTTACAATCGTTCAGCAATTACAATTAGGGAGGTTTCTTCGGTATCAATACAAAAGAAATATGCTGGACCTGATGAATATCTATTCTCAGCTGGATGCATGGTATGGCATGGCCATGGCAACAAAACAATATGGTTTGCATTTTCCCGAATTTATAAACAGCGATAAGCCTTTACTACAGGCAAATGGTTTATACCATTTATTGTTACAGCAGCCTGTGGCCTATGATATCATACTAAACCCACAATGCAATTTTCAGTTTTTAACCGGTGCCAATATGGCTGGCAAAAGTACTTTCATCAAAGCTGTTGGTACCGCGGTTTTTTTAGCACATATTGGCATGGGGGTACCGGCACAACAAATGCAGTTATGTTTATTTGATGGCATATTAAGCAATATCAATATCACAGATAATGTAGTAAAAGGCGAGAGTTATTTCTATAACGAGGTACAACGTATAAAATCTACCGTCATAAAAATTTCTGATGGCAGAAAGTGGCTGGTACTGATTGATGAATTGTTTAAGGGCACTAATGTAGAAGATGCCATGAAGTGTTCCAGCACTGTAATTGAAGGCCTGCTAAAAATATCCAATTCACTTTTTATTCTCAGCACACACCTGTATGAAATAGGCGAAGCATTAAAAAGATTCCCCAATATTAGTTTCAATTATTTTGAAACCGAAGTAAAAAATGAACATCTGCTATTTAGCTATCAATTGAAACAAGGCATTAGCAATGACAGGCTGGGTTATCTTATTTTAAAGTATGAAGGCGTAGTAGATATGCTGGAAAAATTATAACACTATAACTATCCTTACTTTTAGCAGCGGTTTAAATTTGTGACCTCTTATTCTTTAATCAATGTAAATTTGCTGTTCGTATTTTTTTATATAAAGATAAACAGCATTACAACATGAGTTTTTTAAGGATATTTAAGCTTATTCACATACCAAAAGGCAAACTGGCCCTTTATTTTTTATACACCGTTTTATCAATACTTTTTTCGCTTATTTCAATTAATGCGCTGGCACCTTTTATGAATATTATTTTTAAGGCAGATAGTGGGATACCTACGGTGCAAACAAAATCACTTGGCAGGTTCAGTGATTTTTTTCAGTTAATAATTAAAGATCATGGATCATTGTATGCCCTTGGCATTGTTTGCATTTTAATGATTGCTTCTATACTTTTAAAAAACCTGTTTTTTTACCTGGCATTGTATGTATCTACCCCCGTGCGTAATAGAATATTAGCCGACTTCAGATTACGATTGTATACCAAAATTTTGCAACTACCAGTAAGTTTTTTTACGGAGCAAAAAAAGGGGGATTTGATGAGCCGTATGATTGGAGATATAGCAGAAGTACAAAATAATATATTTACTTCATTGGAAGGGCTGGTGAAGGATCCTTTGGTTATTATTTCGTTTTTGGTTTCAATGATTATACTAAGTCCGCAATTATCCTTGTTCCTGCTCATCTTTTTACCGCTTACGGCATTCATTATCGGAAAAATAAGCAAGCGGTTAAAAAAAGAGTCCTCAGCCTTGTCAAAGGTAAATGGTGAAAATATGTCGCATGTAGAAGAAACATTGGGAAGCATTAAAGTTATAAAAGCATTTACAGCCGAAGAAAGGATGCTTAAAAAATTTAGTGCGGGTAATGACAAATTATTTTCAATGCTAAATAAAATAACCATGCGCCGCGACCTTTCAAGCCCGGTTACAGAAGTATTGGGCGTAACAGTACTTTGCATCATCCTGTACATTGGTGGCCGGCTTGTTTTTAGCCCGGGCAACCAGCTAACCGGCGGCGACCTGATGGCATTCATCGTATTATTTGCGATGATTATTAATCCTGCAAAAAATTTATCCACTACCATATCAAATATTCAAAGAGGGATGGGCGCCCTTGAAAGAATTGAAGAAGTACTAGATGCACCTTTATTGGTAGTAGATAAACCAGGAGCAATTGCTTTAACAGGATTTAACGACCGTATTGAATTTAAAAATGTACATTTTAATTACGATGAAAAAGTTATCCTTAAAAATATAAGCTTTGTAATTGAAAAAGGAAAAACAGTGGCATTGGTTGGGTCATCAGGAGCCGGTAAGTCCACCCTGGCCGATCTTATCCCAAGATTTCATGATGTAAATGCGGGAGCCATCCTTATTGATGGGGTAAACATAAAAGATTTTACCATTCAATCGCTGCGAAAACAAATGAGCATTGTAACACAGGAAGCAATTTTATTTAATGATACTATTGCCAACAACATTGCTTTAGGAAATGTAAATGCTAGTTCCGAAGAAATAACAGCTGCAGCCTCTATTGCAAATGCACACAAATTTATTTTACAAAAAGAAGAAAGCTATGATACCAATATTGGCGACAGGGGAATGAAACTAAGCGGCGGCGAACGCCAGCGTGTAACCATTGCCAGGGCCGTATTACAAAACCCGCCGATACTTATTTTAGACGAAGCTACTTCATCATTAGACACAGAAAGCGAACGCCTTGTACAGGATGCTATTGTAAACCTGATGCAGGACAGAACTTCTTTAGTGATAGCACATCGCCTTAGCACTATCCGCAATGCAGATGAAATTATTGTATTACAAAAAGGCGAGATAATAGAAAAAGGTACACATGATTCTTTAATTGAACAAAATGGTTTTTATAAAAAACTGGTTGAAATGCAGGAGATAAAATAAATTTCTTTGTCATTTTTGCTATTATCTCAAAGCTCTGCAAAAACAATCTATTTTAAAAACTTGCTTTAATGTTGTTTTAAATCTTTTTTAGAAGCTGTTTAAAAATAGAATTTTCGTTTCCCATTTCGAGGTTGCTGGACACCAACCTCGGCAGCCCACCGTGGCTGGTGTCCCACCGGTCACTCTTTAAATTATAAGGCGTTCTTAAAAATCGTTTTTAAACAGCTTCTTTAAAAAAGGAATATTTATCCGGCAAAGAAATGATATGTACTTTTATTCCTCAAACAAATAGTACAATGCGTAGCAAAAAATACAATTTTCATTCTTCATATTTCACTTTGTTAATTACAGTGATATTTTTATTCCAACAGTTTGCAAATGCACAGTCAAATAAATTTATACTCAATAATGCAATCAACAGCTTACCGTACATTGCAGGGAAAAAGCAAAATGCAGATTACCTCTATGCTACTGCAGGTAACAGGTTGTACTGTATTGGTAACCAGGCAAGCGCGTTTCCACAGGTAGGTTTTCATGTACCTGGTGAAATGGGTGGCATCTGGCAGCAGCCGATAAAACTAATGGATGGCTTTGGTTTTACTATAAAAGATATACCTGCAAATAAAACCTTTACACCTGCCTGCGATAATTTTATTGCTTACTCATTTGCAACAAAATTTCAATATTCAATTCCCAGTCATAATATAAATATTGTACAAACACAATTTGTTCCTGATGATTTACCATTATTGGTAGTGGAATATAAAATTCAAAATAATTCTTCCCAACGCTGGCAATTGGAATTTGATCTCGATGCAAATATTAACCTGATGCCTGTATGGCTCTCTGAACGAATTGGCATTACTGATGGTGCAGACAAATTTGAATCCTTCGACACCAGCACTCATGTTTTATTTTTTAAGGATGAAATCAACCCATGGTATGCAGCTATTGGTTTTGAAAACACCCAGCCACACTTTAAAGAAACACACCAATCAAAGTATAAAGGAAAAGGAATAACGGGTGTGGTTACACTGCAATGCGATTTGGCCGCAGGTGCTAGTCAATATTTTCGTTTTTATATTTCGGGCTCCGAGAAAAGCAGGAATGAAATAGTGAAAAATATATCGCTTGCAAAAAGCCAGTTAGCCGGTTTATTTGCCGAAAAGAAAAAACGATACAATACCATTGAAGAAACAGCTCAAATTACCGTGCCTGACGCATTAGTACAAACAGGATACACCTGGGGCAAATACGCAACAGACTGGCTGCAAAGAGATGTCCCCGGCTTAGGAAAAGGATTAAGTGCAGGGCTGCCAGATTACCCATGGTTTTTTAGTAACGACCAGGCCAGTACTTTTGGCGCTTTAACTGGTACTATGCCGCCACAACTTTTTTATAATTCATTCAAGATGCTAAAAAGCATTTCAGATAAGGTGAATGGCGGCAGCGGGCAAATTCTTCATGAAGTATCTGCCAACGGTGAAGTGTATAACAAGGGAAACATGCAGGAATCGCAGTTGCATATTATTACTGCCTGGCAAATATTTAAGTGGACAGGCAATGTGCAATTTTTAAAAGAAAATTACGCTTACGCAAAAAAAACGTGGAGCTGGTTACAACAACATGATACCAACCATAACGGTTATATAGAAGGATATGGTGGGGTAGAAATAGAAGGATTAAATGATGAGATGCTGGATGTACAAATAAATACTTACCAGTTTTTAGACGTATTAAGCCAAATGGCAGCATTGTTTGGAGATAATGAAAAAGCAAAAGAATACTCAGTAAAAGCTGTCGCGTTAAAAGATAAGATCAACAAAGAATGGTGGGTGGAAAGCGAAAGTTGTTATGCCGATTTTCTTACTAATAAAGAAAAGGCATTACAACTTATTAATGATGCATTGCAAAAAAGAGTAAACCCTGAAAGAAATAAATGGGCACAGGTTAAATTGAATGACCTCAAAACTTCCGTTATCAATAATACTTATCCCTACAATGGATATTTGGTTTATTACAACGGTGGTATGCTGGAGCCAGTAACTGCAGGAATGACCGATACAGCAAGGGCGTTGCAAATACTTAAACGTGTCTCTTTTTTCACCAATAAATTTGGTTTATACATTGCAGGAATTGAAAGACCTGATGATGTAACTATTGATGAAAAACCTTTTCAAAAAGACACCAGCTTTACTTACAACCGGGCAGTGATGCCTGCTGCTACTTCCGGTTTAATACAGGCTGCAGCACGTTATGGAATGCCAGACACTGCATTGATGTATATGCACAAAATGTTAAACACATTCAGCTATGCCACCCCTGGTACTACTTATGAAGTAGCACCGGATTATGGTATGTTTGTACAGGCATGGAATATAAGTTGTCTTAACATCCCATTAATTCAATATTTCTTCGGAGTAAATCCTGATGCTTATAAAAAAGAAATTACCATACACCTGCAAATGCCTTCAAGCTGGAAAGAGGCTTCCTTAAAAAATTTGCTTGTTGGGAATACAAAATTTTCTGTTGAGTATAAAGAAGAAAACAATATTGTTAACTGTTCTATTCAATCATCAGAACCTGGGTGGAAAATACATTTTGTAACGGATGCACAAAACCAAATAATTGATGTTAATAATAAAGCTACAAATGGTAAACAACTTATTGAATTAACCGGTATAAAAAATACATTAAAATATAAGCTGGATAAAAAGTGAGCGTAATGTGATGTTCTTTAAATATTGCAACTTTTAAATGCGATATTATTTATATTAATTTTCTAAATTATCTGTGTATCTGCAAATAAGTCGTCTTAAAAAAAATGGATTGCTTATCTTTCCCCGGCTTTTAATTCAACTTTTAATTATTCATCCCAATGCTGGTAAAAACATACGGCAGTGCAGTATATGGCGTAGAAGCTATCACCATCGCTGTAGAGGTAAATATTAATAACCAGGGCAAATCAGATGTTATCATTGTTGGCCTGCCTGACGGTGCCGTAAAAGAAAGTTTGTTAAGGGTAGAAAGTGCCATAAAAGACAATGGTTATTTTATGCCCCGTACAAGGCTGATTGTAAATTTAGCCCCTGCGGATATCCGCAAAAGCGGTACTGCATTTGATTTGCCCATTGCCATGGGTACATTGGGCGCAAGCGAACAATTGATTAATCCGGAAAAATTAACAGACTATGTTATCATGGGTGAGCTGAGTTTGGATGGTACCGTCAGGTCTATCAAAGGGGCATTACCAATCGCCATACAGGCACGTAAAGAAAATTTTAAAGGACTGATTGTACCAAAGCAAAATGCCCGTGAAGCCGCTATGGTGAATAATCTTAAAGTATATGGTGTTGGCCATTTAAATGAAGTGATTGATTTTTTTAAAGATGAAACCAGCATACAACCCACTTATGTAAATACCAGGGAAGAATTTGCTTATGCACAAAGCGATTTTGATATCGATTTTTGTGATGTAAAGGGACAAGAAAATATTAAACGGGCATTGGAAATTGCAGCAGCCGGTGGGCACAATGCTATTTTAATTGGCCCGCCCGGAGCCGGAAAAACCATGCTGGCGAAGCGTTTGCCAACTATTCTTCCCCCATTGTCTTTACAGGAAGCATTGGAAACTACAAAAATCCACAGCGTGGCGGGTAAATTGCCCGAGAATGCTACACTGATTTCTAAACGGCCTTACCGTTCGCCGCATCACACTATTTCTGATGTTGCGCTGGTTGGCGGTGGCACCAATCCGCAACCCGGCGAAATTTCACTGGCACATAACGGGGTATTATTTTTAGATGAATTACCGGAGTTTAAAAGAACGGTACTGGAAGTAATGCGCCAACCCATGGAAGAAAGAAAAGTAACCATTTCAAGAGCAAAAATAGCATTGGAATTTCCTGCAAGTTTTATGCTCATCGCTTCTATGAATCCCTGCCCTTGTGGATATTTCAACCACCCTGATAAACAATGCACCTGCCCGCCGGGCGCTGTTCAAAAATACCTTAATAAAATTTCCGGTCCATTGCTCGACAGGATAGACCTGCATGTGGAAGTTACACCCGTAGCTTTTAGTGAACTTTCTTCTACACAGCAATTTGAAAAAAGTGAGCGTATACGGGAAAGGGTTATTAAGGCAAGAGAAATACAGGCGGAAAGATATAAGGATAATGAAGGTGTGTATGCCAATGCACAAATGAGCAGTAAAATGTTGAAAGAAATTTGTGTAATCAATACTGCCAGCCAAAACCTGCTGAAAATTGCTATGGAAAAATTAAATTTATCTGCTCGTGCTTACGACAGAATTTTAAAAGTAAGCAGAACCATTGCTGACCTTGCCGGAAGTGCAGATATTAAATCTGAACATTTAGCAGAAGCCATACAATACAGAAGTTTAGACAGAGAGGGATGGGGTGGCTGAGGGGTAAAATTATTTTTTTAGGAGAGAATCATTTATAATTAACATCATTCGTTTTATATGCCTGCAAATATCCTTATTGACTGCGAACGTATGAGACACCATCATACCGGATTGTATTATTATTGTTACAACCTTGGTAAAAATTTAGTAGAATATAGTAATCCCCAAACCGAAACACTTCATTTTTTTTTACCCGCTAAAGAAGGTGCCGTTTTTGGAACTGATAAAAAGTATATTCACCAAAAAGTCTGGCATAAATTGTTGTTGCCGGGTACACAAAAATTAAATGTTTGGCATGCTACACACCAGGATACTGCCTATTACCCTCAACACCGAAAACTACCGGTAGTATTAACTATTCACGACCTGAATGTGATGCACAATACAACGAAAACTACTAATAAGAAAAAAAAATTCCTGTATCAGGTAGAAAAAAAAATAAAAAGGGCAGATCATATTATTTTTATATCCGCCTTTACAAAAAATGATGTACAGGAATATATCGATCTTACCAGCAAACCTGTTTCAGTAATTTATAATGGTTGTAATATCAGGGAAATAGAAAATCTTATTGAACCCTTAAGTGTACCTAAGGCCCCTTTTCTTTTTTCAATTGGTACAATAACAGATAAAAAGAATTTTCATGTTCTGCCGGCGCTATTAGTGGGAAATAACCGCTTATTGATTATTGCAGGTATTACACAAAGTAAGCAATACAGGCAAAGAATAATTGCTGAAGCGGTTAAACACCATGTTGAAAAAAGAGTACTTTTTACCGGGCCAATAACAGAGAATGATAAGCAGTGGTATTTAAAAAATTGCGAGGCGTTTGTATTTCCTTCCTTAACAGAAGGATTTGGTTTGCCTGTTGTTGAAGCGATGCATTTTGGGGTACCGGTATTTTTATCAACTTACACTTCGCTTCCAGAAATTGGTGGGGATGTTTGCTATTATTTTAACTCATTTGATAAAGAAGATATGCAACTCACTTTGCAAAAAGGTTTGCAAAATTACCATACTGCCGGGTCCGGTGAAAGCATCAAAGCCAGGGCAGCCAGTTTTAGCTGGAAAGAAGCCGCTATAAGCTATTTGGAAGTTTACAGAAGTTTATGTTGAGGATTGTGACCACTATTTTATTATTATAAACATTTTTAAACAAAAAAGATATTTTCTGATAGCAGAGCGTTTTTTTGAAGCCAGCAATTGCTGCTGATTTTGAAAAAATAACATCATCCGCTGAAAGTTATTGATCAGTGAAAAGCTTTGATAAGTTTTTACAAGTTTCCCCAATACCTCCTTTTCTTTTATAAGCTCATTGGGGCAAATATCATAAAAATATTTTATCCTGATTCGTATACGGCTCATTTCAAGCCTGTTTTTTTCGGCATTGTTTATTTTATTATGCTTACGGCTTTTACCACCTGCTGCCCCAAATATATTAGCGCTATGTTGCCGGTAACTTGCCAAAGGCTGAGGCAGGTATTTCATGCCTCCGTAAAAAGTAGCCATATAACATAACCACCAATCATGCGGAATAACATCCAAAAAAGGAATTGCCTTTTGAAGAAAAGATTTTTTAATGAGGGTAGCATGTCCATATATCCTGCAAAAAATTGCCTGCTGTAAACAGTTATCAAAATCGCGGCAATTAACCCTATCCGATATATTTACTCCAATAGGCTGAAGCGACTCATCGCACAAAATTGAATCGCAATAAATTAATGGGTAGCCTTCAATAGCCTCCTGCATGTTCTTGATTTTATCAGCATGCCAGTAATCATCCTGGTCGCAAAGTGCTACATATTCCCCGGTAGCCAGCGCACATCCTTTTTCAAAATTTTTTATATACCCCAGATTTGTTTCGTTACTAACTATTTTTATGTGCGGATATCTTGACTGAAACTCCTGAAGAATTTTGATTGTATTATCTGTACTGCAATCGTCAACTACAATAATTTCAAGGTTTGGATAAGATTGTGCAACTATAGATTCCATTTGTTGCCGCAGGTATAAACTTCCATTATAAGTCGCCATTACAATTGAAACAACTGGTAAAACTGAACCTGCTAATTTTTCATTATTGGGTTGATAATTATTCACAGATAAATAAAAATTTAGTTAGTTTATTTAATGACTACGATTAGCTTTGTTTGTACAGGAAAGGCAAATAATTTTTTACAAAAATAAACATAGTAAAGGGATGTTTAGCTTTTCTATATTTTTACAAGTAATTTATTTACAATAAATACGCTTAATGGAGCAACCACTTATATCAATTCTTTTGTGTACTTACAATGGAGCAGCTTTTTTGGAAGAGCAAATTCAATCCATTATTAATCAAACATACCCTAATCTTGAAATTATTATATCAGATGATGCCTCTACAGATGCTACTAAAAACATAATTGAAAAATACAGCGGGCACTCAAAAATTACCATTCAACTAAATAACCAAAATGTAGGCTTACAAAAAAACATTGAACTGGCTGCCAGGTTATCTAAAGGCAGCTATATTGGTTTTTCAGACCAGGATGATTACTGGTTACCAAATAAAATTGAAAAGCTCTACATGGCCATTGATGGGCACTCCCTCGTTTATAGCGACAGTAAACTGGTTGATGAACAGGGCAATGGTCTGAATAAAAATTTATCTGATTTTAGAAATTTACAGAATATCTATCATTCTAAAGGGTTTGGTATTTATAATGCTGTGTCTGGCCATACAATGCTGGCTTCACGAGAAGTTGTTGAATTTGCATTGCCCATACCAGCAGGCTACTATCACGACTGGTGGATTGCAGTACAAGCAGCAAATTTAAATGGAATACAATTTTTAAATGAAAAATTAACCCTTTACAGGCAGCATAGCAACAACCTTACTGAAAATATTATACAAAAGGTAAGAGGTTCAATGCCCCATAGAAAAAGATATGAGCAATTTATAAAAGACCTTGGGTGGATAGAAATATTAAAAAATAACAAACTTGAAAAGGAAAAATTATTCTACAATAAATTTTATAATTTGTATCTCCTGAAAAATAAAGGCCATTTTGCCTGGCCTTTATTTTGGTTTTTGATCAGGAACCAACATAACATTTTTAAGTTTTCAAAAAAAAATAAATTGAGCCAATTAACTGAAATTAGAAAAAGGGCAAGGGGTGAAAAGGAAATGTAAAATTACACATCAATATGTATGGACAAATTAATGAAAACGAAGACAGGCCTACTCAATACCTGAATTTATAACCCTTTTATCTGCCGGTAATTTTTAAAATCAAATAACCTTTTTCCTGTTGTTTTCTCAACCCAAAATAAAAATTTCTCTTTCAGCGAAAACTTCTTTTGGCTAATATCCAGTTCTATCTGCCATTTTTTTCTTTTAATTCTCTGCTGCATTACCGCAGGATGCATACCGGTAAATTTTCGGAGAGAGTCAAAATTTTTATCAAAATCATATATATCTGAAGGATTAACGATAGCAGCAGGTGCATCAGTATCCTGGTTAAGATAATAGCGATCTGTATGTTTTTGCTTTTGCAGCATTTGATGTGGATCTTTAACCCATCCATAATGATAGACCTCTGCATCAATTAAAACCACATCTATTTTTTTGTTACCAATCCTAAATCCTTGAGCATCTTTGAACGATGTAATCCTTTTACCATTTTTAATCATTCTTACTTCATAATTATACCATTTTCGGCTATCCCCTACATAATCGTATGTAGCATAAAAATGAAGGTATTTAAATAGTAAGCCCTGCACTTTTTCATCGTCAGCATATTTTTGCGCAGCTTCAATTATTGTATCATGGTATTTTTCATGCACCACTTCATCTGCCTGTATATAGAATATCCAGTCTGTATCAGCAGATACATGAGCTATCGCTTTATCCGTTTCTACAGCATACACTTTACCGCCTTCCCGCAAACTCATATCCCAGGATGAATATATTATCTTCATTTTATCAGACACTATATTCTTTATTAACTGTTCCGTTTCATCTTCTCCTCTGTCCATGCTTACAATCATTTCATCTACCATAGGTAAAATTGAAAGGATGGCCTCCACTATCGGGTAATCATTTTTTACGGCATTCTTTATAATGGTTACACCTGTTATTTTCATTATTAATACATTTAAAAAACAAAGAACCGAAAATATTTTAACAGATAATTGGGCTTAATAATAAATAAAAGTTGTACCCTGCTAACGGGCAACAGAATGAATGTTGAAAATACAAATGGGTAGTTGTATAATTTTAAAGAAACCACCTTAAAATATACGTTTTATAATATTTCTGTGCCAGCCATGCAATACGACGGGTTAAGCTTCTTTTTTCAGAAGAAATAGTTGAAGATAAAATACCATTATGCGAACCTTGCTCTATTAAAGGAGGATCTGCCCAATACATTTTCACAACATTTCTTTCAATAAGTGTATTATGCCACCAGTCAATTACCTGTTTACATTTGGCTGTTTTTAAATCTTCCAGTATATCTTTTGCTGCTTTCAGATCAATTAAATAAGCACCGGCGCATCTTCCCCTGGATGCAGGGTACAATAATTTTCCTTTTTGCAATTTTTTAGTTTCCGGAAATTTTAGTGTAGTATTTTCAAGTGATATGATGAAACCTGGTTCTAACTTATCAGCATCTCTGGTAATTTTTTCAATTTGCTTTACAAAGTTTCCAAGAAAGAATGGATCATTTTCAAATACCAGGGCAAACTTATTATTATTTTTAACTATTAGCTCGTAACTTAAAATATGATTTAACGTACAGGAAATAATGCCATCTTTTAAAATGTCCCGTATATCTTCAGAAAAATATTTATTCAATAAATCCTCAGTAAAATAGGTAGGATCCCCATCAGTGACAAACTCAAAATTTAAACCTTTTTCTTTAAATAGTTTATTGATCCTGTCTGCATGATATTGATATCCTTGCTTTGCGTGTACGATATAAATACCCTCAATTCCAAATTGCTCTACCATAATTTTTCTAAAGTGTGTAAAGTTATACTATAATAAAGAAAATAAAAGCTAATGCAAAGTTCGCTACTTTAAAACATACAAATGGCTTTTAGATTATAAATGATAAACAAAAGAATAGCTTAATTTATTTGTTAACTGATTTGTTTGTCTGCAATCTTGTCATTTTTTACGAACTTGTACGATATTTGACATATTGAAGCTTTTCGATATAATTTTACTTTTCAATTTGATACATGAAAATATTACTTACTTATTTAAAGCCATATAAATGGCTGATTGGTTTGGCACTTTTACTGGCGGCAATTAACCAGGTGTTTTCAATGCTTGACCCATTTTTTTTTGGAAAGCTCATTGACCAATTTGCTGCCCATCCAAAAGAAACAGGATATTATGATGCAAAAAAAATATTTCACTCAACAGGAATAAGGGGTCATGGAGAATTTATTTGGGGCGTACTGGGAATACTGGGTATTTTAATCAGTGTGGCCATGGTATCCAGGATTGCAAAGGCTTTCCAAGATTATTTTGGCAATGTGATTGTCCAGAAATTTGGCGCTAAAATTTTTACAGATGGTCTTCAGCATTCTATGAAACTTCCTTACCAGGAATTTGAAGACCAGCGCAGCGGTGAAACATTGTCCATTCTTTCAAAGGTACGATTGGATACAGAACGCTTTATCATATCATTTATAAATGTTCTTTTTGGTATGCTGGTAGGTATTGTGTTTGTATCTGTATATGCTGCAAAATTACACTGGTCAATTATGCCAATTTACCTTGGCGGTATGATAGTACTGGCTTTGCTAACCAGTTTACTTAGCAAGAAAATAAAAGTGATTCAAAAAAACATTGTAAAAGAAACAACTGTACTGGCAGGTACCACTACAGAGTCTTTAAGAAATATCGAACTGGTAAAAAGCCTTGGCCTCACCAATCAGGAAATAGGCCGCTTAAATAAAAACACCTATAAAATTCTTGACCTTGAACTGCGTAAAGTAAAAAGCATCCGTACACTAAGTTTTATTCAGGGTACTTTTGTAAATCTGCTTCGGCAGTTAATTATGTTTACATTATTATGGCTGGTTTTTCAGGATAAGTTAACTGCCGGTGAAGTAATAACACTTACTTTTTATTCCTTTTTTATTTTTGGCCCCTTGCAGGAAATTGGTAACATCATACTTTCCTACAGGGAAGCTGAGGCATCGTTGAATAATTTTCACACGCTGATGAATAAGGCTCCTGAAACTACACCAGTTAATCCAAAATCGCTGGGTACAATAAATGAACTCGCATTTAAAGCCGTGAGTTTTAAACACAACACAGCTACTCATAAGGCAATTGACAAAATTACTTTTGATGTAACGCTTGGCGAAACCATTGCCTTTGTAGGCCCAAGCGGAAGCGGTAAGTCTACATTAATGAAATTGTTAGTGGGGTTGTACCGCCCCCAGGAAGGTAAGATAGAATACAATGGTCTTGATGAAACAGAAATAAATTTTGATGACCTGAGAAAACAAATAGGTTTTGTAACGCAGGACACCAATCTGTTTAGTGGCACCATAAAAGAAAACCTGCTGTTTGTAAACCCTACAGCTACAGATGATGATCTAAACGATGTTTTGCAAAAAGCAAGCTGTACCAATTTAATCATTCGTGCCGAAAAAGGGCTTGATACCATGATAGGCGAAGGTGGATTAAAGTTATCCGGCGGCGAAAAACAGCGCTTATCTATTGCACGCGCATTATTAAGAAAACCACATTTACTTATTTTTGATGAGGCAACTTCTGCCCTCGACTCTTTAACAGAAGAAGAGATCACCAATACAATAAAACAGATTTCTTCGGCCAAAGAACAAATATCTATTTTAATAGCCCATCGTTTAAGCACCATTATGCATGCCGACAGGATTTATGTACTGGAAAAAGGGGATGTGGTAGAAACAGGTACGCATGAAAAATTAATTGAAGAAAAAGGATTGTATTATGCAATGTGGCGCCAGCAAATTGGTGAAAGAAAAAAAATGCAGCAATCAATGGTGTAGAAAGCTGTTACAATTATTATTGCTTTGTTAAGATATAATCACGGCTATACAATAACTTACAATAGGTGATTAAGATGGCATTCTTGTTATTTTATAATACTTTTTCGATATAAAGAGCTACTGTTGAGCCTTCTTCATTTTCATTTAATTCCTGGCTAAATTTTTTAAACTGGCTAATCTCCCCTTTTGAAAAAACGCTATTTTTTTTATTTACATTATAACTGTGCAAATCATTCAGGCTGATATCCCTTAAGTATTGTTCACTAGAAATAATATCAAATAATTCTGTGTCATATACAATTTTTTTTATAGTAAACCCTGTTTTAGATAAAAGCATTTTTATGCTCTTAATCGAATGAATAAAGAAATGCCTCGGCGGATCTAGCGACACTAGATTAATTCCATATTTTTGGAATAATCTTTCGCTCATAATCGGTATTCGGATTAAAAGTTTCCCTTTCGGCCTCAACAATTGATCAATGCGGTTTATTACATCTATTTGCCTATCCATGTGTTCCAAACTATGGTGCATCATAATAATATCAAATTGTTCATTAAGTTCAAATATTGTTGTTTTTAGGATTTTGACATTCTGATTGTAAATAATATCTTTTTCAACATATGGATCAACACCTGTAAGGTTTGTAAACCCTACTTGATACAGCTGTTTCAATAATTTTCCACTACCAGATCCAATTTCTAAAATTTTTTTCTCTTTGTTTTCTAATTCCATATTTTTAAACCAATGATAAATTTTAGGGTTGTACTTAAAGGAAGCTATTGCTCCTAAAATAGACTGTTTATAACCAGATAAATGGTCGTATTGTAATTGTTTGAAGTAGTTTGGTTTTAGTTGCATCTCTGCACCCAGGTTAAACGAATAGTAATTATTAGGATAATACTTGTCCATATTATCCGGAATTTCATCAATCTGAAAACAAGCACAATTAGCGCATTCAAAATATTTAAATTCATCCCTATACCCAAACATCATTTCCTTTAAAATATAGGGTCTATTATTTTGCTCATTGCCACAAATTGTGCATTTCATAATACAGTAATTAAATAAGTTAGCGTAAATTTCAAGTGATTGCCCAAATGTAAGCTTATCCGGAAAATGAAACCAATGTTAGGTTATAGAAATATGATTAATTTTCATTTGTTGTTTTATCCTCTTCCTTTGCATTTAACTAACTTTACAGCTTATGGATATAAAAAAACCAAAACCAAATTATTTGTGGAGCATCTTTACCATGCATTGCCCAAGATGCCGCCGTGGCCCGATGTTTAAAAATAGTAATGGCTATAAAGAAATAAAACTATCATATATATTAGACATGCCTGAAAACTGCCCTGAGTGCGGACAGCGGTATGATCTGGAAAATGGCTTTTGGTATGGTACCGGATATGTAAGTTATGCATTAGCAGTTGCGGTATCCATTGCAACATTCCTTGCCTGGCTGGTATTTTTTGGCGTGTCCACGGAGGATAACAGGGTGTTTTACTGGCTGAGTTTAAATGGCTTATTGCTGGTTTTGCTACAGCCCTGGTTAATGCGTTTAAGCCGCGTTATTTATTTGTACTTTTTTGTTAGCTATGATGAAAATTATACCCAGACAAAACCAGTTGAATTTGACCACAAACAGTAATAACAGTTATTTTGAAGTTATTATATTTTTGCATTAACAGTAATATTTTTATCGCCCTTGCAGCTGTTTCACTTACTTTTGAAACACAGATACAATTGGGGATAAAGCCACAATTGCATCCCTATATATTCCTGATATTTTTTGCCACACTATTTGATTATAATTTACACCGCTTTATCACTGTTATCACCAACAAGGAAGCATTAGACACTAACAAACATTTTTGGGTAAAAAAAAATTTGCAATTTTTTTATTGGCTGGTAGCCATTTCTGTAATTGGGTTTTTATGCACAGTTGCGGTAGCCGATAAAAAAGTAATAATTACGCTGGCTCCTATTGCTTTATTGACTGTTTTTTATTCAATCCCAATTTTTAAAACCAACAAAGGTATTTTCAGGCTGCGTGAAATACCATTTGTAAAGATTTTCTTAATCTCATTTGTATGGTCTGCCACCACTGTTTTATTACCTCTTATTCAATCCGGAATTAATTATGATAAAGAAAATATCATGGCCATTTTGGTGGAACGTTTTTTATTTGTGTTTGCCATTACAATACCATTTGATATTAGAGATATGGAAGTAGATGCCAAAGAAAATTTAAAAACAATCCCCGTCATTATGGGTAAAAAAAAGGCATTTATTATTGCCAATGGTTTGCTCTTTTTATTTACCATCCTTTGCTGGGTACATTACAAAAACACTTCTTTAATATGGCTAAATTATGCATTTCTGGTAAGTTCAGCCACTACTTTTTATTATATAAACAACAAAAAAATACAGGCAAAAAAATTTTACCACTACGGTATTTTAGATGGTACTTTATTGTTACAGGGGGCACTTGTATTGGTTGCTTATTACTTAGGCTGAAAGCCTCATAAAGCAGCAGGTTCTTTTACTTTAGTTGTTCCATTCTTTTTAGCTCTCCATTTTTCTACTTTATAAGCCAGCCACGCACTTCCGGCGCCTACAATTGCGCCAACAATTACATCAGTTGGGTAATGCACTCCCTGGTACATACGGGCATAGCCTACTGACGCAGCATACAAATAGCATGGGGCAATTACATACCATTTGGGGAAAAGCAAGCTTAAAGAAGTTGCTGTACAAAATGCCGCAGATGTATGACCGGAAGGAAAGGAATAGCCGCCACCTTCTGTTCTTTTTACAATATATGGATAAGTAATAAAGGGTCGTGGCCGTTCTATTATCGCTTTTAATCCTTGTGTTACGATGGAGGAAACTAAGTAGCCTCCCACCATAAATATGGCATCTGTTTTTAATTGTTTATCGTGCCTTATAACGCCAGCTGTAAAAACACTTAACGGTGCAGCAATATTAAAAACTACCACACTGTTTGAAATTACAGTACAAAAACTATTTTTAAAACTGCTCTCGTTTTCATTAATAGATGTTAACAGGTTAATGTCCCAGTTTTGTGAAAAAGAATTCACAGATATTAGAGTCAAAATAAGGAAAACGGAAAACGGTTTTTTTAAAAGCATAATTATTCAATTGATCCAGACGAATTTACTTGTCCTTTTCCCTAAAACTAAAACGAATATTTAATTTATAAACAGGAACTTTTAGCAATCAATAACATTTAAAAAACATTTACTCAATATTTTCAATAATGCCAGCTATGCCCTGTCCACCGCCAACGCAAGCCGATACGATACCATATTTTTTATTGAGCCGTTTCATATCATTCACTAACTGGATGGTTAATTTACAACCAGTACATCCAAGAGGGTGGCCGAGTGCAATAGCTCCACCATTAATATTTACTATATCATTATTTAACCCTAGCTGGCGAATAACTGCCAATGCCTGGGAAGCAAATGCTTCATTTAATTCTATCAGGTCAATATCACCCAGCGTCATCCCTGCCTGTTTTAACACTTTTGGTATAGCTTCTACAGGGCCAATACCCATAATACGTGGATGCACTCCCGCACTGGCACAATTAACCAGTCGGGCAATAGGCTTTAACCCCAGTTCATTAATCATTTTTTCACTCATCACAATTACAAAAGCAGCGCCATCACTGGTTTGTGAAGAATTGCCCGCTGTAATACAACCATTCATTGCAAAAGCGGGTTTTAATTTCGCTAATCCTTCCGGCGTTGTATCTGCACGCACGCCTTCATCTGTATCTACAACAAAAGTTTGTTGCACTTTTTTACCTTTTGCATCCAGGTAAACCTGTGTAACATTAATAGGCAAAATACCAGATTTAAAATAGCCGCTTTTAATAGCATTACCAGCTTTTAAATGACTGTTATAGCTAAACAAATCCTGGTCTTCCCGGCTAACATTATATTCCTTCGCCACTGCTTCAGCAGTTAATCCCATGTTTAAATAAAAGTCAGGTTCTTCAGATGCAATCAAGTAAGAAGGGGAAGTTTTCCATCCTGCAGTTGGCACCATCGTCATACTTTCAACACCACCGGCAATAATACATTCTGCCATCCCGGTTCTTATTTTTGCAGTTGCCATGGCAATACTTTCAAGCCCGCTTGCGCAATAGCGATTGATGGTAATACCAGGTGCATGTATACCTACTGCTTTTGCAGAAATCATCCGGCCCACCTGTAAGCCTTGCTCCGCCTCTGGTACAGCATTACCTACAATTACGTCATCTACCCTTTTAACATCCAATTGCGGCACACTTGCCAGTAATCCTTTTATAACATCAATGGCCAAATCATCGGGCCTTGTAAATCTAAAGCCTCCCTTTTTACTTTTAGCAATGGCTGTTCTATAACCTGCTACTATATATGCTTCCTGCATCTTTGTAAATTTTTATAGTTCATTATCTCCTGAATAATACAACTGGAGATGTTAAATAGTTGTTTATGCAACTTTATATACCAAAGTTATAATTTCTACATGAAAATGAAAAATTGAAAAGGCTACCCTAATTTTACGGCTATATGTATTCATTACTTCGTTCTTTTTTATTTTTATTTGACCCTGAAAAGGTTCATTATTTTTCGATGAATGGATTAAAACTGCTCTGTAAGGTTGGTTTTATAAAAAAATGGATCACTCATAAATATACCCCACATACCAAACAAACTTTTAAGGCCTTCAACCTTATTTTTAGAAACCCAGTTGGGCTTGGTGCAGGCTTTGATAAAAATGTCCGCTATCTAAATGAACTGGAAGCATTGGGTTTTGGGTTTGTAGAAATAGGTACAGTAACACCATTGCCCCAGGCAGGCAATGATAAGCCAAGATTATTTAGGTTACCAAAAGATAAGGCACTTGTCAACAGGATGGGGTTTAATAATGATGGTGTAGAGGTGATTGCAGAAAGGCTTCGGCAGTGGTCAGTGGTCAATCGTCAATTGTCAATAGTCAATAGTGAATTGATAATCGACAATTATAAATCATCAATGCCGAAGCAACAAAATTTTGAGACAGCCTCGCCATTGACTATTCACCATTCACCATTCATCATTGACCATTCACCCAGGCTTATCATTGGTGGCAATATTGGCAAAAACAAAATAACACCCAATGAAGATGCGTGGAAAGATTATGAAATTTGCTTTAAAGCATTGCATGATTATGTTGACTATTTTGTAATAAATGTCAGCAGCCCCAATACACCGGGTTTAAGAGAGTTACAGGAAAAAGAATCTTTATCAAAAATTTTACAAAACCTGCAAGGCCTTAATATTTTGAAAGAAAAGCCAAAACCCATATTATTAAAAATTGCACCAGACCTTACCATTAACCAGATTGATGATGTTATTGAACTGGCTTTGGAAATAAAACTGGATGGGCTGGTAGCTGCAAACACGACCATTGACCGCTCTTCATTGATAACAGATGATGCTGTATTAAAAAATATGGGGGCCGGCGGATTAAGTGGCAGGCCATTAAAAAAGCGAAGCACTGAAATGGTAAACTATATTTATAAAAAAACAAATGGACAGGTGCCCATTATTGCCAGCGGCGGAATTTTTAACGCAACAGACGCACAGGAAAAAATAAATGCCGGTGCCTCATTGGTGCAGGTGTGGACAGGCTTTATTTACGAGGGGCCTTTGATTGTTACCAGTATTTGTAAACCCTTTTTGTAGATTTACACTTTAAATTTTATTATGGATTATTTATTTACTTCAGAAAGTATCATCAGTTTTTTTGTATTGGTAATTTTAGAAATTGTATTGGGTATTGATAATGTAATATTTGTAAGCATTATCATTAACCGCTTACCAGTAGAAAAAGAAAAAGCAGCCCGAAGGATATGGATGATAACAGGAATCATTACACGCAGTTTATTACTGAAGGGCCTTGGATGGCTGCTTACACAAAAAGGCAAACCCGTTTTTACAATATTTAACAAGGGGTTCGACCTGGCAAGCCTGGTAATGCTGGCCGGCGGTTTATTTTTAATTTATAAAACCGTTATGGAAATACACCATAAACTGGAAGGGGAAGATGAAAGCTACCAGGACAGTAATAAACCCCAGCTTACAATGAGGGCGGCTGTTGCACAGATAATGCTGATTGATATGGTATTTTCTTTTGACAGTATCATTACTGCCGGGGGTACTGCCGACCATGTTGAAATAATGATTGCTGCTGTAGTGATAGCTATGTTTATTATGTTCGCATTCAGCCCGAAGATTTCTTCTTTTATCCACAAACATCCATCGCTTAAAATGCTGGCCTTGTCGTTTTTGGTAATGATAGGTTTGTCACTGGTTATAGAAGGCTGGGACACTGAAAAGGCTCATGATCTTCATTTAAAAAATTATATTTATTTTGGTATGGCGTTTTCTTTTTTAGTGGAGATACTCAATATCACCCTGATGAAAAAACAAAAGAAACGGAGGGTAGTACAATTAAATGAGCCGATATTAAAGGATGGAAACAAGTCCGACCAGGCAAGCTGATAAAGTAATGGTTTTATTTTTGCATCAATAATAATATCGCAAGAGCGCTACACTATTGTATACAAAGTAATGAGGCTGCAACAACTCCTGCAGTTTCTGTTCTCAGTCTTGTATTACCTAATGCTACTGGAGAAAAATTATTTTGCAATGCTTCAGCAATTTCATCATTTGTAAAATCACCTTCCGGACCAATAAGAATTAATCTTTCTTTTGAGACCTTTAAAAGTTTTGCAACCAATTGTTCCTTCGAAGTTTCTTCTTCACAATGAGCAATAAATTTTTGCTGAAAACCTTTCTCAGTTATATTCCTGATATACTCAATATACTTTGTTGGTTCATGCACAACGGGTAACCGTGTTTGCTGAGATTGCAACATGGCGCTGATTAAAATATTTTTCATCCTGTCGTGACGAAAATGTTGTTTTTCTGTTCGGTTGCACAATAAAGGAACAATTTCGCTAACACCAATCTCAGTTGCTTTTTCCAAAAACCATTCAAAACGGTTGCTGTTTTTTACCAGAGAAATGGCAATGGTTACGTTTATTGCAGGCCGTTGTTTACTAGTAGTATTTAATATTTTTACTGCACAATTTTTTCTATTATTGTCAGTTATTTCAGCGGTAAACAAATTTCCTGTCCCATCAGTCAATTGCAATTGTTCGCCATTTTGCATGCGCAATACCTGCACAACATGTTTAGATGTTTCTTCATTCAAAACAAAATGTATTACATCTATTTTGATTTCGTTACTATAAAAAAAAGGTAAAGCCATAAAAAAGAATGGAGAACAAATCTAAAATTCATTCTCCATTATCAATTAAATAATTATTAATTAAAAAGGCGCTTCATCATCAAATGCCCCGTCATTCATTTTACTGCCTTTTTGAATGTAGAGTTTTGCACCGCCTCCATCATCATCAGTTTTTAAAGGCCTGAAATTACCACCAGGTATCCCTCCGCCAAAATCATTGCCTCCTTCGTTATCTTCTACAAATTTTTGAATGTGCAACAAAGCCCTTAATTTAATAGTATCCAGGCTACCATTTCTGTGTTTGGCAATTTTTACATAGGTCTCTCCTTTATTGCTTTCGCCATGTTCGTTGGCTGTAATATCGTAATACTCGGGGCGGTATAGAAACATTACCATATCTGCATCCTGCTCAATAGCACCTGATTCACGCAAATCACTTAACTGTGGAATTTTGGCGCCCTCTTTTCTTTTTTCAACTTCACGACTTAGCTGACTTAATGCTATAATGGGAACCTGTAATTCTTTTGCCAACCCTTTTAAGTCTCTTGAAATACGGCTTATTTCCTGCTCCCTGTTACCATTTTTATTATCACCTGCACCACTCATTAACTGCAAATAATCGATAATTATTAAACCAAGATTGTGCTTGTTTTTTAAACGGCGGCATTTTGCCCTAAGCTCAAAAATATTTAATGCTGCAGTGTCATCGATATAGATAGGAGCATTGCTTAAACGTTCAATTCCGCGTTTGTACAATTGCTTCATTTCATGTTCTTCCAGCTTGCCACGGTTAATTTTCTCCAGCCATATTTCGCTTTCAGCACTTAAAATACGTTGTACCAACTGGCCTGCACTCATTTCTAAACTGAAAAATGCCACTGCTGTTGGTTTGGTAGGATGCAATGCTGCTGTACGGGCAAGGTTAAGCGCAAAAGCGGTTTTACCCACCGATGGCCGTGCTGCCAACACTATCAAATCTGTAGGTTGCCAGCCATAAGTTAATTTATCAAGCGATGGAAAACCACTTGGCACGCCCGTGATATCTTCATCACGGTTACGCATATCCTCAATACGCTGAATTGTTTTTACCAGTACAGTATTGATATCATCAAAGTTTTTACGCAGATGGCTATTGGTTATTTCAAACAGTTTGCTTTCTGCATCATCGAGTAAGTCAAAAACATCAGTACTGTCTTCGTATGCATCACCAATTATTTCACCGCTGATGCGTATCAATTCCCGCTGAATAAATTTTTGCAAAACAATCCTGGAATGGGCTTCAATATTTGCAGAAGATACAACTGCATTGGTCAATTTAGAAACATAATATGGGCCGCCTACCAGGTCAAGCTCTTCCTTAAGTTTCAACTCTTCTACAACTGTCAGCAAATCTATTGGCAAACTTTTTTGTGCAAGGGAAGTCATTGCTCTAAAAATCCGCTGGTTGGCTTCCACATAAAAACATTCTGCTTTTAAAATTTCAATTACAGTATCAAAAGCGCTTTTCTCCAGCATGATGGCGCCAAGTACTGCTTCTTCTAAATCTTTGGATTGCGGCGGCACTTTTCCAAATACCATATTACCCATGTCGAGTGTGGGCTTTCTTCTTACTTTTCTATCTTTACTAAGGTTAGTGAGGTCCATTTTTTTACTACTGATTTATGGTTATTGGTAAGGGGTATTTATTTTTACAATTAATTTTAAAATCATCTTTTTGCTGCTGAAAATATTGTTATAATGCTGCTAACTAGTTCCCACTATTATTGATTTGTTGTACATAAAAAATATCGCCGGGCAGCTAAGGTAAAGGCAATATTGGTCAGTTTATCCACACATTGATGTTACGAACTTTTTATACTGATTTTCCACCTCCTGTCCACAGGCAAAATTAGCTTATTAACCGCTTATCAACAGGATTATTCACAGGCAATAATCAAATACAGCCGCATTGCGTAACAATTTATTAACACAGTTTTGTAGACTAGTTTATTTTTCTTCACTAAGTGTACTCATTTTTAAACTTGCTTTATTCATCCCGAATCTGTAGTTTTTTTTTAAATGCCTTGTCCATCCGATAAATAACCCATTATTTCCTCCTTAATTGTCAATAACTATCTTTGCTGCATCTTAAAAAATAATCATTTACTAAATGACCATTAGTTACAATTGGCTGAGTGAATACCTGCCGGAAAAGTTAGAGCCTGAAAAATTAAGTAAAATTTTAACTTCTATCGGATTGGAAGTAGAGAGCCTTGAAAAATACGAAGAATTGAAAGGAGGTTTGGAAGGATTAATAATTGGCGAAATATTAGAATGTGGTAAACACCCTGATGCTGATAAACTAAGTATTACTAAAGTAGATATTGGAACAGGTGAGCCATTACAAATTGTTTGTGGTGCCCCAAATGTAGCAGTGGGGCAAAAAGTAGTAGTAGCAACAGTTGGGGCCACAATTTACCCTTTTGCCGGTGAGCCAATGACGATAAAAAAGGCAAAAATCCGTGGAGCAGAAAGTTTTGGGATGATTTGTGCAGAAGACGAAATAGGCCTTAGTGATAACCATAGTGGCATAATGATTTTACCATCTGCTACAAAAGTGGGTATGCCCGCTGCCACTTACTTTGAAGCGTACAACGATTTTATTTTCGAAATTGGCCTTACCCCTAATCGTATGGATGCAATGAGCCACCTGGGTGTGGCCAAAGATGTATGTGCATGGTTAGGTCACCACAATAAAAAAGATGCACAGATAAAATCTCCTTTTAAAAATAACTATGGATTTAAACCAGATAACCAAGGTCTTCAATTTGAAGTTAGTATTGAAAATAATATCGCCTGCCAGCGGTATGCAGGTGTAAGTTTACGGGGTGTGACCATTGCAGAAAGCCCAAAATGGCTGCAACAAAAATTAAAAAGTATTGGGCTAAGGCCAATCAACAATATAGTAGATATCACCAATTTTATTTTACATGAAACCGGGCAACCCTTACATGCATTTGATGCAGATAAAATTACCGGCAAAAAAATAATTATAAAAAACCTGCCCGAGTCAACTCCTTTTATAACGCTTGATGAAAAGGAAAGAAAGTTATCAGCTGAAGACCTGGTAATTTGTAATGCAAAAGAAGCGATGTGTATTGCCGGTGTTTATGGTGGCATAAATAGTGGCGTTAGCAGCACTACAAAAAATATATTTTTAGAAAGTGCCTGGTTTAACCCGGTAAATATCCGCAAAACTTCTTTCCGTCATGGGTTAAGAACTGATGCTGCTACGCGTTTTGAAAAAGGTGTCGATATAAGCAATACAGTAAATGTATTGAAGCGTGCTGCACTTATGATAAAAGATATTGCTGGTGGCGAAATAGCTTCCGATATTATCGACAGCTATCCTGACCCAAAAAATAAAACAGAAGTAGCGATAAAATATCACTATTTAAAAAAATTAAGTGGTAAAAATTACCATGGCGATACCATTAAAAATATTTTAACAGGGCTGGGGTTTGAGATTATTAAAGAAGGGCTGGATGATATTCGTGTAGCCGTTCCATTTAGTAAGACAGACATCAGTATACCTGCTGATATTGTAGAAGAAATAATGCGGATAGATGGATTGGATAATATTGAAATCCCATCTTTAATCAGCATGTCACCTTCGGTAGAAACACTGGCGCATGAAGCTGCGTATAAAGAAAAAACAGCTGCTTATCTTCTTGGAGCCGGCTTTAATGAAATTTTTACCAACAGCATAACCAATGCGGCTTATTATACAGAAGACGTTTTGCAATCAACCGTAAAAATGATCAACAGCCTTAGTGCCGATTTAAATGTGATGAGGCCGCAAATGATGGAAACAGGGCTGGAAAGTATAGCCTACAATTTAAACCGCCGCAACAGCGATTTACAGTTTTTTGAATTTGGCAAAACATACAGCACCACCGCTATTGGAAAATATGAAGAACAGCAACATATCAGTATTTACATAACGGGCAAAAAAAATGCAGATGGCTGGAAAGGAAAAGCTGATAAAACAGATTTTTATTTTGCCAAAGGTATCTGTGAAAAAATAATGGCGTTACTTGGTATAAAAATTACAGCATACACTATTGAAGCAGATAATAAATTAGATAACCGTGTGCAGGCAAAAGTAAAAAATGAAACAATTGCTGTTATTGGTACTGTCAACAAAAATATATTAGAGTGTTTTGATATAAAACAGCCTGTTTTATTTGTGGATATTGATTGGGACAAAGTTGTAGCTTTAAGCAAAGCATATAAAATTTCTTACACAGAAATACCAAAATTTCCGGCTGTACAAAGAGATCTTGCAATTGTGGTGGATAAAACACTTAAATATGAACAGGTAGAAAAAGTAACTTTAAGTGCCAGACTAAATAAACTAACCTCTATAAAATTGTTTGACGTTTTTGAAAGTGAAAAACTGGGCGCCAATAAAAAATCAATGGCCGTTAGTTTTACTTTTTTAGATGAAGAAAAAACGATGAATGACAAAGATATCGACGGTATGATGAGCAGGATTATAGGCTGTTATGAAAAAGAATTAAATGCGGAAATAAGAAAATAAACCTTCTTTGCCAGCAAAGAATTGCCGGGAGGTTCTGTTTTTTAGAATTTATTTATGGCAGAAATAGAAGAGCATATAAAAAGGGTCACTAACAAACTTCAGCAATTACTGAAGCAATACCAGTTATTGCAAAAAGAGAATGAAAAACTGAAAGATGCGCTAAAAGAGGTGCAACAGGTTAAGGAAACGGAAGCAGAAAAAATTGCCCAACTGCAGCTGCAGGTAAATATTTTAAAAACTTCTGTTGGACAAATGACGGAAACTGATAAAAAGATATTTGAAAAACAGATTAATCAATATGTAAAAGAAATTAATAAGTGTATTGGCTTATTAAGTGAATAGCTTTATGGCAGAACTGATTCCCATCAATATTGTAATTGGCGATAGGACCTATCGTATAAAAACACTTCCAAAAGATGAAGAAGTTATCCGTCATACATTAAAGATTATTAACGACAAGATAATAGAATTTAAAACCCAGTATAGTGGCAAGGATATGCAGGATTATGTAGCCATGGTATTGATTTGGTACGCAACCCAAACAAGTGCCGACAGCAACCCGGCACTAGAAAAAGAATTAGCCGATGCATTACTTAAAATGGAATTTGCCATTGATAAAGCATTGTAAATTACTTTAATAACACTGTTACATCACCTTCCAACTCTCCAAAAAATCATTATCTTCGCCAACTAACCATCTCACTCAACAATTTATGGGTACAGACAGGCTATATAAGATTGTGAACCGTTTAAAAACAAAAAAATTCAATGGAACTAAATATAATTTCCATCATCATTGGTGTTGTTGCCTTAGTAATAGGCACCATACTGGGTAAAGTTATTTTTGCCAAAAACACAAAAAAACAAGTAGAACAAGCTGAGCAACAGTCAAAACTTATTTTAAAAGAAGCCGAATTAAGGGCCGAAAATCTAAAAAAAGAAAAAGAACTTGATGCCAAAGAGAAGTTTGTTCAAATGAAGTCGGCGCATGATAAAGAAGTAATGCAGCGCAATCAGAAAATTATTGATACTGAAAACCGTATCAAACAAAAAGAACAAAGCATCAATCAAAAAGAGGGCAATCTTGAAAAGCAGGTAAAGGAAAACGAGGCTATAAAAGAAGCACTCAACCGCCAGATTGAGGTAGTAAATTCCAAGCGGACAGAACTTGAAAAACACCAGGAAGAACATATCCGTCGGCTTGAAAAAGTAGCAGGTTTATCTGCCGAAGATGCAAAGGCACAATTAATTGAAAGCCTTAAACAGGAAGCCCATACAAAGGCGCTGGTAATACAACAGGAAATAATTGAAGAAGCAAAATTAAAAGCCAATAAAGAGGCAAGAAAAATTGTTATTCAAACTATTCAGCGTACAGCAGCAGAACAGGCCATCGAAAATTCCATTACAGTTTTCAACCTTGAAAGTGATGAAATAAAAGGTTCTATCATTGGCCGTGAAGGGCGTAACATCAGGGCCATTGAAGCCGCAACAGGCGTAGACCTTATTGTTGACGATACTCCTGAAGCAATCGTTTTATCGTCTTTTGACCCTTTAAGACGTGAAATAGCCCGTTTATCATTACAGCGTCTGGTGGCTGATGGCCGTATTCACCCTGCACGAATTGAAGAAGTGGTAGAAAAAACAAAGAAGCAATTAGACGACCAGGTAATGGAAATTGGCGAACGTACTGCAATGGAATTGGGTGTACATGGCCTGCATAAAGAATTAGTAAGAATGGTGGGCCGTATGCGTTTCCGCTCTTCTTATGGTCAAAACCTATTGATGCATAGCAGAGAAACCGCCAATTTATGTTCCATTATGGCGGCAGAATTAGGCATGAACCCTAAATTAGCCAAACGTGCCGGTTTGTTACACGATATCGGAAAAGTACCTGACGAGGAAACAGAATTAAGCCATGCTTTGCTTGGTGCAAAACTGGCTGAAAAGTATGGCGAAAACCCTGCCGTTGTAAATGCCATCGGTGCCCACCATGATGAAATGGAAATGCAATATGTTATCTCTCCTATTATACAGGCCTGCGATGCGATCAGTGGTGCAAGGCCAGGAGCAAGGCGTGAAATAATGCAGCAATACATTCAGCGTATAAAAGATCTTGAAAATTTAGCGCAGGCTTACCAGGGTGTTGAAAAAGCATATGCTATACAGGCTGGCAGGGAATTGCGGGTAATTGTAGAAGCAGATAAAGTAAGTGATGGCGAAAGTGATAAGCTAAGTTTTGAGATAGCCCAAAAAATACAAACTGAAATGACTTTTCCTGGGCAAATTAAAGTAACCGTGATAAGAGAGAAAAGGGCCGTGAATATTGCCAGGTAATAATATTAAAAATATAATAAAAAAGCTACAATCTAAATGCCTGTAGCTTTTTTATTATATAACCAGCATTGAACACTGATGAAGCATTTGTGGCGACGCTCCATTCAACATATAGCTTTGTTGTATCTGTTACGATGCTTAAAAAAAATAGGATGAATTGAAAAAATATCCATTTTTCATTTTACAATTATCAATTAAACCCCTACCTTTGCGGTCCGTTAAAAATAATGATTATGAACGCAGTTGCATTTGTACACGAACAACTAACAGCTAAACCAGCACTTCCTGCATTTAAAGCCGGAGATAATATTACTGTTAACTATAAAATTGTAGAAGGTAGTAAAGAAAGAATTCAAAGCTTTAAAGGGGATGTGATTAAGCGCCAGGGAGTTGGAGCTACAGCTACTTTTACAGTACGTAAAATGAGCGATGGCGTTGGTGTTGAAAGGTTATTCCCTTTTTATTCGCCAAATATTGAAAGCGTGGTATTAAATAAAGTAGGTAAAGTTAGCAGGGCTAAACTTTTTTACCTGCGTGAAAGAAGTGGCAAAAGTGCCCGTATTCAGGAAAAGAGAATGGCAGTTGCTCTTAAAAAGAAGTAAACCTGTTAATTACATATATAAAAAATGCGATGTTCAACTAATTGGACATCGCATTTTTTATTTTAAAGACATTAGAAAAAAATTTGGAATGATTATTGGATAAAATTTAATAAAACATGTAAGTGTTTAATACGTTACCTCTCTATTGAAAACCTTTTTTAACCTGAAAACCACAAAATCATGAAAAAATTAACTCTTTCTGCTGTAATTATCCTGCTTGCAATTTTGTTCACATCCTGCTCAAGAGGCATTACTATGGACGAAGCTGCCAATGGCAAAGCAAAATGCGGTCGCCATCTTAAATAGCTTTTCTTTATTAAATTGGTAAAAGATTTGATTATTAACAATCAAAAAACTATCAAAGAAGATATTTCTTTTATCTTTGTTCACTAAATTTAATATCATGCTATTATCAATTGTAAATGCTGTTTTTTTAATTGGAATGCCCGGGGGTTCTGAATGGATCTTTATTCTTTTGGCAGTTGTATTGTTATTTGGTGGAAAAAAGATTCCTGAATTAATGAAGGGAATTGGTAAAGGGGTGAGGGATTTTAATGATGCAAAAACCAGTGTAAAGAATGAAATTGAAGAGGGTATGAAAGAAAAAGATAAAGATGATGAGATCAGGGAATTAAAGAAACAACTTGATCAAAAACGGGCACAGGAACCACAGGCTTAAAACTTATCCC
>JAYTTI010000158.1:0-16299 GCA_043745405.1 Ferruginibacter sp. | reverse complement strand
AACGACATACCAGGCATCTAATATATTCAGTGGCCTTGCTGCTGGTACATACCAGATAAAGGTTAAAGATGCAAACGGATGTACAAGTGCCGCTACTTTAGTAACGATCACTGCACCACCGGCTATTACAGGAAGCGGAGCAGTTACTTCAAACTATAACGGTTCACAGTTAAGCTGTAATACTTCAACTGATGGTAAGATCACTGTTACTGCTTCTGGCGGTACAAGTACTTTGTCGTACAGTATAGACGGCGGATCATATGTATCAGGAGCAGGTGCCAATGTATTTACAGGTCTTGCTGCCGGTGCTCATACACTGTCAGTTAAAGATGCCAACGGATGTACAAAAGCATTAACTTCTGTTACCATCACAGCACCACCGCCTTTAACTTCCACAAACATCAACAGTAATCCTATACTTTGGTTTGGTTACACAGGTGATCAGACAGATACCATTACTGTAAAACCTTCAGGTGGGGTGGGTCCATATAAAGTAACCTTTACCATGAACCGGCCATTGAGTTGTAATTTAATTACCAGCACTGGTGATGAGATTTGGGCACCGCAGGCTAATACTAATACCAGCCTTAATGCTTTTGCGATCTGCCCAACTACCGGTTCTTCACTGGGGAATCCCTCTTCCACATCAAATAGTACAGTTACGTCAGCTACTGGATATTCAGTGTTTGTTACGCTTGTTCAGGATGCAATAATTACTGCCACTATTACCGATGCAAACGGATGTACCACTGTATGGTCAACTCCAATACATGCAGAAGACGTTCGCTGCTTTGCTGGAAATAGTAGTATAGTAAAAGTTAGTGTTTGTCATCGTACAGGCAGTGCTAAAAATCCATGTGTACAAATATGTGTTGATCCGTCTGCTGTTCAGGAACACCTTGCTCATGGTGACTTCGTTGGTACTTGCACTTCTAACTGTGTAGCTCCAGTTCAAAGATTAACAGCAGCACCTGCTATTACTACTACTGCTCCTGCTGTTGACAGACAGGTTGGTGATGAAAAATTGAGTTTGAAAGTAATGCCAAACCCAACTACTAATTACTTTAACCTGGTTATTAAAGGCAAAGATGCCAGTCCGGTAACAGTTAGGGTAACAAATACTTTTGGTAGGGTAATCCAGTTAAATCAAAAAGTAGGGTCATCTTCTACGCTTCGTTTGGGAGATAACTGGACTAATGGTGTTTACTTTGTTGAAGTAATACAAGGAAATGAAAGGAAATTGATTAGAGTGGTTAAAGCAAATTAACATAAGCAGTAGGTTTTATCAAAAAACAAAAGGGCCCAGGTTGGGCTCTTTTGTTTTTGTACCTAGTGCAATAATAAAATGAAAATGACCACACTTGTGGCGGCGATGTTAGCCACAGGCGTTACGAGACATTTAGCCTATTCTATTTCTCCTTCCAAGCAACGTCTCCTTCCGGGCCCGTGTGTTGAGCCAGGAACGTTGCGTACTACGGAGCGATATTTTAAATAAAACGAAGGGTTTTCTTTTTATAGGCTCAAACATTCATATGAAATTTAAATCATAGTTAGATATTATCTTTATACATGCCGGTAAAACGAACAATACGATACAACAGCGGAATGTTTTTTATAACATTTACCTGTCACCATTGGCTGCCACTAATTGATAAAATAAATAGGTACGATATTATTTACCAATGGGTTGATCATTTAAAAAGCAAAAGCCATTTTATAAATGGTTATGTTATAATGCCCAATCATGTGCATGCATTAATTAGTTTTATCAATACTACTCAAAGCACCAACACTATCATTTGCAATGGTAAAAGATTTATGGCATATGAAATTGTTAACCGGCTAAAAGCGAATAATGAAACGGCCTTATTAGAGCAATTAGCCGGGGGAGTAGAAACTGCGAGGAAAGAAAATAAAAAACTACATGAAGTTGGGGAAATTTCATTTGACTGGAAAGATTGCCGAAGCAACGAATTTGTATGGCAGAAATTAAATTATATGCATAACAATCCATTTACAGGGAAATGGCAGCTTGCAGTTAATGCAATTGAATACATACATAGCTCTGCAAAATTTTATTTAACCGGTATACAAGGCATTTACCCTATTTCCAATTTTATGGAAATGGAAGAAGTGGGGTTTCAATAAAAATCAAAAGAGTAATCCTGCAACACGCAACGTCCTCGCCTCTGCCCAAGCCCGTGGAGAGATGTTGCTGGGAATAGTGTTTATTATACCATGTTTATGAAAAACACCCGTAAAGAAAATATGACAAATGGGTCAATACTTTTTCTTAGGCTCCTTTACCAATGAAGTGTCAGTGGCAAGTAATGGAACAAAATAACCACCCGTATCAATAATGGTTTTTTTAAAAATAGTTTGTAAGGTTTTCCAGTCTTTTGAAGTACACCTTGTTTGATACAGAAAAAGTGATTGCAGTTTATTCAATCCTTTTAGTTGTACAATGGCCGTCGCTGTTACTTTTGTGCCAACAAGGTTTAAGCTCTGTAAATTGGTATTTGCTGCTAACATAGGCAGACCTTTATCTGTAATAAAAGTATTTGAAATATCCAGCCTGGTAAGGTTTGTTAATTGAGCAATACTTGCCAAAGCCCCATCATTAATACTTGTATTGTGTAATTTTAACCAGATGAGTTGTTGTTTTAATTGTAACAATAACTGCAAATCTGTTTTATCTATTACACTATCAGTTACAAAATTTGCCTGCATATAATTGGTGTTTTGTGCCACCGGTAACACCACAATATTGCGTGCTTTTAATTGTTCAATTATTTTTTCATCTGCTTTTACAACAGGTGCCGATGGAATATCTGTTCTTTGTTTTTGTATAATTGCGGGTGCCTGTAATGAGGTTAAAAATTTTTTTACTTTATCTGTCTGGGCTAATTCTTTTACTTTTTTTTGCGCATCGGCATTATTGCTGATCCACCAATGGATCAGGTTTACCTGGCTTTCTGTTGGTTGCGGTTTTTCTTTTGGCGGCATATGGTGTTCATTGTCTGTAGGCAACAGCAAACGCTTTATCATTTCACTTTCATCTGCATTGCCGGGGACTATTACTTTACCGTCTTTTCCACCCTTCATTAACAGGTTTATTTCATCCATACGCAAACCACCTTTTTGCTTGTTGGCATTGTGGCAACTGTAACATTTGGTTTGTAAAATAGGCGTAATAATATCTGTGTAAACTACTGCCTCCTGCACGTTTGCAATTGGTTTTATGGTGGTATTGGCAACACTGTCTGTAATAAATATTTCTTTAAATGGCTTTGTTAAATAATCCGAACCATGCGTTAAAGAGCCGCCCAAATGCCCTGTAACCATCAGCATTAATAATAATGTAGCCGATAGCAATTTTTTATTTACGGCAAAAACCGGATTCTTTTCTTTGGCATATAAAATCAGTGAAAACAATGCTACTCCAATACCCATCCACATATGCCAGCTAACGAGTGATTTGTCATAGTCATCACTGATAGATAACAGGTAACCGGTAATACAGGATGCAAATGCAGTAAAAGACCCTGCCAGTAAAATAACCGGTATTGCAGGCATTAAGGAGGCGTATTTATTTTTGCGGTTCATCCATTGAAGTACTAATGCAATCAGTAAAATACCCAACGGTAAATGCACTAGTAGCGGATGAAAGTGACCCAAAAATTCAATAACTGACAAAAGTCTCAAGAAATAAAATTTTTATTATTTAACCAATGTTTAAAATCCAAATCACTTAGGTCTCCACCATCTCCCTCTCCACGGCGGAAGGTTAGGAGGGGCTATACCTTTTCCTCAACAAATGCATCATGTGAACATTAATGGCCCATTGATCTGCCAGGGGCTGACGGGTGTAAGGAATGGTGGGCATATAATCGGGCGGACCAAATTCAGTTAACACAGTAAGTACTTCACCTTTTTGTTTTTTTATGGCAACGATGGCATCCCACCAGGCAAAATGCGCTTTTACTGCATCCTCCCATTCGGGTGCTCTTGGGTCGCTTACCTGCGGACCTTCTGCATGGCCAATACGGGCATGCAAATGATCGGTTCTTTGTATGGCAAGGTTTACAGTCTCCTGCTGATCTGCCAGCAGGCTTTCGCTCACATTGCACCAATGCGATATGTCCAGTGTAATTCTAAGTTCGGATATTTGCTGCAGGAACTTTTTTGCAACCGGCGCTGCAAAAAGCATTCTTGACCGGTGGGTTTCGTGGCAAATTTTTATGCCTGTTTCTTTTGCCAGTTCAACGGTAAAATCAACGATAGCTTTATTTTCTTCATAACTAAAATAATCTTTTCCGCTATGGCAATTAATGTATAACGGGCGTTGATTTTTATTGGTAGCTGCAGCTGTAATCATTTGCTTAAAACTGGCAAAATGTTCTGCATGATTACTTTGATGCCCTGCGGTAAGAAAACCTACTTCCAGTGTATGTTTTTTGAGTGCCATAAAAAGTTCATCGGCATCTTTTTGACTACCGGGCCACCATATTTCAATACCATCATACCCTTCTTCTTTTACTTTGGCACAGTAAGCGTCTATGGTTCCCTGGTAGCCCCAGTTGGTAGCCAGCACTTTTAATTGAAAACCTGTATTCATTTGATTGTTTTTTTGTGGTGATGCAAATACATCCAGTGATGCCAGCAATAAGGCGGTAGTGGCAGATGTGCTTGTTTGTAAAAAATTTCTTCTGCTAAATAACATGGTGAATAGTCAATGGTCAATGGTCAATGGTCAATGGTCAATGGTCAATAGTCAATGGTCAATGGTCAATGGTCAATGGTCAATGGTCAATGGTCAATAGTCAATAGTCAATGGTCAATAGTCAATGGTCAATGGTCAATGGTCAATGGTCAATGGCCAATGGTCAATGGTCAATAGTCAATAGTCAATAGTCAATGGTCAATGGTCAATGGTCAATGGTCAATAGTCAATGGTCAATGGTCAATAGTCAATGGTCAATAAAATTAGACTAGTTATTAATATAATCCGCTTCACCATTCACTATACTAACTTAAAATATCTGTGATAACTTTTCCCCTTGTATCCGTTAATCTGAACGGCCTTCCCTGGAACTCGTACGTAAATTTTTCATGATCAAAACCCAACTGGTTTAATATGGTGGCCTGTATATCAAATGGCTCTACCTTTCCACTGATGGCGCTATACCCTATCTCATCAGTTTCGCCATAAGAAAAACCTTTTTTAATACCCGCCCCTGCCATCCACATTGTAAATGCTTCTGTGTGATGATCCCTGCCTTTATAAGGATTTTGTTTACCTTCCCTGTTTTCTGCCATAGGTGTTCTGCCAAATTCTCCACCCCATACAACCAGTGTTTCTTCCAGCAGGCCTCGTTGCTTTAAATCGAGTATCAGTGCAGTAATGCATTTATCCACCGAGCGGCATTTATTAATAAAGCCAAGGTCAATAGCAAGGCTTGCTTCGGTACCATGACTGTCCCAGCCCCAGTCGAATAACTGCACAAAGCGCACCCCTTTTTCAACCAGTTTCCTCGCCAACAAAACATTGTTGGCAAAAGATCCCTCGCCGGGTTTGGTACCGTACATTTCATGAATATAGGCAGGCTCATTGCTGATATCCATTACCTCCGGTGCGGCAATCTGCATTTTAAAAGCCATTTCATATTGCGAAATGCGGGAAAGGATTTCAGGGTCGTTGTACGCTTTGTATTCTTCTGCATTTACCTCGTTAATGGCATCAATACTTGCCTTACGTAAATCCCTGTTCATACCTTCGGGGTCTTTTATAAACAGGACCGGATCACCTTCGCTGCGGCATTGAACACCTTGGTACACACTTGGTAAAAAACCACTGCCCCAAACACTTTTACCTGCATCAGGATTTTTGCCGCCACTGGTTAACACTACAAAGCCAGGCAGGTTTTGATTTTCTGTTCCCAGCCCATAGGTTGCCCAGGAACCCAAGCTTGGCCTGCCTAAGCGGGCAGAACCGGTATGCACCATCAGCTGTGCAGGAGCATGGTTAAACTGGTCGGTGGTTACGGCTTTTAAAAAACTGAGCTCATCAACAATGGTTGCCAAATGCGGCATATTTTCGCTTACCCATGTACGTGAGTTACCGTACTGTGCAAATTTTGCCTGAGGCCCCAGCATTTTTGGAACACCTCTTATAAAGGCAAATTTTTTCCCTTCCAATAAAGATTGTGGGCAATCCTGTCCATCCATTTTCATCAGTTCGGGTTTGTAATCAAACAACTCCAGTTGTGAAGGTGCACCGGCCATGTGCAGGTAAATAACACTCTTTGCCCTTGCAGCAAATGGAGGCAGCTTGGGCATCAGCGGATGAGCAGGATCAAAAGCAATGCTGTTTGATGGAACAGGTGAATGGGTACAACTGCCAAACATAGATCCAAAAGCAAGTGCACCCAAACCCATGGCACTTTCTTTTAAAAAGTGGCGGCGTGTTTGCATAGTTATCACGGCTCTTTCTGCCTCTTTCAACAACCGTTGGTTATGTAATTCTTTTTGTGTCATAAATATATTTATGTTCCGGATTTTTACTAATAAACCATTGCTTGTTCATCCTTTATCATCTTCATCACCCGGTTTAAAACCTATCATTCTTCTTTTTACTTTTGGAGCGTCAAGCAATTGCTTTAAAGCTTCAAATACTACTGCTATATCCTGTTTGTTTTCCGATACATCTTTTTCCAATTTTTCGAGTTTAAGTAAAATGTCTCTATTTGTTAATAGCAGTTCCCGCATTTTTGTGAATATTCTTATGATTTGAATATTTACCTGGATGGCAACCGTGCTGTTTAATACACTTGAAAGCATTGCAACTCCTTGCTCAGTAAAAGCATATGGTAATTTTCTTCTGCCTCCCCAACTTGAAGTCGCAATTTGCGACTTCAAGTTTTCAAACTCTTCTACAGCTAATTGAAACATGAAATCCTCTGGAAACCTTTCTGAATTTCTTTTCACCTGTTCATTTAATCTTTTTGTTTCTACCTGATAAAGTTGAGCTATTTCCTCATCCAGCATAACTTTTTGACCACGGATTAAATATATTTTGCTCAATAAAACTTCTTCCGGAATCATTAATTGTATCTGCTCTTTAGCCTTCGCCATATGCAACATTTTATGGAATAAGTTTGAGGTCACAATTTGTGACCTCAAACTAAATTTGTTTAGTGAAATTGGGTATCACAATTTTTGACATCAAGTGATCTAAATTTAATATTGTACAATCTCTAAGGTCATTTCACTCCCTTCATTTATAATCAGTCTCTACTAGTCACTGACAATATTTGGATTTAGTACACAACAATAGCTCATCACTCCTAACTAATTTTTCGTAACCACTTCATCTAAATTCAATATAGCATTTGCCACTACTATCAATGCCGCAGTTTCCGCATTGGTATGTTCATTTATTCCACCCACCATTTCACAGGCATTATTTGCATTGTTCCTAAACTGGCTGTAAGCTGTTTTGTATAAATTCATCAGCGCCAGTAAACTTTTTTCATTGACAGCATGTTGCGTCGCCAACTGGTATCCTGTTTTAATTTGTTGCTGTACATCAGTACCTGCAAGTTTTTGCATGCGGTAAGCAAAATGCCGTGCAAGATCAATATAAGCAGAATCATTTAAAGAAGTGAGTGCCTGCAAAGGCGTGTTGGTTCTTATGCGGCGCACGGTACATACTTCACGGGACACCCCGTCAAAAGTCAGCATGGAGGGGTAAGCAGCAGAACGTTTCCAATAAGTATACAGGGCCCGGCGATATTGATCTTCATTTTTACTTTGTACCCACTCTGCACCATTCCAGGGCGAAAGCCAGATACCTTTTGGCTGGTAAGGAAATACGCTGGGACCATACATTTTGTTGCTGATTACACCACTGATACAAAGCGCCTGGTCGCGTATTTGTTCTGCGGATAATCTTACCCTTGCATAGCGTGCATATAATTTATTGTAAGGATCTCTTTGTAACTGATCCGGTGATATTTTAGAATCCTGCCGGTACGTGGCACTCAACACAATCGTTTTAAGTAGTTTTTTTACGCTCCATTTATCGCCATGCATAAACTGGTAACTCAGCCAGTCCAGCAGCTCCTGGTGGGTAGGTGCTGTTCCTTGCGATCCCATATCTTCCAGTGTTTCAACAAGGCCTGTACCAAACAATTGTTCCCAAACACGGTTTACCATTGTACGGGCGGTTAATGGATTTTGTGTAGATGTTAACCATTGCGCCATACCCAGTCGGTTTGCCGGTGCATTGGCAGGCAATACACCCAATGAAAGTGGAATACCTGGCAGTACTGCCGCACCTTTTACCAGCCAGTTACCCCTTTCAAATACATAGGAAGTACGATGCATATTTTTTGGGTTGTCCATCATCACCGGTGTGGTGGGTACATTTACATTTATCAACTGCCAGTATTTTTTTTCAATACTGTCATAACCGGGTTTGCCCGCTTCAGCAATATCGTTGGTAAAATAAAACCAATCAAACAAAGCACCGGTATCACCAGGTTTTTTAAGTAATGGATTGGTGTAGGTAAAATAAAGATGGTGCATGCCAGTTTGTGCTACCAGGGCTGTCTGGCTGATCGTCCACCCTTTTTTAGATTTCTTCAACGGAACAGTTGCAATAACAGGGCCGTTTGGCTCATCAATATGTATCTTCCAGGTGCCACCTTCTGCATTTCCCTGGTAACGAAAAATTAATTGTGTGCGGTTGGTTAAGTCCACATTTTTTAACCGGCAAATAGCATTGTTACGCATTGCCAGCCATTTGGTATCTGACAGTTCACTGTTGGTAAAACTATCGCAGGTAAGACTGTTATAGGCAGGCTGCCATGTTTTTAAAAAGATAAAGGCTTCTTTTGCTTTTTCGGGTGTGGAGTTTTTTTGCAGCCAGTTAGTAAGATTGGCCAATTCATTTTTAATGCTGTCGTTAAAATGCCGCAGCAGGGGATAATCAGCTTCAGTATCTTCATCCCGGCTATCATTGTAAAAGGCCAGAAATTTATAATAGTCTTCGTGCTTAAAAGGATCATACGGATGGCTATGGCATTGAACACACGCAAAGGTAGTACCCATTGTTGCCTGCCAGGTGGTATTTACCCTGTCCATTACAGCAGCCGTTCTAAATTCTTCATTGTCTGTTCCACCTTCATCGTTGGTCATGGTATTGCGCTGAAAGGCTGTCGCAATAAGGTCTTCATCAGTTGGATGCGGCAACAGATCACCGGCTATTTGCCTGGTAAGAAAACTATCATAGGGCATATCTAGGTTAAAGGCATTGATGAGCCAGTCGCGGTAATGCCAGATGTTTCGGGTATCGTCTCTTTCATATCCCTTGGTGTCTGCATAACGGGCAAGGTCCATCCATAGCGCCGCCCATTTTTCACCGAAATGTGGGGAAGCCAGCAAAGAATCTACAAGATTTGCGTAGGCTTTTTCGCTGTTATCATCCAGGTATTGCTGTGCAATTTTTTCGGGTGCAGGCATACCAATAATATCAAGGCTTACACGGCGAAGCAATAGTTGTTTATTGGCCTGTGGCGAAGCAGATAAATCAGTTCCTTTCCATTTTACTTCTATAAAATTATCTATTGAATTAGTGGCCCATTTGCTTTGCCTTTTAAATAAACCGAAGAAGGAGGAGGGTTGCGGAACCGGTATTTCTTTTACCGGGGTATAGGCCCAATGTTCGCCCCAGCGGGCACCTTCATCAATCCATCTTGTAAGGATATCAATATCTTCTTTTGATAAATGATCATGTTTGTAGGGCATCCTTTCTTCCGGATCTTTCAGAGTGAGCCGGCGTATCATTTCGCTGTTGGCGGCATCTCCCGGAACAATGGCCCTTTTGCCGGATTCTGTTTTGCCCAGCAATGCTTCTTCCCTAAATAGCAAACTAAAGCCCGCTTTTTGTTTTACCCCCCCGTGGCAGGTAATGCAATTTTTATTGATGATGGGTTTTACCTGCGTAGTAAAATCAACCGGAGGCTGTTTGGTTATATACAAAAAACTGCTGGCTGCAATTAACATCAGTATAGCGACTACGGTAATTTTTTTTGATGGCAAGCCTGGCATGTTACAGTTTCTTTTACTATCTAAAAATACCAATATTTACTGGAATTTTGGCAGTATTTAAAATAGAATACTCAATGGATTGTAAGATAAAAAATCACTTCCCTTTATTTGGCAGGGCATACAATTTTATTTAAAGGCAAAAAATTTATGTACGTATATTCGATAACACAAACATTGGCAGAAGAATATCTATTTCTCTACTTTGGTAAACCCTACTCTTTAGTGATGTTAAAACAAAACATAGCATACAAACAAAGCTGGCAGAATCACTACCTGATTTAAGTAAATTTAAAAAAATAACCATCGCCTATAAAATGAAACTTGTAAAACCAAAATACGAAAAACTGTTAGCCGATATTGGCCTTACCATTGAAACAGCCAGGCAAAACGCTGTAAGGGCAATCAATACAGAATTGGTAAAAAGCAATTGGGAAATTGGCAGACACATTATAGAATTTGAACAGCATGGGCAGGATAGAGCAGAGTATGGAAGTGACTTGCTGGAAAGGCTTTCAAAAGATTTACAGCATCGGTATGGAAAAGGATTTGGCAGACGAAACATTTTAGATATGCGGAGATTTTATCTTGCCTATCAAAAATGGCAGACAGTGTCTGCCAAATTGAGTTGGAGCCATTACATTGCTTTAATTGGTATCTCTAACGATACTTCAAGAAAATTTTATGAAAAACAAGCGATTAATGAAGCCCTGTCTGTAAGGGAGCTTGAAAGGCAAATTGATTCTTCTTTGTTTGAAAGACTTGCACTAAGCAAAGATAAAAAAGGGGTAATGCAGCTTTCGGCAAAAGGGCATATTGTTTCTCACCCAAATGAAGTGGTAAAAAATCCTTACGTACTCGACTTTTTAAAAATTCCGCAAAGCCGCAAGACATCGGAGAAAGGCCTTGAGCAAAAAATAATTGATAACCTGCAAATGTTTTTATTGGAATTAGGTAAGGGTTTTGCCTTCATTGCGAGGCAATACAGAATTTCACTTCGTAATAAGCATTTTCATATCGACCTTGTCTTTTATCACCGAATCTTAAAATGTTTTGTATTGATTGATCTTAAAATAAAAAAAGTGGATCATGGCGATATAGGACAGATGAACCTTTATCTTAATTATTTCAAGAAAGAAGAAAATGTGGAAGGCGACAATGAACCAATTGGTATCATCCTATCAGCAGAGAAAGATGAAGTGTTAGTGGAATATGCAATGGGTGGTATTTCGAATAAGATTTTTGTTTCAAAATATCAGCTTTACCTGCCTGATAAAAAACAATTGCAGCAAAAAGTAAAGTCAATATTGGGAGGCACATAACTAATTCACAGTAAGGGGAGATGTGTTTGCAGTTTGTTTAGGAAGGGAAATAAAGCAGTTATATGCCACATATTTTAAGCGCCTGTTGATTCTGTAATGCATTATAGCCTCACCAACTCAATGCCATATTTAAAAACAACAAATCACAACCCAACCAATTTATGAACCCACATAAAAAACCTTTTGCAGAAATTATTTTTACTTATTTGATCATTGGTTTTTTGTGGATTTTTATGCTACAGTTTTTTGCCGGTTGAAAATAGGCTATGGCGATTTTTTACAGCAGACCTGGTGATGACAGTTGTTACATTTATATTTTCCTTGTACAAAAAAAACAGCAGTGTATATGATGCTTATTGGTCGGTTATTCCTTTTTATTTTATTGTATTGTGGTGGTTCAATACTCATCAATACTGGGGTATAGCGCAATACACCACTGCCCTGATGATAAGTTTTTGGTCATGGCGGTTGACGCATAACTGGTACAGAAGCTGGCGGGGCTGGGATCATGAAGACTGGCGTTACGTAAATTTTAGAAAACAATTTGGGAAATATTTTCAGCCCATAAATTTTTTAGCCATTCATTTATATCCAACCTGTATTGTATTTCTTAGTATGAGTGGTTTATTTTTTTTGTATGATGGAACCCCTAAAAATATCAATGCATTTGTTATTGCAGGCAATATCATTACACTGGCAGGTGTTTTATTTGAACTGGTTGCAGACAATACATTGTATAAAAGCAAAAATAATTCCGGCAGGGTAAAGCACAGCATCATTAGGGAAGGGATATGGAACCACACCCGTAACCCTAATTATTTAGGCGAGATATTATTTTGGATCGGCCTGGCCATAACGGGCCTGGCAGCTTCAGCACCAGCCTGGACATGCCTGGGTGCAGTTGGTATGGTATTGATGTTTTTGTTTGCTTCTATCCCTATGAAAGAAAAAAGACTGTTTGCAACATACGATGATTTTGAAAAATACAAAGCAGAAGTATCCATGCTGTTACCAATGCCATCTAAAAAATAACAGTCATACAAATGAAGCAGGGCATTGCAATAATGCTGTCTTAAAATAAAAACATTAAGGCTACTCACAACCCATCTATCTTTTGCTGTTGCAAAAATTCCCGCTTAACCACGCTGGCTGTTGTATGCCGGCCGGTATGGCTCCAGCCGGGCGCCATAATGATGTACAATAATTTATTTTTTATGCCGGGGGCATTTTTTACATCTTTGGCAAGGGCAACAATTTCACCAAAATAAACATCCCAAAAATTTTGCGCATTCATGTTGCGGGTTATGCCGTACACAGGTGGCTCATTTTCTTTTTCGTGGCGCAGAGTTCCAAAAACCCGATCCCATATATTCAGGAGGTTACAAAAATTGGTATCCATATACAACGGGTTTTTTGCATGATGTACACGGTGGTGAGAAGGCGTAAGTATTATACGGTTTAAAAAGCCCATGCGCCCGTCTTTAAGTATATTTTCACCTACATGAATAAACCCTCCCCAGGTGCCGTCGATAAACATAATAAAAAATAACAGTGGTGGGTTTACCCCCAGCAAAATACAGATGGAAGTACGTATTACATCTGCATAAGGCGCTTCCAGAAAAAAATGCGCATAGGTTACAGAAAGATTCATTTGCTCCGGTGCATGGTGGGTTGAATGCAGGCACCAGAACAGTCTTACTTTATGGCCCAAATAATGATATACAAAATGAGCCAGCTCCCAAACAATATAACCGTAAATAAACCAGTACCAGTTAAATGTAGTGGTGATGAGGGCGTATGGTTGCAAAAGCCCAATGCAAAAAGCAACTGCTGCAATGGAAATAAACCGACCGATAAAACTGTTAAAAACATAAATAAAAAACATCACTTTATAATCGGCTGCCCTGAACTTTTTATAAAAAACTGCTCTTACAATTTCAATAATTAAAATAAAAGGAATCAGGGGCGCCAGCGCAGCAGTAATGCCATCAAGGGTTTTAAGTGAGCTGTAGTCGTTGGTTGTAAACATTTCCAGCCAGGCATTAATGCTTAAAAACGAAACCAGTTCCTTGTATAATTGCTGCAATATTTCCATAAATAATTTAAGTAATTATAAAAAGTAATGAATGGGTAAATAAAGAGTAGTTATTTTTTTTGATTAACCAGGTTTTTATAAATTCTTTCCAGGTCAGTTTGGAACAGAGGCAATTCATTTTTTATTACCTGCCACACTACCTGAGTATCTGTTCAAAAATATTCGTGAATAAGCCTGTTTCGCATTCCTTTTATTGATGCCCATGGAATATGCGGTTCGGTAGTTTTAACAGCTTCTGGCAAACAGGATGCAGTTTCTCCAATTACCTGTATATTGTATAAACAGGTTTCTATTGCCATAAAATTTCCTGAGAATTCTTCAAATGAAAACCTCCCTGTATACAATTCAATATGTGCAATACACTGCAACATATCTTTAATAAGACTGGATGGAAGCCGTTCAGACATATATAATATCTTTTTCCACTAAAGAAAGGTATTCGGCTTTTATGGCACGCTTAGGAACAACATCAGTTTTAATCCCAAACAAGCCTTCAATTTCATCCGCCATAGCAACAAAGTTTAAGCCCATTGAACCTGTTATTTCTACTGCAATATCAATATCGCTTTTTTCTGTAGCCTCCCCTCTTGCATAAGAACCAAAAACGCCGAGGCTTGCAACAGGATATTTTCGTTGAAGCTCAGGCTTATGCTGCCGTAGCTTTTGTAATATATATTGAAGTGTGTACACAACACAAAGTAACTGCTTTTTATTAAACCTTTATTTATACTTTAATAAAAAAGCCTGTAAATACAAACAAGTATTTACAGGCTGGCAATTTTCAACTGCTTTTAATAAGCAGTAAAACCTGCGTATTAAAAATTTATTTTGGGTATTTATTAATGAGTTTCTTTACCGGTTTTACAGTTTGCAGGTAGGCAAAAATTGCTTTCAGATCTCCATCCGTCATACCTGCATAATCTACAATGGGCATTATTGTATTGGCTTTGCCCGGGTTATAATTATAGCCCTTCTCCTGCCGGCAGGCATTAAATTTATTGATAAAAGTGGTATCGGTCCAGGCGCCGATGCCGGTGGCAGCATCGGGTGTTATGTTGGCGGAGGTTACTTTAAAACCGGCAATGGTAAAAGTGTTGCCGCCCGAGTACAGGTTGGCAAAATCTGGCTGCCCTTTTACATAAGGTGTATGGCAATCTGCACAGGCCGCCATGTTTACTAAGTATCCGCCGTATTTTACTTTATCTGTTTCTGCCGGGCTTGTATTTCCATCAACCGTTTTTTGCAGGGCAGGGGCGGGGTAAGCCACGCTTATCGGAATCATTAATTCCCTTGGGGGAATTTTATTTTTAATGGGTTTTAATGTTTTAATGTAGGCAATAATGCTCAGCAAATCTTCTTTTGCCATATGGTTAAAATTGGCATAAGGCATTAACGGAAACAAGGTGTCGCCTTTATTATTGATACCTTGTGTAATGGCCCGCATAATTTCATCATCCGTCCAGCTGCCGATACCGGTTTCCTTGTCGCTGGTAATGTTTTTGCTGTAGATGGTTCCTGGGATGGCGTCTAAAATAGTATGATCAAATTTACCACCACCCATGCCTTCGGTACCGGCAATAACGGGACCGGCAAATTTGCTGAAATCACGCCGGCTATGGCAGTGAATACAGGCTGCTACGTGTACGGCAAGGTATTCGCCACGGGCAAGCACTTTTTTGGCGGAATCTTCTTTTTTAATGGAATCTTCGTTAATGATTGCCTGTGTTGAAGAAGCGTTGTTATTGCAGGCGGTAAAATAAGTGGCAGCCAGCAGCATAAAAATAAATGCCGGCAGGCTAATCAATTTTTTCATGATTTACAGTTGTTGATTATGGGAAATGTATAATGGGCGAAAATATTAAACTATTAAATGACAAATGCAATAGTACGATAATCTTTCTTTACTATCCCCGAAAATCCAAAATGCCATTTTGGATTTTCGGGGATTAAAAACACCTGGCAAAAAGACATTGCAGGTTTTGGATGGCCGCTGCAGTGCATTTTTGCGTGCATTAACGAACCCACCTGCAAAGGGGAGGCTATAACCCAGCCCGCCTCATCCTTCAGTATTTCTCTATCAGCGGAAAGTCGTAGATTTTGTATTAAATATGAAGGAGGTTAGAAAATTACCTGCCTCCATCTGCTGCAATTGATTTATAATCTCACCTGTTTTAGCAACTCATAATTAAATGGAAGGTTTTCTTTTATTGTTTTCCATAAAATTTCATATTCAATACCAAAATAATGATGTGTAAGCAGGGTGCGGAAGTCTGTCATCAGCTGCCATTCAATAAGCGTGTAGGCCGATTTAATTTCAGGCGAAATTTGCTTTGACGCTTCTCCAATTATTTCGAAAGCCCTTATAACAGCATATACTTTCATTTTGTCATTGATAAATGTTTCGTAGGAAGAGCTGCCAACAAACTGAAAAATCATCGCTGCATTTTCGATGATGTCCTGTAAAAGCAGGTTCATTTCTCTTTTAGGCATATAACGTTAAGGCTTGGCGATGGGCTGGTATTTTATAACTTCAAGCCCGGAACCAGAGCTGATTGAAAAACCAAAGTTGAAGGTAACAACTAAAGCTTAATTACTAATGTCAAGCTGGAACTATTGCTGATATTGATTTGTAGCTGATTGTTATTCCGTCTGCCAGCCTATTGCCAAACCTATTGTTGAACTAAACCTTCGGTAGCCTTTCGATCACAGTCCTTAAATTTATAGTTCATTTAAAACTACTACAATTATGGTTACTAAAAAAAATCAGCCGAA
>JAYTTI010000157.1:0-16325 GCA_043745405.1 Ferruginibacter sp. | reverse complement strand
TATCTTTAAAATGATTCTCTACACAACTAAGTTCCCAGGCAGGCAAAAATTCTCCATCGGGCAAAGTATCCAGTCCATCTTTATTACCACTGATGCCGGCAAATTTTTCTACATAACTATACCATGGAGCAATATCTTTATAGCGGATAGGCCAGTCAACTGCAAAGCCATCACGGGCCGGACCTTCAAAATCAAAGTCGCTCCAGCGCTGTGTTTGCCGGGCCCACATAATACTTTTGCCACCAACCTGGTATCCCCGTATCCAGTCGAATGGTTTTTCCTGTTCATAAGGATGCTCTTTATCTTTTACAAAAAAATGCATCGCATCTTCTTTAAATGCATAGCATTTTGTTATGATGGGATTGTCTTTGGCAATAGCATAAGGCACCTGTCCACGGTGTTTAAATTCCCACGGCAACATATTGGTAGTGGGATAATCTTTTAAATGTACTACATCACGGCCTCGTTCCAGTAAAAGGGTCTTTAAACCTTGTTCGCATAACTCTTTTGCAGCCCAACCCCCACTCATGCCGCTGCCAATTACGATGGCATCAAAAATATTTTTATCACTCATAATATTTTTTTAATACAACTCAAATTAAATCGTTTTATTCTTTAGCCTTGGCCGGTTTCCCCTCTCGTCAATTTTGCAAATATGAAAAGCTTGCCCAATCATTTAGATAACTAGCTAAATTAAGCTGCTTTATTCTTTAACGGTATGCAACCTTTAAAATCTGGCCCGGGTACCATTTTGTAATGACGAACATCTGTCATATATTGTTTGGAACCGGTAAATGCCTGCAGGATATGATTTTTAGAAATTTGATAAAACTTAACAACATCGTCAGGCAAACCTGTTTTATTTTCAACGACAGTAAGCCATTCTTTTTTTTGCAGAGGGCTGCAATCGGTAAATGATTTACCATATTTGTCGCTAACCATTTTATTAAATTGATGCAGGCCATCAGTAAATATTTTTTGCTCATCAGGAGGGTAACAATCATTTACCATCATCAATGTAAACTGAGATGCCTGTACGCCGGTAGCCCCGATAAAATTTGTTGTCGGAATAATAGCTTCGCCCAATGCAGCCATCATTTTTTCTTCGTTTCCAGTTATCGCTATATTTGTAAGGGAAAGATCTGTTATATCTTTTTGTAAACAGGAAGGTAATAAGCTGGCTCCTGCAGAAAAAATCAACGCAGTGCGAATGGCATTTCTTCTATTCATATGGCGTAATTTATTAAATGAATATACTATAATTAGTTGTTTACCTTATTATCTTTTATATAGTTTAATTATGGCTATTTATAAATGGATAAAAAAGTACCTGAATTTACAATTTTAATTTTGCCAGGTAATCCATATCCTCTTTAATGCTTTCCATTGCTGAGTGGGCATATTCTTCCTGCTCTACATAAAAATATTTCATACCTGATTGCTCACTGTGCCGGAGGATTTCAATAATTGGCAATGCCCCTTTTCCAAATTCGACGCTATGTTTTTTTTGTAAGTCCATATCTTTTAAATGCCATAGCGGAAAACGCCCCGGATATTTTTTAAAATAGTCTAACGGATTATTGCCGGTTACAATAACCCAGCCTAAATCCAGTTCCATATAAACAAGATTAGGCTCGGTGTTATTCAGCAACACATCATATAACACTTGGCCATTTTCTTTTTCAAATTCAAAATCATGATTGTGATAACCAAATTTAATATTTAATTTTTTGCAGTCTTCCCCGGCTTTATTAAAAGCAGCAGCAGCCTTTTTATAATTGTCAACTGTTTGTCCTTGTGTTGGCATGCTGGAACAAATAAGGTATTGCTGTCCAGATGCTACTGCATCTTCCAATGTTTGCGGCCAGTTGTCATCTAAATGAATATGGCCACTGCTAAGAGTCATACCAAGCCCGGCACAAATATTTTTCATTTCTTTTGGTTGCAGACCATAGTAATATCCTTTGTCACTTCCGGCAGATTCAATTTGTTTTACACCCAGCGTAGCCAGTTGTTGTAAAGTGCCCCTTGCATCAGCGAGCATTTCTTTACGAACAGAATATAACTGAATACCAATGTTGTCAACTTTTTTTGTTGTTTCTGCAAAAGAAGGAATGAGGATGGAGCCGGCAGCAAAGGTTCCGGTTTGTTTTAAAAAATCACGGCGTGTTTTCATGAAATAATTTTTATGGCATGTATAAAATCAGCAATACTGTATAGGTGTAAGTTAATACAAATGTAGATTGAAATAAAAAAGAAATGGATAAGCTTACGCCTAATAAGCTTGAATTAGAGGCATGGTAATATATACATAATTACCTGAAAATTGTGAGGTGATTTTTTAATCTGGAATTTTAAAGGGAGTTGCCTTATGAAAGTAACAAGCTTATCCTTTAATAATTTTATTATAACTGGTTGCAATTCCTTTTATTAAAGAAGAGCTGAAGCCCTGGTGCTCCATTTCGTTTAAGCCTGCAATGGTACAGCCTTTAGGAGTAGTCACTTTGTCTATCTCCTGTTCGGGATGGGTTCCTTTTTGTAATAATAATTCGGCAGCGCCTTTTACAGTTTGGGCTGCTATCAAGTTTGCAGTAACCGCATCAAAACCAATTTCAATGCCGCCTTGTATGTTGGCACGTATATAGCGCATGGCATAAGCAGTGCCACAGGCGCCCAGTACAGTGGCGGCATCCATTAGTTTTTCGTCAATCATAGTTACTTTACCGAGCGTGGCAAAAAGATCTTTCACATAGTTTGTTTGAGTATCGGTAGCATTGGTTACACTAATGCAGGTCATGCTTTGCTGTATAGCAATGGCCGTATTGGGCATGGCCCTGAAAACCGGTAATTTCTTTTTAATAATAGTTTCAATATCGCTGATAAGTACACCGGTTACAACGGATACCATTATATGTTTGGCTGTTAATTCTTTTTTAAAACCATTTACCACATCACTTACCTGGAAAGGTTTTATGGCAAGTATAACCAACTCACTGTTACGCACAGCCGCTGCATTGTCACTACTAATATTAACTCCTTTATCGGCCAGGTCTTTTAGCGTAGCAATATTTCTTTTGGTAACAGTAATATCTGCTGGCTTACAAAATTTACTTTTAATCAAACCTTCAGCAATGGCTGTTCCTAAATTTCCGCCGCCAATTATGGCAATTTTTTTACTCATGTGTTATATTTTATAGAGCAGTTAACGCCTGTTCACTTTCATGCCCTGCCAGAAGATTACCAATGGCATGATCATATTTATTTTTCCATTCACCAATATTTCCCCAGTTATATCCATCAATGGTAATATCACCTTCAGTTACAACTCCTAATTTCTCAAAAGGAATAGTTGAAATGTTCAATAATTTTTCAACTGCATCACTATCTTTTGCTGAAGCAGAAATTACTACACGGCTTTGTGCTTCACCAAAAAGATAGGCATCCTTTCGTATAGTTTTTTTAGTGTTTAAATTATACCCAAGATTGTTGTTAAACCCACTTTCAGTAAGGGTTACAAATAAACCGCCTTCGCTAACATCATGTGCAGAGCTGATTAATTTTTCTTTAATCAGTTTTTCAATTATCCTTTGTACATTAAATTCTTCATTAAGGTCAAAGTAAGGTGCAGGGCTTAATTCTACACCGTGTATTTTATGTAAATATTCAGAGGAGTTTATATCGTCCCTGCTAACACCAATTAAATAAATAACATCACTGGGCTGTTTAAAATCCATCGTCATTTTATCCATCACATTATCCAGTAAACCTACCATACCAATTGTTGGTGTTGGGTAAACAGGGCCATCAGGGCTCTGGTTGTAAAAACTTACATTGCCTCCCGTAACAGGGGTGTTAAATTTAGTACAGGCCTCACCCATTCCTTTAATAGCCTGTACAAACTGGTAATATACTTCGGGGTTATAAGGATTGCCAAAATTTAAACAGTTTGTAACACCCAGTGGTTCGCCACCACTGCATACAATATTTCTTGCAGCTTCTGCTACTGCAATCATTGCTCCTTTGTAGGGGTCTGCAAAAACATAACGGCTATTACAATCTGTTGTTAATGCAAGGCCTTTATTGGTAGGCTTTGCAATAACAATGGCTGCATCACTTGGAGCATTGGTACTTGCTGTACCGGCGCCAACCATGCTATCATATTGTGTATATACCCAGCACTTACTTGCTATATTGGGTATTTGAATTAATTGTTCTGCAATGCTTTTTAAATCAGCAGGAGTGGCAATTACAGCCGCATCAAATGCCTTTATTTTTTGCAGATATTCCGGCTCTTTATATTCTCTTTCATATTGAGGGGCCCCGCCACCCAGTACCAATTCATGTGCAGGCAGTTCGGCTTCCAGCGTTCCATTCATATAAAATTTAAGTAACCCGTCATCCGTTACTTCTCCAATTTCACTGCAGGGCAAATCCCATTTTTCAAACACCTGCAATACAGCTGCTTCTTTTCCTTTTTGCACCACCATCAGCATTCTTTCCTGGCTTTCACTCAACAATATTTCCCAGGTCTTCATATTTTTCTGGCGCATCGGAACCTTATCAAGGTCTATGCGCATACCACAATTGCCTTTGGCACTCATTTCTGCGGTTGAACATATTATGCCTGCAGCACCCATATCCTGCATACCAACAATAGCACCGGTTTTAATTACTTCCAGGCAAGCTTCCAGTAATTTTTTTTCCTGGAATGGATCACCCACTTGTACAGCAGGTAAGTCTTCTGCACTATCAGCAGTAATATTGGCGCTGGCAAAAGACGCTCCTCCAATTCCATCTTTACCAGTAGCACTGCCCACAAAAAAAACAGGGTTTCCTTTACCTTCTGCGGTGGCAGAAATAGTACCGCCATTTTTTAAAATACCAACACTCATGGCATTTACTAACGGGTTGGTATGATAGCAGTCTTCAAAATAAATTTCACCACCAACAGTCGGTACGCCAAAACAGTTGCCGTAGTGGCCAATACCATGCGCCACACCGGCTAATAAACGCTGGGTTTTTGAGTCGGTTAAATTTCCAAACCTTAGCGAATTTAAAGAAGCAATCGGCCTTGCACCCATCGTAAAAATATCCCTGTGTATACCGCCTACACCTGTTGCTGCGCCCTGAAAAGGTTCAATGGCACTGGGGTGGTTGTGGCTTTCAATTTTAAATACTACGCCATACCCATCACCAATATCCATCAACCCTGCATTTTCTTCTCCTGCCTTTACCAGCATTTTTTCTCCGTCACGGGGTAAGGTTTTTAACCACTTGATGGAATTTTTATAACTGCAATGTTCGCTCCACATGGCGCTAAAGCAACATAGTTCGTTAAAATTAGGAGTACGACCGATCTTTTGTTTGATCAGTTTAAATTCTTCTGCTGTAAGGCGAAGTTCGTTGGCGGTTGAAACTGTTATTTCCATAATTGTTGTAGAAAGCGCAAAAGTACAACCACTATTTCTTTTTAAGCTTACAATGAATATTTATTATTTTAACTAACTTCCCACAATAAAAAAATAAAGGGTTGAGCTATGTTTTATTTATAATTTACCTGGTCGTGTTTTCATGGCTGCTTACCAAAACCCCTTTTGTAATCAATTCCGGTATCTCAGCCAAAATTATTATAGTGTTGTTTGTACTAAAGGTAATTACCGGTTGTGTTAATGCATGGATAATGATTAAATTGGCTAATGGACCAGATACCATGACTTTTCAAGCTGAAGGATTAAAAGAATACCACCTGTTATTTAACCATCCAAAAGAATATATAAGCAATTTTTTCCGGTCTAATTACGATACAGGTTATGGCAGTTTGCTGAGTTCGACCAACTCTTACTGGAATGATTTAACCAGTAACCTTATTATTAAATTTTTATCCGTCTGCAATATTTTTAGTTTTGGCTATTATAAAGTGAATGTAATTTTTTACAATTTTGTTATCTTCTTTGGGGCTATTGGGTTGTACCGTGTATTCAACATGGTATATAAAAGCAGTCAATATCTTTTAATAATAACCTGTTTCCTGCTTCCCTCTATACTTTTTTACAGCAGCACCATTCATAAAGAGGGGTTAATATTTGCTGCTATTGGTATTGCAGTATATAATATTTATACCGCTTTACATATAACGGGCTTTACCCCTAAAAGGATTATATATATGATACTGGCGCTGGCATTTATTTTTTTTCAGCGCAATTATGTTTTACTGGCATTTTTACCTGCTGCTTTTGCCTGGATATTATGTGAACGTAAAAAATTGCCTGCTTTATTTACTTTTATAATTATCTATATTACCGGTGCCATACTTTTTTTTAATGCCGCCTTTTTATCGCCGGCATTAAATTTACCTGAAGCTGTTTCAAAAAAACAATGGGATTTTATGCATTTGCCTCCAGCGTCAACGGCTATCCAATTAAATACCCTTGCACCCAGTTTTAAAAGTTTTGCCACAAATTCTCTGCAGGCACTTAACCATAGTTTATTGCGCCCTTATCTTTCAGACTATACATTATCTCCTTTTTTATTACCTCTTTCTGTTGAGTTGTTTTTTTATGAATTATTGCTGTTGATATTTATTTTTTTCAGAAAGAAAATGATTATAAAAAATTCTTTTATCCTGTTTGGATTGTTTTTTAGTATTTCCATATTGCTGATTATTGGATATACCATCCCCATTATTGGTGCCATTGTAAGGTATCGCTCCATTTATTTTCCCTTTATCTTAACCCCGATAGTTTGTAGTGTAAATTGGGGGAAGTTACAAAACGCTTTACAAATAAAAAAATAATGTAATATTTACTTTTTTGACATTTTTCGTTAAAAAAAAGAAGTTTTAAAAAATATTTTTCATTTATTCAAAATATATAACCTATTTTGCAAGTTCTAAAACTTAAAAATGATGCAATCACTCCGTTTTAAAGCAATTGATAATTTGGCGACCAATCAGAATGTAACTGTAAAAGCCTCTACAAAAATTACCGGAATTTTCGGTGAAAACGTATTTACTCATAAAACGGCCCGCCAGTTTTTGAGCGATGAAGCTTATAAAAGTTTATTGGCTTCTATTAAAAGTGGTAAAAAAATTGATCGTGTAATGGGTGGTCAAATTGCTAATGGCTTAAGAGCCTGGGCAGAAACCAAAGGTGTTACACATTATACGCATTGGTTTCAACCGTTGACAGATTTATCTGCTGAGAAACATGATTCATTTTTTACATTAAAAGGCGATGGTACACCCATTGAAGAATTTGAAGGTGCCGCTTTAATACAACAGGAACCGGATGCTTCTTCGTTTCCATCTGGAGGATTAAGGGCAACTTTTGAAGCCCGTGGATATACTGCATGGGATCCATCATCTCCGCCATTTATTATGGAAATTGGCAATGGTAAAACATTGTGCATACCCACCATTTTTGTAAGCTACACGGGCGAATCACTCGATGCAAAAACACCCCTGTTAAAAGCATTGGTAGCATTAGATAAAGCAGCAGTAGATGTTTGTCAATACTTTGATAAGAATGTAACTAAAGTAACTGCCACACTTGGCTGGGAGCAGGAATATTTTGTAATTGATGCAGGTATGGTAAATGCCCGCCCGGATTTAGTAATGACAGGACGTACCGTTTTTGGACATCCCCCTGCAAAGGGACAACAATTAGAAGACCACTACTTTGGTGCTATTCCAGAAAGGATTTATGCCTTCATGAGAGATTATGAGCAGGAGGCTTATAAACTGGGTATCCCTTTACGCACCCGTCATAATGAAGTTGCACCTTCTCAATTTGAATGTGCGCCAATTTATGAAGAAGCAAACCTGGCCGTTGATCATAATACATTATTAATGGATGTAATGACGAGGGTGGCCAAGCGTCACGGCTTGATAGTGTTGTTACACGAAAAGCCATTCGCAGGAATTAATGGCAGTGGTAAACATAATAACTGGAGTATTGCAACAGATACAGGAGTAAATTTATTAGCACCAGGTAAAACACCCAAAACAAATCTGATGTTTTTAACTTTTTTTGTTAATACCATCAAAGCCGTTCATGATTATTCAGGATTATTAAGGGCATCTATTGCAAGTGCAGGAAACGATCACCGTTTGGGCGCCAACGAAGCCCCTCCGGCAATCATTTCTATATTTATTGGTAAATATCTTTCTGAGGTACTGAACCAAGTTGAAACCCGCGTGGGTGGTAAATTTGATGAGCAGGATGAAGCTATGCTGAAACTGGATATTCATAAAACTATTCCGGAACTGATGTTGGATAATACTGACAGAAACCGTACTTCTCCATTTGCTTTTACCGGTAATAAATTTGAGTTCCGTGCTGTAGGTTCTGCTGCAAATTGTGCTATCAATATGACTGTGCTGAATACTATTGTTGCACAAACATTAAAGCAATTTAAAAAAGATGTAGATGCATTTATTGAAGGTGGTGATAAAAAGGAAATTGCAATAATGCATGTTATTCAAAAATATATTGTAGAAAGCAAATCAGTATTATTTGAAGGAGACGGCTATAGTGAAGAGTGGGCCAATGAGGCAGCAAAAAGAGGTTTGCCAAATGTAAAAACTACTCCTTTAGCTTTAGATGCTTATTTGACCGACCTGTCGAAAAACCTGTTTGAAAGCAACGATATATACACCCATGCTGAATTAGAAGCCCGTCATGAAATAATGCTGGAAGCGTACATAAAAAAAGTACAGATTGAAGCAAGAACAATGGGCGAACTGGCAACTTCTGTTATTTTGCCATCAGCTGTAAAATACCAGAATATTTTGATTGAAAATATCAACGGGTTAAAAACTGCTGGTTTACCTGCATCGGCCTATTCTAATCAAATGAGTATTTTGGAAGAAATCAGCAATCATATCAATGCAATGAGCACCAATGTAAGGGATATGATTGAAGCCAGGAAAAAAGCAAATGTAATTGCTGACACCAGAGAAAAAGCCATTGCATATTGCGATGATATTAAAGGAAAGCATTTTGACGAAATCCGCTACCATGTAGATAAATTAGAGTTATTGGTAGATGATGCTTATTGGACATTACCTAAGTACAGGGAGATGTTGTTTTTAAGATAATTAAATTATAAACCGTTTATGCGTAAGTATAATTGGATTTAATAAAATAGCTGGCAAGCAATCGTAAATGACCCGGATCACATTGGTGACCGGGTTTTTTATGCATAATTTTTTTGTGCGGCATTAAACTTTTGTACCCATTTTCCATCTACGCTATAATAAATATATGAAAATGAAAAAATGGAGTATTGCGTTATTGATGGGTATAATAACAATGGCAAGTTTTGCACAAGTGCAAAGAAATGCGGCTACAAAAAAAGATTCGGCAGAGATGGCAATGGCGAATGAAACAACAAACAGTGAAAATGGGCAGTCGAAGAAAGAAACTAAAAGACAAATGATCCGTTCATTAAACTTAAGTAAGGAACAAAAGCAAAAGTTTAAGGAAATACACCAGGCTAATAAAGAAAAGAAAGAATCGATAAGCGGCAATGATCAGTTAACTGAAAGTCAAAAAAAAGATCAGTTAAAAGAACTGCACAAAGAGGCCACCATGAATATGAACAGTATATTATCTGAAGAGCAAAGAGATAAAATGAAAGCGATGCGGGAAGGGAAAAAGGGTGGTTTAAAAAAATAAAACAATCAAAATAATTTTTCAATCAGTACCCGGAAATTAATTGGTTTTCTACAGCAGGATAGCAATCACAGGAATAAAGCTGTTCCGTATTTACGGGATGGCTTTTTTTATAAATGGTTAACCATTAATTTGCACCTGAATTTAAAAACTATGCAATATTACATTATAGCGGGGGAGGCGAGCGGCGATTTGCATGGCAGTAACCTGATAAATGAACTACAGTTATTAGATGACAATGCCGGGTTTCGTTGCTGGGGTGGCGATAAAATGGAAGCCGCAGGAGCTAGCCTAGCCAAGCATTACAAGGATCTAGCCTTTATGGGTTTTATAGAAGTAGTAATGAACCTTAGCACTATATTTAAAAATTTAGGCTACTGTAAAAAAGATATCCTGGTGTATAAACCAACTGTGCTGATATTAATTGATTACCCCGGTTTTAATTTGCGCATTGCCAAATGGGCCAAACAACAGGGTATAAAAGTGATCTATTATATTTCTCCACAAGTATGGGCATGGAAGGAGAGCAGGGTAAAAGGCATAAAAAAATGTGTAGATAAAATGCTGGTGATTTTGCCTTTTGAAAAAGATTTTTATAAAAAATGGAATTATGAAGTAGAATATGTTGGGCATCCATTGGTACAGGTAATTGAAGAGTTTAAGGCTAAGCAGTTAAATAATGCTGTAGGTAATCAATTTTTAGAACCTTCTCTGCAAAACAAAAATATCATTGCTCTTTTGCCTGGCAGCAGAAAGCAGGAAATATTAAAAAAGCTGCCCATTATGTTACAGGTTGCCAATCATTTTAATGACTATTATTTTGTAGTTGCAAAAGCACCCGGGCTGGATGAAGAATTTTACTACGAATTATTGGCGCCCTATAAAAATGTATCATCAGTAGTAAATAAAACTTACGAATTATTAAGCCAGTCAAAAGCTGCCTTGGTTACAAGTGGTACCGCTACTTTAGAAACAGCCTTGTTTAATGTACCTGAAGTAGTTTGTTACAAGGGCAGCACCATTTCTTACCAGATTGCAAGGCGGTTAATCAAGATAAAATATATTTGCCTTGTCAATTTGATAATGGATAAAGAAATTGTAAAAGAATTGATACAGGATGAACTTACTGTAGATAATATAAAGACCGAACTGAATAAAATTTTATTTCATACAGGCAAGCAGCAACAAATGCAGCATGATTATACCTCACTAAAAACCTTGTTAAGTAAGGGTGGCAATGCTTCTGCCAATGCGGCTAAAAGTATTTATACATATTTGCTTAATGCCTGAGCAGCTTGTATGCCAATATTATCAACCCAATCAAAAAAAGAAATATCGAAATGCGGTTGATGCCATGCATGAAGTTTACGGAAAAAGTTTTAGGTGCATCCGGGTCTTTTTTCTTTAAAAACAGGTATTGCGCAATTTGGTCCCATAGTCCCATATAAAATCATTTTACTACTCACATTACAATCTAAACTTTATTTTGTTAGAAATATTAAATATTTAACCGGTAAAAAACTAAAATTCTTCACCAGTCGTATGTATTTCAAACATTTAGTTATGAAAAGAATAGTTATACCAGTTATTGCTTTTTTATTTACAGCCTGTAATGCACAAACCAAAACAAATATTACAGCGGCTGGGCCCAAATTTACTGTTGTAAAAAAAGATGCAGAATGGAAAGCACAATTAACGCCTATAGCTTACCAGGTTACCAGAAAAGAAGGTACGGAACAGGCTTTTACCGGAAAGTACTGGGACAACCATGAAAAAGGCACTTATAGCTGCATTTGCTGCGGATTAGAATTGTTTAGCAGTACTACCAAATTTGAAAGTGGTACAGGCTGGCCTAGTTTTTATCAACCCATTAATAAAACCTGCCTTTTGGATGAAACGGATAATACTTACGGTATGGATAGAACAAAAGTTACATGCAGCCGATGTGGTGCCCATTTAGGGCATGTATTTAATGATGGCCCCAAACCCACAGGGTTACGGTATTGCATAAATTCTGTTGCACTCAATTTTACAAAAAAATAAATTTTTGCCGGTAAGGCGTTAAGACGTTTTTAAAATACAGGTTACTACAACTTGAATTTTCATTTAAGTAAAAAATCTCAGAGCTTAAACGTCTTAACGCCTAAACGGCAAACAAAAAACAGAACGTCTTGAAGTCTCACCTGCAAAAAAGCAAAACGTCTTACCATCTTAACGGCAAAATAAAACGGTACTTAAATGTTTTTCTGATAAATTTAATAAGGCGTTAAATATCCACTTCAAGCTGGCAGAAGGCATGAGTTTTAATTTTGTTTTTATGAGGCTATTTGCCATTAATGGATTCATCTATGTTTGCTATTTGGTATTTGCTGAGAAATGAAAACCCATTTTACCAATACTATTCGGGATTGTAGGTTTTATGAATCTATGTGATTGTTTCCATTTAAAAAATAAGGATGCTTACTTTTGTAAAAAGTAAACGATATATGCCTTCACCTGAACTACAGTTAGCATCCGAAAAAATAAAGTTTGAAGCTTTGTTTGAGCATGCATCACTCGGTATTTTGGTGGTTAATGAAAAGGCTGAAATTGTATTGGCAAATAGTTTCTTATTATTACAATTTGGGTATCCAAATGTTGAAGAACTTATAGGAAAAAACATAGAGTTTCTTATACCAACACGTTTTCACCATAAGCATATATCCGATAGGAACGTGTACATTCATTCTCCACAAAAAAGGCCAATGGGTTTGGGCATGGATCTGTATGGTTCAAAAAAGGATGGATCAGAATTTTCGGTTGAAGTAAGTTTAAGCAATTACGAGGGAGGGGGGAAATCCTTTGTGATTGCATTTATAAGTGATATTACGCGACGGAAAGAAATTGAAAATGAAGTACTACAGCAAAAGGAGCAGCTTGCCATTATTAATAAAAAAATTGAACAATTCAACAGTGATCTTGAACAGCAGGTAGTGTTGCGCACAAGCCAGTTACAGGAAACCCTGGATGCTCTGGAAATATCAAAGGAAGAGGTACAAAAAGCACTTAGCAAAGAGAGGGAATTGGGTGATTTGAAAAGCAGGTTTGTTTCAATGGCCTCTCACGAATTTCGTACGCCACTTAGTACCATTCTTTCTTCAGCCTCTCTTGTATCAAAATACCCAAAAGAGAATGAGCAGGATAAGCGTGACAAACATATTAACCGCATTAAATCTGCTGTAAATAATTTGACCGATATTTTAAATGATTTTCTATCCATCGGTAAAATAGAAGACGGAAAGCTGGTTGCCAATTACAGCCGGTTTAATATTGATGAACTTATTACAACAATTTGCGCTGAAATAGCTGGTATTGCAAAACCCGGGCAGCAAATCAGGTATCATCACAAGGGTGGGCAAATGGTGCACCTTGACCCTTCGCTTTTAAAAAATGTAATTATTAATTTATTGTCAAATGCCATTAAATTTTCTCCGGAAAATGGTTTAATTGAAGTAAACAGTGAATTGAACAGGACACATATTTTATTAACTGTTAAGGATAGCGGTATTGGTATTTCCGAAGAAGACAGTCAACACCTGTTTGAACGTTTTTTCAGGGGAACCAACGTAACCAATATACAGGGCACCGGTTTGGGTTTACATATTGTAGAAAAATATGTTGAACTGATGAATGGCCATATTGATTTTAAAACTGAGTTGGAAAAGGGAACTTCTGTTACTGTAAGCTTTGATTGTACACCGCACATTAGTGCATAGTAATTATTTATCGCTAAATAAAATTCTGTTTATGTTACATGTTCTGTTGATTGAAGACAACGATGAAATTAGAGAAAATACGGCCGAAATTCTTGAACTCGCAAATTATATTGTTGCAACTGCAGCCAATGGAAAAATTGGAGTGGAGATGGCTTTGAAAATTCCGCCAGACCTGATTATATGTGATGTGATGATGCCGGTTTTGGATGGTTATGGAGTGCTCCATTTACTTCAAAAAAATGAAGCGGTAAAAAATATCCCATTTATTTTCTTAACCGCAAAAGCAGAGCGTGGAGATTTTAGAAAGGGAATGGAAATGGGCGCAGATGACTACATCACCAAACCATTTAGCGATATAGAACTGTTAACTGCAATAGAAGGCAGGTTAAAAAAAGCCGCTGCTTTGCAAAAAAATATTGTTGCAGATACAGCTATTTTAGACGAGGCAGGAAATTTAAAGGCATTGCAAAACCTGGTTGGTAACGGTGTAGTTAATTTCTATAAAAAAAAGCAATTAATTTATGTAGAGGGTAATCACCCGGTAAGATTGTTTCATATTTTAAAGGGTAAAGTAAAAACCTATAAAACGAATGAAGATGGAAAAGAGTTAACAGTAGGGCTTTTTGGTGAAGGCGATTACTTTGGCTACACGGCTATCCTGGAAGGTACTGTGTATAAGGAAACAACGGAAGCAATTGAAGATACAACGCTGGCAATTATAGCAAAAGAAGATTTTGAAAAAATACTGGGAGCAAATAAAGAAGTTACTCAGCAGTTTATTCAGCTTTTAGCTAAAAATGTTACAGATAGAGAGAACCAACTGGTTGGTATTGCCTACAATTCCCTGCGCAAAAGAGTTGCAGAAGCATTGGTTCAGCTGCAAAAAAAATATACCAAAGATGGAGAAGAGAATTTTTCCATTCATATTTCCCGTGAGGACCTTGCCCATATTGCCGGCACAGCTACAGAATCTATGATACGAACGCTTAGTGATTTTAAAACTGAAAAGTTAATAGATATCAAAGACGGATTGATTATAATATTGAATGAAAAAAAGCTGGCTTCATTACTAAACTAAATACTACACTATCGAAAGCAGGTATTCGTTAAACTGATTTTTTAATATCGAAAATTCTTTTTCCAGGTACGACATTTCGTTACGCAATTTTTCCTGCATTTTGCTGGTCCTATTATCAGGCTGTTCCTTTTTTTTAAATGCAATATCAAGATTTATTTTCTGTTCCTCTATATCATCCTCTATATCCTGTATGTATTCATCTTTCAAAATAAATTCATTTTGAAAATACTCGGCCTTATCAATCAGTAAATTGTCATTTTCCCTGTCTACTACTTTGCTCAACCTGGTTTTTAAATAACTGTTTTCCTGCATAAAAAAATCCAGCAAACGTTTCCACGTTATATTTTCATGTAAAAATTGTTCAGTTTTATTCAATCCGGTCATCGGCTGTTTTTTATTTATTATCGTATTCAATAAGTGTTGGCTGTTTAAGTTTATAATTTTGTGTTTTGAATAACCACTGGGCAGTTTAATATTTGGTGCGTATTGTTATTAATTGCCGGGCTTACATAACGTATGCCTAAACTCAGGCCCCTTACAATTAACAGGCAGGCCATCAGCCCCATCATTACGGGGTAGGCATTTCGTATTTTACGGCGTATACCAATACCAATATAATTACCAAAAAAAGATACACTCCACATTACCGGTAATGTGCCCAGTCCAAATGACGCCATAAAAAATGCACTCTTAAGTGGGTCTGCGGTTGCAACAGCACCGGCAACAGCCATGTATATTAAACCGCAGGGTAACAATCCATTCAATAAACCAATTGCAAACAGCGACGGATAATTTCTTTTTAAAAACAGGTTTCCAAGTGCCCGCCTGATGGTAATAGTATAGGCTGAAAAAAAACTATTGCCAGTTGAATGTGCCAGCCATCTTTTTGGAATAAAAAGAAAACATAAAATAACAATACCTGTAATTATCGATAACCATTGCTGAAAGCCAAAAAGGTAAAAACTTTTTCCGGCAAGCCCGAACAATAAACCCAATGTGCTGTAGGTAATTATCCTGCCGCTATTGTACAAAAAGGAACCAGAAAATTTTGCAAAAACACTGTTGTTGCTCAAGGGTAAAGAAAATGCCAATGGCCCGCACATACCAATGCAGTGAAAGCTGCCTAGCATACCCAATGTTAACGCTGCAAGAAATATAGCGGCCATAATCAAATAATTATTTTGTGTTCGTAATAATAATTTATTCCATCTGCGGCCCAGTTAATCTTAACATAGTTTAACCCATGATAATTAGCCGGAACACTGAGATTAAGGTCATTGTCTGTTACAGTAAAAGGATGTTGCATATCTTTCTTTTCATCAGATGGGCAATACACGGTTATGTTTCCGGTTATTTTTTTGCCGATAAAATCATTTGGAAACTGAATAATCAGCTCTCGGTTAACCATCGTAATTTTTACTGTATCTGATAATAAAGAAGTTCTTTTAACTTCATCAATCTTTTGCTGGTACACCAGCTCTTTGGCGTAATAATCTTCTGTTACCAGTTCAGTATTTTGTGTAGATGATTTATAAGCCAGGAATAGAATGCCTGTTACAAAAACAACATACACCACAATTATTTTTTGTCCCCAGTTCATAATTTATATTTTAATCAGTCATTGGTGAATGGTCAATTGTCAATGGTGAATAGTCAATCGTCAATGGTATATACAAAAACCAGCAGCTAACTATTTATAATTTAGCATTCCTCGGTCACTGTCTTGTCCTGAAAAAAGTAGACACTATTACTACTACTACCTTTTTTCTTTTTTTTGCTTCTTTTTTTTCTTTTTTAGTTTCCACATTTATTTTGTGG
>JAYTTI010000156.1:0-50850 GCA_043745405.1 Ferruginibacter sp. | reverse complement strand
ATGATTTGTGGATTGGGCATGCCATAGTAAAAACACATGGAAAAATCTATCTTACCGCAAACAGCGAACAATTAAAATTTATTGAAGAGCTCGAAAATTATTTCAAATGATTCCATCCCTGCGCAATAAGCTCATGCTTATGTCCGCCCCGGGTAATAAAAGTTTTTCCTTCGCTGGCTTCGGTTATATAGCCAATAATACTTAGGCCATTATTCTGTGTTATCTTCTCATGATCGGCCTGGCTAATGGTAAACAGCAATTCATAATCTTCGCCACCGCTTAAGGCACAGGCTGTTGGGTCAAGTTCTAATGTATACGCAAACTGGCGGGCCTCTTCATGTATGGGTATTTTATCTTCATAAATAACACAGCCAAGATTACTTTGTTTACAGATGTGCAGTGCTTCGCTGCTGAGGCCGTCGCTTACATCTATCATGGACGTTGGCATAATATCTTTCTCTGCAAAAAATTCTACAATATCTTTTCTTGCTTCGGGTTTTAACAAGCGGCCAACAATGTATGCCTGGTTTTCAAGATCAGGCTGTGCACCTGTTTCTGCAAAAATTCTTTTTTCTCTTTCTAAAATAGTCAGGCCTAAAAAAGCGCCACCCAAAAAGCCGCTTACACAAAGCAGGTCCCCTTTTTTTGCGGTACTTCTTTTTACAAATTTATCAGGACTCACTTCTCCAATTGCTGTAACAGAAATTACAAACCCCTTTTGCGAAGAGGTAGTATCACCACCAATAAGGTCAACTCCATATCTTTCACAAGCAGCGTATACACCTTCATAAAATTCATCTAACGCCTCCAGGCTAAAGCGGTTGCTGAAAGCAATGCTCAGCGTTATTTGTGTGGGCACAGCATTCATGGCATAAACATCGCTGATATTTACCACTACACTTTTATAGCCTAAATGTTTCAGCGGCGTGTACATCAGGTCGAAGTGGATACCTTCAACCAGCATATCGGTGGTCACTACTATTTGTTTACCAAAATGATCCAGTATGGCAGCATCATCGCCTACACTTAAAATAGTGGAAGCATTTTTTGTTTCATTATTTTGGGTAAGATGATCGATTAAACCAAACTCGCCTAAAGAATTTATTTCTGTTCTTTCATTACTCATATTGCAAAACTATTTTAATATAAATTGGTGTTGGGTTAATACAGTCATTTTTAAATTTATTTAACTGTTTATATAAAAGGAACGAAAAAATTTTTCCAACCGCATCATCCTTAAACTTCCTTCCCATTAATTATCCCCAGCATTTCATCATGTATTTTTCCATTGGTGGCCAATATATGTGGTTGATATACTGAATAATCATCTCCTTTAAAATTGCTTACTTTACCACCGGCTTCTTCTACAATTAAAAAACCTGCTGCACTATCCCAAGCCTGTAATTTATGTTCGTAAAAACCATCAAACCTGCCTGCCGCAACCCAGCACAAATCAATGGCAGCACTGCCCAAACGCCTTACAGGAACCCCCTTTCTGATCAACTTTTCAAATACCTGCAAAGGCCCGTTGGGGGCATCAAGATAAGTATACGGAAAACCGGTAACCAGGCAACTGCTTACAACGGCGGTTTTATTGCTTACACTTATTTTTTTATCATTCAGCGAAGCTCCAAAGCCTGTTTGTGCAAAATAAAATTCATCCATCAGCGGATTGTACACGGCGCCCATAATAATTTTTCCGTTGTATTCCAGGCCAATGCTTACACAACAAATGGGTATACCATTGGCAAAATTGATTGTGCCGTCAATAGGGTCGATAATCCATTTGTATTCACTATCCATTTTTATTTCACCTGCCTCTTCACTTAAAATAAAATGGTCGGGAAAATCATTTTTAATTACTTCAAAAATAGCTTTTTCTGATGCATGGTCTGCTTCTGTAACTGGGTTGTTAATACCTTCCTTATTGGTTATTTTAAAATCGCCACCAAAAAAACGCACCAACTCCTTTGCACCGGCTTCTGTTGCCTTTAGTAATGTACTTTTTATCATGTTGCAAATATAAGCAGGGAAGTGCATTGCCGGTTAAAAGCGAACTAGCAGTAAACATGCTGTTAGGTTAATAATTTTTGATTACTGCTGTAAAAAATCTTATTTCGTACATAAATAATTTCCAGTTGCAATTATCGGTCATCATAGTAAACTATAATGTAAAATATTTTTTAGAGCAATGCCTAAACACTGTTTTAACGGCCTGTGAAAATATTGAGGCAGAAATATGGGTGGTTGATAATAACTCTACCGATGGTAGTAAAGATTTTTTTGCAGAAAAATTCCACTCTGTACAATTTACCTGGAATGCAGATAATATTGGTTTTGCAGCCGCAAATAATATGGCGCTAAAGAAGGCAAAAGGAGAGTATATTTTATTTTTAAACCCTGATACAATTACGCCCCGGGATTGTTTAGAAAAATGCATGGCAGTTTTTAAAACAAACAATACTATTGGTGGGCTTGGTGTGCATATGGTTGATAGAAACGGAAATTTTTTAAAAGAAAGTAAAAGAGGTTTTCCTTTGCTATCAACTTCCTTTTATAAATTGATTGGATTGGCTGCCTTGTTTCCAAAATCAAAAACATTTGCAAAATATTATTTGGGCAACTTAGATGAAAATAAAAGCCACGAAATTGATGTTCTCTGCGGCGCTTTTATGATGCACCCTAAAAAGGTATTGGATATAATAGGAGGCTTTGATGAAATTTTTTTTATGTACGGCGAAGATATAGACCTTAGTTACAGGATACAGAAAGCGGGGTATATAAATTATTATTTCGCTGAAACAACCATCATTCATTTTAAAGGGGAAAGCACAAAAGCCGGAGATTTAAATTATGTAAAACACTTTTATGGTGCCATGAGCATTTTTGTACAAAAGCATTATAGCAGTAACCGGTCTTTTTTATTCAATGCAGTTATTCATGCTGCTATCTGGTGCAGGGCAATTCCTTTGGTTATAACGAGTTTGTTCAAAAAAATATTTAGTAAAGCGGATAAACAAGACAGAAAATTTGACTTTTAAAACTGTCATTTTTTACTAAATCCTGCGACAAATTTTCATTTTTAAATACCTTAAATTGATATGGCACAGGAGTTGATCTTTTCTTTTTAAATTATTTTTAACCATTTAAAAGGAGGTAATTATGACACTCGTAAAAAGAAATGGAAATTTGTTAAATCCATTGCCTGTGCTTTTTGATGATTTCTTTAATCGGGATTTGTTCAATTGGGGGAACTCAAATTTCTCAGACACTGATACGACAGTTCCTGCGGTTAACATTAAAGAAACTGCAGAGAATTATGAAGTGGAAGTAGCTGCACCCGGAATGACTAAAAAGGATTTCAAAGTTGAACTTGATGGAAACAATCTTATCATCAGTTCCGAAAGAACCCATCAAAAAGGGGAAAGGGAAGCTGAACGTTATTCCCGTAAGGAATTCAGTTATCAATCTTTCCAAGGAGTTTCAACTTGCAGAAAAATGTAGTGGATATTGACAAGATTCAGGCGAAGTATGAGAATGGTTTACTGCATCTTCTCATCCCCAAGAAAGAGGAAGCAAAACAAAAGCCACCAAGGTTAATTCAAATTTCTTAATTAACAACATCCTTATTTAAAAAGTTGCCTTTTATCAAAAGGCAACTTTTGTTGTTTAAAATAATATCGCAATGTAATTATTATCTGTAATCAATATCAATGTATTGATAATGTGTAACCTGGGTTTGGGGATTAATGCCCTTTCTGAAAATCATTTTTAGCGCGCCTGTTGACCACAATGCCCAAAAAATTAATACAGGCTGAAAAAGTAGCCGGATTAATCTCGCCTTATCACTATCTAACCCAAATGCATTTATATGATTAATATATTGAGCAATATTTCCAGGAAAAATTAGTAAATAAAATACCGCCAATGCAATTCCAACCCTGGTTCTTTGCTTTTCCCAAAAAATCATTGCCAATCCAAATCCTAATTCAATAATGCCGGACATAATTACCACCAGGTCTTTGCTCAATGGTATCCAGTTTGGAACCTGCGCTTGAAATTCTGCCCGTGAAAATGTCAAATGCCCAATGGCAGCCAATACCATAAATGAACCAAGAAAGAAGAATTCTTTGAATGTTTTGCGGTTTGCTGGTTTTATCAGTACTTATCATATAGCGTGTTTTTAATGTAAACCCATTCGTTCTGCACGAATGGGTTTTACCATCTAAAATTGTTTTTCATAATCAGCAGTTGATCCGGGATGAAAGTTTATCCGACTAACTATGCAACAATTTATTTAAGTAGTTATAACTATTTGTAACGTTTTGTAATGGTTGCGGTGCCTGATCCTGCTCAACAAAAAAGTATTTCATTCCAGACTCCTTAGCATTATCAAAAATCCGTTTGAAGTCAACAACCCCTGATCCTACTTCTGCAGGATTCATGGTGCTTTTATCAAGATCTTTTACGTGCCATAACGGGTAACGGCCGGGGTGTAATTTAAATAATTCTACCGGGTCTTGCTTTGCCTTGGTTGCCCATGCAAGATCAAGTTCCATTTTTACAAGATCCTTATCGGTATTATTAAGGATATAATCAAAAGGGCGGTTACCTTCTATCATATCAAATTCCGTAACATGGTTGTGATAGGCGAATTGTACTTTGTTCTTTTTACATGCTTCACCGGCTTTGTTAAAAACATCTACAGCCGTTTTTATTTCATCCATGGTGCTTACGGGGATACTCGAACAAACTAAATAACTTATTCCACCTTCGGCAGCATCATCTGCCAGTTGCTGATAATTTTCAGTTAGGTTCAAAGGCTTAACAGCATCTTTACGCTTTTCCATCATCGTTTTTATCCTTGCTGAATCTTCTGCGGTTTTAGCCGTTTTCATAACCTGGGCCATTGTAAAAGGCGCACCACCCACATGGGCAGAACGCCAATGTAAACCAGCATCTTTAACCATTTCAGCAAATTCTTTTGGTTTAAAACCATAGTAATTCCCTTTTTGTGATCCTGCACTTTCCATTTCTTTATAACCGATGGCAGCCAGTTTTTCTAAAGTTCCTTTTGGGTCCGTCGTCATCAAATCACCCAATGTATACAATTGAAGACCCGCAGGTATCCCTGCTTTGTTGTTAAAAAAAGATGCTGCATTACCAACCCGTGGCAGCAACAAACCTCCCATGGCAAATGCACCTGATTGTTGTAAAAATTTTCTTCTGTTTGTCATTGTAATAATTTTTAGGTTGAAAATATATTTACTTAATAGCTTAACCCAAAGCCAAATTTATACAGTTGATATTTGGAGACATAAGGTACATCTTCTTTTTGATTTCGAACAGCTTCCATAGAAGATTGCAGTTCAAAAGGGAGAAGTCCCAGGGGGTTTCGCTTTTCCAAAAACCATATCCAATATTTCCTCATCGGTTGCTCCAAAATTTGCCACGAGACCAGCGCTTTTTTCTGTTTTCTTTTCAGCACATGCCTCTCCTCCTGCCAAAACCGTGAGCAATATCCGATAGCAATAGGATTTGAATTACATCAAAAAAGCCACTCCTTTCGGAATGGCTCTATATTTACTAACCCCAGAAAAACCTTTTTAAGAAGCCTGCATCTCGGCAATTTTAACCCTTATTTTTGCTTCAATTTCTTTAGCCATTTCAGGATTATCATTCAATAATTGTTTTACCGAATCCCTTCCCTGGCCAAGTTTATTGGCATCGTAGCTAAACCAGCTCCCGCTTTTTTGTACAATACCCAGTTCTACACCCATATCAATAATTTCGCCTGTTTTAGAAATACCTTCTCCAAAAATAATATCAAACTCTGCTGTTCTAAAAGGTGGGGCAACTTTGTTTTTTACCACTTTCACTTTTACCCTGTTACCTATTGCTTCATCGCCATCTTTTATTTGTGCCATGCGGCGTATATCCAATCGTACAGACGAATAAAATTTTAATGCATTACCACCAGTGGTTACTTCAGGATTGCCAAACATTACACCTATTTTTTCTCTTAACTGGTTAATGAAAATGCAACAGCAATTTGTTTTGGAAATAGTAGCTGTTAATTTGCGCAGGGCCTGGCTCATTAACCTTGCATGAAGCCCCATTTTGCTATCACCCATTTCTCCTTCCAATTCGCTTTTTGGTACCAGTGCTGCTACTGAATCTATCACCACTACATCTACCGCACCAGATAAAATTAAACGGTCGGCTATTTCCAAAGCCTGTTCGCCATAATCTGGTTGAGAGATCAGTAAATTATCAATATCCACTCCTAACTTTTGCGCATAAGCGCTGTCAAAAGCATGTTCCGCATCTATAAATGCACACATGCCACCTTTTTTCTGCGATTCTGCAATTACATGCGTAGCGATGGTTGTTTTACCACTACTTTCCGGGCCATATATTTCTATCACTCTTCCTTTGGGTAAACCGCCAATGCCTAATGCCACATCTAATCCTAAAGATCCTGTTGATATTACTTCCTGTTCTACATGGGGTTTATCGCCCATTATCATTACCGACCCTTTACCAAAATCTTTATCGATTTTGTCCATTGTTAATTTAAGTGCCTTTAATTTTTCTGCGTTAGTGTTGCTCATTGTCTTTTGTTTTTTTAAGTGATGTATCTGGTTTTACGCTGTAAAAATATACAGGAGTTCAAAGATAATTAGTTTCTTTTATTAACACTAATATTTTTAGTTTTATTTTAGTAAAATATTTAGTTTGTCTTAAATGAAGCCATTTTCAGAACTGGTTTAGGAGTAGTAAAAACTTAAATCAATGTCTCCAAAAAAATCCCCCGCCTCTGAGTAAACCAAGGCGGGGGTGTTCATTATGAGAAAGCTTAATTAATATCCCTCAAAAGGTGTAGTCGGATGGAAAACGGGCAAAAATTTTATTCTTTGGGCAACAAAAAAGGTCGCACTCATATTTGAACTATACAAATAGACGACAGTTTATTGGTATCATCAATACCACAAAGTGTTAGTTTTTGCACGGCTCTTAAAATTGTTGACGGGGTCTTTGCTGTATAAAATTGTTTTTTCTTAAACAACGGCCTCAATAAAAAATAGCACCTGCTAAAATCAAAATTATTTTATCTCCCCGGCTTTTTAGCATATAAATATTTGCCCACACTAACCCTTGGCCAAAACTCTATGCTTAACTTTGCACTATGCGGAATTATTTAGACGAATTGAATGAACCACAAAAGGAAGCGGTGCTGCATAAAGACGGGCCGATTATTATTATTGCAGGTGCCGGAAGTGGCAAAACTAAAGTGCTTACCACCCGTATTGCCCACCTTATGGGCGCACATAGTATTGATGCTTTTAATATTCTTGCGCTGACTTTTACCAATAAAGCTGCCAAAGAAATGAAGGAAAGGGTTGAGAAAGTGTTGGGCAATTCAGAAGCCCGTAATTTGTACATCGGCACTTTTCATAGTGTTTTTGCAAGAATTTTAAGGGCAGAAGCTAACAAGATCGGCTATCCTAATAATTTTACTGTTTACGATACTGATGATGCGAAGAGTGTAATAAAAACAGTATTGGGCGAACTGGAGCTTGACCCTGCTTATTACAAACCAAACACGGTTTACAACAGGATTTCCAGTGCAAAAAATAGTTTAATCGGCCCCGCAGAATATAGCAATGACCCCATTATTCAGCAGGAAGATGCAAGGGCCAACCGCCCCATGACTGGTAAGATATATGCTGCTTATGCCAACCGTTGTTTTAAAAACGGGGCAATGGATTTTGATGACCTGTTATTTAAAATGTACCTGTTATTAAAAAATCATCCTGATGCATTGAGTAAATACCAGCGCAAATTCAAATACATAATGGTAGATGAATACCAGGATACCAATACCTCTCAGTACGAGATAATGAAATTATTGGGAGCCATGCATGAAAATATTTGTGTAGTGGGCGATGATGCACAAAGTATTTATAGCTTTCGTGGAGCCACTATTGAAAATATACTGCAGTTTGAAAAGGATTACGATGACGTAAAAGTGGTAAAGCTGGAGCAGAATTACCGCAGTACAAAAAGTATTTTGAATGTTGCCAACGAAATTATCGGCAACAATAAAAACCAGTTACCAAAAAAACTATGGACCGATAATGGCACAGGCGACAAAATAAAACTGGTACGCACAGCTACAGATAATGAGGAGGGAAAATATGTTGCCGATACCATTAAGGAAGAAAAACTACGCAACCATTATTTTAATAATGAGTTTGCTATTTTATACCGCACCAATGCACAAAGCCGTGCTTATGAAGAAAGCCTTCGGCGAATGAATATTACTTATCGTATTTATGGAGGCTTGTCTTTTTATCAACGTAAAGAAGTAAAAGATTTTATTGCTTACCTGCGGCTGGTAGTAAATCCCCAGGATGAAGAGGCTTTGAAAAGAATTGTAAATTATCCGGCAAGAGGTATTGGTAAAACCAGTATGGACAGGGCCGTGCTCAGCGCCAACGAAAATAATATCACCCTATGGGAAGTATTGACCACAGCTTCGGCTTTTGGCTATAAAGCCGGCACACTGGAAGCCATCAATAATTTTGTGCTGATGATAAAGATGTTCCAGAGTGAATTGATTAAAAAAAATGCGTACGACCTGGCCATTATTGTAGGCAAAAGTACAGGTATAGTAAAGGAATTATTTAATGATAAAACTACCGAAGGTTTAGCAAGGTATGAGAATACACAGGAGTTATTAAACTCTATCAAGGAATTTACTGAAACGCCCATGAATGAAGAAGATGGAGAAGTGGGCGATAAAAGTTTAGGCAGTTATCTGCAGCAAATAACATTGCTGACAGATACAGATAATGATAAAGATGATGCGGACAGTGTAAAGCTAATGACCATACACGCAGCAAAAGGTTTGGAATTTAGTTGCGTATTTGTAGGCGGTCTGGAAGAAACCCTGTTTCCGAATGCAATGAGCATTAATACCAGGGAAGAATTGGAAGAAGAACGCAGGTTATTTTATGTAGCCATAACAAGGGCCAAGAAAAAACTCTGGCTAACTTATGCCAACGTACGTTACCGCTTTGGGCAATTGCAGCAAAATGAACCGAGCAGGTTTATAGACGAAATGCCCGAAGAGTTTATTGACAAAAGTTTTGCCGGTGGCGGTATCCGCAACCAGGGCGGGCATGCCAATAACTGGGGTGGAAGTTCCTTTGATAAAATGGGTGCAGGCGGCAATAGTTACACAACACATGAAAATCCTTTTAAAAAGGAAGAAAAGAGCAAGCCTGCTTATTTAATACCCACCAGGCCTCAAACGAAGGAGCATACGCCTACCGCTGATTTTACAGCGAGTGATACCAGTAATTTGCAACCGGGGCAAAAAGTAGAACACCAGAAATTTGGTTTTGGCGATGTAATAAAAATGGAAGGGGCGGCACATAACCCCATAGCAACAGTGCAGTTTGAATTAAATGGCGAAAAGAAGATAATGCTCAACTATGCCAAGTTGAGGATTTTAGACTAAAAAGTATTTACAGGGTTGAAGAAAACGTACCATTTGCGAATTTGGAAATTATTGCATCACCTGAACAGTCACAAATGGTCAAAGCAAGGCATTGTTACTGTATATTGTTATATTTGCATCGAAATATTTAAATACATTTTATGATTAAAACAGGTAATCCGGTTATCAGCATTTATACTGAAATGACTCCTAACCCCGAAACAATGAAATTTGTAGCCAACAAATTATTGTATCCTGGCAAAAGTATCGACTTTCAGGATGAGATGACCTCAGCAGCTTCGCCACTGGCGCAGGAGTTGTTTACATTTCCTTTTATTAAATCTGTTTTTATAGCCAGCAATTTTGTTACGCTTACAAAAACAACCGATACAGATGACTGGCAGGACGTTATTCCCGCCATTAAATTATTTTTAAAAGAATACCTGGAAGAAGGAAAGGTTGTGGTGAATGAAGAGGCAGTAGCCAATATGAAAAGTGAAAGCAGCAACGAGGTAAGTGCAGATGACGACGATGTTGTAAAACGTATTAAAGAGTTATTGGAAAATTATGTAAAGCCTGCTGTTGAAATGGATGGCGGCGCCATACAATTTAAAAGTTATGAAGATGGAAAAGTAAACCTGATGTTGCAGGGAAGTTGCAGTGGTTGCCCCTCTTCGATGATTACACTAAAAGCAGGTATTGAAGGAATGATGAAAAGAATGATCCCCGAAGTAAAAGAGGTAGTGGCAGAAGCTGAGTAAATAATATTTAACAAAGAAGTGAAAGAATTTTTTTATAATAATCATAGCATCCGGCAAGGATGCTTTTTATTTTCTATGCCACCATGCCCATGCCATCAATACAAATTGCAAAGGAAATAATCGCACCCATGCTGCCCATAACGGGATACACATTTGTTCACTCATACAACCCCCTTTTTGTATCATAAAAATATGAGCAGGTATAAAAAGAATCAGTAATGCAATAATACCGATGGCTGCTTTTTTCCTTGTTGAAGCGAATATCAGCATAGCGCCAAAAATAATTTCACCTAATCCACTTGCTATATTTATAAAATGATGAAATGGAAAAGCAGGAGGAATTAATGCATAATAACCTTCAGGATGAAAAAAATGATTTATGCCGGCCAATAGGTAAAAAATGATCATTATTATTAAACTAATATTTTTTATCATGTACCTGCTTTTTAAATCGATGTTTTCATTTAAAGATAATGTTATAAATTGACGGCTTTAACAGCAGTTATGAATATTACAGAAATATATCAGCAGTTTACTACAGATATTAACCACACAACCTGGTATGAATATGTGGGCGTATTGATGGGTATTGCCAGTGTTTGGTATAGCCGTAAAGAAAATATCCTGGTTTATCCAACCGGGTTAATAAATACCATCATTTATGTTTATTTAAGTTTTAAAGGAGGGTTGTTAGGCGAAGCCAGTGTAAATATTTACTATACTGTAATGAGCATATACGGCTGGTTACTGTGGGCAAAAAAAGACCAGCAACAACATCCTGTTTTACAAATAACTGCGGCCACAAAAAAAGAATGGCTGCAGCATATTTGTTTTTTTACGGTTTTTTATGTGGTAATATATTTTGCCCTTGTTTATTTAAAAAGAGATTTTGCACCGGGTGCTATTCCATGGGCCGATGCGTTTGCTTCGGCAACTGCCTTTACCGGAATGTGGTTGATGACAAAGAAAAAAGTAGAGAGCTGGTATTGGTGGATAGCTACCAACATTGCTTCAATACCGTTGTATTTTGTAAAACATTATGTTTTTACCAGTGTATATTATGTAGTACTTTTAATTATGGCTTTTGCCGGTTTATTTGAATGGTTAAAAAGAAAAAAACAGCACACTAAATTTGCAGTATGATTAAACCGGCTACTTATTGCCAGGCCATCTATTCGATGAAGACTGATGAGCAAAATGTTCACAAAGAATATCACGACAAACAATATGGCTTTTCTATTGAAGATGATAATGAATTGTTTTGTCGCCTTGTATTGGAAATAAACCAAGCTGGCCTAAGCTGGACAACCATTTTAAAAAAGCAGGAAACTTTTAGAAAGGCATATCACAATTTTAATATAAAGAAAGTTGCTGCCTACACGGAAAAAGATGTAGAACGTCTATTAAATGATGCAGGCATCATTCGTAACCGGCTTAAGGTACATGCAGCCATTGAAAATGCTAAAACCATTCTTTTACTGCAAAAAGAATTTAGGTCGTTTAAAAATTGGCTGGCGCAGCATCATCCTAAAAGCAGAGAAGAGTGGACAAAGCTTTTTAAACAAACATTTCGCTTTACCGGCGGCGAAATAGTAAACGAATTTTTATTAAGTACAGGTTATTTACCCGGAGCTCATGATGAGTCTTGTGCTGTATATAAAAAAGTAGTAAAGTCAAAGCCTTTATGGAATAAAAAATAATAATGCTGAAAAAAATTGTAATCATAGGCCCGGAGAGTACTGGTAAAACAACTTTGTGCCAACAATTATCAGCTTACTATAAAACCAGTTTCGTACAAGAATATGCCAGGGAATATTTATTAGTTAACGGTACAAAGTATACGTTTGAAAATTTGCTTGATATCGCAAAAGAGCAAATTAAGGGAGAGGAGTTGGTTATACAAAGTTTATCAACTGGTATTAAGGAGCCCAAAAACAGCCTGGTTTTTATTGATACTGACATGTATGTAATGAAAGTTTGGTGCGAATTTGTGTTTGATAAATGCCACCATTGGATATTGAATACAATTGTCGACAGAAAATATGATCTGTACCTGTTATGCAATATTGATTTGCCTTGGGTGAAAGATCAATTTAGGGAATATCCTGATTTAATTTCCAGGGAAAAACTATACCGTCATTATAAAGATATTATGATAAATCAGCAAGTGCCATGGGTAGAAATCAGTGGCAATTATAATGAACGTTTGCAAAAAGCAACAGATGCGGTTAATAAAATTGTATAAATTAAAACCAACCTTTTCTTCTAAACATAATCAGCATCCAGATTGGAATAATAAGCATGGCCACAACCGCAGCATAAAACCCCTTATCATTATGCAGCCATGGAATTTTTTCAAAATTCATTCCGAATATACCGCCAATAACAGTAGCAGGCGCAAGTAAACAGGTTACTATTGCCATCACTTTCATTACTTCGTTCATGCGCAGGTTTACATTGTTTAAATAAAGGTCCTGGAGGTTCATTGTAATATCACGGTAGTTTTCTGAAAGGTCATTTGCCTGGATGATATGATCGTATACATCTTTAAAATATTTTAGTGTGCGGTCATCAATTAAATCACTGTCTGTTCTTATAAACCCATTTATTACTTCTCTAACAGGAGCGATACTTCTTTTGAGGATAATCATTTCTTTGCGAAGTAAATTTATTTTTGCCAATGCGCTGCTGTTGGCGCTGTTTTGTATTTCTTCTTCTATATTTTCAATTCTTTCTCCCAGTTTTTCCATTACTAAAAAATAATTATCCACTATCAAATCCAGCATGGTATAACATAAATAGTCCGGCCCGCTCTGGCGTAATTTGCTGGCAGCAACTTTTAATTTATCCCTGATTGGGTTAAATACATCTTTGTCTGCTTCCTCCTGAAAACTAAGTACAAAATTTTTACCCAGTACAATGCTGATTTGTTCATGTTCTACTTTATATAACTGGTCGTTGTAAAAAAGCATATTGCAAATGCAGAACAATACATTTTCAATTTCCTCCATTTTAGGTCGTTGACCAATGCTTTGTATATCTTCCTGTATCAGCGCATGAACACCATAATAATTACATAAAGATTCTACATCCGATTTGCGAATACCATCTACATTTATCCAGGTAAATTTGTTATCATTCAGGTAGGGATAACACTCAGTTATATGGCCTAGTTTTCTTTCTTCAACAGTTACTTTATCATAATCAAACACATAAATTTGAATGTCTTTAGCTTCTTCCCTTATTGGGATTCTTGTGGGATTTACTTTTACAATTTCTTTTGTACGGCTTACATTAAAAGGCAATAATATCTTTTGTAAGTAATATCTACTTTTACGATTCATGTACATAAATGATTTTGTCAATATTGCTAAAATGGGAAATTAAGAATTTAAAATGAGATGCTGCAGGAATCTGATTTAATTAGTACCATAAAAAAACCGAAGTATCATACTTCGGTTTTTTTATGGTATAAGATGGTCAATTACCATATACACTTAAAAATTTAATACGCATTATCTTCAGTTGTTCCCAGGTAAAACTGCTGTCTGCTAATTCTTCCTGAGCTATCTGCAGGCTGCTTGTTTCGCAGGCTTTAAAATAATCAATAATTTCTTCCTGCTCATATTCATCTACCAGTTCATTAATGGCATAGTCTAGATTCAGTTTTGTTCCACTTGCAACAATGGTTTCCATTTCTTCCAGCAATTCATCAATACTGAGGTCCTTCGTTTTTGCAATGGTTTCCAGCGAAATTTTTTTATCTACATTCTGAATGATAAAAATCTTATTGTTATTTCTGTTTACCACTCCTTTCATTACAAAATCATCAGGCCTTTCTACTTCATTTTCGCCAATGTATTCTACAATAAGGTCAACAAATTTTTTGCCATACCGCATTGCCTTTCCTTTACTTACTCCCTGGCATTTTTCCAGTTCTTCAATTGTAGTAGGGTACATGGTAGCCATATCTTCTAAACTACCTTCTAAGAAAATAACAAAAGGCGGTAGATTTTTTTCCCTGGCAACTTTTTTGCGCAATTCTTTTAGCAACTCTATTAACTTTTGATCTGCAGCAATAGTTGTAGAAGCATCAGGAGCGGCTTCATCATCGTCTGAATCTGCTTCCTCAAATAAATTGTTGAGTATTATTTTAAAGGATACGGGCTTCTTTATAAAAGCCTGCCCTTTTTTTGTAATTTTTAAAACACCATAATCTTCAATATCTTTTTGCATCAACCTGTCCAGCAACATCTGGCGCATTAATGAATTCCAGTAATGCTCGTCCTTACTTTTTCCAACACCAAAAAATTCTTTTTCATCGTGCCTGAACATTTTTACTTTCGGGTTTGGCTTACCCCGCAAAATATGCATCAGGTAATCCATGGTAAACTGTTCATCCAACCCTTTCACAACAGTTAATACCTGCAGGGCTTCTGTTTTTGCCTCTATTAATTCTTTGGGATTATTGCAGTTGTCGCACATTTTATTAACGCATTGCGGCGTTTCATAAGCTTCACCAAAATAATTCAACAATATCTTTCTGCGGCAAACAGAACTTTCACAATACGCTACGGTTTCATTAATAAGCTGCGCACCTACTTCCCTTTCGCTAAGGGGTTTGTCTCTCATCAGGTGTTCCAGCTTAGCAACATCTTTATGGCTATAATACAAAATACACTTTCCTTCCATGCCATCACGTCCTGCACGGCCTGTTTCCTGATAATAATTTTCAATAGATTTTGGTATGTTATAATGTATTACAAAACGAACATCCGGTTTATCTATACCCATTCCAAACGCAATAGTGGCCACTATTACCTGTACATCTTCATTTAAAAAAAGATCCTGCCGGTCAGCTCTTAATTTACTATCCAAACCTGCATGATAAGCAACGGCTTTAATGCCATTTGCCATCAACATATCGGCAAGTTCTTCAGTTGTTTTTCTGTTAAGCGTATAAATAATACCGCTTTTTCCTTTATTTTGAGAAATGAAACGGACAATGCTTTTAACCGTTTGGTCTTTATTTATTTTAGGTAAAATTTCATAAAACAAATTTGCACGGTTAAAAGAAGAAATAAATATTTGCGGGTTCCGCAATCCAAGATTTCTTAAAATATCACTTTGTACTTTTGGGGTAGCTGTTGCAGTTAATGCAATCATCGGCGCATCCGGATTTATTAATTCCATCATCTCCCTAAGCCTGCGGTATTCCGGCCTGAAATCGTGGCCCCATTCTGAAATACAATGTGCTTCGTCAACAGCAAAAAAAGAAATATTTAGATCTTTAAAAAACTCAATGTTCTCTTCCTTGGTAAGTGTTTCAGGTGCTACATATAACATTTTTGTTTTACCGGTAATAAGGTCGTCTTTTACAATTTTTTGCTGTCCCTTATTAAGCGTACTGTTTAAAAAATGGGCTACATCATCCTTGCTGCTGTAACTACGTACCAGGTCTACCTGGTTCTTCATTAAAGCAATTAATGGGGATACAATAATGGCACAACCTTCACTAATGATTGCAGGAAGTTGGTAACACAAACTTTTGCCCCCACCTGTAGGCATAATAACCAGGGCATCATTACCACTCAATAAATTTTTTATGATTGTTTCCTGCGGTTCTTTAAAATCATCAAAGCCAAAATAGTCCTGTAACTGGGCTTTTAAATTTAGATTTTTTTGTACACTAATTGCTTTTATTACTGGTCTTGTAAGCGCCTTCTCATTTTTCTCCTTAATGGAAATGGGCTTTTTTGGTTTTTTTACTATGGCCATATAGATATCTTCTCCTTAACGCTTGTTGATAATTTACGTAAACTTTAAAAAATTTGGACGGTTAAAAATAAATACCGACATCTGCTTTAAATTATAAAGGATGGCAAAGTTACCTCAATACACCTGCAATTGTAAATTAAAAGGTTTGTCAACCATCAATTAAGGTAATCATTTTTTTTAATATTATTACAATACTTCAACCTTTTGTGTTATCGTCTATTTAAAGTAGGTTTGCGGCTTCAACAATGAGCAATAATAATATTATATCAGCAGCCCTTGGTACTATTCAGCTAGAAGCTGATTCCATTAGCAAATTAAAAGATTTTATAGGTGACAGTTTTGTAAAGGCAGTGGAAAATATTGCAGCATCAAAAGGCAGGCTGGTAGTAAGTGGTATAGGAAAAAGTGCCATTATAGCTCAAAAAATTGTAGCCACTTTTAATAGTACCGGTACCCCTGCTTTATTTATGCACGCAGCCGATGCCATACATGGCGATTTGGGAATGGTACAAAAAGACGATGTAATAATAATAATCAGCAAAAGCGGCGAAAGCCCCGAAATAAAATTGCTGGTAACACTGATAAAAAATTTTGGCAATACCATTATTGCTATTGTCGGCAGTGTTTCATCTTTTTTAGCAATACAAAGCGACATTATTTTAAATACTACTGTAGACCAGGAAGCATGCCCCAATAACCTGGCACCCACAACAAGTACCACTGCACAAATGGTTATGGGCGATGCCCTGGCAATTTGCCTGATGCAAATCAAAGGGTTTGGTACTGCTGATTTTGCTAAATTTCATCCTGGAGGAATGTTAGGTAAAAAATTGTATTTAAGGGTTATTGATCTTGCATCTCAAAACGAACGACCTGCTGTTTTAAAGAATGCAACTATCAGCCAGGTGATTTTGGAAATGACAAAAAAGCGTTTAGGTGCTACTGCGGTAATAGAAAATGATACTACTATTGCAGGAATTATAACAGATGGTGATTTACGGCGCATGCTGGAAAAAACTACTGATATAAACCTGTTAAAGGCTAAAGATATTATGTCTAATAATCCTTGTATAGTAGATGTCGATTCATTGGCCGTAGTTGCATTGGAAACAATGAAGGCAAAAAATATCAGCCAGTTAATTGTAATAGAAAATAATATTTATGCGGGAATCATTCACCTGCACGACCTTGTAAGGGAAGGGATTATTTAAAGAAAAAAATAATGTAATTGCGATAAATATATTTGTTTACTCTATAAAAAAAATAATGCATAAAGATAATTACGTAGCAATAATGGCAGGGGGTATTGGCAGCAGGTTTTGGCCCTTGAGCAGAACAAATTTTCCAAAACAGTTTTTAGATATTTTAGATACCGGCAGAACGTTGATTCAATCAACCTACGACCGGTTTGCTTTATTTATACCAAAGGAAAATATATACGTAGTAACCACCACTCAATATAAAAGCATTGTTGCAGAACAATTGCCTCACTTAAATGCCGATAATATCTTATGCGAACCTTCCCGAAAAAATACAGCACCCTGTATTGCTTATATATCATATAAACTGAATCAATTAAACCCAAATGCCAATTTAATTTGCGCCCCGGCAGATCATATTATTCTTGACCCCGAAGGGTTTAAAAAAACATGCCGGCAAGCGCTGAATTTTACAGCTCATATAAAAGCATTGGTTACACTGGGTATAAAACCTACACACCCTAATACTGGGTATGGCTATATACAATATGAGCAGCAGTCAGTAAGTGAAAATGTTTTTAAAGTAAAAACCTTTACCGAAAAACCCGATAAAGAACTTGCAAAAACATTTATATCAAGCGGGGATTTTTTATGGAATGCCGGCATTTTTGTATGGCAGGTAAAAAATATTGTGAAGGCATTTGAAATTTTTTTGCCGGAATTGCATGAAGTATTTGATGCAGAGAAAATGAATTTCTATACAGAAAATGAAACAGAAGCTATTGAGCGTATCTATCCGCAATGCGTAAATATTTCGATAGATTATGGGGTGATGGAAAAAGCGGATAATGTGTATATAATCCCTTCTTCGTTTGGCTGGAGTGATTTGGGTACCTGGGCAAGCGCATACGACAACCTTGAAAAGGATTATCTTGAAAATGCTGTAACAGGTGATAATGTAATCATTATAGATGCAACAAAAAATATTGTACATGCCGAAAATAATAAACTGGTATTATTACAAGGTCTCGATGATTTTATTGTAGTGGATACCCCTGATGTATTATTAATTTGCAAAAAAGATAAAGAACAGGAAATAAAAGAATATGTAGCTGAAGTAAAGAGGAACAAAGGAGATAAATTTCTTTAATGAATATGTTGTATGATTTGTATGGGGTCAGGCATTGCAAATGCTGCTCATTGATTTAATTATGTGTTGAAATTAGATTGTATTTTTTGCCAACAGCAAATAAAATTATTTGAAAATAATTCAATGTCAAATCTTTCCATACACAGTAAACTTCCAAATGTAGGCACTACTATTTTTACTGTAATGAGTGCTTTGGCTGCTGAGTATAAAGCAATCAATCTTGGCCAGGGCTTTCCCGATTTTATAATGAATCCGCAACTGGTTGAATTGGTTAATAAAGCCATGCAAGTCGGTAATAATCAATATGTGCATATGAATGGCCTGCCAGCATTAAGGGAGAGACTGGCAGAAAAAATGCAAATGCTGTATGCTGCAGTAATAAATGCAACCGATGAAATAACTATTACACCCGGCGGAACTTATGCTATTTACACTGCACTTACTACTGTTTTACAACCGGGCGATGAGGTGATTGTTTTTGAACCGGCATATGATAGCTATATTCCCAATATAACCATTAATGGAGCAGTGCCGGTTTTAATACCGCTTACTCATCCCAATTACACCATTGATTGGGAATTGGTGAGGGCAAGCATCTCTTCAAAAACAAAAATGATCATGCTAAACACGCCACACAACCCTACGGGTAGTGTTTTAAGCAGTTTTGATATTGAACAATTACGGGGCATTGTAAAAGATACCGGTATTTTTATTTTAAGTGACGAAGTGTATGAGCATTTAATATTTGATAACAGGCAACATGAAAGCATTTTGCGGTATCCGGATTTAATGGAAAGAAGTTTTGTTTGTTTTTCTTTTGGCAAAACATATCATTGTACCGGCTGGAAGTTGGGTTACTGTGTTGCACCTGCTTCATTAATGAAAGAGTTTAGAAAAGTACATCAGTTTAATTGTTTTAGTTGCCATAGCCCCGTGCAGTTTGCACTCGAAAAATTTATCAACCAAAAAGAACAATACCTGCAATTGGGGGCGGTTATTCAGCAAAAAAGAGATTATTTTCAGCTATTAATGGAGCAAACAAAATTTAAAGCATTACCCTCTTATGGAAGTTATTTTCAATTATATAGTTATGCTGGCGCAAGTGAAGAAAATGAAAAAGACCTGGCAATAAGGCTTACCAAACAATATGGAGTAGCAACTATACCGCTCTCTTCATTTTATAATAAAGAAAAAGACAATAAGGTATTGAGGTTTTGTTTTGTAAAAAAAGAAACCACTCTTGAAGAAGCTGTAAATAGATTGATGAAATTTTAATTCTCAAAAAAATACTTTGCCCCTTTCTTTATTTATTATTTCAATAACTCAATCATTAATATTTAAAACTGTAACATTATCCGTTATGCCATCATTTATTTTTGGTTACACTATGCACAATATTATATTGTAAGCATCGTTACATTTTAAGTAAAAATCTATCCTATGGCAAATACAGGTATAAAAAACAATAATACTCCCATGTTACAAGTTGTAAAAAACTTTATAAATAAACTGGTGCAGAACCCGGATTTATACCCAATTAAATACTATAAAAAAGGCAAGCGCCTTGGCAGAAACAAAAATTTACTGTTAATCTGATTTACTTACTAACCCCCACCGATATGCCTTCATTAATAAAATAATGAGGGCTTTTTTTGTATTAAGGCTTTTTAGTATTTTTAATAAAAAATAGTTTTAGGAAATCCATCTTACTTGAAAAGCATTTAAGCCTACCTAATTAACCCCAGCAACTCTTTTGACTTCAGCTAAATAGGCAGTCTAAAACAAAAAATGATGGTTTTTTTCACAAATCGGTATTATTTTATCCTCTGCAAACATTTCCGCAAACGGTTGCATGTGTTAAAAATATAAACTAATTGCTACTTGTTAACTCAAAACTCTAATTTTAATAAACGATTCGCTATCGCCATGATATTGCTGTATGAACAATTGCTTTGCTTTTATGGTTGCTTCTACACAACAATCATCAACAATTACCTGGTAAAATGCGTTTCTTTTTGATAGTCAATTTATAAAACCAAAATTAAACGACTGATTATGAATGTAAAAAAACTTGCAAAAGGCATGCTCTGCTTATGCCTTGCCTTGTTTTCCACCGTGGCTTTTGCCCAAAACAAAGAGGTTACTGGTAAAGTAACAGACTCAAAAGATGGTTCTCCTATTGCCGGTATATCTGTAATAGGAGAAACCACATCAGGTAAAAAAGTTGGTACTGCTACTGCTGCCGACGGAACTTACAAATTATCTTCAAGTGATGGATTTAAAAAAATTGTACTTACTGGTGCAGGTTTTTTGAAGCGTGAAGAAAATGTTACTGGTAAAAGTGATTTATCTGTTACACTAACTACTGCTAATACCAGTTTAAATGAAGTGGTAGTAGTTGGTTATGGTACCAGGAAAATTAAAGACTTAACTGGTTCGGTTGCTGCAATATCCACAAAAGATTTTAATAAAGGAGTTATTGCAACTCCCGACCAGCTTATAGCAGGTCGAACACCTGGTGTTACAGTTATACCTGGAGATGGCCAGCCCGGATCTGCATCTACTATTAATATCAGGGGATCCTCTTCAATTAGGGGTAATAATACACCATTGTATGTAGTTGACGGGGTACCTTTATTTAGTGGTGGTACATCTGGTAATGGTGGTAGTGGTGTAGAGGGAGACCAAACACCGACGAATCCCCTGGCCTTTTTAAACCCCAATGATATTGAAAGCATGACGATATTAAAAGATGCCTCTTCAGCAGCTATTTATGGATCACGCGGTGCAAATGGGGTTATTCTTGTTACTACCAAAAGTGGAAGAAGTAAAAGAGGTGCACTTACTTTTAATAGTAATTTCGGTTGGTCTAAACCAGCATCAAGGTACGACTTGCTAAAACCATCTGACTTTTTAGCAACAGTTAAAGCTGCAAATATTGCTTCGGGTGCAAGTGAAGAAGCTGCGGCTCTTGCTGTTACCAATGTAGATAATGGTGCATCAACAAATTGGCAGGATGAAATTTTTCAAACAGGGTTTGCTCAAAATTATAACCTTGGATGGGGTATTGTAAATAAAGGAACTTCAGTACGCTTAAGCGGCTCTTATGATAATCAAAAAGGTATTGTAAAAACCAGCGGTCTGGAAAGGTTAACATTTAAAGCAAACTTATCTCAAAAGCTGCTTAATGATAAGTTGAAGTTAGAAGCTTCGCTGACTTATGGTAATGTAAAAAATGCCTATGCACCCAATTCAACCAATGCAGGTTACCAGGGAAGTTTAATTGGAGCGGCAATATCATATAATCCAACTAATCCGATATTTGATAAAGACGGTTATTATTTTGATAGGAATGACGGTAACAGGAACCCTGTTGAAATGTTAAACTATTTTACCGATAACGATAATGTTAACCGTTATTTAATGAACCTTAGTGCCAGTTACGAAATCATAAAAGGGCTTACTTATAAAGCAACCTTTGGTTATGATAATTCGCAAAGCCTTAGAAAGTCTTTTTCAGATCCAAGGCTTCTATCGGGTACATTCGGGGGTACAACTAATGTTTTTGGAGTAGATTATAAAAATGGTATTCAAAATAACGGCAGGGCTATTTACCAGAATCAGGATGTTACGTCAAACCTGTTTGAAAATACACTTACGTATGATAAATCTTTCGGCAAGGGGCAGGATTTAGATGCAGTATTGGGCTATTCTTACCAAGGTACCCAATATGGTGGATCAGCTAAAGTAGGTTGGGGGCTTACCACCCCTGTGGTTACGCCACAAGATGTATTTATAAAGGATATGAATAATTTTGTAAATCATAATGCAGCCTATATTCCTTTTTATAGTAAAGAAGAACTACAGTCTTATTTCGGCAGGGTAAACTATACCCTAAACAATAAATACCTGTTAACCGCAACAGTAAGAATTGATGGATCTTCTAAATTCGGTACCAATAACAAGTATGGTACTTTTCCGGCCTTTGCTGCAAAATGGAAAATAATGAGCGAAGATTTTGCCTCAAAATCCTTGGGTAATGTGTTCAGTGACCTAAGCCTTAGGGCCAACTGGGGTATTTTAGGAAGCCAAGACGGTTTAGGGGCATATGATGCACTAAATGTTCAAACTACTTATTTTACAAAAATTGACGGAAGTACAACTGGAACAAATTTAGATCACCAGGGTAATAATAATTTAAGATGGGAGACTGCAACCACTACAGGTGCAGGAATTGATTTTGCCTTAAAAGGCAACCGTCTAAGTGGTACCATCGATTACTTTTATACAACCAGAAAAGATCTTCTTTATTATGGACCTGTTCCGGGTGGTTTCAGTGCATCCAGCAACTATTTTTCTAATTTACCAGGATCTGTTATTAACAAGGGTTTGGAATTTAGCTTTAATTACCAGGCTATTAAAACAACCAAGTTTAATTGGGATATTAGTTATAATATGACATTCTATCATAATGAAATGCAAGGGTTCGATGTAGCAGTTAATACAGGTATTGTAAATGGCCAGGGTTTATCCGGCGCTTATGCACAAACATTTACCAACGGGTATCCTTTATTTACCTGGAAAATGCCTGTATTTCAAGGTTTTGATGGTAATGGGTATGCCAGGTATTCTAATGGAACAAAAGATCAGTTGCTGGGAGGCGCATTGCCTACATTTACAGCTGGTTTAACCAATAGCTTTAGTTTAGGAAGATGGAATGCAAACATCTTCATTAACGGGGCCACAGGGTTTTATGTATACAATAATACCGCCAACGCCCTGTTTCTTGCGGGAGCTGTTAAAACAGCGCATAATGTAACTTATGAAGTGGCTAACAATGGAGAAAGCCCCATTAACCCGGGAAGTGTTTCTTCAAGATTTTTGGAAAAAGGTGATTTCCTTAGATTGTCCAATGCACAGATTTCTTATAACTTTAATATAACCAATAAATACATAAAAACTTTGTCGATGACAATTGGGGGACAAAATTTAGCGTTGTTTACCAATTATTCAGGGTTAGATCCGGAAGTGAATGTGAGTCACCCAATCAATGGAGTTCCATCCCGCGGTTTTGATTATGCTGGTTATCCAAAAGCAAGAACTGTAAGTGTCGGCCTTAATCTTGGTTTTTAATCTAAAAAAAATATAGAGATATGAAAAAAATAATGTTAAATCAATTTACTCTTGTGTTGCTTTTTACGGCAACGCTTATGGGGTTTTCTTGTACTAAACTTGAACCAAAATTACAGGGTGCTCAATCAATTGCTCCAATTGATGCAGGTGGCGCTCCCGCGGCTTCCTCTATTGGAAAAGTGTATGAGCAATTGAATCAACTATTGGGCGTGGGTAATTCCTATGCCATGGAAGAACATTCTACTGATGAATTAATGGGCCCGACAAGGGGTACAGACTGGGATGATTTTGGAACCTGGCGCAAGTTGCATTTGCATACATGGGATGGTGCGCATAACCAGGTTTATGATACCTGGAATGGACTAAACGGAGCATTATACCAAACAACTTTATTAGCAGAATCTACTACTGCTTCTGCAGAGGATAAAGCAGCCGCTAAATTTTTAAGGGCTTATTTCTCTTATATGGTAGTTGATTTATATGGGCAGTTACAGCATAGACCAGCAACAGCTGCAATTGCAGATTTGCCTGATGTGTATACCCGTGCTGAGGCAATTGACTATGTTATTGGGGAACTGGAAGCAGTTATTCCGCTTTTGCCTGCATATACCCATGCAACAAGAGATAAAGCTACCAAAGAGGCGGCGCAATTCTTATTGGCTAAATGCTATTTAAATAAAGCTGTTTACAAACAGGATCCTAATACACCGGCTGGCCCTTATACTTTTGCCGCTGCCGATATGAATAAAGTTATCGGCCTTTGTAATGCTATAGCGCTTAATACTGATTTATCTGTTGCTACTAATTACTGGGACAATTTTACCTGGAAAAATGGTAGCACTTCTACAGAGAATATTTTTGTGCGTACAAATGGCGGTGGTATTAATGTGGTTTGGGCGAGTTGTATGGGCAATCACTATTCTATGCCGCCAGATGGATGGAATGGCTTTACCACTTTAGCCCAATTTTATGAAAGTTTTGAAGATGGTGATGTGCGTAAATCTGCAGATATACCTGGTTATACAACATTAGTTGGACGAGGAGCAGGTTTTTTACAAGGTCAGCAATATGGTCCAAAAGATAAAAAAATTGGAAACCCAGTAGGTCCATTAAAAGACAGGAGCGGTAATCCACTGATCTTTACGAAAGATGTAAGCCTGTTCTTTTCTACAGAAACAAAAGGTATCAGAACCAACAAATACCCATTAGATCCAGCAGAGATGAACGGTGGTGGCTGGGGAAGCAAAAATGATTATGTATTCTTCCGTTTTTCTGATGTGCGTTTAATGAAGGCTGAAGCTATTTTAAGAAGTGGAACCGATGCATCGGAAACCCCATTGGCTATTGTAAACGGTATCCGTGCAAAACGAAATGCAACACTATTAACTTCTGTTGACCCGACTATATTACTAGCAGAAAGAGGAAGGGAATTGTATTTGGAAGGATGGAGAAGAAACGATATGATACGTTTTGGTGTATTTAATGCCCCTGTTGGTGAAAGGCCAAGTGCTTCTGCTGGGACAAGGTGCGTTTACCCAATTCCTAATATTTCACTTTCTTCAAATCCTAACCTTCACCAGAACGTTGGATACTAATTAACATATTTTATATTTTTAAAGGCCATTTTATTAATGGCCTTTTTTTATTTTTACGTATGAATTTATTGAGGCTTTCTATACTATTACCTGCCCTTATATTTTATTCCTGCAGTCAAAAAAAAGAAGAAAAACCTTTATTCACCTTAATTAAAAACAGCGCCATACAGTTTGAAAACAAGATTAGCGAAACAAAGAAATTAAATGTTTTCAACTACCGGAATTTCTACAATGGAGGTGGTGTTGCAACCGGAGACCTTAATAACGATGGGTTGGCTGATGTTTTTTTTACAGCTAATCAGGGTGCCAATAAATTATATTTAAATAAAGGGAATTTTCAATTTGAAGATATCTCCGTAAAAGCTGGTTTTACAGATAAAAAACAATGGAGTACCGGTGTAGTTTTTGTTGATATAAATGCTGATGGCTGGCTGGATATATATGTTTGCAATGCTGGAAATATGTTTGATACTGCGTTAAAAAAAAATCAACTTTTTATAAATAACCATGACCTGACGTTTACAGAAGCCGCTGCAAAATATGGTTTGGATAATAATGGCTACACCACACAGGCATCTTTTTTTGATTATGATTTAGATGGAGACCTGGATTGCTTTATGGTAAACAATAGCCCCATCCCGGTGAATACGTTAAACTATGCCAACATGCGTGATTTGCCTTTGGAAAAATCGCCTGTTGCCGATTTTCTAAAAGGAGGGGGCGATCATTTGTACAGAAATGATAATGGCCATTTTACAGAAGTTACAAAAAAGGCCGGCATTCATGGCAGCCTTATCAGCCTTGGCCTTGGGGTTACTGTTGGGGATATAAATGAAGATGGCTACCCGGATATTTATGTGTCGAACGATTTTTTCGAAAGAGATTATTTATATATTAATCAACAAAACGGAACGTTTAAAGATGAACTGGAACAACGTGTACAACACACAAGCCTTTCTTCAATGGGTGCTGATATACAGGATATAAATAATGATGGCTACCCGGATATATTTACCACAGATATGCTGCCAGGCGATGATTATCGCCTAAAGGCAAATACATCATTTGAAAATTATGATGTATTTAAGCTAAAACAAAACCAGGGTTTTTATAACCAGTTTACACAAAATGCCTTACAGGTAAATAATGCCAACGGCAAATTTATTGAAACGGCTTTTTACAGTGGTGTAGCTGCAAGCGACTGGAGTTGGGGTGCCCTTATGTTTGATGCCGATAATGATGGGCAAATAGATATATATGTTAGTAATGGCATTTACCGCGATGTAACCGACCAGGACTTTATAGATTTTTTTGCCAATGATGTTATACAGCAAATGGTAATTACGGGTAAAAAAGAAGAGATAAATACGGTAAGCAGCAAAATGCCGTCCAACCCAATACCCAACGTTGCTTTTAAAAATATGGGCGGTTTACGCTTTAAGGATGCTGGTAAAGAGTGGGGTTTTACAACACCTTCTTTTTCCAATGGAGCTGCCTATGCGGATTTAGATAATGACGGTGATTTGGATTTAATAGTAAACAATGTAAACCAGAAAGCTTTTGTTTACCGCAATAACAGCAGGGAGTACAATGCAAATAATTATATAGCCATATCACTAAATTATAAATCGCCTAATTTATTCGCCATTGGCAGTACTATAAAAATATACCAGGGCAACCAAATTATCAACCGGCAAATAATTCCAAGCAGGGGTTTTCAATCTTCTGTAGATTACAAACAAACAATAGGCTTAGGAAAAATGGGAATTGATTCCATGACAGTTACATGGCCCGACAGAACAACCACTTTAATTTACAAACCCCTTCTTAATAAATTGAATGTAATAAATTATTCCCCTGATTCTGTAAAATCGAGAACCCTGTCACATACAAGCGTAGCACCAATATTTGCGAAACTCAATTATGGTTTTGATAAACATGTAGAAGATGATTATGTAGATTTTTATCTGGAAAGAAATATCCCATTTATGCTTAGTCGGCAAGGTCCAAAAGGGGCTACAGCTGATGTAAATGGCGATGGATTACAAGATGTTTATATTGGCGGGGCAAAGGGTCAGCCTGGGCAATTATACCTGCAAACGGCAAATGGGTTTATCAAAAAAGATGTTCCGGATTTTAAGACATATTCGTTTGATGATGTAACGGTGGCCTTCTTTTTTGATTGCGATAACGATGGCGATGCCGATCTTTTTACAGGAGGAGGAGGTAACTTCGCTTCAGCTACTTCAGGTAGTTACCTCAATCAAATTTATTTAAATGATGGCAAAGGAAATTTTACTTTAAAACGTGGGGCACTGCCAATTATCAACACTAACTGCGGTGCTGCTGTTGCAATGGATTATGATGGTGATGGTAACCTTGATTTGTTTATTGGCAGCAGAAGTGTTCCACAAAGTTATGGTGAAGACCCGCATAGTTTTATATTGCATAATGATGGAAAGGGAAACTTTAAGGATGTAACGGCGTTGGTTGGGCAATCGTTAAGCTCAATCGGTATGGTCACAGCTGCGGGATATGCCGATGTAAATGGAGACAAGAAAAAGGATTTGATTGTTACCGGAGACTGGATGTATCCTCATGTTTTTTCATTTACAGGCAAAAGTTTTGTAGAAATAAAAACAGGCCTTGAAAATTTATTTGGCTGGTGGCAGTCAATGGAGGTAACAGATATAGATAATGATGGCGATCAGGATTTAATTTTAGGAAATATCGGAGAGAATTTTTATTTAAAACCCGATAGTATCAATCCCATTAAACTTTGGATGAGTGATTTTGATCAAAATGGAATAATTGATAAAATATTTACCAAAACTGATCAGGGAAGAGATGTACCGGTTTTTACAAAAAGGGAAATTACAGACCAGATTCCCTCACTAAAAAAGCTCAATTTAAAACATCACGAATACGCAACTAAAACAGTTCAGCAACTTTTTGGTAAGGATATTGAAAAGGCAAAAGTTAAGCAGGTAAATTATTCATCATCCTGTATAGCATATAATGACGGTAAGGGGCATTTTAGTATCAAAAAACTTCCCCTCGAAATTCAACTATCATCTGTAAATTCCATAAAGGCAATAGATATAAATAAAGATGGTTACATGGATATTATTGCTGCCGGAAACTTTTTTGATTTAATACCACAATTCTGCAGGCTTGATGCAAGTTATGGGCACGTATTACTAAATGATAAAAAAGGCAACTTTTTTGAAATGCCCAATTCAAAAACAGGTTTAGATTTGAATGGTCAAACAAGGGATATTATTTCTTTAAAATACAAAAAACAAGATTGTATCATCTTCCTGGAAAATAATGAATTTCCGGTAATGTATAAAATAAAACCATAAAGAGATAGTGAATAAGATAAACAAATTATTAGATAAAAAGAATTAGGAGAAAAAGTTGTTCAGAACAGCAAAAAGTATTTATGAGGATTCAAAATAAAGTATTTAACCGTTTTGTAAAATATAGCCTTTTTATATTGCTGGTATCAATGCTTTTTTTTGCCTGTAAACAAAAGGGAAAAATACAATCACCGTTATTTGCAACACTTGATAGCAGTCACACTCATCTTAATTTTATCAATCGGCTTAAACCCACTCCTAAGTTTAACCTGTTTAGTTATATGTACTACTATAACGGTGCCGGAGTAGGTGCCGGAGATTTTAATAATGATGGATTGGTTGATCTTTTTTTTACAGCAAACCAGGGTGAGAATAAATTATTTTTAAACAAAGGGTCACTAAAATTTGAGGATGTTACAGTAGCTGCTGCCATACCACAGGATAAAGGATGGAGTACCGGCGTATCTGTAATTGACATTAACAATGATGGCCTATTGGATATTTATATTTGTAAAGTAGGCCATTACAAAACATTAAACAGCAAAAATCAATTACTTATTTGTAAGGGAATTAATAAACAGGGAGTACCTTTTTATAAAGACGAAGCAAAAGAATATGGATTAGACTTTACAGGGTTTAGTACGCAGGCAGTTTTTTTTGATTACGATGGAGATGGTGACCTGGATATGTTTTTACTAAATCATTCTGTAAATCATGATGGCAATTACGCCCCAAGAGATAGGTTTTTAAATACGTTCGATTCCCTGGCAGGCCAGAAACTTTACAGGAATGATATTAAGAATGATGCTTCGGGAAAAGCATCCATATTTTTTACTGATGTTACCAGGCAATCTGGTATTAATGGAAGTAAAATTGGCTATGGGCTTGGTGTAGCTGTTGCTGATATTAACCTGGATGGCTGGCCGGATTTTTATGTAGGAAATGATTTTCATGAAAATGATTACCTCTACATTAATCAGAAAAACGGAACATTCAGTGAAGAAAATAATAAAAGGCTGATGCATACGAGCCAGTTTAGTATGGGGGTTGATGTTGCAGATGTAAATAACGATGCTTATCCAGAAATAATCTCCATGGATATGCTTCCATACGATCCTTATATCCTTCGCCGCTCATTAGCGGAAGACGATTATAACATTTTTCAACAAAAAATTTTGTTTGGATATAATTACCAGTATGCCCGTAACAATTTACAACTGAACAGGCGTAATGGAATGTTTAGTGAAGTAGCGCAGTATTCGGGAGTATATGCCACCGACTGGAGCTGGGCATCGCTTTGGATGGACTTTGATAATGACGGAAGTAAAGATCTTTTTATTTCTAACGGCATCCCCAAAAGAATGAATGACATTGATTATATCAATTTTGTTTCAAGCGATGAGGTACAACAAAAGCTGATGGATAATGGTATGGTTGATAAGGATATGAGTTTGCTTAATAAATTTCCTGAAATTAAAATACCCAATAAATTTTTCTCCAATACCGGCGATTTAATTTTTAAGGATGTAACAGATAGTATCGAAAACAATCTATCCACTTTTTCCAACGGCGCTGTGTATGCAGACCTTGATAATGACGGCGACCTTGACATTGTGGTAAATAATATTAATGACGCGGTGTTGGTATATAAAAATACAGCCAATGATAAAAAAGATAAACCGTATGCCACCATAAAATTAAAGGGATCCGAAAAAAATATTAATGCCATTGGGGCTAAAATAGTTTTATTCGCCAATGGCGGAATACGAACCTATGAAAATACTCCAGTACACGGTTTTCAATCAAGTATGCTGGAACCGATTCATATAGGATTAGATAAAACAAAAATCGATTCTGCATTTTTAATATGGCCAGATAATACTTACCAGGGTATCGAAATAAAAGCTAACCAACGGTTATCATTTTCATATACATCCAACCTGCCAAAATATAATTACACATCGCTCACAGGTTATTATAAACCCTCAACAGCTATGCTGGAAGATATTACTTCAACAACTGGATTAAATTACAGGCATATTGAAAATCCCTTTAATGAGTTTAACAGGGAACAACTTCTTCCTCACATGGTATCAACAGAAGGACCCGCATTAGCCATTGCCGATATCAATCATGACGGGTTAGAAGATGTTTTTATTGGGGCATCGAAAACCTATCATAACGCCGTTTTCCTTCAAACATCAGAAGGAAAATTTATCAAAACATCCCAACTGGAAATGTTGCAGGATAGCATGTGGGAAAATGTAGATGCAACCTGGACTGATGTGAATAATGATGGTAATATTGATTTAGTAATTGCAACTGGAGGTAATGAATACTATGGTAAAGAATCTCACTTACTACCCTTGTTATACCTTAATGACGGCAAAGGAAACCTTGCAAAAAAAACCGATGCCTTTACAAATATTTATACCACACAAAGTACGGTAGCGCCTTATGATTTTAATGGCGATGGCTTTATAGACTTATTTATTGGCGGCAGGGCCGAGCCCTGGAACTATGGCAAAATGCCCCGATCATTCTTATTGCAAAATGATGGTACAGGAAAGTTTACAGATGTAACAGCAAAGTATGCAATTGATTTATTACAACCAGGTATGGTAACTTGTGCACAATGGTTTGACATTGACAAGGATGGTGATAAAGATTTGGTTCTTTGTTATGAATGGGGTGGTATTGATGCATATATCAATAATAAAAGCGGATTTTTAAGAAAAGTTATTAGTGATAAAAAAGGATGGTGGAATTTTATATTACCCTGTGATCTTGACAACGATGGTAATATAGATTTAATTGCGGGCAACTTTGGCTTAAACAGCCGATTGAAAGCTTCAGAAAAAGAACCGGTTATTCTGTATTATAATGATTTTGATGACAATGGAAAAAAGGAACAGGTACTTACTTATTTTGTTGATGGTAAAGAAATCCCTTTTGCAACCAAACAGGAACTGGAGAAACAAATGCCTTTTTTAAAGAAGAAATTTTTATATGCAGAAGATTTTGCAAAATCATCACTCAATTCTCTTTTTGGTGCGGATAAAATTGATGGCTCCGATAAATTAACTGCCAACTTTTTTTCAAATGCAGTATTGATGAATAAAGGCGGTATGCAATTTGAAACTATGGCTTTACCATTTGAAGCACAACTAAGTTCTCTAAAAGATGCGGTAGTTATAAATGCCAATAACGATGCCCTGCCGGATATATTGATTGTGGGAAATTATTATGATAATAACATTGAATTAGGGAGGCAGGATGCCGATTTTGGAACAATATTGATTAATAAAGGACGGGGCAGGTTTACTGCTGAAGCAGTAAATGGAGCAGCAATAAAAGGCCAGGTTAGGCATATAAAGCCAATACAACTCAACAACCAAAAGGCATTCGTTTTATCAAGAAACAACGACAGTACAATGGTTATAAAATTTAAGTAAATGAATCCACTATTGAAAAACCGGGTAATACAACCGGGTAATCCATTTAGAGGAATCTGTTTCTGTTAAGCGGTCCGTAACTAAAGATTGAAAAGAAATGGCAGGGGAATTTTTTTTATAATCCCTGAAATAATTTGTTAGTTCCTCTTCACCTTTCACAACGCTGTAAGCCCCACCCTTAACATCTGCCGTTAGTATAAATCCTAAATGCATGTGCTTAACTTCAAAATGGCTTTCTGATGGCAAATCTTTTTTTGTTGGTACCGCCACCATTACTTCAAAAATAGTTGGCCCTTCTTTTTCTACATGAAGCATTGGATGACCTGCCTCCTCACCACCTTTTTTTTGAATGTAACCTTTTACTGATTCAATCATTCCATATATTTCTTGTGTAGAAGGGTATTGTTGAAATGTATCCTTTAGAGATATCATAGACGCCTCTGCCACTTTTTGTGTGGTGATCTTTAACCCATAAATATTTTCGCGATTATCAAAATATTTTTTCATATCTCCCAATAAAAGAATTACATTCTCCTTAAATATCTTTACTTCAATATACTTTTCAAATCTTTTTATTGGGTTTGCCGAATACTCAATATTATTAATGGCCCATTGAAATTGAGTAGAATCATTTCCGTAGAATAGTACCTGTAAAACTGCTTTTACCGAATCTTTATTATTAAAGATGGTTGTTTGTATGCCGTTAAGCAGCATTTTATCAATTTTATAAGTACAGCTTTTATAAGTATAAAGTGTGTCATTTATTTTTTGCCCTGGCCACCACAATTGCCAATTTTCTTTATTGATTATTTTTCTGGAAGCACCGCTTTCTGTACAATTAACCATAGCCTGGTAGCCAGTATTTTTGTTAGCTGGAATTAAAAAATAAAGAATGGTGGCAATGACAAGAAGAAATAAGCAAATAATTACGATCCATTTTTTCATGTAAAAAAATTTTTGTAGAAAGCTGCAGATAAAATATTTGGCAAATAAAACCAAATTAATCCACTAATCATTTTGTAAAATAAAAATATCTTCGGGTTCTTGTTTATGTAGAAGCTGTTTAAAAATGATTTCCCGGATTTTGTATTTGAGGTTTTAGCCTGCAGATTTCAGGGAGATACGCAGATTGGCAAGCAAAACAATGTATTTAATGTGCGTTTATTTGCGCAATCTGCGGGAACATATTAATTAAATAACAATTTTAAACAGTTTCTTAGTAGTATCAAAAATTTATAAAGCTTCCAGTAAACAAAATGAATAAGGCTCTATAACCAGGTATTCCTTATCCCTGCCAACTAGATATTCTTGTTGCTGCCAATGATCAAATAATAAAGTGGGTGGATTTCCCTTTTCTTTTACTGTTTGCCAGTCAACATAAGCCACTTCATTTTTAAAATTAAAAAAACAATACAGGCGTTTATCATCCAGTTGGCGTAAAAAACCAGCTACATGGATATTATAGGGCGATAGCCAGGTAAGGTTACTGCAATCTGCCAGCATGGGTAACTTTTTTCGAATACTGTTTAATAATTGAGTTGCAGAAAAAACCCGTTGTTCAATGCTGCCATCAAGATCAATATTATTATTTTTTGCCCAATCAATAACCGGCCTGTGCATCCAACGGTTATCATAATTTTTTGATGGATCAGATAAGTAACTATGATCATTTGTATAGCCAACCTCGTCGCCATAAAAAAGCATTGGTAAGCCACCAATAAAAAAACTGCAGGCCTGCATTACAATTATCCTGTTGATAGCAGTATTTATCTCCTCTTCATTGTTATTTGTAATAGCTTTTTCAAGCCCACATAACGAAGCTAATGTACCGCTGATTCTTGCATCCTGTGTTTTTGGATTTACGGAAAAAAGAGCACCGCTTGCTGTTGAGCCAGGCGTATTGCCTGAATAAAAATCTTTTATAAATTTGCGGTGCTGATAGGGATTAAAAGAAGCCTGTTGAATCATATAATCATCATAGCCCAAACCAATATCATCGTGGCAACGTGTATAGGTTATCCATGAAGTACCATAAGGTTTTTTTAGCAGTTCATGCTGTGCAGCCAGCATTACACGGGTATCGCCGGTAGCCAGTGCATCCCACTGCAACGCCATTTGAGTGGCATTGTATGCAAAATCGCATTCTTTAGCTATAAAGTTTCCGGTGCCAAAATAATTCATTATTTCTTTTGGTGCCACAATGGCTTCGCCCAGCAATGCCATACCCGGCGAAGCTACCTGTACACATTGTTTTAATAACCGTAAAATGGTATGTGCCTTAGGCAAATTCTGGCAGGCGGTTCCTTGCTGTTTCCAGATAAAGGCAGGAGCATCTATGCGTAGTACATCTATACCAAGGTTGGCATAAAAAAGGATGATGTCGAGCATTTCTACCATCACTGCAGGGTTACCAAAATTAAGGTCCCACTGATAATTATGAAAAACAGTCATTACCCATTTATTGCATTCCGGTATATAGGTAAAGTTTCCGGGAGCTGTCTCAGGAAAAATATCAGGCATGTCCTTTTCAAAAGAATCTGGTATCGACCGGTCATCATACATATAGAAATAATCCTGGTAATTTTTATCCCCCTGTTTTGCTTTTATGGCCCACTCATGCTGGTGAGAAGTATGGTTAAGCACAATGTCTATCATGAGGTACATATCTGCTGCACTCATCTTTTGCTGTACCATTTTTAAATTGTCCAGGGTTCCAAAACGGGCATCTACTTTTCTATAATCTGATACGGCATAACCACCATCGCTTTCCCCGGCGGGACTTTCAAACAAAGGCATCAGGTGCAAAAAATTTACGCCTAATTTTTTAAAATAACCCAGTTTATCACCAAGGTTTGTAAGGTTGCCACAAAAATTGTCAACATACAAACTCATCCCGGTTATTTCATTGCTTAAAAACCAAAGCCCTTTTTCAGCTTTCTCAGCATCTCTTTTTTTTAATGCTATCCTTCTTTTTTTATGTGTAGTAGCAAGGCAATTGATTAAACCATCAAAATGTATGGCAGCTTTTGAATGGTGCTGATACAATTCATCATACAATGATTTAATAACAGAGGTATTTGCTATTAAACGGCTGTAAAAAGAAAGATCTGCTTCATCCTTGCCAATTTTTAATTTTAATAAGGCTGCATTTATTTTTTGATGTAATAAATAATCGTACATATCTTAATTCCCGGTAATTTTTTTTATTTAATTAAATATATCAGAAGTCAAATGTTTAAAAGCCTCCATAGCGCCGAGGTACTCACAGGTTCTGGCACCCGCTTTATTTGCATTTAAAATAACCTGCTTCCATTCTTTTAATCCGAGGTTGATCATTTCCTGTTTTTTATAATTACTAAGCTGGTATAATACGGCCCCTGTAAAAGCATCACCGGCGCCGGTAGTATCAACAGGCTTTATAGCAATACTTGGAATAACATGGGTTGTACCGCCAAGGCCAAGCATGGTGCCGTCTTTACCAAGTGTAATAGCAAATACAGCGGATGTTTTTTGAAGAAAAGCTGTTGCTGCGGCTTCCACTGTTGCTGCCCCGGTAAGCATGATTGCTTCTTCGTCGCTTACTTTAAAAAAATGGCAGTGCTCCAGAAAATTCCAGGATTGTTTTATAAAAGAAGCCGTATTGTTTTGAAACAGCAGATGGCGGTAGTTGGGATCAAAACTGATGAATAATTTTTTATCCAATGAATTTTTCAGCAGGCTGGTGTATGCTCCCTGCAAGTCCCCCGGCAAAAAGCCAGTAGCCGATCCAAAATGAACAATAGAAAATTCATCCATGTTGATGGCATCTATTTCTCCTGTATTCAAATGCCCGTCAGCCCCACGGTTAAAATAAAAATCTCGCTCGCCATTTTCCATCAACGACACAAATGCAAAAGTGGTAAAATGATTTTCATCCTGCAACATGTGTTTGGTACTTACACCAAAACTTTTCATCACTGCAACAAGGTGGTCACCAAAAGGATCAACACCCACCTTGGCAGCCAATTCTACTTCACCACCCAATGCAGCAATAGCAGCAGCTACGTTGGTAGGGGCACCCCCTGGCTTTTTTAAAAAATTTTCTCCTGCCGATAATGGTTTGCCCTTGTCGGTGCAAATCATATCTATCAAAGCTTCACCAATGCAGAGTATCTTGCTCATATAATTAATAGTTGTTTTGATTGTGAGGCATTTGTTTACTCACTATTGTAATGCAATTACAACAGCTTCGTATGGCTTCAATGTTTCACTTACTGAAACCTCATTATAATTACTTATTAAAATGGTTGCTTTACTTAAATTAATACCGGTATGCACTGTTGAATTTTTATTTTTAAAATTCAACAACACTAAAAAATGCTTACCATTTAATTCGCGGATGTAAGCATACACATCAGGATTATTTTTATCAAGCAATGAATATTTTCCGTAAACAAGTGCAAGGTTATCTTTTCTTACTTGTATCATTTTTCTAAAATAATTCAGGCAACTGTTAGGATCTTTTTCCTGACTTGATACGTTAATAAAAAAATAATTGGGATTTGCTTTAAACCATGGATTCCCGGTAGAAAAACCTGCGTTGATAGTACTATCCCACTGCATAGGAGTGCGGCCATTTTCACGACTATTGAATTTAATTTGTGCCATGAATTTTTGCATATCTCCGCCAGTATTTTTTTGATATTTGTATTCATTTAAAGTTGGCACATCTTTAAAGTCTTCTATTTTATTAAGTCCTGCATTTGTCATTGCCAGTTCATCACCATAATAACAAAATGGCGTGCCACGCATGCTAAGAATAAATGTGGTAAGCATTTTAGAAGAAATATCCCTCAATGCCGCACTATCATTTCCAAACCTGCTTACCAATCTTGCTTGGTCATGGTTGGCAAGAAAAATTGCCAGCCAGCCTTTTTCTGCAAAAGCACTATCCCAACGGCTGAATACTTCTTTAAAATGTAATAAACTATACCCTTCAGGTTTAGCAATATCCACACCTTCAAATGCATAAGCCATATCCAGCTCTTTACGATCTGTATCTACAAGTTTGTGTGCATCAGCAAATGAATTACCGGCACCCTCTGCTACCGTCATTACATTATACTTGCTAAAAACTTGCTGGTTCATCTCTTTTAAATAATCATTTATATGCGGCCCCATAGCATAATACAACATAAAGTTTTTTTCATATCCTGCCGGAAATTTTGGGAACGTAGTATCTTTTGCCGAGAACTGAAAAGCATCCAGCCGGAAACCATCGATTCCTTTATCGGCCCAAAATTTCATTATGTCGTACACTTCCTGGCGAAGCTTTGTGTTTTCCCAATTCAGGTCGGGTTGCTTTCTGGAAAAATAATGCAGGTAGTATGCGTTTGTAAGCGTGTCATATTTCCAGGCATCATGGTTTACATCAAAAAGGCTGTATCGTGGTGAAGGTGTTCCTCTCTCTTTATTCCACCAGTGATAATAATCACGGTACTGGCTGGTTCTTGATTGGCGGCTTTGTTTAAACCATTCATGTTCATCACTGCTGTGGTTTAAAACAAAATCCATTACCAGCTTTATGCCCCGTTGATGCATGCCTTTTAACAATGCATCAAAATCTTCCATTGTGCCAAAGTCTTTCATTATACCGCGATAATCACTAACATCATAACCATTATCATCATTGGGAGAACTATATATCGGGTTTAGCCATACCACATCAACGCCCAGGCTTTTTATGTAATCCAGTTTAGAAATAATCCCTTTTAAATCGCCCATGCCATCACCATCACTATCTTTAAAACTGCGGGGGTATATTTGATAAACTACGGCCTCTTTCCACCATTTACGATCGAAAGAATCACTGACTGTAGAAACAGTTTCAACTTTTTTAGTAGCAGGATTGCAGGAAAAATTTAAGCATGCAATCAATACTATTGCAGTAGGGATATTAATAAACACTTTCATATTAATTACCATTTTTAATGAAGATGGCCTAATGGCCACCACCTCCACCCAAACTGATTTCTCCAGTTGGTTTATCGCTTTTTATCAATAATGTTAACGATGCTGCAATCAACAAAAAAACACCCGCAAATGAAATGGCATTTCCTGGATCACTATTTAAAAAATGTTTTAAAATAAAACCAAAAGTGGTGGTTTGTATAAACATGGGTATTACAATCATCATGTTGATGATGCCCATATAAACGCCATATCTTTCTTTTGGAATTTTACTTACTACCATTAAGTAAGGGATGCCCATAATGCTGGCCCAGCCAATACCAAAGCCGGTTATTGCGGGAAAGAGAAAATATTTATTTTCAATATGCGGAAAGGCCAGCAAGCCAATACCTGCTAAAACCAAACATCCAAAATGTACCATTTTTGGAGAATATTTTTTTGCAAACCACACTAAACCAAAAGCACATAAAAAAGTTACAATATTGTACCAGCCATTTACCAAACCAGTCCAGCCAACAGCTTTTTCATATAACTCCCCATTTTTTTGAGGTGTTGTTTTCCACACAGAGAGTGCTACACTTTTGGATGAATTTTGCCAATAACAAAACAATGCATACCATTGAAATAAATAAACCAGCGCCAGTTGCCACATTACTTTTGGCATACTTAAGATGGCATCAATTATTTCAATATTCTGTGCAAATAAAATTTTAAGCGTTGGATGGTTGCCTGCATAATTCAATACTTTTCTGAATAACCCTTTTGAAAAAATAGAAGGAATTATCAATACAATAATTACGATGTAGGCTATGATGGTAGTAAGTATCGATAAAAAAAACTGGATAACCGGCGAAGGCATTCCTTTATTTTTTGCTTTTAAATCAGCCATTTCATCTTCTGTGGGTGGTATTTCAGGCGTTGTTTTAATGCTCCATAAAACTGAGCCGATAGAACAAACAGCCCCTAAAAAGAACGATGCAAAAACCCATGTGGGCAGCTTGCCTGTTTTACCAATAAATATCATGGGGAAAATAAATAAAGAAACATTCGCCAAAGTTTGACCAAAGCCTGTAAAAAAACTTTGTGCCTGAAAGCCTGTTGGCTGTTGTGTTGCATCTAATTTATCAGCAATAAAAGCCCTATAGGGTTCCATGGCGGTATTGTTGCCTGCATCTAAAACCCACAGCAAACCAGCAGCCATCCATAAAGTACTGCTGAATGGAAAAAGAAACAGCGCAATACTACAGATTGTTGCACCAATAAAAAAATAGGGTGTGCGCCTACCCCATCTTGGATGCCAGGTTTTATCGCTTAATGCACCAATAATGGGCTGTATTATTAATCCTGTAAGCGGCCCGGCGAGGTTTAGCCACGGAATTTCATCGGGCCTTGCACCTAAAAAATCGTAGATGGGGTTTACGGCGCTTTGTTGTAAACCAAAGCTATATTGAATGCCAAAAAAACCGACATTCATATTAATAATTTGCTGAAAACTAAGCCGTGGTTTTGATAAAAGCATTTGCAGGCAACGTTTAGTGGAAATAGTAAAAGTAAGTTAATTATACAATTTCAGGAACTGTTTCCAGGCTTGTTTGCAAACGTTTGATGTGGGCATTTAATAATTGGGGAGAAAATAAAAAAATGTTATAAAGATTGGCCTTCTACAAGATAAGAATCTACATATAATTCCTGGTAGGGTGCATCTTCTTTTACACAGGTCATCATAGCCGATAATGCCAGCACGCCTAACTTATAACCGCTGGTTTCCACATAAGTAATTTCAGGAGTGTATAAGGTTGGAAAGAAATTGCTGTTGCTTATAGTAATTACCGCAATATCGCCGGGTATTGAAAGTTTTAGTTCATGAATGGCTTTCATGGCACTTAATAAAATAATGTCAGTCATACAAAAAATAGTGTCTGGCCTATCAGCATTTTGTAGCTGTTGCTTTATAATTTCTTTGGTATTTTCGTAATGGTTAGTGTGATAAATATTGAGCTTAGGTGCTTTTTTATGTTGTTGAAAAACTTTTTGAAAAGCTTTTAATCTTTTTTGGGTTATTGACATATTAGGTTCTGCAAATACAGCCAAAACTTTTTTCTTGTTTTTTTTAAGAATAGCCTCTGCTGCAATAGTAGCTGCAGTTTCGTCTGCAAAACAAACCCTGTTGCAATTGTCATTATCCGGCACCCTGTCGAAAAAAATAACAGGGATATTTGATTTGTTTAGACCATGAAATAAATCGAAGTTGGAGGCATTGGGTGTAATACAGGCAAATAAACCTGCAACCCGTTGCTTTTTGCAATATTTTATATGTGTAGCCTCAATTTCCGGGTTATCATCAGTTTTTAGGATGATTAAGGTATACCCAACTTTTCTGCTTTCAACTTCTACTGCATCTATAAAGGAGGTATAAAATAAATTACTTACTTCCGGTACTATCAATCCAAAAATATTACTATGGCTGGTGCTTAACTGAATAGCGAAGGGGTTAGGTTCGTACTCCAACATTTCTGCCAGCTCTTTTACCTTTTGTTTGGTGGTATCTGAAATATCAGGATGGTCTTTTAATGCCCTTGAAGCAGTAGAGATACTGATATTCAGCAGTTGTGAAATTTTTTTAAGTGTAATAGTATCAGACATTGATGCTGATAATTAAATGTTGATTAGTAAAGATGTTTCTAAAAGTATCCTGAAAATAAAATTTTCAATTTGATGTTTAGGTTGATGAGAGTGTCAATGGCAGATAAATCATTATACCTGTTACCAAATATACATTCAATAAAGGAAAACCTTTCAATCGTTTTGGAAAGCTTCTATTAAGGCATTGAGTAACAGTAGAATGCTGCTTTTGTTTATTGTAATTTACTGGTTTTTAATTTAGTTTGGGGTGATGCAATATCCTCTTTTTGCCACTGCGATAATTTTGCTTTCATGGCAAGGTACACGCCATTGGTCCAGCCAAATCCATCCTGCGATGTATATTCTCCTCCGCCTGCATCCAATGCAGCGTTTGCCACATTATATTTTTCCATCATCTTACCTGTATTCTTATAAACTTTTTCATTAAGCGCTACCCACCTGCCGGCAATATCTTTAGCCATATTTTTTTGTCCATAATTTTCCAGGCCTTTTACGGCCATCCATTGTAACGGGGCCCAGCCGTTTGGGGCATCCCATTGCTGGCCGGTTGTTTTTAATGTGGTAACAACTCCGCCATCTTTTAAAAACCTATCCTTTAATACAGCTGCAATTGCAGCAGCTTTTTGTTTTGGGGCAATGTTAAAAAGCATCGGACTGATACCAGCAATTGTTTGTTCGGTATTTTGTTTTTTAGCTGAAATAATATAATCATAATACCAATTTTCTTTTGGGTTAAAGCAATATTTATTCACGGCTGTTTTACGTTTTGCAGCGGCTGTATTATATTGGTCAGCAATTGCGATATTGTTTGCTTGTTTGTAGGCCTTTGCCAATGTTAGTTCAAGATTGTAAAGCAGGCCATTTAAATCAACAGGTACAATATTGGAGGTTTCTATAGAGTTAATATTTTTACCATCAGCAAACCAGCGGCTGCTAAAATCCCAACCACTTTCCGCGCCAGTTCTTAAATCTTTACTTTTTTGCTCAAATGCTGTTGCTGCACCATTCGATTCGCTTTTTGCTATTTCATAATCTTCCCGATAACTTTCCTGCCTTGGTTTTATATCAATATCATAAAAACGATTTAATATACTTCCATCAGGCATAACAACTACATGTTTGGTAGCAGCGGTTTTATCCATCCAGTAATCATATTCCTTTTGTAATTCTTTCAGGTAAGTGGTATAAACGCCTGCACCCTTTTTTTCGGCTAAAAGATTTACCATCATAGCAAAATACGGTGGCTGGCTCCGGCTTAAATAATAACTTCGGTTGCCGTTTGGTATATGTCCATAAGTATTGATGAGGTAGGCAAAATTGTTCATCATGTTTTCAATCATTTCCCATTCGTTGCTTTCTTTTAAACCAAGCATAGTAAAATAACTATCCCAATAATAAATTTCCCTAAACCGCCCACCCGGAACAATGTATGGGTATGGTAAAGGCAATAAGGAACTGCCTTCTATACTTTTATCTGGATTACGTTTTAAAACCGGCCACAAATTTTTGATATGGGTTGATAGTTCTTCTTTAGAATCAGAAGTATAATTGGTAGCAGGGTTTACCGGCAGTTCAAAATTATCTGCTACAAATTTCTTTAAATCAAAATTTGGGCCTTTCATCATGCCATAATCGTACATTATATCAGCTACCTTCCTTTTGGGAATGCAATCCACAAAAGTTTTTCCATCCGGGAAAATGCGCTGCATTTGAATCTCAATAAAAAGGTCTCCATAAATTATATCAGGTGTAAGTGTTTGTTGTGCCCTTAGGAGAATTGGCAGACAAGCGAAGTAAATCACAAGCAATTTTTTCATACTATAAATCTACCAAAAAAAAACAGCATACAACTTAACGGATGCTGTTTTATATAAAGTTTTGCATTTAGCTATTCAATGAATACCTGTATCTGCATTAAAAGTATTCCAGCTATGCAAAAACTCCTGGTAAGCAGGTAAAGGCTTTAAAGAAACAGTTGTATCTATTGCCTCTCCGTTTATTTTGTAATGTTTTTCATCAAAAAAAATAGTATCATTTCTTAAATTAAAAAACGAATTTTCACCAGGTCTTTCAAAGGCAAAAAAACTTTTATCATCAATGGCCAATACAACCATCACTGGCTTGTCGCCAATTTTGTCAATAATGATTCTTTCTTTTTTTAATTGATTCCAATCAAATGATTTTCTTTCTTTACCTGCTTTAACGCCAATTACCCATGACTTGTCTTTACCAGAAAGGCTATCCGTGCCCGTAAGTTCGCTTATGCTTTTACCGTTTTCAAAATTAAAACTGGTATCGTATTGGTTTATAAATGCAGGGTCAGCCTGCATTATTAGTGAATTTGGATTTAACTGTAACCATTTGGATAGAGAGGTTTGTGTGCTAAAAAATTCAGGCATTTGCGACCCTTTTAATTTGCCGGTAATAGCTTCCCCAGTAACCTGGCGCCACCAGCTTTTTGTAGTGGCATCTTCAAACATGGCATTAAAATGATCCATACCTACCAGCCTGAATTCTTCAGGGAACCCATTTACGGTTGGTTCATAAACACGCCCTGTTCTGCAAACTGTGCAATAGGTAACAATTACAGCTTTGCCGCCAATACTATCTTTCACCTGGTGATGATATCCTAAAAATTGTATAGGATATGCCTTGGCTTCTCCATTATTTACTATCCCTATCACCAAACGATTGGTGTCTACATTATTGGCAGCGGCAGTAGCCATTAAAACTTTTTGGGGCTGATAGAACATATGATCAGCAGCCATATTAAAATTAACCATATAAATTATTACCCCCACCAATGCTAGTGATACAAAGGGAAGCCATTTTCTTTTCCAGTTTGCTGACCAATATCCAAACACCAGCATTACGCCAAACAAAATCCTGAATACCCAACGCCAACGGTATAAAAAATAAGCAATATTGATACTGTTCATTTTTTGGCTGCCGGGCATGGGCATTATTAAATACACATTTAATATTTCAAATAATAACAAACCAGCAAAGCCTGTGAAAAATATTTTTTTCATATTATATGATTATCAATTTTAGATCAATTCAAAAATGAGATGTATTTAATTATCCGTTATTTACTTGAATAATAATTGTCATCAACTTGTATTACCAGTGAAATGATTTTCAAAAAGAATATACTACATAATAGCTGTTTTAATAATTTTAATTTTCAAATACTTTTATGAAAAAATCTGATTAGAAAAAATTGGTATCGTAAAGAATTACGACGCCTTATCAATAATAAAACCAAAACGACCAAAATATTTTTTTACTCAGCACCATCTGTCATTGCTCTTTGTACTGCATAATTCCCAATATTTTTACCAACCGTTAATCCCGTTTCACAATCGCTTCGGTAGTGAATTCCACCATACATTCTTGAGACGGAAGCTTCCTGGGCCATGGATGTATATGCTGCAGCCTTTTCAGGAATTATATGGCCTAATATTGTTGCGGCCGCTCCACTAAATGTGGAGTGGCCTGATATATATGCGGGAAAGTTAGGAGTACCTGTTAATGTTTTAATAACAGGATTTAATTGAGACGGCCTGCAATTAAAATAAGCATATTTAGTATCCCAGCAAACAATAGCTGCATCCATTAAAGACATATTTAAAAGTGCCATATTCCTTGCCCATCTTACTTCACTGAAATTTTTTGTAATAAAATCATCTGAAGCAATAGCATCCCAATGGCCTGGTGGTGTATAGGTACCTACGCCATCTGCCCAAAAATTAACAATCGCTATATTTTCGCGTGTTGGATTTCTTGTGAACTGGTTAATTTCTTCTAATTCATCTGCCATCTGCTGGCTATGTGTAGAAGGTGGTGGCCCGGCACGAAGTGATACTGCTGTTGCAGAATCAAACAAAAAAGTTTTTACTTTTCCAAATGCAGGTAACATTGGCGGGCGTGCCGGTATCTCCAGGCTTTTCCAGGGAATTTCGCCTCTTGCTATACAATCATTTTCTAATTTTGTCCACATTGCCTGGTTGCCAGCTGCAGCACCGGCTTTATCGCCACGGGCACGGGTTACAAATTTTTGTGCCACGGCTTTACCTAAAGCTTCGCCTGCCTCAATATCGCTGCGCACATTGGCGCCCGAAATAATACGGGCCCGTTTATGTTCTTCAGCCTTTTGCTGAATAAAATCCTGGTCCCCCGGAAAAAGTAATTTAAACATTTCAACCGTAGCACCTTCTACTACTGCATCTTCAGATGGATAAGAGGGAAGGTCTGATTTTGGTACCAGTACTTTTAAAGTAGAATCAACTTTATAGGGAGCGGCACGGTTAAATAATTTTTTATAATACCAGGCACTTACCAATGCATCATACTGTGCTGCACTTACATAAGCATAGGCCCTTGCTGCATAAGGTGGATTGCTAAAAGGAAAAAGCGGGTATGCGAGCGGGTTAGCAGCACTGGGAAAAGGGTAAGTGCCATCAGCATTTTGATAAGGGGGCAGATTGTGTTTAGCAACCAGCTCTCTTAAAATTTCATTCCAGCGCAATACAGCACCTGCTCCCCAGTAAGCTACCAGGTTTTCTTCTTCACTGGTAAGGTTGTTCTGAAAACTTTTAATTTCATTTATCTGGGCAACATATTCAGGTGTGTTGGTAGCAATGGGTGCAGCAACAACAATATCTGTAGGAGCGTTTAGCAATACGGGTTTCCATGCACCTGCATTAATGTCGATATTTGCAGGGAATAATGAAGCTGCATTATCTGTTCTTCCGGTAATATCTTTATTACATGCTACCAATATCCCAGCTACTGCAGCTACTGTAAAAGATCTATAAATAAATTGTTTAGTGTTCATATTAATTAGTTTTACCTGATTGGTTAGTTGATTTTGTTTTTGGTGAAAAGTCAATGATGTAAAAAACTGACCCGTAAAAAGAATTTGCCTGACCCACATTTCGTCCTGCAACGGTCCAATTGCCTCCGCCTACAACCGACAGGTTATGATTAGGTGTAATTACATATTTTATATTGGCACCAAGAGTGGTTGCATCCATATTGTTAGATGGAAAAGGCATATTGTTTCTTGTAATGTCATAACCACCAAGTGTTGACCATATATTTAGGATTGCTTCGGCAATTAATTTGTTGGTTCTGTAACCGGTGCGAAAGTTAAAATTGCTGGCATCAGGTATTTCTACTTCATTAGTCAGGTGTAACTGCTCGGTGTAATAAGCTGTTCTGTCAATAGTTATATTACTTCTGAAAACATATGATGCAGAACCGGTAACAAAAAATTTATTAACCTGGTAATCGAGCATCAGCCTTGCAGTAGCAGTTGTACTGTGTAGCCCAATTGCTAAAGGAAGATAATCTGCTACATAGTTTGTAAGCGGAAATGCTACCCCGCCAATGGTGTAAAGTGAAAAAGTTCCTGGGCCCCATTTTTTTTCAACGGGCATCCATTTTACAAACAAACTCAAGTCCTGTATTCCCTGCATCCCCTGCAGGGTTCCGGCAGTAGCTTTTGTTTGTATGTAAGGAGCATTGAACAACACATTTAGTTTTCCGGTAATGCCATAATTACCCATCAATGCAAAGGTTTGTGCGCTTACCGTGCCCAGGTTTAGATTTTCTCTTTTCAATGTTCCTTCCCAATAATTTTTCCAGCTGCTGTAGCCGTACAAAGGCCCAACACAAAACTGATTTTTCTCCATCATAATGGCATCCATATCTGTTTGTGCATTGCTTAATAATGGGGCTGTTATTAAAAATAGCAAAGTAATAAGCGGAATTTTTAAATAATGCTTCATATTTTTATTTTTTCATTTTTAATTTGTTAGAAATATAATAACCAATTTTTTTTCCTGCTTCTGTACTTACAATACAGGAGGGGTGAAAATGGATGCCGCCATAAAACCTGGCCAAATTATTTTCCAATGCGGCATCCCTGAAAGATTTAAAACTGCGGTTTTTTATGCCGAACTCCAGTTCGGTACTATCTGTGTAAGCGAAATTGTCACCATAGATACCTGTAAGTACCTCAGCCGCTGCTGATGAAATAGTAGAATGGCCACAGGTATATTCCGGAAAAGCAGGTGTTTGTAAATAAGGCCTCCAGTTAGGATCGATGTATTTGTTGATTACAGTTTCAGGGCGTACAGTATTGTAAGTATACTTTACCTGCCAGCATTGAATAAAAGCATCAAATAAGGCAATGGAAGTTTTGGCATAAGCAAATACGGTTTCATCGTAAGAAGACTTAGCTGTTTTAGCTGCAATACCAATTACACTCATCCAGTGGCCTGAGGGTGAAAACTTTTTAGTGGCAAACATTACATGCCCTGATACATTTAGTTTAAAAGGATTGTCGTCCCAAAATTCTGCAATATGTTTTTGTTCGTCGGTTAAGCTGTCGGTAGCATTTTTTACAGCCATTACCTGTTCGTAATATTTACTTTTTTTATCAGTAATATTAAAAGGGGTGGGTGGTGGCGGCAAAAACTGAGTAGCACTGTCAATAGCCATGGGCCTTATTTCCATCCAATGCGGTTCTGCGGCCTGTGCATACATGGGTGGTGTTGGTACCCAGCGGCCAGGCAAATCTTTTACCGTATATTTTTCAGCACTTCTTGTTTGGGCATAATTATCATTTTTGCTCCAGCCGATAATACTTGCACTCATGCTGTCTGCAAAAGCCTGTGATGCTTTTTCTATGCCTTCCGGCAGTCCTTTGTCTCTTGCAAGCGTTAAAATACTGTCTTTGTACAACTGCATGCTACCCTCAGGAAAAGTCACCGCTTCACCCACTTTGATATAGGCCAGTAAAGCAGCCAGCTCAAAATCAATGGGTGTATTTGCTGCTGGTTTTGCAACTTCCTTCAACTTATTTAACTGGCCTGCCAGCGACTGGTATTTTTTTGGATTACCGGCTGCAATAATTTCATAAGCAGCAATAGCGCCGTATGTATAATTGCGTGCCGCAATCATTGGGGGAAAATTATTTCCCATCACCACACCGTTTAACTCATGTACAGTGTTGGAAAATAACTGGGGGTCATGCAGGTAAGCCTTGTATTCCATGTTTGGTTTACAGGAATACAATGATGCCGCCATGCAAAGACATACGAAAAGTCTTTTCATTTTAGTAAATAATTATGTATAGAAAGAAACAGCAAACAACCTGTAAAATGGGTTGTTATCGGGGATAAAAAATTAAACTGATTGCGGAGGTTTAATCAGTTGTTGTAAGTGAGTAGAACTGTTGTTGATAAAGGGCTTGGCAGAATAAACAGCAGCAACGGGCAAATATGCAACACATTTCCACAGGGCTATATCGTTTGTAAAATCTGAAAAGGAAAATTTTTCAATTGAAGTATTTTTTCCGGGCATTTTTTTTGTATCATTATTGCCGGCAACACCATTTACTTTTCCAAAGTAATCATTTGACTGTTGTTGCAAGTCAATTTTTTCTGAATGCCGGATACATTGTAAAAACAACGTATCGTTTTCTACTTTGCGTTGTACGTATTTGTAGGTTTCGCCATTAACCGTTATTTCGCCATCTACCCTTTCAAAATTAGTGGCAACATTTTGATAAGGAAGGTTGATGGGGATGGTTAAAGTAAAAAGGTCCTGTTGATTATAATTGTTTTTATTTAAGGAGGCTTCAAGCCTATTATCTGCTTTTTGCATGGCTATAGTAAACCATAACTTGTACCCGATTGCATTAAATACAAACAGCATTAATAATGATATGGCAGCAATTTTGCGCATTTTTGGTAGGGCAAATTAATGAAAATAAGCATTGGTGGCGCATTTTGACCAAATTATTTTTTTAAGGTATATAAAAAGTAAGCTCCTATTTTGTAAATTTTCAGTAGTATCATGCTTTTATAATACCTTATTGAAAGGTCATTATCGTCATTTATTATTTATTCATGAAAGTCTTTTTATCAACACCAATACCCGTTAAAGTAATACTTTTCCAATTGGGGGGCAGCGCTGTTTTAATTTGTACAATTCCTTTTGAAGTAATTTCCAATCCGCCAAAACCCATTAACACACTCTGCAAAATTCCCCCTGCACCAGTTGCAAAATAAGGATTAGTGCCTCCTTTGGTTTCTGCAATTACACGTAGCGGCGGGTTCAAATTAGGCAAGTAGCTGTCCTGGAAAAAATGATACGCTTTTGTGCCATCGCCCAGTCTGGAATATAATAAGGTAAAAACAGCCTGTGTCATAGCAGGAGTACCTTCAGTAGGTACCCGGCTTTCATAATACTCAAGGTCCTTGCGTATTTGTTTGGTATCTGTTATTTCTTTTAAAGGATACGCCAATAAATTTACATCTCCCTGTTTAATGCCTTCACCTGCATAAGTTGCATGTTCTTTTGTAACACCATCAGCCATTTTTAAAACAGGGATATTATTGGCAACATTCATCCAGTCTGCATCTGGCTTTATGCCCAATAACACAGCGGCTTCTGTAGCATCCTGCAACACTGCTTTTGCTGCAGCATTGGTAAAAGCATCATTGTCTATATTTTCGGCCCACTCATCAGAAGCTACCACATTTTTAATATCATATTTACCCGGGCCGTTTCTTTCTACACGGCTTGCCCAAAACAGGGCGGTTTCTTTTAATATCGGGTACCCTTTTTCTCTCAGCCAATCCTTATCCTGTGTTACACAATAATAATTCCATGCAGCAATGCCCACACAGGCGGTAATATGGTGTTCAAACGGACCGCTTAACGCCCAAACTGGCGTTTCTTCTACACCTGTGCCGGCGCTTTCCCATGGAAACATAGCGCCCTTATATCCATGGTTAAAAGCATTTTGTTTGGCAGCCGCTAATCGTTGAAACCTATACTCCACAAGGCTTTTTGCCATTTCAGGATGTAGTACCAATATGGAAGGGTACATCCACAATTCTGTATCCCAAAATACATGGCCATTATAACCAAGCCCGCTAAGGCCCATTGGCGAAGGGCTTAATGCGGTTCCTTCCCGTACAAAAGAATAGAGATGATACATCATGCTGTGGATATCCTGCTGTGCCTGTGCATCACCATCAATGGTAATATCGCTTTTCCAGATTTCATCCCATGCCTTGTTGTGAAATTGTATCAACCTTTCCCTGCCTTCTAATTTGGCGATGATGGTTAAACGTTCTGCTTCATTCAACGGATCATCGTGATGTGCAGAAGTAATAGAAGAACCGGCAATAGAAAAACGATAACTTTCTCCCGCTTTTATTTTTTTGGTAAACTTCATCAGGTGCATATTATTGTCCCACATTTCATGAATTACCCTTGGTTCTTCACCATGTTTTTCAGAAAATAAGAATGTATTGGAAGCGCACATCAACAATTTTCCGGTGGGGCTTTTCGCTGTAGAAGTAAGCAGGCTGATTACTACATGCGGCCTGTCGATTTCATTATAATAATTCTGAACTTCTTTTAAAGCATCAGGAGCCTCCATTACGCTGGCGCTGGTGATGGTAATATCTTTTTTAGCCGTAATAGTAACATCCATCAAAACTGTAAAAGGAAGCTGGCGCAAGGAATAATAAGTATAACTAACATCAGCCTTATCGCCATAATTAAAAGCCGTAGTAAAATTGGCATGGCGCATATCTAACAGCTGTTTCATATTGGCTGCATCAGCACTGCCAATACGTTTGCTATCCACTTCCAGGTACATATTGAGCAGGTTAAAACTTTTTAAAAAATTATTCACTCTTCCACGTCCGTACAAATCATAAGCACCCGCCAATACAACGTCTTTTACTTTAAAGGGTTCGGGCGAAGACACCACACCAATCATACCATTGGCTACTGTAATACCATAATAATTTGCAGGGTCAATTTTACCGGCGGTAATATTCCAGGGGTCCTGTGCAAAAAGGCTTGCAGTAAATAAAATAGAGAGGGATAAGAGTATAATTTTTTTTTGTATCATGACATGCAATTGTAATTTGAAATTAGTCTTTAAAAATAAACAATGTGCAATAAATAAATATAATTTTTGTGGAACTAAATTTGTTTTAAAAAGAAGAGGAGAGCATAGAATAATTTATATCAACGGAGGCTAATTAATCTTTTGAAGTGCTAAGAGTAATAATATGCTAACCTGTACATAAAAAAATCTTTATCCCTTACACCGTAATTAGCGGTGATGAACCTTTGTATTTTACTGTTCATTGCTTCTGCCTTTGCATTTGTTTTTCCTTTTTTAAAATAGTTCATTATTTTTTCTTCGTTGCTTCCAATAATACGGATGAGGTTTTCTATTTCTGGCAGCTTTGCCTGTTCGGCACAGTCGTACCAGTG
>JAYTTI010000155.1:0-4328 GCA_043745405.1 Ferruginibacter sp. | reverse complement strand
ATCTCATCAATTCCTGAAACATCATTTTGATTAGTGAAAGTATAATCGTGGTTATTATGATACAAATAATTTTGCAACTGTACCTTGCCTAATGAAACCAGTTCCTGTTGCAGTTTTTTTCTTCTTTCTGCTACACCTGAGGCCGCATCTTCGGGTGCTTGTGCCCGGTATAAAACAAAATCTGCGTTAATTAGATCACGCCCTAGTCCGTTAGTGATGTGCATGTCTTTCCAGCCATCATTATCAAAGTCTGCCATCAGCACACTCCAGCTCCAGTCAGTTTCACTTATGCCTGCCAATTGCCCTATTTCACTAAACCTTGGTAAAGTTTTATCATCAATTTTAAGGTTGCCATTATTTAGCTGTAGCATATTCCGCATAAATTCCGGCTCATAGCCTTCCCTGCGTTCCATTTCATAGCGTTCATAAGATAAAAAAGAAAACATTTCTTTCTTTCGTTTATTAAATTCCGGCTGCATATCCAGCGTAGCAATATCAGGTAAGCCATCGTTGTTGATGTCTGCAGCATCAACACCCATGCTGCTGTAGCTTTGATGATTTAATGAACCGGCGATTTCATTGGTAAATGTTCCGTTTTTATTATTTATCCATAGCAGGTCGTTACTGATATAATCATTGGCAACATAAATATCGGGCCATCCATCGTTATTAAAGTCACTTACCACCACACCCAATCCATAACCATCTTCTTTGATGCCTGCAAGTGCGGAAATATCTTTGTAAACAGGATGACCTGAATTTTTACTCAAGCCTTCATTCAAATACAAATGGTCGTTCAAAATGGAGTTGCCACTCAAATCTTTTTTTGCAATATTGTTTGGGTTAGATCCATGCAGCAAATGATTTACGAGGTACATATCCAAATCGCCATCCTTATCAAAGTCGAGGAATACTGCCTGTGTTGAATAAGCCATATCTGCCAACCCATATTCAGCAGCCTTTTCTGTAAATGTGGAGTTCTTATTATTGATGAATAATAAATTTTTTCTGTTATTTCCCTGCACACCGCCAGACACACATACATAGATATCTTGGTACCCATCATTATTGATATCAACAACACTTACGCCAGTACACCAGCTTTTGGTTGATACACCGGCAATAGTTGTAATGTCTTTAAAATGATTGTTGCCTTCATTCAAATACAGTTTGCTGCTTTGCTGATTGGCAGAGAAAAAAATATCCTGCAGGCCATCATTATTAATATCAATAATGCCAACACCCCCGCCCATGTATGCGTACTCATTATTGATAAGATTGACGGAATCATTCTCTTGAATGATATTATTAAAATCAATACCAGATGCTGCGGCATCTAATTTTGTAAAAACAGTATTGCTATTTTTCACTTTATTATTACCACATGAAAGCAACAACAAAATAAAAAAATAAAAAAAACAACGCAGCAAAGATGGCATAACATAATTTTTACCGATTAATTCAAACCGAATAGTTTACAAATTTCATTGGCCACCAACTGGTGCCCCAAGGCATTGGGATGATTGGATTGTGCCATGTAGTCATTAAGATTTTTCCCACCTATTACCAATTTTTTAAAAATGTGGTAGCTGTCAATTACAGGGATATGATATTGTTTACCCAGTGCAAGAATCTGGTTGGTATATTTTTCTAATGGCGCCTCAATACTTTTGATATCTTCCTGCATGTCTGGAGTTGGTGTTAACAACACTATTTTTACCTTTTTTACCAGTGCTTTTTCAATCATATACTGCCATGCAGCCTTCGACCTTTCCAGACCAATATTGCGGTCGTTAAGCGCATAGTCAATAAATAATACATCTGGCTGATGATTCAACACGGTACTATCCAATCGTTTAGCTCCCTGCTCAGCATTTTCTCCGCCGATTGCTGTTCGTATACAATTAATCTCCGCTGTAGAAAAACTATCTGTAATTCTTTTAACTGACAGCAAGGGATACGATTGAAATGTATTGATAGCAGGTGTTTGAAAATAACCTGCTGGTACACTATGCCCATGAAAAACAAAATTAACCATCCTGTTTGCTGGCCATTTTTTTTGTAATTCCATAATAACTGACTTCAAATAAAATGTGTCTTCCAATGGGCTTGGAAATTTTTTATACTTAACCATTAAACTGCTATTATTTAATTTGAGCGAACTACTTCTACTAATAGTTTTAATTTTTGTAACACTGTAAAAGGGAACCAATAAAATAATCAGTAATAATTTCATTTATGTTTTTTTAATGCTGTAAGCTATTTTTTATTTAACAGATAATAATTAACTTTTTTACTGAAAGGATGGATTATAATACGGCCCATTTTTTCTTACAACAAAAATGAGTAATAATATTATCCATCAATATAGTGTGTAACTCCATTTTAAACCAGTACCAGTATTGTTAAATTTGATTTCACATTTTAAAATATCTAACGATGCAGCCATTGAAATTAAAAACAGCAGTAATTCTATTGTCGCTACTTACAAGTGTGTCATGCAAAAAAATAACTGACACTAAAATATCAACGGATAAATCAAATAAAGGTATTAGCCCGTTGGTAGTTCAAACCGGGGGAAGTATCACTGTAGACATTGGAAATCCAAAGCAAAAAATTGACTTAATGGGCGCAGGCTGCTACTTCTACAGTGGTCATTTAGTAAACCTTGCTAATTTCAATACTGCCGCGACTTGGCTATGGACTGATTTAAATATAAATGTTTTTAAAATTGTGCTTCGTGCCGATGGGGTTGAAGATGTAAATGATAATACTAATCCCGATGTTACTGATTTTACAAAATTTAATTTTACAGCAAATAGTAATTTGACTGACCAAATTACTGCCGCCAAAAAAGCAATCTCCCTTAATCCAAATATTAAAATTTGGGGCATTGTTTTGTCGCCGCCAAAATATTTAAAAACCAATGGAAGTGTTAACAATGGAGGCACTTTAAAAACTTCTGTTGCCAATGCTTATAAAGAATTTGGAGAATTTATTTATGCTCATCTAAAAAACTTAAAAGATAATGGAGTAACAGTTAGCTATGTAAGTTTAATGAATGAACCAGATTATCCATCTTCAGCAGTTCCTTATGAATCAGCAGAATTTACAGCAGCACAAGCGCAAAATGTATATGCTAATACAGCAGGTTGGTTGAAAACCAAATTACCATCTGTAGGCATAACCGTTCCTAAATTCGCCTCTCCAGACTGTATTGATGTTACTCATACAAATGGGTATGTCCCATCTCTCAATGCGGCTGGCAATATTGATTTTTTTACAACACATCAGTACGGAGGAAGTTCGGCAGCTAACTTTTCATCAGCTTCCACAGCTACAGGTACTAAAGGATTGTATATGACTGAGTGGCATGCAGGCTTTGGAATGGGAAGCACGCCAGATGAACTTACTGCTTCATTAGATTTAGTAAATAAGTTTCATGATGCCTTTAGAGGTGGTGCAAAAGGTTGGTTATATTTTGAATGGGGAGCCCCAACAACAAATTTTGGCGGCTTATTATTTACGCCCTGGGCTGGAACAGCAGTAAGGAAGAAGAATTATTATGTCTATCAGCAATTCGCTGCAAACCTTTTAAATGAAAATTATATCAATACAACACTAAGTGGGATTACAAATTTTGGTGCAGATAATGTGAGCGCCTTTACCGCTCCAAACCGTGCTGATATAAATGTAGTTAACTGGAATGCTGATGCACAGAACAGGGTAAGGTTATATTTTGGAGGCAATATCAGTACCATAAATATTTACAGAACAAGCGCAACAGAAAATAATAGCTTAATATGGAACCAGAGCAATGTAGGCCTGAATTATTATGACGTTGATTTTTCAGGGAAGTCTTTTACCACTGTTAGAATCACCTGGTAACAAATTCTTTATATTGGATAATAATGAATTCCGATTATTGCGTTAAATGAAACTGTCTTCAATTTGAGAATAGGTAATTTAAATTGAAGACAGTTTTATAAATATATTTTCTGATTGAGTAACTTCTTACATGTGACAGGCAAAGCTGAAGCATGTGTGGCCTGTGAAATGGTGTTGATATATATTGGCACAGCAACGCCATTATTTAATTTATTATTAATAGCTTGATACTAACACCTGCAATTTACTTTTCAATTACTTGTTTTATATCCTCTTATATCATGAATATTTTCGCCTTCCATGTCAAAAACAATCACTTCATTAACACCCTTCTTTAACCATGGTGCCGGACAATACAAACGGTGCTGTGGGCCTTTATCCCAAAACCTTCCAAGATTGTGACCATTAATTACAACAAAGCCGTTTTTGTAATCCTTTAA